>NZ_AUZM01000007.1 GCF_000478195.2 Lyngbya aestuarii BL J | reverse complement strand
GAACCCCCGAAACCCCCGGAACCCCCGGAACCCCCGGAACCCCACCTCCCCCGGAACCCTACCTCCCTACCTCCCCCGGAACCCCATCAATCATCCAACCCCTGAAACCTTGAAGCCGCATCAGCATTAGCTCACACCCAAGAGAAATATGATAGGATTAACAACTGTGGAAATTTTAGAAACTAAACCCAATTTCAAGCCATGAGTCTGACCCAAGAACAGAAACAAGAAATCATCACCGAACACCAAGTTCACGAGACTGATACCGGATCACCGGAAATACAAGTTGCCATGCTCACCAAACGCATCAACCAACTCAGCGCCCACCTCAAACAAAACAAAAAAGACTATTCCTCAACCCGAGGACTCTTAAAAATGATCGGACATCGTAAGCGTATGCTCGCCTACATTCGCAACAAAGACAACGATAAATATCGCGCCCTCATTCAACGTTTGGGAATTCGGGGATAAAAGCCCGAAGCTCTTGAAGCCTGTACGTGTACGCCGTCAATTCCTCACAAGAGAGCAAATATTACCATGTCTTCCGAACGCCCACGCCAACCCCTACCCTTTGAACCCGCAAAAAGTCGGAAAAAAGCGTCAAAAGCTCAATCTCAGTCAGCCGAACCGGAAACAACCGACAAACCTCCTGTGCGTGCAACTCGCAAAACCAGGGAGAAAACATCAGCCCAACCCGCCCCCAAACGGTCTACCCAACGGGAAGAAACCGCTATTCCTGAAGTCGTGAGTCAGCGAATGTTGTCTCGAATGGCGATATTATCAGGTGTACCGCTGTTTATGGCAATCAGTATCTTTGTTGGGAGTTACTTTATTATTGTCAATGAAGTGTTTATTCTTCCGAACACCGCCGTTTTCTTAGCGAGTCTAGGTTGTTTTGGCTTAAGCGTTCTGGGATTGAGTTATGGAATTTTCTCCACCTCTTGGGATGAAGACCAAACGGGAAGTCTTGTCGGTTGGCAAGAGTTTAAACTGAATTTAGGACGCACCGTACAAGCCTGGAAAGACGCTCGACGAGAAAGTAGAGCAAAAATTAAGAATTAAAAACGGAAAAATTAAGGCGTGGGTCATAGGTTAAAGTGATCTTTATGACAGCAGTGGGAGGGTGACGAGAGCGTTCAACAATTCCCAACGCCCCACCCCTGACCCCAATCAACCACAGACCCTATAGGAATAATAGGAATAAATGATTATTGTAATGAAAGTCGGCTCACCCGAAGCCGAAATAGAACGCTTAACTGATGAGTTGCAGACCACTTGGAATGTTACCCCCGAAAAAATTGTCGGTCAGCATAAGGTTGTCATTGGTTTAGTCGGAGAAACCGCAGACCTTGACCCGTTACAACTCCAAGAAATCAGTCCTTTCATTGAAGAAGTGCTACGGGTTGAAAAACCCTTTAAACGAGCTTGTCGGGAATATCGTCACGGAGAAGCCAGCGAAGTCGCCGTTCCGACCCCCGCAGGTACCGTTTATTTTGGTGAACATCATCCCCTCGTGATTACGGCTGGCCCTTGTTCAGTCGAAAACGAAGAAATGATTGTTGAAACCGCCAAACGAGTTAAAGCCGCAGGCGCACAGTTTCTGCGCGGAGGCGCCTACAAACCTCGTACCTCTCCCTACGCCTTCCAAGGACACGGAGAAAGTGCATTACATCTATTAGCCGCAGCTAGAGAAGAAACCGGGTTAGGGATCATTACCGAACTCATGGACTCTGAAGACCTAGAGGTACTCTCGAACGTTGCAGATGTCATCCAAATTGGCGCCCGCAATATGCAAAACTTCCCCCTCCTCAAAAAAGTAGGCGCCCAAGATAAGCCAGTCTTGTTAAAGCGGGGAATGTCTGCCACGATTGAAGAATGGATTATGGCGGCAGAATACATTTTAGCGGCCGGAAACCCCAATGTAATCCTTTGTGAACGGGGAATTCGCACCTTTGATCGTCGCTATACTCGTAATACTCTAGACTTGTCTGTGATTCCGGTCTTGCGATCGCTGACTCACTTACCGATTATGATTGATCCCAGTCATGGTACCGGTTTAGCCGAATACGTTCCTACAATGGCTTTAGCAGCAGTCGCGGCGGGAACGGATGCGTTGATGATAGAAGTTCATCCCAACCCTGCAAAAGCCCTTTCTGACGGCCCACAATCTTTGACTCCAGAACGATTTGACCGTTTGATGGAAGAAATGGCAGTGATTGGAAAAGCGGTTCAACGTTGGCCCCAACAACAACCCGTTTTAGCCTAACCCTTCACAAAATGGGGAGAGGGGGAGATCAACACACTCTCACCCCAATCCTCCCCGATCGCCTTTTACCGTGTTTAGCGCCGCGAGAGAGACATGACAATCTGCAAAACATACCAGAACAGCAACGCCACAGACGCAAACAGTTCTAAAGAAGCCGCCACATAATGTTCTTTTGAGTAATGGCGCATGATTTTTGAGGTATCATACAAAATCGCTGCCGAAGCAAAGACAACCATCACGACCGAGAACAACAGCCCCAACGTAAAGCCAAAAATAACGCTACACACGATTAACCCTAGCGCCACAAAGCCGCCTATTTTCAGGATTCCACCCAAAAAGGTAAAATCTGTCTTTGTCGTTAGCGCAACCGCAGTTAAGCCACCAAACAGCAACAACGTTAAAATCGCTGCGGTGGGGAGAACCGTTGGGTCAGAAAAATAAGCCGCGATGTAAAGCAAAGGTGCAAAAATCAACGCTTGGGCGAGAACATAAATTCCCAAACCCGCATATTGAGTCTCCACAGAATCAGCTTTTGCTGTTAAACTTCGAGAGAACCAACCCAGAAGTGAAAAAGCCCCTAAAATTGCGAACCAGCTAAACCGACTCGCCATCACAAAATTGGTTAACGCTTCAGCTATCCCCAGTTGAAACAACAAAATCGAAACCAAAACAAACGAACCCACCGCCCCAGCCAAGTGTATGTATGTTTTCTGAATAAACGTGGCTCGTTCACTGGGTCGAGACTGAGCAACTGTTACCATAAAGCTTCTCCTAAATAAGTCTCAAAGAAAGTTATCTATGATTTTAAGAGTAGCATTTAGGTAAATTTTCTGAAGATATCAGGATAGGTTCAAGGTCTGGGCTTTGTACCCGACTGAATCTCTAGGGTGTTTCCATCCAGCCATGATTCAAACAATTGACGCGCTTATCTTAATAAACTCCGAAAAATTGTTAATCCCTGAAATTTAGGCTTTAAACTTGGTGTAATTTTTCTTGATTGTGTTTTCTAATTAAAGATTATGCCCATCCGAATTGAACAAGCAACTCGCATTGAACCGGCGGGAAATAAACCCAAACAGATTGATGAATATATTGGTCGGGTAAATTCTCAAACAGAAGCCGTCAGTATTGCTCAGATGAATTCTCCGAGTGGTTGGACCGAACCCGGTCAGCGTCCAGAATTTGATGAATTTACAATAGTTTTAAAAGGAATGCTGCGGGTAGAATATGAAGGCGGTGAAATGGAGATTCATGCCGGACAAGCTGTGATTGCCAGTAAAGGGGAATGGGTGCGGTATAGTAGTCCTAGTGAAGAAGGAGCAGAATATATAGCCGTTTGTTTACCAGCATTTTCTCCCAGTTTAGTTCATCGAGATTCTGAATAAATTCCTGCTTTTGGGTGATTCTACAAATCATCAACTTGGGTGAAGAAAAAAGGAGTTGAGTTGGGCGATAGTAAAGCTAATCTCAAAGCTAACCCGTCTAAAGTCAGATATCTAGCAATAGATTATGACAAAATAGACACTCAACTCTTATTCAAAATAATCATGATTAATACTTCGACTTCACCCCCTTGTCTCAAACAGAGTAGTCTAGAATTACTTCAAGACTAGAAACAGTTTCCTGATTATACTGAACAACTATGAAACCCCCAAATCTCATTAAAGACTGGGGATTTAAAAAATCGAAATGAATGGTAAAATTCTCAGCAGCCATTTACTCAATTTCAATCTTAAGTTACAATCTATTATCGAGCTGGAACACCAATATATCCGGGATCGTTAGTAGTCGAATTACCGGGAGAATTCACCCCTCTATTATCAAATTGATCACCAGGAGAATTCACCCCTCTATTATCAAATTGATCACCAGGAGAATTCACCCCTCTATTATCAAATTGATCACCAGGAGAATTCACCCCTCTATTATCAAATTGATCACCAGGAGAATTCACCCCTCTATTATCAAATTGATCACCAGGAGAATTCACCCCTCTATTATTAATACCGTTTACAGGTCTTGTGGGATTTGTAGGAATATAACCCGGAGCATTGATCTGTACACCATCGGGAGTCGAGGGAACTTCTACCCCACCTGAATTAATCGGATCATCCCCAATATTTCCGGGAGTTGTTGTGGGAACGTTTCCGGGAGTTGTGGTCGGAATATCTCCAGGAGTAGTTACAGCTTCTTGAGCAATTAAGAGATGATTTTTTAACGGCTCTGAATTTGTTTTAGTATTAATTGATTCTGCTAAACTCGATTGAGCAACTAAAGGTGTAATCCCTACTACCGCAGTCAAAGCAATAATTTTAGAATTGAGTAAATTTTTAAAGTTAATCATTTGGGTAACTCCAAGTTACATGAATGAACAGTTATAAAAAACAACGTACTTATTATTATGAGGCAATCATTGCTGTTGTACATCTGTAACAAGAAAGATATCTTGAGAGATAAAAAAACCAAAAGATTGAATGTTAAATCACTAATTTTTGCTAACTTGATTCAGCATTTTTTTAGCCACAATCGCCCCAATAACAACTCCACCCACGACTTGAGCCGTTTTGATCGCTTTGTCTACTCCTCCACCTGAATGTAGATGTTGTTTAAAAATCTCATCCTTTAGCCAATCTGTTGTAATACTTAATTTGTGAATGGGAGTAGAAAGTAACTCACTGAAACGACGAGATTGTACCACCCGACATCAAAGAAGCCTGAACATAACCTCCGAAGACCTAAAAGTTTGAATAGAGGATAAAAGGATTTAAGATAAAGTAAAGTCAGACTATAATTTATTAGGCATCGTTGCAAAATCCCGGCTTTGAGATTTGGTATTCCCCACACCTAACATTTATTCGCGCTATGGCCGATCACGTATCTATCTACGACAGATAATAGACAATCAATTTTGAGGAAACGATTATGACTTCAACAGTTTCATCGACAGACCGAGTATTAGTTGCAGGTTCAACAGGTGGAGTGGGTCAGCTAACAGTTGCCAAACTTTTAGAAAAAGGGTTTCGGGTTCGGGTTTTAACTCGTAATGCCGAAAAAGCTCAGAAAATGTTTGAAAATAAAGTAGAGATTGGGGTTGGTGATATTCGCAACCCCTCCAGTTTACCGACAGTCACCGAAAATGTTACTCAGATTATTTGTTGTGCTGGAACGACTGCATTACCCTCAACGAAGTGGGATTTTGACACCCTCCAACAGTCAACCGCATCACAAAGTTGGGCAGAATGGCTAAAAATCTATTTTGATACTCAGTATCGCCGCAAACACGCCCAGAACAGTCCAGAACAAGTCGATGCCGAAGGGGTGAGTAACTTAGTCTCGGCTGCACCCAAAGACCTGAAACGGTTTGTATTTGTGTCTTCTGCGGGTGTTCTCCGCAAAAATCAATTACCCTATAATCTTCTTAATGCTTTTGGGGTGTTGGATGCCAAACAAAAAGGCGAAGAAGCCATTATTCGTTCAGGACTTCCTTACACAATTATTCGACCTGGACGGCTAATTGACGGCCCTTATACATCCTACGACCTGAATACATTGGTTAAAGCCACCACAGGCGGAAGATTAGGGGTTGAGGTGGGGGTTGGAGATCAACTCACAGGTCAAACCAGTCGGGTGGATGTGGCTTCGGCTTGTGTGGAATGTCTGAGTATTCCCGAAACCGAAGGTCAAACTTTTGAATTGGTCAACAAAGGCGTCAAACCCGAGAATGGGACGAACTGGAAAGCCCTGTTATCGAATTTGAGTTAAGGACTTACCACCCTCCGTCACACCTGTGACACCTGTGAGTTGAAAATCCGAGTTTATACCGAAGTTCTCGCAATACTGGGTTGGGTGGGGTGATGACTATTACGGTTGTTCGTCTGTTGAGTCCTGACACCAGGGAGTTGAAAACCCGAGTTTATACCGAAGTTCAGGATAGATTGACTCGGTTGAGTGACTCCCATCACCGTTGTTTACCTATTGAGTTCACTCCATCTTTCCGTTATTCTCACCCAACCCCAAGAACATGAGTCACTTCGCGAATGGGGAAAACAGGAGATTATAAAGATATCGAGTTCAACCCCTTACCCCATGCCTCAAGTTAACCTACTTCCCGGAGCCATCAACGAAATCATCGCCTCTGTCGCTGACAGCCAAAGCCTCACCCAAACTGACCGTTACGGGTTAATGGCGGCGATGTTGGATGAGTCTTTGAGCGAAGATGATCATCGTTCAATTGATAGACTGTTACGCTCTGTGGTTAGAGGCCGGGTACAAATCACAGCTTAAGCTGGTTGCCACCAACTTAGTCTACTCAACTCAACCCCTGCACCATGAACTCGATACGAAAGTAGTGTGGGGGTTGTTTTTTTATTTTTATCAATTAATCATTCACTTTGAACTGAGATCGACCGAATGTACTCTATCTAAATACAGATATCAACCCGTCCCTCGATTGCTTACAATACCAGAAATCATTATAGTAAGATGAGATTTAGAAGTTAAGAGAATGTCTCGATCAGAGATGATCATCGCATCGCAAGATCCTGAAAAGATTATTTTCTGCCAAAAATCTCACTTGCTCTCATCAACCGCCATTCACAAAATTCACATGGAAACTTACGATGTAATTATTATCGGTGCAGGTCACAATGGTTTAACCTGTGCAGCTTATTTATTAAAAGCCGGATACAGTGTTCTGTTGTTAGAAAAACGTTCAGTTCCCGGTGGTGCGGCGACTACAGAAGAAATCTTACCGAAAGAAGCACCAGGCTTTAAATTTAACCTCTGTGCGATTGATCATGAATTTATTCACCTGAGTCCAGTTATTCAAGAACTCGAACTGCATAAATATGGCTTAGAATATCTCTTTTGTGATCCGGTTGTCTTTTCCCCTCAACCTGATGGCAAATATTTTTTAGCCCACAAATCTGTTGAAAAAACCTGTGCAGAAATTGCTCGTTATTATCCGAAAGATGCTGAACGCTATCGAGAATTTGTCAACTATTGGCAACGGTTTATTAATGCAGCAACTCCGATGTTTAATGCACCGCCTAAATCTATTCTTGATATTGCCCGCAACTATAATTCCGCAAATTTCAAAGATTTACTCTCAATGATTAATTCTATTGAGAAAAGTCTGGACTTTATTCGCACGATGTTAAGCAGTTCTGAGGATGTTTTAAATGAGTGGTTTGACTCAGAATTTCTGAAAGCACCTCTGGCTCGTTTAGCCTCAGAATTAGGCGCACCTCCTTCTCAAAAAAATCTCGCTGTGGGGGCGATGATGATGACTATGCGACATAACCCGGGTATGGCTAGACCCAAAGGCGGAACGGGTGCTTTAGTACAAGCTTTAGTGAATTTAGTTCAGGCGAAAGGCGGTGTAATTTTAACGGAAAAATCTGTTAAAAAGGTGTTAGTTGATAATGGTCGGGCGGTGGGTGTTCAGGTCGATAATGGCACCGAATATCGAGCCACAAAAGGAATTATTTCTAATATTGATGCTAAACGTTTATTTCTGCAATGTATGAATGAAGCTGATGTGGATGCGGCTGATCCAAACTTGCGTCAACGCTTAGAACGTCGGATCATTAATAATAATGAAACGATTCTCAAAATTGATTGTGCATTATCAGAACCGTTACGCTTTGAACATCACAATCATCAAGATGAGTATTTGATTGGTTCTCTATTGATTGCGGATTCTTTTAAACAGGTTGAAATTGCTCATCACGACTGTACAATTGGTAAAATTCCTGATGCTGATCCGTCTATGTATGCTGTTGTTCCCACAATGCTTGATCCGACAATGGCGCCGGATGGAAAACATACCCTTTGGGTGGAATTCTTCGCCCCTTATCAAGTTGATGGTGCGGAAGGAACGGGTTTAAATGGTACTGGATGGACGGATGAATTGAAACATAAAGTAGCTGATCGGGTGTTAGATAAATTAGCAGATTATTGTCCGAATCTCAAGCATTCAATCATCGCTCGACGAGTCGAAAGTCCGGCTGAATTGGGTGAACGTTTGGGTGCTTATAAGGGGAATTACTATCATATTGATATGACTTTAGAACAGATGGTTTTTCTCCGTCCTTTACCCGAATTAGCCAATTATCGCACCCCAATTAAAGGATTATATCTTAGTGGGGCGGGAACTCATCCGGGTGGTTCAATATCAGGAATGCCGGGACGAAATTGTGCGCGAGTCTTTATTTCTGCTCAACAACCGATGTTTCAAATGTTAACTGAAGCCGGACAGTCTTTTCAATCTTTTACGAAAGCTTTTTTAGGAATTGTTTGACCTCACCCCACAACCCCTCTCCTCGCAGGAGAGGGAATTGAAACGCTGTTTATTTCCGAATACAAACATTTCGTAAAACCGTCATCGGAGTAATCTCTTTGAGGTGTTGTAGTTGTTCTTCAGTTTTCACCAACATCGCCCCACAACATCCCAAAGAATTAACCAAAACCCCGTCAAAACCTTCTTGAACTCGCGGAATTAACAGCATCCATTCTCGGGTCATCATTAAATTATAAGCCCCAGATTGTTTCCCTTTCATCCCAGATTCTCCGTGCAAACCGACTTGAGATAACAGGTTATAATAAAACTCTAATGTTGTAGCTGCGGCTTCTTCGGGAGAGTCAACTAAAAGCGGATCAAGACGTATTAAAGCATTAAGAAAAGGCAGTTGAGGGCAGTTGCCAATCGCACCTAAAAATTGTGCTGAATTAATCGCAGGTTCAATCGGAACTTTCACCCCATTGGGAACTAAGGGAAGCGGGATTAATTGTAGATGTTTGTGTCGTTGACTCGCGCCTGCGTCGGCACCTGCGTTATAAAAAACAAACCCATCAATTTCTGCTAAACCCATCCACAAGGCTTGAAAATCTTCCAGGGTTAATAAATTTTCTTGGGCTTCAAACTCCCGGGTGACAATCAACAAATGATCATCGACAACATTATATTTATTCAGTAAACATAAATGAGTGGGTGACAAGTCAGCAACAAATAAATCTTCTTCATAGGGAAGAAATGGATTAAACGGTTTTCCAGAGGTTTTCGTTTTTTGATCTTGTTGTTGTTTGGCGTTCTCTTTTCGTGCTAAATTAGAGACGATTCGCACAAAGAACAAAATGCCATCCTGTTCGATAAACTGATATTCAGTGGGGATAGACTGAAGCGCACCCGTTTGAAGTGCAAATTCGGTTTGTTCCTGAGTCCGTTTCCACAGTGTACCGGGTTCCAACATCATCGAACTCTTTTGACTAAACGACAAAAATAATACTCAGTCTATTATCTCCTAAACTGGAAACAATTGCAGTGATCTATCTGCTCTCTTATCGCTAATATCCGATGAATTTAAACTCCCTATTGTTAACACCCATTTCTGCAACGGATCGCGTTTATCCTTTGAGTATCGCGCCGATGATGGATCGCACCGATCGCCATTTTCGGTATTTCATGCGCCAAATTACCCGACGGACTTTATTGTACACCGAAATGGTGACTTCTGCGGCGATTATACATGGCGATCGCGAAAAACTTTTAGGCTTTTCTCCTGAAGAAAAACCCCTGGTTTTACAAATTGGAGGAGATCAACCCCAGGAGTTAGCAATTTGTGCAGAAATTGCCGAAGATATGGGTTATGATCAGGTGAATTTGAATGTCGGATGTCCGAGTTCACGGGTACAAGATGGCAATTTTGGGGCTTGTTTGATGGCGCAACCCCAACGAGTCGCCGAAGCGGTTTCAAAGATGCAACAACGGGTAAACATTCCAGTTACGGTTAAACATCGCATTGGGATAGATGATCGCGATCGCTATGAAGATATGGCGAATTTTGTAGAGATTGTTTCTGGATCTGGTTGTCAACAATTTACCGTTCATGCGCGGAAAGCTTGGTTACAGGGTTTAAGCCCAAAAGATAACCGAAATATTCCCCCATTACGCTATGAAGATGTGCATCGGTTGAAACAAGAATTCCCCCATTTATTGATTGAAATTAATGGCGGGTTGACAACTTTTTCTCAAGTTCACGAACAGTTAAAATCTGTAGATGCGGTGATGATTGGACGTGCAGCTTATGATAATCCTTATTTATTTGCAACCGCAGATCAAGAATTTTATGGAGAAAAAACAATCCCTTTAACTCGTCATCAAGTCGTCGAAGCGATGTTTCCTTATTTAGAATATTGGCTGAGTCGAGGCGTTAAACTCAATAGTATCATGCGCCATGTTTTACAACTCTTTAGCGGACAACCGGGAACAAAAGCTTGGAAACGGTATCTCAGTGAGAATGGTTATCTCGCAGGTGCAGGGGTTGAAGTGGTGCAAGAAGCATTAACTCAAGTGCCTCAAAATGACGATTGATGTTCATCTAAACTCAATAAAAATAACTGAAGATGGGCATTAAATGCCCACCTCTGCCAAACACGATGAAGTGTTTTTAAATGCTAATCAACAGCTAAGATCACATTGCTAGCTTTGACAACAGCATAGGCTTCTTTCCCCGCAGCCAAACCTAATGCTTCAGCGGAAGCCTTAGAAATGATAGAAACCACTTCCACGCCGGGAGCAACTTCAAGAACAACTTCTGTATTAACAGCTCCTTCGTGTACTGCTTTAATGGTTCCTTTTAGGGAATTTCTTGCACTAATTTTCATGGATTCACCCTCATTGGTTGTTAAGGTTGGGTCGGTTTTTTATTATCGTTTAAATATACCGTTCCAGCATACGACTATAGCATAAAAGTGAGATTAATCAAACATTAATTTTTTTAGACTCGACTTGACAAAAAAGGGGGAAAGCACCCTTACCCCCAATAATTGAAAATGATCAAATTGTCAATCTAAAATGTTATGAATTCTCGACGAGAACTTGAGAATTATTCTGACTATTTCAAGGCAGCTAATACCGTATCGTGAATAATGCCATTGCTAACAACAACCCCCTGATTTTCCATCATCTTCGGTTTAGAGGCAAAATCTAACGGTTTACCATACATATCTGTAACGCGCCCGCCTGCTTCTTCGACAACGATCGCGCCTGCTGCATGATCCCAAATATTCTCGCGGTAGTCAGGAGACTTGGGAGAGGGAAGCCGTAAATAAAGCGCTGCCTTTCCTGAAGCCACTGCCCCGTATTTAGCTTGAGAATCCATCCGTACTGAATCGGCTTTAATTCCCACCGCTTGGGCGATCGCGTTTTGTCGATCCTGATCGCCGTGAGCAGATTCCACACTTTCAACAAAGCGCATATTTGCGGTATCATCAGCTTTAACGACATGAATCGGAGTCTGTTCGGCTGTTGCAAAGGGCATCATAATCGCCCCTTCACCCCGAACCGCCATAAACAACATTCCGGGTTTATGATTGGGAACGGGATAAGCCGGACAAGCCATCACCCCGACTTTCACTTCGCCATCTTCAATCAACGCTAAGGCGATCGCATATTGATCTTGACGCAAAAAGCCTTTCGTCCCATCAATCGGATCTAACGTCCAAAAACGTTGACCAACTTGACCATTTCCGCGATCAATCCAGGTTGTCACCTGTTCGGATGTGGCATCGGCAATCTCACCTTTAACATATTCGGTGACTTTTGCCAAGTTCTCCGCCATTTCCGGCTTGCGTAATTCCGTCGCGTCTTCTTCCCCGACAATGGGATCATGGGAAAAGACTTCACTAATGGCTTTACAAATAATCGCCTGTGAACCCAAATCTGCTACGGTAACGGGGCTTTTATCGCCTTTTTCCATAGCGGGGGGAATATCCTGACGGACTTTTTCACACAATTTGGCAGCCGATAACGTGGCTTCAATTGCAACTTGCTTTTCGCGATCGTAGGACATTTTATAGACTCCTGCTGCTCTCCATACCGAGTATAGCCGCAGTCTGATCAGTAATGTCTATTTTCAACCTCAAAATCAATCAATTCGTGAATTATGCCTCAAACTAAACCGATACAAGTTATTCAAATTTCCGATACTCATTTGTTTGCGAACCCCGATCAAAAAATGATGGGTTTAACGACTGCTGATTCTTTGATCGCAGTATTGGAATTGATTCGTCAACTCAATATCCATCCAGATGTCTTACTGATTACAGGAGATTTGTCTCAAGATGAAACAAGCGAATCTTACCAACAGTTACAAGCACTTATTCAACCGTTTAATACTTCCACCTATTGGATACCGGGAAATCACGATGATTTATCCGTTGCGGAATCTATTCTTAAAAAAACACCCATTTCAATTAAAAAAGCCTTTAATATCAGTAATTGGAAGTTTATTTTATTGAATAGTCAATCTCCGGGAAAAGTTCACGGTGAATTAACTTCTGAATCTTTAAAATATTTAGAGTCTCAGTTACAACAGCATCCCGATCAACCAACATTAATTGCTTTACATCATCCGCCTGTGCTAATTGGATCACGCTGGATGGATAAAATTAAGTTACAAAATCCAGAAGATTTTTTTGCGGTCATTGATCGCTATTCACAGGTGAAATTAGTGATTTTTGGGCATATTCATCAGGAGTTTGAAACCATTCGGAATGGAGTTGTTTATTGGGGTTGTCCTTCGACTTGTGTACAGTTCAAACCTCAGGAAGATGAGTTAACTTTTGATGATATCGCTACACCTGGGTTTCGAGTTTTAACGCTTTATGCAAATGGTGAATACAACAGCAAAATTGAACGAACAAATTATCAACTACCCATTTATCCTGATCCTAAAACTCTGCGGGCAATGCTGGCTAAAAGTCCGGGAATGTAAAGTTAAACAAATTAAGTCACATCGCTTTTTTATAAAGATAAAAGTCCCAGTCGATTAAACAAACCGGGACGCTAAAAACATGGACTGAATTAAACAGATCAGTTAAGCAATCGTCACTTCTGAAGACAGATAGACATCTTGAATCAGATTAAAAAGTTTAACCCCTTCAGAAAACGGACGTTGAAATGTTTTTCGACCTGAAATTAATCCACATCCACCCGCTCGTTTATTAATTACCGCAGTTCGGATAGCTTCTGCAAAGTCACTTTTTCCAGAAGCACCACCCGAGTTAATTAAACCACTCCGACCCGCATAGCAATTGAGAACTTGATAGCGTGTCAAATCAATCGGATGATCGCTTGTCAGTTCAGAAGAAACTAACTCATGAGTCCGACCATATTTTTCACCAGTGGCTTGAGCAACCGCTTCATAACCGCGATTACATTGAGGTAATTTTTGCTTAATAATATCGGCTTCTAGAGTGACACCTAGATGATTGGCTTGACCTGTTAAATCAGCAGCCAAGTGATAATCTTGATCTTGTTTAAAAACATCATTACGAAGATAACACCATAAGATTGTCACCATTCCTAATTGATGAGCATGAGCAAAAGCTTGACTGACTTCTTGAATTTGACGGCTAGATTCGGGAGAACCAAAATAAATTGTTGCTCCAACTGCAACGGCTCCTAAATTCCAAGCTTGTTCGACATTTGCAAACATAATTTGGTCGTGAGCATTAGGATAGGTGAGAAGTTCGTTATGATTGAGTTTAACGATAAAAGGGATACGATGAGCATATTTTCGGGACATCATTCCCAACACACCTAACGTCGTTGCAACCGCGTTACAACCGCCTTCTAATGCAAGTTTGATAATATTTTCGGGATCAAAATAGAGGGGGTTGGGTGCAAAAGAGGCGGCACCAGAATGTTCGATTCCTTGATCAACAGGTAAGATCGAAACATAGCCTGTATTGGCAAGTCTACCTGTCGAATAAAGTTGTTGAAGACTTCGTAAAACTTGAGGATGGCGATCGCTTTGAGTAAAAACTCGCTCAACAAAGTCACCCCCTGGTAAATGTAATTGATCTTGAGGATATTTGGCTTTGTAAGTTAGTAAGCTTTCGGCTTCATCCCCTAAGTAAGATTCAATGGAAGAAGGGTTAGATAGAGTGGCAGTCATAATTATTTTTTTTTCTGGACAACTAAAGCAGATCAATTTTGTCAATTTTATCAATAAAATTGGTATAATTCAAGTTAATAAGCTGTATGGATATTTTGGCAAAATTAGGTTCTGCTGCTGACTTGAATTTCCGTCTTTCTATCACAACAGAACCCATTGTTATGCAACTGAGTAGGCTGGGAATAAATTAATTTCGACCATAAGGATCGCGACATTGGGTATAAACGACTTCCAGTTCTTGTCCTTCTTCGTCAGCTTCTTCTTCTAAACGATCAATCCGTTGATCGCGTCTATCTTTAGCTTCTAAACGAGTGGTTCCACTGGCACTCTCTCGTTCCCATTCAACCTCACCAATTTTATATCTGTAATCACAGATGATCGCCTGTTGAGTTGGGGTATCGAGAGATTATTCTTGAGCTGTTTCTCCGAACTGTGCGAATGCGGGTAGGCCGAGATTTAACCCGACAAAAGTAATAGTTAGACCACTTAAAAATTTTATCATAATCATCTCCAGACTCTTTATTTTAGGTTTTTGATTTTTTTAACCTTATCTTAAATTTATAGTGATTATGAGTAAATTTAATCCGTCTACAGATATAAAAATCACTCTCTCCTCAGGTAGACTCGGTGATTTAATCATTTCATCTGGATCTTACTTGACTTGTAAAGTCTATAAAAATTTAATAAGTTCGATCATAATCAATATAAAAACCTCTTAAAAAGAAGTGATTTTTAGGAATATAAAGAAAGAATTACGTCATAGTCAAGAAAATTTATTAGAAGCTCAACGAGTCGCTCACGTCGGAAATTGGGAATATGATTTCAACACGAACGAAGTTACTTGGTCTGAAGAAGTATTTCAAGTTTTTGGTCTAACTCCAACCCCAGAACAACTCAATTTTGATCAAGTTGAAAAGCTTATTCATCCTGAAGATAGAGACTTTTGGCAAACATCAGTTTATGAAATAGTTGCAATCTGAATTATAGCGAAACTAATCTTCAATGAATAGATTTTCACAAGTTTTTCATACAGACTTATACACTTTTGCAGAAGAACGCTTTTGAATCTAATTTTGATTGGAATGAGTTTCTGTTAAGTTGGAGCGGATCATGCAAATCTCTTGTCAGAGCAGTCTATGATCAGACTGGTGCCAACCCTAGACAGCCAAGTGGTTGTTTTTGGTCAGTAGAGTGAGTGGGTTTGGCGTTGATGAGGGCCATCACAATCGTGTTCTCGGGAAACAATCGTATATATATAGAAGAAGTGAAGGCGAGTCATCAGATGAACAGTCCAGTGAGAATAATTGCTGATCGAGAACTGAAAATCGCTTTCCCGAGGCTCAATCACTTGATTAGCCTTGCTTTTAGCTTATAAATCCCCAGAAAGACAAGAACGTTTATCACCTCCGTATTGTGATCCCCCTCACTTTTTGGTTACTTTACCCTTACCGACGGAGCCAGATCACCTCAGAACACATCACTTTGTTCTTACTGACAACGACCCTGATTTTGCCTTACCTTAAAGAGTATCGCAAGCCAAACAACTCCTTACTCTGAACATTACCTCTAGGTAAACTAACATGAAAAGCACCATCAAAGCATTCGTCGCGTCCGCCATCATCACCGCCGGTTTAGTTGGTACAGTTTCTCAAGTCGAAGCCAAGCCTTCTAATACCTATGTAAGAGATCGAGTCGTTTTTGAAGTTGTCGAAATCAGTGCTGAAGAAAACGAATTCGGTACAGTTCCTATGGTGGTTCGTGAAACCTATGACTTGGATAATCCCGATCTATTAGGTGACTATCCTGTTGTTGAAACCCAAGTTGTTCAAGTGGGTTCTGAGCCTTTAATTATTTGGAGAGAAACTCTTTCCTCAAGCGATCCTAAAGGTTCCTATACACCCGAACGCCGCGCTCATGCTGTTAGCACTCGCTTAACAAATTTAGCGGAATCTTTAGGAATTGACACTCTAGAAGAAATGTATCAAGCTGGAGTCGTCAATAACGAAGTTGTAGTTTTTGCTTCTCAAGAAGCAGGTGAAGCCAATACGGATAATGTGGTTTTCACCCTATCCCCAGGAAATCGTGAACAAGGGGACATTTTTGTTGAACACATGACAGAATACGGAAATGGAACGGCCAGTGGTGAGCCGCTCTACAACTAAATTTCAGGTGCTTATAAATGGGAGTTGTACTCTAGTTTCCGTATTATTTGAGTTCAACAAGCAACTCCCTTTTTTTTCTAAAAATAGCCCGTGCTGAAGCCCATAATTAGAGGAGTGGAAAATGTTAAGCACTGTAGACCAATTCAATACCATTATTGAAGTTGGTAGCTGGTTTGTACAAGCGGTTCAAACGCAAACTATCCGATGTTATCTAGGAGAAAGGAAACGATGAAAATCACATTCACTGAAATCTTACTCACGGCAACTGCTTTAGTTACTACAATTGGTGTTCATGCTCAAATCGCTCCCCAAAAAGCAGCAGCGACAGTTGAATTTGCTTCCTTGAATTCTTCTCAATCGTCACCTTTGATCAGTTGGTCAGGCATCAAAAAAACGACGAAAGATACATACTTGTGCCAGAGTGCATCACTCGGCTTAAACAAGAATCTGAAGTCACCGGGAACATAGCTAAGACTGACTCGCAAATCAAACTTCATCCCTGGCTGTTAAAATCAACTTCAAGCAAACTTTCGGGCAAAGTTGAATTGAAAGATAAAATAAAATATCAAACTAAAATAGAATAAAATCAACAGTTTAAAACTGAAAGAAAAAGCTGATTTCTATAAGCTTTAAATCTTCAAAACAGCAGATTACAACAAAACTATAATTAAATCGTTCTCACCGCAGAACTAAGGGAGATCAAGCACTACATTCCGTAAAAAAAGCTTGTCCCCATAACTAATCAAAATCATCATCTTTTCCCGATAATTTGAACCCTTAATCCCTAACCTTTACCTGTAAACCTTACCTGTAAATCTTATGGACACTACCACTTTAATTCCCGAAAATCAACACCGAATTCGGGAATGTAGAAATCAGGATCTACCCAAACCAAAATCTCAAACAAAAGTTCGTAAAACTCACCTAAAATCGTTACACGAGCAAAATCTAATGATTACCCAAGAAGAATTAGATGCACTCGAAACCTATACCTTGATGATCCGCAACAAATTAAGCATTCTCAAGGCTGTATACGAAATTTAAAGCCTATTAGTTCTAGCCGATAACTCGATCTTCAATGAGTTTATTCCCCAAAAGAAATCGGCTATACTTCTCCAGTTTTCAACTCTGACCACTTTTTCACCACCCAAGGAGAACTTCCATGAAACTATTCTTCGGAAAAGTCGCTGCTTTATTTGCTAGCACCTTAATTACAGGTTTGTCAACATTTAGCAGTTTCACTTCTGCTGCGTCTGCCAGTCGAGTTTACTACAGCAACCCCGACTATATCTATCTGAAAAACTCTAGATGTTTGAGCTACAACGACTACGGACAAGGAGTTGGAACATTACAAAACGGTTACTACAAAGTTCGTCGTTATGGCAACTTTAGTGATGGTCAACCCTACGCAGAAATTTTTGCTGATTTTTCGGCTTCCGGACAAGGTTGGGGAACTGTGAATTTACCCTTTTCTTGTTTAGAACTCAGCAGCAATAGAGAGTACAATACAATGGTAACAGATAACTCTATTGTTGCGGCTAGAATTTCTACAGATGGTCGTCCTATTAACCTGCGGACAACACCCAGCTTGGCTTCTTCACTCGGTTCCCTTCAACATGGAGAGACTGTTGAAGTGATCGAACAAAGCAAAAGTAATGATGGTGCAAACTGGTTTTATGTTTCTTCCGTTGATGGTTTAACGGGATGGGTTCGCTCAGAATATATTGCTTTTGATTAATTCTGATTTAACCCGGCTTACGACACCGAACTTGTAAAAAGTAAGCGACAACTTGTGAATCTTGCATCTGCGGATAGTGAGTGGTAACGACATCATTGGCTTTCGGTTCAACGAATTTTTCGAGAACGAAACCGACATCAATGAGTAAGTTTAACCACTCACTTATGGTGTGATGATAAAATGGAATCCGAAATTTCGGCCATTGTTGTTGAACTTTTTCTGGGGCTGAACCGAAAATCCATTCCGAAATTTGTCCATCAATTCTATCAAAATATCCTCCAACTTCAATCGCATAGGTTTTCCCCATTTCATCTCGTAAATTTTTCCGATGGGGTGTATCAAAGCAGGGATGAGTGATTGAAAACTGCAAAAATCCTCCCGGTTTGAGAATCCGAAAAGCTTCCCGCAGTGCGATGTCATAATTCGGCATATCCATTAAACTCATAAATGCTGTTGCAAAGTCAAATCTTTGATCTGCAAACGGAAGTTCTAACGCACTTGCAACGAGAAACTTAATTCCCAACGGTTCAATATTTTCTTGAGAAATTGCCTCTTGAATGAAGATAGAGGAAATATCAATTCCTACCATTTTAGCCCCTAAACTGGCTAACTTTCGAGTATTCGACCCTTCGCCGCACCCAATATCTAAACCCTCTAACCCGTGAATATCCGGTAGAACTTCGAGAAAAGCCGGAGTATTGACTAAATCTCGGTAAACATCATAACCCTGACGAGAAAGAGCCGTCCAAGCTGGAGCATTTTCATTCCACAAACGACCGACTTCAAAGTGATCCATCTTATTGTATCCAACCCAATCTTTCCATTTATAGCAGATTTTTTGCACCCCCATCAGTCGCTTTTTGAGTGACAAGCAGGGACGGCTTTTTTCTCTGTTAACTGAATCGATTGATTTAACTGGCTAATAACTGATCTCCTAACAATTTAGCTGTCATTGCAGCTCGGGTAGTCACATTTAATTTACCGAAAATTCGACGGAGATAAGTGGAAACTGTCCACTGACTAATACCGAGTTCCTTGGCGATACATTTATTCGGTAAACCCTCAGCGACTAATTTCGCAATTTCCTTTTCCCGTTGACTTAGTTGTATCGACGGATTTGACTTCGGTTGACAACGGACAAGATAATAGCGAGTTCCATCAATATCAGACTCGAAAATTACCTCGTTACTGGTGACGCCTGAAGTTTGCAAGACAGGAGATGACGTTGCAGAATTTAATTGAGAAATCAGAGATTTTAGAATTTCTTGAAAAGTCATAGTTTTCTGTGAGTGGATAGTGTTAATCTCGTTTTTTGTGATCTCGTTGTCAGTTTATACAGTCTTGATCTAGGATCTGATGCAGTTATCTGACGTTCCGAGAAGCAATTTCCTTGCTTATGTGCCATTGAACATCGCCGACAAGAGCCACGAAGCAATGACTGGGTATGTTTCAAAAGTGACACGTTCGAGCCAGGATATTCACGGATAAATCAATAAATCTTCATATCCAAAACCGTAGATTTACGGGCTTCAGGAACATTTCTACTCAAAACGGCGACAAGGACACTTGTTAAACCGTCACGTTGTTTAAGTACCCATCGCCAACCTTTAGGATGATGAGGAGGATGTTGACAGGGTTCTTACTTTCCTTTACAGCTTGAATTAAGGGCTTTCAGGGGTTTTGAAGGTTTTTTGAAGGTATACCCCGCTTGTCGCCCCAACGATCGCCAATGCTGAGGGAATCAAGGGTATCCAACCTCCTCTAAGAAACAATCCCCAACAACATCCATACAGAACAATTAAAGTTGTTCCCGTCGTCAACAAAAAAGCTTGAGGCGATCGCACTCTCCAAGCGATCAAACCTGCACCGATTGACCAACTCAAGATCCACAGACTTTCTCCCCAGTCTGGAAACCACCAAATTAAAGGTTGATCTTCTAAAATAATACTGAGAATTTGGCTGACCATTTGGGCTTGAAGTTCAATACCAGTTATGGTTTGAATCGGTTGTTTTTGATAACTATAGGGAGTAAACCAACGATGATCATTAAAACTCGATGCAGTTGTTCCAATAATCACAATTCGATCGCGTATCCACTCTGGATCGACTTCACCTTTTAATACTTCGGAGAGCGTTACTTGACGTGCAATTTCTCCCGATGTGCGATAATTGAGCATGATTTGATGTCCGCGCCAGTCTAAATCGGTTTGATAAGCACCGCTTCCTTGTTTTAATATCTTGAAGACAGTATTTTCTAACTTTAACTTTCCTTCCGATGTCGTTTTTGCGACTATTTTTTGATCTGCTAAATACCGTTCGGCTAATTTCCAACTCAAAGAAAAGCGAGTTTGACAATCAGAAGACAATCCGACTGACAATAAATTCCGACGAATCACCCCATCAGCATCGATCAAAATATTGCTAAATCCTTGACGGTTTAAGGGAACTTCTGGAGGCGGAGAAACTCCCACATTTTCAGTATTGCCATATCGACAAGTTGCAAAAAAACGATCACTTGTTTGGAGAGAATTACGGAGATTTTCAGATTCAGAGTTAACCCCTGTTTCTCGAAATAGATGCAAGCCAATCACTCTCGGTTGATATTGCTCTAGCTTTTCTAGTAATAAAGCTAATGAACGATCTGAAAGTGAACGTCCTTGTCGATCTTCTGGAGGTTGTCTCTGTACATCATTGTCTGTAATTGTTATCAGCAATAACCGTTCATCTAAACCCGGATCGGGTCGCATTTGAATAAAATGATCATAACCTTTCAACTCCCAAGTCTGTAACCCACCAAGACTTCGTACTCCCCAAATCATCCCTGAAATTGTAATTGCAGAAAACAACACTTTGGGTAACTCCCGCCATCGCCAAGCATGAGATTTAGCAGGATTATAAATTTGCTTTTGAGGTATATTTTCCTCTAGAATATTAGGTGAATATCCGATTAAATCTTCCCAAGTCGGAGGAACATAAACCGGATTTTGACAAATCACCGGAAGCCAACTCGCACAGGGGAATTCTCGTTCAAAATCATCATGTAATCGTTCTCTAGCTTCTCGAACCGCAACATAAAAAGGTTGTCCGGCGGCGAAATTTGTGAGAAAATGTTTTAAAAATTCTTGAGCAACCCGATCTGGAACCAACTCTCGCATGACAATCATTTGAGGAATATTCAAATCATCAAGTTTTTGGGCGAGTCCTAAGCCATCACAAGAGTTAAAAATCGCCAGTTTTAATCCTCGTTCAACAGACTTTCTCAAACCGTACCATAATTCTTGTATTGTTAAACTCTCTTGAGGATTAATATAAATTCGTCCGGTTTCACCTTCGGTTTCACTATGTCCTGCAAAAAAGATAATATCCCAAGGTTGTTCCCAAAGGCGATCATTAATTTGCTTCGCTTTCGGTTCAACTAATACTACCGGATCAGTATTCGGTAAACTTTGAATAATTTCTAAATCTTTTTCGATATCAATTCCTTCTTGATGACCGAGAATTACCAAAATTCTCACGCGGGAATGAACCGAAGATTTAGGAAAATCTTTAATCGTTTCAATCTCAATCGGACTCAACGCAATTTCAGCTTTTTGATAACGTTCAAAAAAATCCCAAAGATGCAAAGGTAACTTTTTCAAATCCGGATTTTTTGTGCGAATGAGAACCCGAACTTCTTCGTCTCGATTGAGTTCTTCTCGTAAACGTTTATCAATGAGTCTAAATGTATCAGCCTCCAACCAATCACTAATATGATCCTGTAATTTTTGAGCAGAAATCTGACAATCTTTAATCCGTTTGTGAATCGAACCTTGATGAATAATCGCTTGAGGTTTAATCCGGTAGGGTGCGGCTAGACTGCGATATTTTTCTTTCCAATGACATTTTAAATGAGCCGCTAAATCTGGATCTGCGGGTAAAAATCCTTGCTTTTCAAATAATGTTTTTCCCTCAGACGAACGAACTTCTAAGGTGACTTGAAAGCCTTTGGTTTCAAAATCTCCTTCTAATTTGAGAATAACCGATTTACTCATACTCAAACCGTTGATTCAATCACAAAAATTTCCGTAACACTGATTTCCCTCAATACTATTTTAATACTAAACTGCTCTCCTGACTCGCCACTAAACTTAAATAATAGTTTTTCACTCCCTCCCGCTTCCGCTTGCATCACTGATTTTCCGGTCTGATCAAGTATCATCAATTGTAATCCTTCGGGAAGATAACTGTAGGCTTGAGTCGGATAAAGTTCGACGGAGATATCCAATTCTGACAGGGTTGTAGGAGTTAGCCCCACCAGCAACGCCATTTCTGTTCCCGGTGGTTCGAGAGAGACTATTTTCACTCGTTCAATCTCAGAAGTGTTAGAGTTGGAAATTGTTTGAGAAGAAGTTCGAGATCTTTGACGAAAATTCCATCCTAATTCTAGATCAGACGGTTGAGTAATTGTTTCAATGGCTGTCCAAGTGTGATCAAAAATTCCCTGTAACCAATTCCCTAGATTAACTTCCAGATGATCAGAATCAACCGTTTCTAATTTTTCAATTAACTCTAAGAAATTATCAAGCGATCGCCATTGTTCAAAAGGTATTTTTTCGCTTTCAACTTTTTCAAGAAAACCGATAAATTTGGCTTGAGTAAACCCTTCATCAAACTGAATAGCTAGATAACCAATTCGATCAGACCAAACTTCCGCCGGAACTTCCACCGCCGCCGCATCAAAATTAACCGGGCGACATTCTATTTTCCCTAAATTGGTTAGAGATAAATCAGCCAGATCGCCTAAGCTTTGTTTGATCGGATTCCAGCTATCACTTTCTTTTAAGTCTGTTGAAATGTCCATCCACTGACAATAATGATTAACAGCTAAAACTGCTAAACTATTGTAGTAAACTTGATCTCGCTTTTCAGGTTGTGATTGCTGTACAGAAAAATTCTCCGCAATCTGGCGGTCTTTGTTTGTGATTGGCATAGTAAAAAATGAGTTCATGGCTTTCAAATTTTGTCACTCAAACCAGAATAGTGTTAATCTTGAATTTGTTTTTTAATTTCATTTGAAAATTGTTTTATACATCGTTGATAAAAATCAGATAACGTTGAAACTTTGATCTCAAAAACATTGGAAATGTCTTCCCAACTTTCTCGTTCGATAATACGACGCCTAAAGATCTCCTTAAAATTGGCTTGAGGATAACCGCGAATATGTTTACGAGCAAAAATACCATTATAGTCTTCCTCTATCGACTGTCGAACTAAATCGGATAAACTTGAAGAAGCTTCACCGGGTCTTAAACCCTTAATTTCCTGCTGTTTTTTTCCCAGAACTTCACTAACTGCTTCGGGAAAAAATCGCCTTTCCAATAGAAAATTAACCCATCGCATGACCGGGGCTTTATCAGGATTATACTTATCAATATTAGCGCAAATATAAAGCATCAGATTTTGAACCGCAATCTCATAAATTTCTTGATAATGTTCAGTAAATTGACTGGGATGAGGATGACGCAACCGACCCGAATTTAAAAGTTCCTGAGTGAGTCGAGTCAAAGCTTGGCGTCGTTCTCGACTGCGACGAGGGTGTTGTTGGGCTGTCAAAGCCAACTGTTTCAGGTATTCGTCCTGTTGTAGATGCTGATCTCGTGAGTCCACAATGGGTGTTACTCCTTTGAGGTTGACCGCCACCACTACGGTCTTTTACTTCTCTATCAAAAATGAAAGGCAGATTTTACGTCAAGTCTGTCACAGATTAACAAAATATTACATTAGTTACTCTTATTGATCGCCCAGACTGTCCCAGAGTCTTAAGTTTTGTAAATAATTCCGGATCATCCGTAAAAACACGCAAACCGAAGCGATAGAGAAAACGAACGCCTAGCAGTTCGGGACAATGACCCGTTCAGGATCTTTTCCATCAGGGGTTTTGGGTGCATTAACAGACTCTCGTTTATTTGAGCAAAAGGAGTTCAAACCGATGAGAACGACGCTTGACATCTACTCAATGACTGAACACCATAACTCGGTATTATTTTCTACGGAGAAAACTCAACCTTTATATTGGGATAATTTCTGTAGCTTAAACTCCCAAAAATTGAATTCAAATTCGACCTCAAACTCAAAGTTAATCCTAACTCAACTTCGCTTAGAGGCGATTGATGCCGAACTGGCAATAACTTGTTCTTTGTATAGCAAACGTTGTCAAGAACTCGATAGGATAACCTTGCAAACTGAACAATATTCCGATTGTTCTCTAGAACTAGAAAGCCAGGAAATCTGTCAGGAAATCTTCACACTAATTGACAAAATTAGTCAGCTACAAATAGAACGAATCAATACTTGTCATCAGCTAAATTATATTAGCTTAAACGAGGAATAGATTCAGAACTTAGATCATCAACTTTCATCAATATTTTTAGGGGAAACTCATGGTTTTTACACCAGACAACACAATTGTAGACGTTCTTGATGTCAATATTTTAGTTGGTACTTCTGGTTCAGATCAAATTCTGGGCTTAGAAGGAGACGATCTGATTTTTGGAGCGGAAGCAGACGATCAACTCTTTGGGAATGAAGGAGCAGATTCAGTTTACGGACACCAAGAAAATGATATTATCTATGGGGGTTCCGGTGCTGATTTTCTGTTTGGCGGTCAAGGGGATGATTCCATCTATGGAGATGAAGGAAATGACATCCTTTATGCGGATCGAGGAACCGATATTTTAATTGGGGGCGAAGGTGAAGATATTTTTGTCTTGGAAATCGGAACGGGTGACTTTAGCGTAACAACAACAAACCTGATTGTTGATTTTAACGTCGGTGAAGACCAAATTCAACTACAGGATGGTTTAACCTTTGAAGATGTCAATATCGAAGAAACACCGGAAGGAGATAGTGTCATTCGAGATCCGAATTCTGGGGAAATATTGGCATTATTACAAGGAGTAGATCCAGATTCTTTCACAGAACTTGTTTTACCCGAACCTCCCCTGATTACTGTTGTCTCTCTAGCCAATGATACCGGACTCGATGATCGTGATAATATTACAACCGATCCAACAATAACCGGAACCGTCACCAATAGTGATCAAGTTGCAGAATTAGAAGTCAGTATTGGTGGAGAATTTATTTCCATTGAAACAGAAATTGCTGAGGATGGTTCCTTTACCCTCACTCAAGAACAGCTAGAAGAAACACTCAATATTTCCTTCACTGACGGTATCTATACCGTACAATTACGAACTGTTGATACAGAAGGATTGCGATCGCTAGAAACAGCAGAGTTAACGTTTACCATTGCACCTGATGACGATCCTCCTGAACAAGACATTGATTTAGTTCCTCCTGGAACTGATATGTTTGCACCGACCATTACCGCAGAATTAGCAAATGATACAGGAACAAATGAGAGTGATGGAATTACTTCAGACCCAACAATTACAGGAACGGCTACCGATAATTTTGGCATAGAAGAAATCGAAGTCAGTATTGGTGAAGAATTCGTTCCCATACAAACCAGTATTGCCGCTGATGGTTCATTTACCCTCACTCCAGACCAATTAGAAGAAGCCTTAAATACTTCCTTCGTAGATGACACTTATACCGTGTTTTTACGAGCGGTTGATACTGCGGGATTGCGATCGCTAGAATTAGCAGAAGTTAACTTTACCCTCGACTCGACTCCGGTAGATGATGGTCAGTCAGGGGATGATTCTTCTGATTCTGGTGAGGATGCTTCAGGTGATGATTCTTCTGATTCCGGTGAGGATGCTTCAGGTGATGATTCTTCTGATTCCGGTGAAGATGCTTCAGGTGATGATTCTTCTGATTCCGGTGGTGAGACTCCTAACGATGAGGAAATTTCTATTCCTGAGAATGTTGAAGATACACCAACAAATACAATCGTCAATGAAGAACTTTCTGACCCATTTGAGACTGAAACAGTTGATCTCGAAGAAGATCCGGGTAATACTATCGAAGACGCCTACGAAATTTCAGTTAACTCTCAAACCTTCATTTATAGTGATGAAGTCAGTGAAGATGATCCCGTTGACTACTACACTTTTAATGTCGTCAATAATCAAAACATAAACCTTTCTCTAGAAAGTTTGACTCAGGATGTTGATGTTTATCTATTAGATATCAATCAAGAGATTATTGCGACTTCTGAAAATCTTGGAATTACCGCCGAATCAATTACTGTTCCTTTATCGGCTGGAACCTATTACGTTCAAGTACAATCTTTTGATAATCAAACCACCATCTACGACCTGAACATACTGTTTCCGCCTCGTTCCCCGGAAGATGACACAGCAGAGGTCATTGAAGTCCCAGAAGATCCCGGTAATACCGCAACAGAAGCCTACGACATCTCAATTGACTCTGAAACCACGATCTACAGCGAAGAAGTCAGTGCAGACGATCCGGTTGACTATTACACGTTTAATGTAGAAAACAATCAAAACTTCAACGTTTTCCTAGAAAATATTAGTCAGGATGTCAACATCTCGGTATTAGATATCGACCAAACAGTTGTTGCAACTTCCCAAAATACGGGAACAACAAACGAGTCAATTAACGTTCCCTTATCAGCCGGAACCTACTATATTCAGGTAGAATCTGTTAATAATCAAACCACAACCTATGACCTGAATGTATTGTTCCCTCCCGCTCCTTCAGAAGATGAAGCGCCAGAAGTCATTGCAGTCCCAGAAGATCCGGGTAATACAGTCATAGAAGCCTACGATATTTCAATAGATTCTTCTGTAACTACTATCTACACCGAACAAGTCGGGGCTGTTGATTCGGTTGACTACTACGAGATTAATATAGAAAACAATCAGAACTTGAACGTTTTCCTAGAAAATATCAGTCAGGATGTCAACATCTCGGTATTAGATATCGATCAAACAGTTGTTGCAACTTCCCAAAATATTGGAACAACAAACGAATCAATTAACGTTCCATTATCAGCCGGAACCTACTATATTCAGGTGGAAACGATTAGCACTCAAACCACAACCTATAACCTGAATGTATTTTTACCGCCTGCCCCCCCAGAACCAGAACCACTGGTACGATATGACTTTGTTTACTACTCCAACGGAATCAGCACCCAAAGCGATTATTACACGGGTTATGTGTACGCCGAGCAGGGTTCTTTTGAAGTTGAAGAAAGCTATAATTTCTCCTCATCCGCTGGAGCCTACTATATTGCCAGTGAAACTTCTGCACCCACGACTGCAAGCGTTGATCAAGTCTTTATCAACAACTATTACGATGTAGATATCAACATCAATAGTGCAGTTAGTTACAGCAGTTACTACTCCAACATTAATCAGGCTTCTGGTTCCTTCGGCTTAGGAAGTGAATATGATTTTGTGCAGTTTGAAGGCATTTTCTTCGGATTTGGTTTACAGGTGATCACCACAAATATTGTCTTACCTTTCTTTATCACTCCCAACTTCCCCCAACGGGATGACTACTTCGTTGGCGATCGCCCCAGTGGTATAACTTCGGCAGACCTTGATGACGATGGAGATAACGATCTGATTGTTGGCAATCCCGGCATAGTGATTCCTCGAGATGGGTCTTATGATGGAAACCGTGTTTCTATCCTCACCAACAATGGAGACGGAACATTTGCGGCGCCGAGAAGCATCACCACGGGTGTAGGGCCTACATTTATTGCCGAAGACTTTGATGGAGACGGAGATATCGATCTGGCAACGGCTCATGCTGAAGATGATGATTTATCCGTATTTTTCAACGATGGTGATGGCAACTTCGGTTTCCCGGAAACTTATGAAGCGGGCGACCGTCCTTTTATGGCAAATGTAGGAGATCTCGATAACGACGGGGATCTTGACCTGGTGACTACAAATTCAGAAGCACTGAATTTATTCACTGCAAATAGCTCGGGCAACAGCATCTCGATTCACTATAATGACGGCAATGGTGGCTTTACTGAACGAGAAACTCTAACGGTTGGCGAAGGTGTTAGTGGAGTTGAAATTGCCGATTTAGATGAGGATGGCAATCTCGACATCATCACATCTAACCAAGCCGAAAATACCATTTCTGTCCTCTTTAATACGGGTGATGCTTTCTTTACAACACCTGAGAAATATATAGTTGGAGATCGTCCACTCAGTCCAGTTGCAGCCGATCTCGATAATGATGGCGACCTTGATTTAGCTGCTGCCAACTTCGGTAATTTTGATATCCAGGGTACTGTTTCTGTATTGCGAAATGATGGCAACGGTAACTTTTCGCCCAGCGAGTTCTTCTTCAGTGAAAATAATCCCAGTAACTTGACTCCTACTGATATTGATGGAGACGGAGATTTAGACTTGATGATGCTGAACTCGTTCTTCATCGTAGGTACGGCAGAACGGGCAGGAAATACCGTCTCCGTTCTCAGAAATAACGGTAATGGTTTCTTCAGTTTCCCAGAAAGCTTTCTTGTCGGTAATGTACCGGTTGGATTGGTGGTAGATGATTTGGATGGAGTCGGTGATCTTGATTTTGCGACCCCTAATTTTGACGATGATGATGTGACGGTTTACTTACAGTCTTAAGCGGTGTTTTAGTAAGTTCAGTTGTATTAAATTGTGAGTCCGTTTCGGGGGTAATCTTTTTGAGGGTTGCCCTCATTTTGTGATTTGATAATATTTTATTTTTGATCTCCTATCCTGTTGGAAATGCAGCATAACTCTGCTTATCCCTACTTCTGGGTGGGAAATTGGTTGTGAAATTTGGGTGAACTTGCATAAGTAGATCTCCTCTAGAGATATGTAGAGTTGGATAAGCGCAATTAGGCTTTTTCCCAACAGTCATCCATCTACTCTCTTTTAATATGAATATCACGAAATTATTCTCATCAGGAATGTTGGGCTTTGTTAGTCTTGTTCTAATCAAGTCAATACCCGTTTATGCTCAACCGATACAGTCTGTTGCTAGCACTTATAACTCGACTTATGATATTCAAATTCACTTTCAGCACCCTCGTGCTACATCCGATGTCGCAGATAATGGAAAACCCGAAGCCGAAGGAACAGGGACTCGCGGTGGAAATCAATATCTAACGACACAAATTCCATTAACTGTTATCACGGGTCAATCGAGTTCTTTATCTTTAACGGCGAGTAGTCATCCCACTTTTTTTGTGTATGTACCTTATACTTCGACTGAGGTTTCCTATGGTGTTTTTTCACTCTATGATCAACAAACTAAACAGGAAGTTTGGAATGTTGTCTTTCAGCTTCCTCAACACCCTGGAATTGTTAGTATTCCCACTCCTCAACATGAAAAACCGTTAGAAGTGGGTAAAAATTATCGCTGGTTTTTTGAGCTAAATTGTGTCAATAACAATATTACCTATCAAGAACCAATGATGGTGAGAGGAAAAGTTAAACGGGTTTCTAGTGAGGGGTTGGAGGCGGAGTTGAGTATCGCAACACCTCTAGAAAAAGTGGCAATCTATGCTAAACAGGGTTTATGGTATGATGCTATTGGTCAGTTAGCAACTCTACAACAGAGTTATCCGCAGAATTCTCAACTCAAAACCCTATGGGTAGAACTTTTGAAAGCCTCAAATCATGAGCAACTCAAACCGATTTATCAGGAGTCTCTGGTTGGAGATATTACCCTGAATTTATAACCACACATTGAGGAGAATTGATCAAGTTCAAGGTAAATTAATCATTCTCCTTTGTGCAACTTTACTTATTTATTTATAGAAGGAGTGAAAGAGGGATAATCATCAAAAGCAGCGAGATAAGGTTTGACCGTTATACTGTTGCTTTGATGAATAAAAGTTATTGTTTAAAATACTTTTCTAACAAATCTTTCCCCTCATCACCCATCTGTTCTAAGTGACGCTGAATTAGCATTAAAGCCATACGAGTCGGTTTCGTGCGTCCATTTTCCCAGTTGTTAACGGTTTGAAAGACAACACCCAATTTTTGTCCAAACTTTTCTTGTGATAAGCCTAAACGGTGTCTCAGAGTGCGAATAAGAGTTGGAATTTCAGAGGTGGTAACTGACATGGCAATAAGAAAAACTCTATCTTTAAGATAAACAATCCCAGATTATAAAGTCAACCGTAGTTCCACTGAACTTTTAAAGTTATTTTTTGTCAAAACAAGAATTATTTAAGTGAAATTACGGAGAAAATTTTTTCAGTCCAAATCTATCCTTCTCCCGGAAATCGCTAAAACGAACGAGAACCCCCTTCAATTGCACTATTCGCTATCGCTTGTAAGTCTTCTAATGAGCCGTTTTTCAGCGTCACCCGATAGAGAACCCCTTGATATGTCCATTCTACTAAAGCAGTACAGTACAGTCTACAACCCTGATAATATTGTCCTTCGATCCCATTGGCGAGTAATATAGTTTGATATTGACTTCTTGAATCTGACTTCGGAGGGGGTGGTGTCAGCATTCCAGAAGATTCTGCACTCATTCCCCCCTGACGACAAGCAGTAGCACGACAGTTCGGTGTTGCGGTAAAATTGATCAAATAGCCTTGAGGATTAACTTTCTCCTCAAAAAATACACTTCCCCGACCTGAAGGAAAATTAGAAGGAAGTAAAATCGGTACTGATGTTCTTCCTTTCATTTTAGTGATCATTTCTTGGACGGGAAATTTAATCTCGGCTTGGGCTGACGGTGACAAAAATAATGAGGGAGTCACACAAAGACTCAAGCTAGCAAAAAAAGTTAATGCTTTATACTGAAACAGGGTTTTCGTCAATTGAGCGATTTGCAGCATAATTTATCCTTTGTGATCGCGAAATTGCTTCTACTTCTAGCTTAGAATTATCAAAGGCAATTAGCCAATCGTAGGATTACTGAACTTTCTGCCTAAAATCTGTATACAAATATGACGAATTCCCGTAAAATTACAGAAGGCTTATAACTGAATGCTGAAATAGATCAAAGCAAACTTCAATTCTCAAAACGCCTTCTACTCATCCCTTTATTCCTGCCCAAATCCTAAAAATTGAACCCATTAAACTCAATTCATTACAACAAACTCCCCTAAGTATTAATCGCTAAAAACGAGGTAAACCTAATCATGAATTCCCCGACTGATCGCGATCGCTATATCACCTTCATCGAAGACATCCTCACCAGTATTCTTAAAGGAAAAATTGCTTCTAAAGAGTTAATCTATAAACGCCTCACCGATGAACTCAAACCCGGAACCGGAGAGATTTTTGAGCGATGTTTGATGGAAAAAATCACAGTTCTAGAGTCTCAGGTTGAAAGCGAATCTGATGAACTCAAACAAGCCAAAGCCACTCGACTACTCCGGGCGGTTAAAATGGTGCAGCAAGCCTGGGAACAATGGCAAAAAAAACATCAAGCCCAAAATAAATGTAGCGGCGCCGTTCGACAAATTTTGGAGGTAGAAGCGAGTCAACGGCTTTCGGTTCTCCTACAAATTCTTGATCCCAATCAATCCTATGTTTTCAAACATCCGCAAATTCGACAACTAGCGAGCGCCCTTCAGCAAGAAGCCGAGGGGTTAACTGATCAGTCTGAAGCCTTTGAACTACGTCAGTACGCCTCTGGGCTTCTCGAAGGCTTAACATCTGTCACCGAGTTAGAACCTCATTTAATGAGTTGGGTGTATGAACTTCCCAACAGCAATCTCGGTTTTGGAGACGTTTCTGAAAGTTCTGGCCCTTGGAAAACTTGGGCGAAACAAGTCAGCAGCCCCCTAGCCAAAGAGTTATTTACCAAACAAGCCCAAAATCAATCTGCGGCTTTCGTGGCTCAAGCCCAGAATACCATAGACTGGAAAGCTTGGGTGGGGTTAATGCTGCTGATGCGGGACTTACAAACGGGTTTAGTCGCCTGGTTCGATAAACAAGCCTACAGCGCCAAAGCGGGACAGAATTTGTCGGGTGTGACTTTTATGGTTTTTGCAATGGTTTGGTGTGAACTCAGCCAGGGGTTTAAAGCGGTGTCATTTCAACCCAACACTGAACGTCTTTCTCAGGCTTGTTTTCAAATTAGCTTGCAAATTTTACGCACTTTTGCTCAACGAGATAATTTTCCGCTTTATGGCGGTGTATTTGCTTCTTTTTCTGGTGATGGTTTCCGAGAAACAATTAATTACCTCGATCAACCGTTGAGTTTTGTCGAAAATGTTCAGGAGAAAGCTCGTATTCTCACTGTTTTAGGTTATTCTCAACACTGGATGGGCAATTACCAACAAGCATTAACCTTTCATCAAGAGGGTTTAGAACTGGCTCGTCAGACTGAAGATCGTCCCTGTGAAGTGGCAAATTTGAATCATTTGAGTCGGTTAAATTGGCGACAAAAAGACTATTCTCAAGCGATTACTTTGGCTCAACGGGCGTTAATTTTAGCTCGACAAATTGGCGATCGCAAAGGGGAAGCACATTGTTTAGTGAGTTTGGGTTTTTGTGAAGTTCTCATGGCTCGACAAGAACGAGCGGTTACATTTGAGCAGCTCGAATCATCAATTCGTTATCTCGAACAAGGTTTAAAACTCTCTGAGAAGTTTAATGATTTGCTCAATCAAGCTTTGAGTTCTATCGGTTTAGGAATTGCCTATGTTATCCTCGAACAACCGACTCAAGCCGTACCTCCTTTAGAACAAGGATTATCGGTTGTCCAGCAAGCCGGAGAGCGAGACTTACAAGCGCTCGGTTATACTTATTTGGGTGAAGCCTATTATCAACTCCATCGAGAAGATTTAGCGGTTTATCATGCTTGTTTGGGAATGTATTTGCTCGAACAGCGAGGGGATATTCAATGGCGACAAGGGGCGGCGTTGGTGATGATTTTACAAGGAAAACTTGGGACTGAAAACTTTCAGAAAATTCTCTCAAAATATCGTTCTCAATTGATTGCTCAAATTGGGGTTGATGGATTCGATCATATCCCGAATTTAATTGAAAATTACCGACAACAAACTTAATTAAACCCGTTCATTGAATTCATAAACATTAAAAATAGGAGAGGCTAATTTATACCTCTCCTGACGCCTTTTATTCAAACCTATTAGTAGAAAATAAACCAGGAAATGCGATCAATCCTTTGAGAATTCTACAAAGAAATGACCACATTTTTACTTTAATCTCTAACTATTCTTCTATCCAAACTGAAACAGAACCGCCCTGACAACGAAACTCAGCCCAACCCCATTCATTACTATAAATAGGGTCTTTAATATGTTCGGTAAGATCAATAAACTTAGTATTGGGTTTACCCACTTCCATCCATTTCCAACCCGGAACACTATCACTGAGAATCACAGCCATTGCTTTCGGATGTTCACGATCTCCTAAACGAGTCCAACCAATGGTATTATAGTGATCAATATAATCATATTGTTCTCCATAAGCGTAGTGTTTACGAGCATACAGAAGCTTGTCAATAATCCAACGATGCTCGGGTAAATAAATCGGATAACGATTCCCATCACGACCATAATCTTCGTATTCTGCGCCGTAATAATCCGCATAAAAAATACAAGGATATCCTTCTCGCCGCAGCAGAATTATAGCATAAGCTAGAGGTTTAAACCAGGGATCAACGGGGGCTTCTAAAGCTTGTAAGGGCTGGGAATCATGGTTTTCAACAAAAGTCACCGCATGAGTCGGGCGTTCCTTCATCATCGTTCCATTAAGGATATTTCGCATATCATAATGTCCGCCTGATTTACTGGCATAATAAAAGTTGTAATGCAAGGGAACATCAAACACCGACATTTTGCCTTCTACTGCATTCACATACCAATGCAATGTACCGATACTGTTTTGCCAATATTCCCCAACCACAAACAAATCTTTGCCAACATGACGTTCTAATTCATCAATCCAAATCGGAAAAAACCAAGCAGAAATATGTTTAATCGCATCGAGGCGAAACCCATCGGAGCCCGTTTTATCCAGATACCATTTTCCCCAGTCGATGGCTTCTTTTTGGACTTCGGGATTTTGAAAGTCGAGGTCGCACCCCATTAAATAAGCAAAATTGCCATTTTCTAGGGCAACATAATCATCAAATTGTTTCCCTTCAAACAGATAAATGGTATCGTAGTTTTTGGGGTCATTTTTATTGTAATCTACCGCATCAAAATGCCACCAACGCCACTCAAATTTGGAATATTTGCCCTGACGAGCGGGAAAGGTAAAATGAGTGTAAACTTGAATTTCTCGTTGTTCTCCAATGGGATGAAGACGGTCACTTTTACGGAAGGGAGTTGCTTTAACGGTTTCCGAAAAATCAGCCGCCATTCTGTGGTTAAGAACAACATCAGCATAGATTTCTATTCCGGCATTTTTGAGGGCTTGAATAGCATCTATATATTGCTGATAAGTGCCGTATTTTGTACGAACTGAACCTTTTTGATCGAATTCACCCAAATCATACATATCATAAACGCCATATCCCACATCATTACCTCCGCCAATTCCTTTGTAAGCGGGGGGAAGCCATAGGGCAGTAATTCCAGCATCGGCTAATTCTTGGGCTTTATTTTTGACTTGTTCCCACAACGTACCATCACCAGGGATGTACCAGTGAAAATATTGCATGATTACGCCGTTAACAGACATGAGAGTTGCTCCTTTTGACTTGAATATCAGAAGTCTAGGAAAAATTCCAACTAATTAACCCTGACTTCATCTACTATTTCACAAAAACTGCAATCTCATACAGGTGGTTTCGGGTATAAACCGAATAATTTCACTAGAACTCGCTTAACTCTCACTACATCTGATCACTTTTTTGAGATATAAATTGAGAAAAGCTATTATTCTAGATTGTGATTTTTTCTTGATAAAATCATGATCAATATAATCAAAAAACTAATTTTTATCGTATTTATCGCAGCAAAAAACGAGCAACACTCATCCCGAGTTGAATCCCAACAACACCCAGAATTGCACTTCCCATCCAATAAAAGGTAGCAGTTCCTAAACCACTATCTCGCAGCAAACGATGGGTGTCTAACTCATAGGTTGAAAAAGTTGTATAAGATCCTAAAAATCCCACAGCAAGTAATAAAACCAACTCCGGTGAAATCGCGGCAATCCGTTCAGAAAAGGAAACAAAAAAACCCATTCCAAAACATCCGGTGAGATTAATAAAAAACGTGCCATAGGGAAAACTTGTACCGAACCGACTGGCTAACCAAAGGGTTAAATAATAACGAGTTAAAGCCCCAGCGATCGCACCCAATCCAATCGCGAGCGGATTACGGATCATCGGTTGACTAAAAGCAGTAAAGAGAGAATTCGATAAGGAGGCAAAAAGGGCAATTAAAGTTCTGATCATTACAATTGATCCGCGCAGCAATTAACAAGAATAGGCTGAACTTGATTATGATACCATCGAGGTACTCGTCTCTACAAAACTTAGGAAATATCACCCTCATAAATTAACCGAACTTGGAAATAGAAATGCTATACTATAAATGATACAAACGACTAATAACTAGAAAGAGAATTATTCGTGAAACGTCAGTTATCATTCCTAATCAATCTCTTATTGGCGATCACAGTATTTGTTTACCCATATACAGAAATCGCTGAGTCTAAATCCCCAAAAACACAATCCTCAACAGAATCCGAATTAACCCCAGACGAAACCACTCCTTCCGAATCCGTTGCAGAAGAAGACAGCTTTATGGACTGGTGTCTGAATCGAGAGCAACTTCCAACCGCAGCCAGACGAACAATGAGTGTTATTTTACAACGAGCCGGAACCTTTAACTGCGCTCGCGCTTCAGAAAATCTCATGAGCCTTTCTCAACTAGATTTGAGTACCAGTCAAATCTCTGATCTGAGTCCAATACAATCTTTAAAAACAATTACCCGACTGAAGTTAATCAATAATAACATCACCGATTTAACGCCTCTGAAATCTTTAACCAATTTAACCGAACTCAACTTAAGTTATAACCAAGTTAAAGATGTTACCCCTTTACAGTCTCTAGACAATTTAAAATTATTAAACCTGAGTTACAATCAAGTTAAAGATATCACCCCTTTACAATCCTTGAATAAGCTGAATGAACTCAACCTCAACCATAATCAAGTTGCCGATATTAGTTCACTTCAGCCCTTAGAACGATTAACTTATTTGTTTGTTCGCAACAATCCGATTCAGGATGAAACTTGTCCAATTAGGCCTAAGTATATTTGTCAGTTTTAAATCTAGCCCAACATTTTAACTACAAGGTTGATCAGGCTAATTCCCTAAGTCTGAGTGTGAGTTAAACCGTAATTAAAAATCGGTATTCCCGTCTTAACTTGAGCGAATCATCTCCCGTTACAATAGAGGCAATCTTAACAAACTCCAGGTTTGAGAGCCAAAGGAGAGAAACGGATGAACCTCTTAAAAACAGTTCTATTATTAGGAATACTGAGTGGTTTACTGATTGCGATTTGCTCTTGGGTCATCGGTGGAACAACAGGTTTAATAGTCGGATTAGGTTTAGCGGCGGCCACTAACCTGGGGTCTTGGTTTTACTCCGATAAAATTGCCTTAGCTGCTTATCGCGCCCAACCCGTCAGCTACGAACAAGCGCCCGAACTGCACAACATGGTCAAACAACTGTGCGATCGCGCCAATTTACCCATGCCAGGGGTCTACATTGTCCCCACTCAGGCGCCGAATGCTTTTGCCACAGGCCGCGATCCCCAAAATGCCGCAGTTGCCGTCACAGAAGGTCTTCTCAAGATCTTACCGGAAGAAGAACTCGCCGGGGTAATCGCCCACGAACTGACCCACATCAAAAACCGCGATACGCTCACTCAGGCGGTAGCGGCGACCATTGGGGGGGCAATTTCGGCGATCGCTCAATTTGCGACTTATGCGATGTGGTTTGGAGGAGGTTCACGCAATAATAATCAGGGTAATCCCATTGGTATTTTGTTAACGGTGATGCTTGCTCCGATCTCGGCGACGGTGATTCAAATGGCGATTTCCCGAACCCGAGAATATTCTGCCGATGCGGGGGCGGCAAAATTAACCCAAAATCCGAGAGGACTCGCCCGGGCGCTGCAACGATTAGATAGTATGGCGCGACAGGTTCCCCTCAGAGCCAACCCGTCTTTTGAACCGCTTTTGATTATGAATGGATTTTCGGGTCAAAAAATGGCGAATTTGTTCTCGACTCATCCTTCGACTGAAGCTCGGGTACAAGCGTTATTGAAGATTGAGCAAGAAATGTCTAGTTTGCCATCTGATTCGCTCTCAGGTTAAAGTTAAAACGGATTTGATTATTGATGGCGGCTCGTATATTCTGAAACGATAGAAAGTATCGCAAAACGATACGATACAATAGGTAAAAAGGTTTACTTTTTCCCGAATTAACTAAGATAAAACAGAAAGAGAGATTGATCAACCGACTGAGGATAAATAATGACTGAAGAACAAAATGTACCGAAAGAGTCTGCTTTGGTCGAAACCCCTTCTACTCAAGTGACTTCTACTTCGGAATCTTCCGGGACTCAACCCCAGAAAGAAACAGAAGCTTTACTCGAAGCGATTCAGAATTTGGTCAAAGTTGAACTGCAAACCGCAGCCGAAATCAATCGTGATGCTTATGCTGAAGCGGTGAAAAATGTTAGACAGAGTATTGAGCAGATTCGATTGATTGATAAAGATCAAATTGAGTCCTCTTTCAAACAATTTGAGACGGATGCAGAAAGCAACTTTCAAGGAATTGTGAAAGATTTATCCGATTTAGGTGAACGCTTAACCAAAGCCACTCAAGCCTTTTGGGATATATTAACGGCTTCGGATGACTCTAAATCCAAATAAATCTAAATCTACATCCGCTTAACGGTGAGATAAAAAAGCCCGGTTTCTCAATGAAATCGGGTTTTTAGTGAAGTATTCAATTGGAAAAAATTAGTTTATTGTCGAACCATTTCCTCTCTAGAGACTCGACATCCAGTATTGAAAATACTTGCACCACATTCAAGCGGAAAAACTTTCTGTTCCATCTTGGCACTACAACTAACGTAACCATTATCATCGGTATCGCGCATCATACAATCAATCGCTTCCGCGCCAGACTCAGAAGACCATGTTCTTAAACCCATCATGGCGATGGTGTGAGGATAATAGAATATAAAAAGACCCACACCCACTGCAATGATCCCTGCTAAAACTAAACCCAGTTTAAACTTCCAACTGTTGAGAAATCCTCCAACTCCACCAGTATTATCAGGGGGTGTAGAAGGACGAGCCGGGGGGACTGTGGGGGCTGTCGTTTTAGTTTCGGCGACTGTTTCAATCTTTTTTGTGCTTTCGGGTTGAACTTCTGACATAAAATAGCTCCTCTGTATTTTTTAATCTAACGAATCTCTACAATTTTTTAGTTAAAATTCCACATGGTTTCCCAACTGTAATCTTAGTGGAACTTTTCTCAACTTACATCCGCTCTAGGACAGAGATGCCCAACAGGGATAATCCTAATTTTAACGTGCGTGCGGTCAAATCGCATAGCCCTAAACGAGAGATTCGTTGAGCGTCTTCTGCTTTCAACACGGGACATTGATCATAAAATTGATTAAACTTTTGACTGAGTTCAAATAAATATTGACACAAACGGTTCGGAAGCAACTCTGTCGCCACCGTTGCAATCACTTCATTTAACTGTAATAAATGCTTGGCTAAAGTCAATTCTGCATCTTCTTGAAGCTGCATTTTTGCCTCGGTTCCTACTTGTTTAAAGTCTATTTCTCCTTTGCGACGAATCCCTTGAATTCTCACATAAGCATAGAGTAAATAAGGAGCCGTATTTCCTTGCAGAGAAAGCATTTTATCAAAACTAAAGACATAGTTACTGGTGCGATTTTGGCTGAGATCCGCATATTTTACCGCACTCATTCCCACTATTTGCGCTACGTTTTCAATAAACTCTTTTGACTCCGTTCTTTCTTCTTCTTTGAGTCGCATTTCCAAATCTTTTCTAGCACGATTAATCGCCTCATCTAACAAATCTCGCAGCCTAACCGTTTCCCCAGAACGAGTTTTTAACTTCTTGCCATCTTCCCCTAAAACTAACCCAAAGGGAACATGAACAACATCCACATCATCGGGTATCCAACCTGCTTTTCTCGCCACCTGCCAAACTTGAGTAAAATGATTAGCTTGACCGGAATCAGTCACATAAATCATTCGATCTGCTTTGTCAATATTAATCCGATATCGTAGCGCCGCTAAATCAGTTGTCGCATAATTGTATCCGCCATCAGACTTCTGTACAATTAACGGTAACGCCTCTCCTTCTTTATTTTGAAATCCGTCTAAAAAGACACATTTCGCGCCTTGATTTTCTTCGAGTAACCCCGTTTTCTCTAAATCTTTCACAACTTCGGATAAGAACGAATTGTAAAACGATTCTCCTCGTTCTTCGAGTTGAATATCTAATAAATCATAAATGACTTGAAATTCTCGTCGAGATTGTTCACATAAAATAGCCCAAGCCCGACGACTATCTTCAGCCCCCGCTTGTAACTTCACCACTTCTTGGCGAGAGGCTTCTTTAAACTCGTTGTCTTCATCAAAGCGAACTTTGGCTTTGCGGTAAAAAGCGACTAAATCTCCGATATCTAACGCATCGGCTGTCGTTAATGCTTCGGGATAAACTTCTCGTAAATAAGTAATTAACATTCCAAACTGCGTCCCCCAATCTCCCACATGATTGAGGCGCAAAACATCATTATCAAGAAACTCCAAAACCCTCGCTATCGAATCACCAATAATCGTCGATCGCAAATGGCCGACGTGCATTTCTTTGGCAATATTAGGGCTAGAAAAATCAACAATTACCTTTTGCGGATTGTCAACCGTTGGAATTCCTAAGCGTTCATCGGTTAAAATAGTATTTAGTTGAGCTTCTAAATATTCCGGTTTTAGACGGAGATTAATAAATCCTGGCCCGGCAATTTCTGGCGGTTCACACAGATCACCGATCTCTAATTGTTCTATAATTTGAGTGGCGATCGCCCGGGGATTACTTTTCAAAGCCTTTGTCAGAGACATCGCTACATTACATTGATAATCCCCAAATTTAGGATTACTCGTCGGAACCAACATCGGATCAGTTCCCGCCATTTCCTGACCAAACGCAGCGACAATCGCGTGATCAAATTTAGCTCTTAAGTGTTCGACGGTAGAAGGCATGGGAAAGGATCAAGTTTTGATAGGGGATTACCAGTTCTTATCATAAAGGAATCTTACTCCAAATCGCTGATCAATCTCAGGGGAGGAAGCGACGCATTTGATGAATGAGATGATCAAAATAAGGGGCGATTGTTTGGGGATCAGTGACAGGTAAACGTTTTAAACTGGCAGTTTTCAAGCCTTCTAGCCCAGAAACCATCGCCTGTAGCGGCACATTTAATTCTTGATACAGCAATTCCATATAATGGAGTCCTTCTGCACTGGTGTATTCAGTTTGGCCTCCAGCTATCCCGTAGGTGATACTGCGGAGAAAATGCCAAAAATCCCGCCAGCAAGCCTTAGCACGTTCTGGAGGATAAAGATCGCCCCCTGGATCGGTAATCCCCGGATATTGGGCTAAAAGGGTTTCACGGCTTTCGGTGACGATAGTATTCGCCTGATCGCGCAGCAAACGAACCACACCAACTCGGGCTAGGGCGGCGGATTTTTCGGCTTCGGGGAAGGTTCCGAAGGTAGCGACTAACTGATCGAGATCGGTATCGCTGGGGTAACGTCCTTCATCGTCTGCGGCTTGAAACATCGCAACAGTCGCCGGAGGATAGGTTGATTCCCAATTCGCAAAGCTAACAATTCGGGCTTTGGGAATGAGTTGTTTGGCTCGTTCGGTGAGCATAATTTTTCTGGTGTTGAAATCCTATTCCAGATTATCAGATCTTTATTCTTTCTAGAAAAGCTAATTGATTGTGCTGGAGGTGAAGTCTAGTCACAGTTAGATTCCGGAAAGTTTAAGAAAATTAACACTTTATTCCGTGAATCTACCAATACTATAATCAGAACGCTATGATAACTTTGAATCAAGCAGGACTATTAACAAAAGGTAGAAAGATAATGAATTCCCTAAATACAAAAGAAAATTTAAAAACATTAGAAACAGTAGCCCCTGATACATCAAAAGCAATGGAAAACTCTAACTTAACAATGATGAGTAGCTTAGGAGTTGTCGGTGGATTTGGAAGTGCTGCAATCAATACACCGATGACGGTTGCCGGGGCAGTCGTGTGTGTGGCAGCTTATGGTGCGAAAAAAGCGATTCAAGAAAAAGACAGTTGCGCTCTGATTTCAGTGGCGGGCGGTGCATTTACAGGCGTAGGTATTTCGGCAATTTTAAGCGGGATGAGCTTGGTTGTTGCCGAAACGGCAGTCGGTATCAGTATGGCGCCGGTGGTTGCCGCAGGTGCGACAATTGGACTCGCCAGTTATGGTTTAACAAGATTGGTTCAACGAGTGATGACCCTTCAATTTTCTTATCCTTTCCCTTCTAAAAGTACGATTGTTATTCCCGTGCGTTCTAAACTTTAAGCCGATCTTTGAGTTAAATTCGTTAAGTTTAACCTTTTCAACAGGGTGTCTTTTCTTGGAGATAAAATCTTTAAAATCAGGCGATTGCTTCCCGTTTCCACTTCCTTCTCAACCTAAACCCCGAAAAAAATATTACAAATTGTTAAGCAGTGGGTTGAGTTCTCCGTATATTTACTGAGGGACTCAGAGAAGGACAGATACGCCCATTTGACTCAGCATAACAGTCAAATATTAGTTAAATGGGTTAGTGATGCTCAAAGATATCTTTATAATGCAATAAATCTAAGGTGACAATAGTCGGTAGACAATCAAAGCAATTTTGAGCTAAATCTAAGCGTTCTTCTCGTTCTAACATCATTACCAGTTTTTGCTGAACATTCAACAAATATCGCACATCATTGGCTGCATAATTGAGTTGGTCTTCGGAAAGATTCCCTACATTTCCCCAGTCTGAGCTTTGAGAAGATTTATCGAGTTCGACTTGTTCGAGTTCTTGAACCAGTTCCTTTAAGCCATGTTTTCCGGTGTAGGTTCGAGCTAACTTACTGGCAATTTTTGTACAAAAAACCGGATTGACATCAATATCTAAATAATACAGCAGTGTTGCCATATCAAACCGAGCAAAGTGAAAAACTTTCAGCGTGTTACTCGCTTCTAACAGCTTTTTTAAATGAGGGGCTTCTGTTTGATCTTTGGCAATTTTAACCGCCGTTACTTGACCTTTGGGATCACAAAGCTGCACCAAACACAAGCGATCACGCCAGGGAAGTAAACCCATTGTCTCCGTATCAACAGCTAACCGATCCGCCGTCAAATAACTTGATAGAATGTCTTCTGAAATATCGCGATCGCAAACTTGAAAATTACTCATAAGGAAAAGAAAATTAAACTCTAAATTGGATCACCGACTCTGAACAAAAATCTGAGTAAAATAATACTCTCCCTTTGTATTTATGGCAATCCCAATCCCAGTTAAATTAAAATTTCCTTCTATATTGCGACGATGACCCTCGCTATTGATCCAGCCTTCGACTACTCTTTCACCTGGATTAGCATATCCCGAATTATACCCTACATTTTCGGCAATCCTCCGATAAGGAATCATCTCGCCAATCGCCTGAAATCGTTGTTGTGATCCCGCATGGCTAAATTCGACTTGTCCACTCGCCATCGCCTCACTATGCTGCTTTGCTTCGGAGCTAATACGCGGATCAAGTTTGAGGGGGGGTAAGTTTTTTGAGGCGCGATATTCATTCACTAGCTGATGAACAGACTGTTTTATCTCATCGAGATTCGAGGCATTCTGGGCGACAGGAAAAGAGGACATTTGAGGAATAGAGAATGAAGGAGTAATGGGGGTTTGAAAACCACGTTTATTCAAAAATAACACAATTATTGCAATTGCGGGAAGGGCAAAAGGAAGAATATGCGATCGCTGCTTGGACATTTGTTGGGTTTAGAAAAATCAATTCTATTCTCTATTTTAATTATTTTTGAGCAGATAGGGTTGTGATGCTATTATTCGAGGTGTACTCAGAGAGGATTAGAAAACACCATCCAGACTGATTTATCTTATTAAATTTTCACTTTTAAATTGCTCAGACTGTTTGGAAATAAACTAATTATTTTGCTGATAAACAAGAAGAATTAGCTGAATTTAAACCTGGTTTTATATTGAATAAAGCCCGCAATTCATCAAACATGGTAAGATCACGAACAAATCCTAAACCGCGTAGTGATTAACAAGAGTTGCATTTAGCTATTTTATGAGTAATTCTAGCCGGAAGAAAAAAACAATATTGTTTCTAGCTGCCAATCCCAAACAGACACAGAGTTTGCGGCTAGATCAAGAAATGAAAGAGATTCAACAAGGATTAGAAAGAGCCAAAAAACGCAGCCAATTTAACTTAGAGTATCGCTTGGCTGTTACCGCCAGAGAAATGCAACGGGCGGTGTTAGATTTAAAACCCCAATTTGTACATTTTTCCGGGCATGGTGCGGGAGAACAGGGATTAGTTTTAGAAGATGAAGTTGGGCAAATACAGTTTGTAAGTGCTAAGGGATTAGCAAGTTTATTTGAGTTATTTCAAAACCAAGTTGAATGTGTTGTTCTAAATGCTTGTTATTCAGAACTACAAGCTAAGGCAATTGTCCGTCATATTGACTATGTGATTGGCATGAAGCAGCAAGTTGGAGATCCAGCCGCCCAAGCATTTGCAATCGGATTTTATGATGCGTTAGGCAATGGAGAAAATATTGAATTTGCCTACAAATATGGGTGTACAAGTATCAGCATGGCGGGAATTCCTGAAGAACTGACTCCAGTGATTAGAAGAAAATCAGATGAATCAAACGCCGAAGATATTGAGGAAATAGAAGAAGATTCAACGCCCGAAAATACAGTGATAGAAAATCCCCGTTCCTCTGAAACCTCTACTCTTTCACTGAATGAATTAGAGAACCCAGAAGGTTCGGTGAGTCTAGATTCTCCATTTTATATCGAACGTCCCCCCATAGAATCAGACTGCTATGAAACTATCCTAAAACCGGGAGCATTAATTAGAATAAAAGCACCCCGACAGATGGGAAAAACCTCTCTAATGCAGCGCATTCTTAATCACAGCAAACAAAACGAATACCAAACCGCCTATCTAAATTTTCAGTCAGCCGATAGCGAATTTTTAAGCAATATTGATGATTTTTTGCGGTGGTTTTGTGGAATGATCACAGAAGAATTAGAACTCGAAGATCGCCTAGAAGACTTGTGGAAAGGTAATCTCGGAAGTAAAAATAAATGTAATAACTATTTTCGCCGTTATCTTCTTAAAGCCATCAATCAACCTTTAACGTTAGGGTTAGATGAAGTCGATCAGGTGTTTCAACACTTAGAAATTGCTCAATAATTCTTTAGTTTGCTACGAGTTTGGCACGAAAACGGCAAAAACCAACCCGACTGGAAAAAACTCCGTTTAGTGATTGCTCATTCCAAAGAAGTTTATATTCCGCTTAATATCAATCAATCGCCTTTTAACGTTGGTTTACCGATAGAGTTACCCGAATTAACCTTTGAACAAATTAGCGAGTTAGTCAAAAGACACGGGTTAAACTGGTCGGTGCGGGAGGTAAACTCGTTAATGGAAATGGTAGACGGACACCCGTATTTGGTCAGAAAAGCACTCTATGAAATGACACGCCATCAGTTAAGTTTTGCCGAATTTATCGAAACCGCACCCACCCAAAGCGGAATCTACAACGATCATTTACGGCGCCATTTGTTGAACTTGCAAGCGAATGAAAAGTTAGCCGAAGCAATGCAGGAAGTTGTCTCCAAAAATGAACCCATTCGACTCGAAGAAAGTCAAGCCTTTCAACTGCGAAGTATGGGTTTAATTAAACGGGTGGGAAATGATGTGGTTCCCCTTTGTAATCTCTATCGTCTGTATTTTAGCGATCGCTTTGGGGAATAATATGACTTGCCAAAAACCCGGTAAATTCTGCAAAATCGGGTTTTTATTCCAACTGTTCCTTGATGAAATATAAACAGCAATAGATGCGGGTATATAGGTTACTTATGGGAAACATACATTTAGATCGAAGCAGCCCCTACAGTAATATTATCAATTATTTATAGCAACAAGTATTTAAAGATTTTATCAAATATATTTAAAACAAATTATTGGCTAATAGCCACCGGAATGTTAAGATAAGTGGAGTCGAATCGAAGCGCGATAATTGTTAAGCAAAGCAACTTTATAAAGTTCGGGGAATCCCCGAAGTTAAATCATTTCCCCCACGGCTTAAACCCAATACTGAAGAAGCATTCAGCCTTTAAATTCTTGATTTGCTTAGGTGCAGTAAGTCGGAATATCCTCGAGAAAACATCTCTAAAAAATGGTGATGTTAATATTAGTGTCGCTCATTTAAGCGACAAAACCTCTAACTCAATGACCACAGGAAGGAAAACTCATGTCTCAAACTTTTGCCATCAAAACAATCAAAGCAGGTGACACTTTATTCAAAATCGCTGAACAATTTTATGGTGATCGAAATTTATGGACTAAAATTGCTGCGGCTAATGGTAATATTTTACCGGAAAATTTGGAACCGGGTCAATATATTACGATTCCAAGTTAAGAATAATCCCCCTAAATCCCCCTTAGAAAAGGGGACTTGAACTTCAATTCGCCCCGAAGATCGGGGGACTTTAATCGCTCTTTTCCCCCCTTTCAAAGCAGGGCTAGAGGGAATCAGAAGTCAGAAGTCGGAAGTCATAAGTTTTATTAAAACTTTTTTTAACAGAATTAATCCATTGAATATGGTAAAATTGTTAACCAACCGGACTTCATCGAATGAGTGATTCATCTGAGTCGAATTTTAGCTATCAGGTGGGTGGGAGTCTACCCCCAGACGCCCCAACCTATGTAAAAAGACAAGCCGATGAACGCTTTTATCAGAGACTCAAAACGGGTGATTTTTGCTATGTTTTTAACTGTCGCCAGATGGGAAAATCTAGCTTAAGAGTGCGGACAATGCAGCGACTCCAAAGCGAAGATGTTGCTTGTGTGGCGATCGATATTACCGGAATTGGAACATTTGATATTACGCCGGAACAGTGGTATTTGAGCGTGATTGATGCGATAATCGATAGTTTAGACCTCTACGAAATCTTTGATTTAGAGGAATGGTGGGAAAGTCTCAATTCTCTGTCTATTATCCGCAGATTTAGTAAATTTTTTAGCGATAAACTCTTACAACTTATTTCTCAAAATATAGTTATTTTTATTGACGAAATTGATAGTATTCTCAGTTTACCTTTTAATATAGATGACTTTTTTGCCGTTATTCGAGACTGCTACAACAAACGCGCCGACGAACCCATTTATAAACGTCTAACCTTTGCGTTATTGGGCGTCACAACACCCTCTGATTTAATCCAAGACCAACGACGAACCCCGTTTAATATTGGTCACGCGATCGAACTCAACGGCTTTCAACTTCACGAAGCCGAACCGCTAAAAAATGGGTTTATTTCTTTCACTAAAAATCCCCAAGCGGCGTTAGAAGCGGTGTTGTCTTGGACGAACGGACAACCCTTTTTAACCCAGAAAGTTTGTAAATTGATTCGGGAAAGTTCAACCGAAATAACACCCGGAAATGAGGCTAACTGGGTGGCGAAATTAGTCCAAAATAAAGTCATTAATCAGTGGGAATCTCAAGACAATCCCGAACATTTAAGAACCCTACGCGATCGCCTGTTGAAAGCCTCTGAAGATCGCACCGGACGTTTATTAGGACTCTATCAACAAATCCTACAAAACAAAGAAATTCCCGCCGATAATAGCCCCGAACAAATGATATTGAGACTGACGGGGTTAGTCGTGCAAACACAGGGTAAACTACAAGTTTATAACTCGGTTTATCGGGCGGTTTTTAACTCCAATTGGGTAGAAGAACAACTGGCAAAATTACGACCCTACGCAGAAGCCATTAACGCTTGGGAAAAATCCGGTCGAACCGATGAGTCCCGGTTGTTGAAAGGGGAAGCGTTAACCGAGGCGAAAACCTGGGCTACCGGAAAAAGTTTGAGCGACCAAGATTATCAGTATTTGGCAGCCAGCGAACAACTGGATAAACGAGAAATTCAGGCAACATTAGCCGCAGAAAAACAGGCCAATCAGATTTTAAAACAAGCCAAAAAACGCGCTTCTCTTATTTCTTTGATTACGATAGGAATATTGGGTTTAACTTCAGCGATAGCGGGTCTATATCTCAAACAAGCCTATGACAATCTCAACTTAGCAGAAGCTCGTCTCACCAGTGCGAATGCAAAGGAATTACTCTCCTCTAAGCAAGGACTTAAATCAATTTTAGAAGCACTGAAAGCAAGCCAAGACCTAAAAAAAGTACCGACTTCTCTGTGGTCAGAAGTGAATACAGAGGGGAAAGTGATGTCAGTCCTTCACGAAGTTCTCGATCAACCCCAAGAGCAGAATAGCATTAACGGGCATGAGAGTTATGTCAACGCTGTGGCATTTAGCCCCAACGGGGAATTGATTGCCTCTGCGAGTAGGGACAACACGGTGAAGTTGTGGAACGTTCATCTCGATGACCTGATCGCAGAAGCTTGTACAGTCGTGAGTGACTACCTGAAAAATAACCCCAATGTCACCGAAGAAGACCGGCGTCTTTGTGGGGTAGAAGCTTCGGCAACGGCTTGGTTTTTGCAGGGCGAACAGTCAGCAGGAAAAGGTAATATTGATGAAGCGGTTGATCGGTTTAAACAGGCCGAAAAACTTGACTCGAACTTTAGTTTAAATTTAGCCGCAGCGAGTTTAGTGAGAAGTGGAAAGTCCTTAGCAGGAAGGGATGTTGATACGGCGATTTTAGCGTTTCAAACGGCGTTAGAATTTGACCCCAGTTTAACGTTTAACCCGGAGAATAAAGCCAATGCGATTGCTTCGTTTTCGGAAGGAAGGGATTTAGCAGGAAATGGTAAAATAGACGAGGCATTAGCTCAGTTTGAAAAGGCTCAAAAATTAGATGCAGATTTAAAAATAGATGCTTCGTCTTGGTATACACTTTGTTGGAATGGTAGCCTGAATAAACAAGCGGAAAAGGTGATGTTTGCTTGTGAAAATGCCGTTAAACTCGCGCCTAAAGATGAAGATTATATCAATAGTCGGGGTATAGCCAGGGCGTTAACGGGGGATTTTGACGGGGCGATTAAGGATTTTGAAATGTTCGTTGAATGGACGAATGATGAGGAGAATAAAGCACAGCGAAAAGGTTGGATAGAGTCGCTGAAAAAGGGTGAAAATCCGTTTACCGATGAGGTGTTGAAGGGGTTGCGTTGACCTCTCCCCCAACCCCTCTCCTAGAAGCAGGGCCGTGCGCGTTAAGGCCCTAAAACTTGATTTGTGGGGGGGTGGGGAGGTAGGGAGGTAGGGAGGCGCGGGACGATTTTTATTAATAAAAAGCTATTTTTCCGAGGAAAAAACTCCTCTCCCGGTCCACCCCCGGAACCCTTTCACCCCCTTCGGGTTCGCCACTCCCCTCAACGCGCTTGTTCCCGCGCACGGGGGTGGACTCACCATCAACCCCGGCAATTTTTAACTGAGAATGAAACAGCCCTGGGCTCTTTCAAAAGGGGGCTAGAGGAGATATTGAAAGAACTGTGCTGATTAGACAGGGGTTTTAACTTTTGGTTTGAATAACGATGATTAGCGATCGCTTAATAGTTTACCACATATTTTATACAGATTTTCAGCAAATAAACTGGGGTTCCATAACGGGGCTAAATGGGTTGATGCTTTCGCCTGAATTAGCTGAGTTTGAACAGATTTTCTCAAGGCTATATCTTCCCCAAACCGCACTCCCCAGTTAATATATTCTTCCCACGACTCTGCTATTCCTGCTTCTATACCAACGCCTTGTAGAAAAGAATAGCCCATTCGGGATAAAAATTGTTCGCCTTTGCGAGTGACAACTGGTACTTCAAACCACAGCGCTTCTAGAGTGTGAGTTCCCCCATTATAAGGATAAGAATCTAACAATACATCGGCTAAAGCATAAATCTGACGATGTTCTTCTTCGGTGGGAAATCGAGGAATAAACTTCACCCGATGTAGACTCACTCCAGCAGCTTGACAAGCTTGTTGATAAGCACCTTGAAAAACAGCGACATCTCCGGCGGCTTTATGAATTAAAATACTATTAGGAACTTGTTTGAGAATAGCAACTTGCGCCTCTACTAATTCGCGGTTAAATTTGCGCCCAGGTGCGACACTGAGATAAATAACTTGATCTAAACCAATGCGATAAGCTTTGCGAAACTGTTCACGATTTACCGCCATTCTTTCAAATCCAGAAACAGCGACAAAACTATCCGGCATTCTGACTAACTGTTCAGTATAATACTGTTCATGTCCTTTGGGGTGAGTGTGCCAATCACACAAAAAGTAATTTTTTTCGGAAAGATAAGGCGCATCAAACCCTAGCCAAGACAAACAAACAGGAGCAGGTTGAGTATATAATATTTCAGTATGAATCGGCATACTAATCGCATCTAAATCGAGTAAGATATCAATCTCATCTTGTCGAATTTCTTGGGTAATTTCATTGGCTTCGGGTAAGCCGTTGGGATAGCGTTTGGGTTCGTAGAGTTTACGAGCAATCTGTTGAAAAAGGGCGGTGCGATCGTCAACTTTAGGTCGATCTGTAAAATAGAGATAAATCTCGGGTGTAATCTTAGATAATGCCCGAATAATATCCAAACTACACCAACCGACAGCATGGCGATTAAAATGACTGGAAATAATCCCAATTTTCAAGTGTTGTTGAGGGGAAGATTGAGAATATTCGAGAAAGTAAAGACTGCGGTTGGCTTGGAGAATTTGTTCAATATACCGTTGAGAAATGGTTTGAATTAAACGAGAATTTTGGGTAATATTATCGCGCAAATAGGGTAAACTAAATAATAGATTAGAATACAGTGAACGAATTTCGATTTCTGTGGTGCGGTTGAAAGATTGATCGAGTTGAGATTCTAACTGCAAAAATTGATCTTTAGCGATTTGATTTAAGCCCGAGACTTGATGGGTACTGATCGAATAAATTGCAGTCATAATCGGATCGGTATCACTACACATTTGGCGATAGTGATTGACAGCCTGACGAGCGGCTGCTAAGTTAGAAGAATCCCGAAAAATCCCACATAAATGCTGATGAGCTGGTACTAATTTCGGTTCGAGTTCCAAAGCTTTTTCAAAGTAGGAAATGGCTTGCTTGGGTTCACCTCGATAGCGTAAAATCATCCCAATCTGACAGTAAGCTTCAGCGAGATTCGGATCAATAGCGATCGCATTTTGCCAAGATTTCATCGCCTGATCTAATTTTCCGCTCTGGGCGAACTTATTACCTTGATTAAACAAAAAATTGGCGCTGGCGAGTTGAGGTTGGTATTCAACTGCTTTTTGTTCACAAATTTGGGCTTCTGCTTCGTTTCCCTGCTTTCGTAACGCTTGGGCTAAATTCCAATACACCTCTGCAAAATCGGGCTTCAGCGATAAGGCTTGACGATAACAAGTAATTGCTTCCTCTAGCAACCCTTGCTTGTAGAACATACTCCCTAAATTGGCATGAGCTTGTGGTAAATTGGGATCGAGTTCTAACGCCTGGGTGTAGGAACGAATCGCCGCATCGAGCAAACCTTGAGCTTGTCGAACATTCCCTAACGTCACATAAGCCGGCGCCCAAGTGGGTTCTAACAAAATCGCTTGCTCACAACTCGCGATCGCAGTCGCAAACTGCCCATGAGCATAACTAATTTCAGCCTGTAAAGTCAAGGCTTCAGGGGTATTAGAATCAGAGTCAGCCGACGAGGAACTGAAATCAGGAGACATCAATACAGTCTTGATCAGGGGTCAATAAAGAAGTTTAACTGGAATTGGGTTCACCTGACCAGATCTGATTTGAAAGTCGTTGTTCAAGTTTCCTGTATTTTCCCCGTAGAACCCCCAAATATATAGTCAAATGTCTCGTCTTCTGTTATGTTAGGCGAGAGTTTCACAGGTATTGTCGCCTGTACCAGCCCATTATTCGGTTGGATGAACGCCAACGTCCAACACTTTACCCATTGAAGCCCAAAGAGTTGCTATGAACTGGATCAAAACCAACGCCCAAAAACCACTTAAATCGAAACTAATTCGTGCTATCGTGTTGTTAAGCTTAACCTTAGCTGTCCCTTTAGGTCGCTTGGGTGTAGCACAAGCTCAAAACAACTATGAAAAACGCTTATTTGATGCAGCTTTAGGGTTTACGCTGTATTTTGAAGGTGGGTTTAGTGATCATCCCGCCGATATCGGGGGTCGAACCTATCGAGGAATTATCCAAACCGAATATAATGCTTATCGATCTAGACGGGGTTTACCACCGCTTGATGTTACACAAATGTCGGAAGTTGAACTGTTAGAAATTTATCAGGGATATTGGGATGCTTCCCAATCGGGTAAAATGCACCCGGCTTTGGCAATTGTTATGTTTGATACGGCGGTGAATTTTGGACCTCAAAACTCGATTACTTTTCTTCAACAAGCTTTAGGTTTACCGCAAACGGGTGTATTTGATGGTTTGACAATAGAAGCCCTCAGACGCGGTAATAATAAATATACGGCTCTACAAATCGTGAATGAACGCATTCTCTATCGTTACAAACGGGTGCAAGAAAATCCCAGTCAAATGGCATTTTTTCACGGCTGGTTGAGTCGAGATTATAGTCTGTGGGGTTATGTGGAAAAGATTCAAAATTAATTGACTTGAAGACAAAATCAGAAGATTAGGTGAGACTGAACCTATATCTCTACATTAGCGGGTTTGGTACAGAGGGTAAAGCTGTAGTCAAACCTGCTTTTGCTTTGGGCAATATTTTGGTATGATCTAGAGAGTAGAGGAATAGAATTTATCCTAAAATGTCGGCTTGAAGACCCTCGGTTTCACCGTGCGCTCCGGAAAAGCCGACCAGTAAACAAACCGCACAGCAACAAGATTTTAGCATCTTTTCAGTCAAACTAGAAAACTCTGTGCTAAACTATATTTAGGCTAGTGAGGTTGGCATAAATGTTAGTTTTGGAGTTCAAGGTTAGGGCTAAAAAACATCAGTACACAGCCATAGACGAGGCAATACGCACGGCTCAGTTTGTCCAGAATAAATGCTTGCGTTTTTGGATGGATAACGAAAAAGTTAATAAGTATGACCTTAATAAATATTGTCGTGTATTAGCCCATGACTTTGACTTTGCTAACAAATTGAATTCACAAGCTAGACAGTCTAGTGCTGAAAGAACGTGGTCAGCTATATCTCGTTTTTACGAGAATTGTAAACGTAAGATTACTGGTAAAAAAGGGTTCCCAAAGTTCAAGAAAAATTGCCGTTCTGTAGAATATAAAACGACCGGGTGGAAATTAGATTTAACTACCAGAAAAGCTATTACGTTTACCGATAAAAATAATATCGGTAGATTAAAACTGGTTGGGACTTACGACTTAAACTTTTACCCAATTTCGTCCATTAAAAGAATTAGATTAGTTCGTCGAGCGGATGGTTACTATTGTCAGTTCATTCTCTCAGTTGATGTCAAAATAGATACCTCACCAGCCAATAGCGTCATTGGCTTAGATGTAGGATTAGAATCATTTTACACTGACCAGAATGGCAACAAAATTAATAACCCTAGATTTTTAAGAAAAGGGGAAAAGCAACTTCAAAGACTTCAAAGAAGACTGTCTAGAAAAAAGAAAGGGTCTTCTAATAGAAAAAAAGCACGGGCAAGATTAGCTAAAGCTCATCTGAAAATAAGTAGGCAACGTAAAGATTTTGCGGTGAAGTTAGCAAGATGCGTAATTCACTCTAACGATGTGATAGCCTATGAAGATTTAAAGATTAAGAACTTGGTTAAAAATCATTGTTTAGCTAAATCGATTAATGATGCTGCGTGGTATCAATTTCGTCATTGGCTTGAGTATTTGGGAGAAAAACACGGCAAGATAACTATTGCCGTACCACCTCAATTTACCAGTCAAAACTGTTCTAACTGTGGGGAGAAAGTCAAAAAATCTCTCTCAACAAGGACTCATTTTTGTGCTTGTGGTTGTCAGTTAGATCGTGACGAAAATGCAGCCCGTAACATCTTGAAACTTGGATTAAGTACCGTAGGGCATTCGGGAACTAGGCTACAAGATAGCCTAAACGCTTTGGGAGAGGATACCTCTACTTTTTCAGAAGAAATTCTGTCTTAGTAAGTAACCTCTGTGAACAAAGAATCCCTCGCTTGAGCGCGACGGGAGTGTCAAAGATAGTGATCATGTGAAGAATTCACAGAATAAAGTTCCCACAATTTTCACAATTCTACTGAGGTCGTTTCCCAAAACCGATGTCATTTAATCCCCTTTCTTTTCATGTACCCAGTCTTGATCAGATCATTGTTCCGGTATCATTAAGCCTTACCCCCAGTCAAACGGTTCTCGAAGCCGTGAAATTGATCGCCTCGATGACAAACTCGACAACCGGATCATCAGATGAATCTGGGGAAAATCAGCAGGGTAATACCGGGTTGCGGCATCGGTGTATACTGGTGATTGAAGCGGAGCAGTGGGTGGGGATTTTGGAAGAACATCACATTATCCAAGCGATCGCCTCGGGAAAAAATTTAGCAAGTTTGAGTGTGGCGGAGGTGATGACACCCCCCAAAATAAGTTTAAATTTAGATGATGATCTCAGTAATAATCTTCAGACAATATTATCCCTTCTACAACACCATCAACTCGATCAACTCCCGGTTTTAAACGCTCAAGGCAAAATTCGAGGTATTGTTACAGCCAATTGTATTTTACACCATCTCAAACCGATTAATTGCCCCAACCCCACAGAAACCGGAATGTTATCGGTTGCAGAACAAAAACCCAGTGTAGAAAACCGTCCTGAAAACGAGCTAAAACGTGAACTCGCTGAATACAAAACCCAACTCAACACCGCAAATCAACGCATCCAACAAGCGATTAATCAACGTCAACTCATCCAACGCATCGATCAGAAACTGCGATCTTCCCAACAAGAAATCCGAGCTTTTATCGCGGCTTTGACCGATTTTATTTTAATCGTTCATCTGCTAGAAAACACAGTAGAAATTCAAGATATACCACAAAACAAATTTTGTCCGACGAATCCTGAGATTATTACAGAAACAATCCGACAATTTTCTCAAAACTCTCTGAGCGAACGTTTCATTCATCCAATACGACAAGCGCTAAAGTCTCAAGAAGTGGTGAGTTTTGAGTATAACTTAAACACCCCAGACGGGATATTTTGGTTTAGTGCAAAGATTTCCCCCTTATCTGATAATAGTGTGGTTTGGGTAGCTCAAGATATTACCGAACGCAAACGAGCAGAACAAGCCCTACAACAACTAACAAACGTTCTTGAATCTCGTGTTGTTGAACGCACTAACGAACTTCAGAAAGTTAATACGAATCTCAGACAAGTATTACAGGAACGAGAACTCGCAGCCCAACAACTCCGCGACAGTGAACAAAAGTTTCGTCAGTTAGCTGAAAGTATTCGGGAAGTCTTTTTTATTTGGTCACTGGATGCGTTTGAACTGCTTTATGTGAGTCCCGCCTTTGAACAGATTTGGGGAATGTCTCCGGTGAGTTTGTATGAAAATCCCCGGTTGTGGATCGAGATGATTCATCCCGAGGATCAAAAACACATTGAAGACACGCTGTTAGCAGAATTTTCTCAAGGAAACTTTGATCAAGAATTTCGGATTATTCGCTCAGATGGAGAAATTCGCTGGATTTTAACCCGCAGTTTTCCCGTCGAAAATGAGTCAGGAATAGTCTATCGAATTGTCGGTTTAGCCGAAGATGTTACCGAACGCAGACGAGTTGAGAAGGCGTTACAAGAACGTGAGGGACAGTTGGCGACGTTGGCGGATATCTCTCCGGTGGGGATTTTTCGCACTGATATTGCAGGTCATTATCTCTATGTGAACGAACGCACCAGCGAAATTGTCGGACAACCTTTTCGGGAGTTTATGGGACAGCATTGGATGTTGATGGTACATCCGAGTGATCGCCAATACGTTGAGGATGCTTGGATAATGACTCGCAACCACTATCAACCGCTTGAGTTGGAATATAAAATTAATCGTTCCGATGGGATGATCACTTGGGTATTTGCACAGATTATTCCTGATTTTGATGATTGGGGTATCGTCAAGGGTTTTGTGGGAACGTTGACGGATATTAGCGAACGTAAGCAAATCGAGACAGAACTGCAACAGCTTAATCAACACTTAGAGGTGATGGTTGAACAGCGTACCGCCCAACTCCAACAAACCAATGAAAAACTACGCCATGAAATTCAGCAACGTCAGCAAGTTCAAGATCAAATTGCAGCAAAAGCTGATCAACAGGCGATTATTGCCGATCTCGGACAAAAAGCACTTTCAGGAATGGATTACAATCAGCTAATTCAACAGGTGATCGTTCGAGTTTCTCGTTGTCTTCGTGTTGAGTCGGCTCAGGTGCTAAATGTTCCCATTCAAGATCCAAGTTTACTGAAATTATTTACAGAAATACAGCCCAATAATGATCAACTCAACCCCTCAGACGTTTCAAACCAGACAACATCAGAAAATCTCAATATCGATTTAGTTGAACAGGCGATTTCTTTTCCTCAGAGGGATAGTAATTCTAATCTGTATGGGTTGAGTATTGCGATTGAGAGTCGGACAACTTGTTTTGGTGTTTTGAGTGCTTATACCCGTCAACAACGGGTTTTTACCCAAGATGATGTTTATTTTATCCAAAGTGTTGCCCATATTTTAGCCACAGCGATTGAACGGAACGAAACCGAGAGTCAGCTTAAGACTTCTCTCCAACAAAAAGAAGTTTTACTCAAAGAAATTCACCATCGCGTTAAAAATAATTTGTTAGTTGTTTCTAATATTCTGGAGTTTCAAACCGACTACACAGAAAATCCCGAAGTGATTAAAATTCTTCAAGAAAGTCAAAGACGCATACAGTCAATGGCGTTAATTCACGAAAAGCTTTATGAATCAACAGGATTAGATAAAATTGATTTTGGAGATTATATTCACGATCTCGTGACTCAACTTAGGGAATCCTATGATTTTAATTCACAATTAATTGAGTTAGAACTTGATGTGGAGAGGATAGCTTTAAACTTGGAAACGGCTCATCCCTGTGGTTTAATTATAAATGAGTTGGTTTCTAATGCTTTTAAACACGCTTTTCCTGATCATCGTTCCGGTAAGATTTGGGTGAAATTTGATCAAACCTCAAATCATCTTGTGACTTTAACCGTTCGTGATAATGGCATTGGTTTTCCTCAAAACATTGATTTTCGTCAGGTTGATTCTTTAGGGATGGAATTGGTTTGTACATTAATTAATCAACTTGAAGGTGAGATAGAATTAAGTCGAGATCAGGGGACAACATTTTCTCTGACTTTTAAAGAATTGCAGTATAGTCAGCGATATTAATTCCTTCAAAAAACTTCGGATTTAACTGGTGATGGGTGACGCTATGCCAACCCATCCGACAGAATAACTTCAGATTAATCGTTCGCTAAAACTGTTTTTCGCCGTCGCATTTTCCACCACATCGATATTCCAGTAATGGCTAAAAACAACAAACCTGCTGCATTAAGAAAGGGATAGCTTTTTTGAAAATCAATGTAGCCAAAATCACCTTTATGCCAACGAATCATCCAGCGAAATTGATCTTCAAAACCTCCTAATTCAGCAATTTGAAAACCAACACCTGTGATCACGGTTAACAAAATCGGTAAGATCATAATAGGGGCTAAAGAACGATGGAATTTTCTCAATAGAGTTGCATTGATAGCCATAATTTTGATCTCTTAAACAGACTTTTTTGACAGGAGAAAGTTGTTAATCTTCATCTTCTTCATCTTCTTCATCTTCTTCATCGTCTTCATCGTCTTCATCGTCTTCATCGTCTTCTTCACCTTCTTCTCCGCCTTCACCACCTTCACCGCCTTCTTCATCAGGAATTGGGGTGACTTCTTCGGTGGTTTCTCCGTCTTCGCCACCTTCGCCACCTTCGCCACCCACTTCACAGCCCGCTAATGGACTCATCAAACCGAGTAACAATGCTAAACTGACAGCTTTTTTAGTGATTTTTTTGTCTGTCATCGTAACCTCCTGATTAAATATGGTCAAGCAAAGGATCACCAATATTTAGAGTTTCTTTCTCAAAGGCGATCGCAGATTTACAAAATCTAGCACAAAATTTAGCACATTATCCTCAAAAATCTAGTTTTTGAAGATAAGTTCACAGAAAGTTCACAATCAACTTTAATTGAAATCAATTTTAAAAACAATATAAATAAATTGTTTTCTTTCTAAGACTCAAAGATAAAATCAGGTGAATGAATTCATCTCGAACCATTCCCACTTAACAGCTTCAAAGGTTTGCAGCGATCGCCAGTTCAACTCGTACAGTTGTTTCTTTATTGGGTATGCTTTCAATGATGAGTTTCCCGTCGTGTAACTCGACTAAACGCTTAACAATACTCAAACCCATTCCAGAGCCTTGTTGTTCATAAAGCTTGCGTTCAAACTGTAAATAAGCACCTACTTTTTGTATTTCTTCGGGTGTCATTTCTCGTCCTTTGTCGCTGACTAAAAGAACAAATTTGTTATCTTTGACTTCAGTTTTAACCGAAACAGGTGTACCGGGTTCAGAGAATTTAAAAGCATTATTCACCAATTCTTCAACTAATTTAGCGAGTCGGGTAGCTGCTATTTTTACAGGGGAGTCTTGCAGTTTTAGTTGTAAATCTGTTTCTCGATTAAACAGTCTGGCTTGTTCTTTAGCTGCATCAGAAATGAGCGTATCAACAGAACTCACTGAACTCTTTTGTAAAGCTTGAATTCTTTGGTTATTCGCGGAAATTAGTTCTAAGTCAGCATAGAGTAAAAAGTTGATAATCAGACGATTGAGGCGTTGGCTAGAAGTGCGAATATCTTCCAACATTTTTCGCATCTCATCAACATCGAGATCTTCTAACTCTAACAATAATAATTCGGTATTTCCCAAAATTCCATTCAAAGGTGTTCGCAGTTCGTGGGGTAAAGAATGGGTAATACTGCGCCGCAATTCATCGAGTTTGAGTTGAGATTGCTTCTCAAAGATTTCCTGCTTTTTTAGGCGAGTTTTGACTGCCTCTAATAATTCTTCTGCGGTGCAAGGTTTGGTTAAATAGTCATCTGCTCCTAACCCCATTCCTTGGCGTATATCAGTATGTTCTGCTTTAGCCGTGAGGAAAATAAAAGGAATTGTTGCAGTGGTTGGGTTGGAACGTAAGGCACTCAAAACCCCATATCCATCGAGATCAGGCATCATCACATCACATAAGATTAAATCCGGTAAATGTTCGCTGGCTTGTTGAAATCCAATGCGGCCATTTTCTGCACTGAAGACTTCAAAATCTTCAATTTCTAACAGTTCAATAATGTTATCTCGAATGGCAAACTCATCTTCAATGACTAAAATTTTACTCATAACGTTTAAGATTTTTTGAGAAGAAAGATACAGGGTAAAATCAAAACTTGTAGACAACGAATGAATAAGTTTCTACGAGTTCTAGTCTATCAACACTTTAACTCAGATTTTCCGAAGATTCAAGCACCGGAATCGTTACAGTAAAGGTTGTCCCCTTTCCGACTTCACTCTCAACGCTAATTTCACCTCTATGTAAGTCTACCGCTTGTTTAACAATGGACAAACCCAGTCCCGTTCCTTTGATATCACCCACATTAGCCGCCCGTTCAAAGCTTTGAAAGAGTTTTGCTTTGTATTCGGGGGGAAGTCCAATCCCTTCATCTCCAACTCGAAAGATAACTTTTTGGGACTCTTGAATTAGATCAAAGTGAATGGTGCCACCCTCGGGAGAATATTTAATCGCATTAGAAAGTAAGTTTCCTAATATATGATTGAGAAGCTTTTCATCTAACATTATATCTTGATCAGAATTACAGTTACAGTTAAATTCTAGCTGATGTTTTTCTGTGAGTAACACTTGAAAATTGTCGATTAAATCCGAGCCATACTGTTTCAAATTTAAAGGTGCAGGTTGTAAAACCATTTTACCTGACTCTGTGAGACTCAACATCAGCACATCTTCGAGTAACTGATTCATATTTTTGATCGCAGATTTAATGCGTTGAAAGTGTTTTATTTTTTTCTCGCTTGTCAGTTTTTGATCATAATTTTCTAAGAGGTCAGACGACATCTGAATTGCTGACAAAGGGGTTCGTAAGTCGTGAGAAGCTATTGATAGGAGTCGAGATTTTTCTTCTTTGCTTAACTGCACATTGGCTAGATTTTTTTGCATCTCGAGTTGGGTTTGATGTTTTCGCAATGCTAGCTTGATAGTCGCATGAAGTTCTCGATCTTTGTAGGGTTTTAATATATAGCCATAAGACCCTGTTTGTTCGGCTCTTTCTAGGGTACTATCATCCGCATAAGCAGTGACATAGATCACCGGAATATTGAAGCATTCATTAATTTTTTCTGCGGTCTCAATTCCATCCATTTCGCCTTTGATGACAATATCCATTAAGACTAAATCGGGTTGAGTTTCTCTAACTTGCTCTAAGGCTTTGTCACCGAAAGACACAATACCAACCACTGTATATCCTAGCTTTTGTAATTTTCGAGCTAATCCTTTAGCAATTAATAGTTCATCTTCAACAATTAAAACTTTAATTTCGCTCATAGTTAATCATTGCGCTCGGCTTAATAAAATGTTGATAGATGTATATATTGTATAAGATCTTCGATTAAAAATAGATTATATGTACATAATAATTAATTATAAAATAGATCATTTTCTCAATAAACTCTGAAGCTCTGAAGCTGATACTAATGAGACTTGTTGTGCCTGATCACATTTTTGCTTTTTCAACAAGATTAGTTGTTCGTCGGTTTCGACTCCATCTGCTATGACTTTCAGCTTTAAACGTTTAGCAATAGAAGCAATCAGATCAATTACAGTTGATTTGGGTGAGAGGGTTTGTAGCAACCTAGAATCAAGTTTGATGCTATCAATAGAGAGTTCTCCTAGATAACTAATCGTCGTATGTTCTAAATTAAACTGACTGATGATTATTTTAATTTTCATTTGTTTGATATTGATCAATTGAGCGGCGATCGCATTCAAATTTTTAGCACGGGCAATCAGATCAGCATCAATCTCTAACTCTAAACTAGATGGATTGTTCCCAAATTCTTGACAAAGATTAATGAGTTTTTGAATCATATTTTGATCCGTGAATAATGATTCTGGAAACGGCACTGCCACGTCTAAAGAGAGTCGGGAATTTTGCCAGATTTGAGCTTGTTTAACTGCGGTTTTAAGCATCCATTCACTCAGGGTTAGTGTTAAACCGGATTCAGCCATTAAATCTGAAATTTGAGCTTGAGAAATCACTCCCAATTGGGGATGATACCAATAAATAGCAGTTCCCACCCCGACTATTTTTCGTCTACGAAGATCAATTCTCGGTTGATAATAAACTTTTAATTGCTGATGTTCCCAAGCTTGACGGAAATCTGATATTAATTGAAATTGTTGAGATCGATCAAAACCAAACAGGGGACGACTATAAATTTGAGAGCGGTTTCTACCCAGTTTTTTGGCTTCTCCCATCGCAATACCCGCCTGTCGCCGTAATTCTTCTAAGGTGGAAGCATAAGGATAAAAAGCAACTCCAATTGTTGTGGTAACAGGAATCCGTTTTCCATTAATATTAAAAGGTTCACTAACTAAATTGAGTAAAGATTGAGTCAGATCTTCAACTTCAGAAGTCTGAGCGACTGGGGGTAAAATTATCCCAAATTCATCCCCATTTAAACGAGCAATTATAGTGCCTTCGATGGATTGAATAAACTGATTTAATCGTTGGGCTAACTGTTGAAGAATTAAATCTCCATTGGGATAACCAATCGCTTCATTAACCCGTTTAAATCGATCTAATCCGAGTAATAAAAACGGAACTAGATTTTTCTGTTTGTCTCGTTTGGCGATCGCTTGTTGTAAATAACCTTCGGTTTCTAAAGCCTGGAGGTTAAGTAAACCTGTGAGTTGATCATAACGTTCTAATTGTTTAATTTGTTCTTGTTGTTGAGCGGTTCGTTGCAGTCTGGCGACAATTGCTTCTAACAATTCTTTACTGCTACAAGGTTTCGTGAGATAATCATCTGCACCCAAATTCATCCCCTGTCGTAAATCGCTTCGTTCGCCTTTAGCCGTGAGGAAAATAAAGGGAATATTAGCCGTTTCTGGCTGTTTTCTTAATTCTGTTAAGACTTCATAGCCATCAAGTTTTGGCATCATTACATCACATAAAATCAAGTCAGGAATGCTCTTTTTTGCCTGTTGTAATCCTTGAATTCCGTTAATCGCTGTCTCAACTTCAAATTCTTCAATCTCTAAAAGTTCGGCAATATTTTCTCGAATTGAATCTTCATCTTCTATAATTAAAACTTTAGTCATTTTGTTAGCTTCCTTGAAAGTTTAAGCATGATTTTGATTATAGAGTTAAGCTTTTATTGCTTTCTACTAAAGCTTGAAACTCCTGAGCAGGTATAGGACGACTAAATAAATAACCTTGAATAATATCACACTGATATTGTTGCAATACATTAAGTTCGGCAGTTGTTTCTACTCCTTCTGCAACCACTTTTAAATTAAGCTGATGAGCCATTTTGATCACCGCTTCAACGATAATTTTATTTTTGGGATTTTGATCAATATTTTGGATAAAACACCGATCCAATTTCAACACATCAAAGGGAAATTGTTGTAAGTAGCTGAGAGAAGAATATCCGGTTCCAAAGTCATCAATTGCAATTTGCAATCCTAGCCCTTTAAGTTGATTGAGTTTTTGAATGGAACTGTCTTCATGCTCGACTAAAAAACTTTCAGTTAATTCTAACTCCAAACAACAAGAGGGTAAACCTTCAGCTAATAAAATTTCTAAAACTCTTTGGCGAATATCGGGAAGATAGAACTGACGCCCAGATAAATTTACAGCAATTTGGAGCATTTCTAAGCCAAGTTTATGCCAGGTTTTGGTTTGTCTACAAGCCGTTCTCAGCACCCATTCTCCTATCGGTTCAATTAAGCCTATTTCCTCAGCTAAGGGAATAAAAACCGCCGGAGAAACAAATCCTCGTTTGCTATGTATCCACCGAATCAAAGCTTCTGCACCGATGATTTTACCTGTTTTCAGATTTACTTTAGGCTGATAATAGAGCTGAAATTCATTTTGTTCTAATGCTCGTCTCAGGTCATTTTCTAAAGCAATTTGATCATCATCTTTGGTTGTCCATATTTCCTGATAACACTCATAGCGATTTCCGCCCTGTTTATAGGCATAATCGACTGCAATTTGACTACAATGGAGGAGATCATCAATTTCATCTCCATCCCGAGAATAAAAAGCAATACCAAGACTAAAGGTGATCAAAATTTCTTGGTCGTAGATAAAATAGGGTAAAGACAAGTTTTTTAAGATATTTTTAGCAATTTTAAAAACAGTATTTTCCTCCTCCTGGACTTCTAAGATAAGAATAAATTTTTCTTCATCTAAGTGAGAAATTTTTGCCTTTGAACAGAACTGATTTTTCATTCGTTCTCCGACCGCCTTGAGAAGACAATTTGTAGAATCAGATCCCCAGGCTTGATTGATTCGTCTGAATCGATCTATATTGACTGAAATAACTGGAATTAATTGGGTTTTTTCTGAAGTAATTTTGGCTTTAACTTCCTCAAATTGTTCTCTGAGTGCTAAACGATTAGGTAAATTTGTGATCGGATCAATGTAGATGAGTTTCTTAAATTCTTCTTGAACTTTCTGGACTTGATTTTGATAATATTGTTTAACTCTAGAATTTTTTTCAAGCCGCACCGTAATGGCTTTTAAAAGTTCAGTAGAGGTACAGGGCTTGCTAATATAATCATCAGCACCAAGTTCCATCCCTTTGCGGATATTAGTTCGATCTGATAAAGCCGTCATAAATATAAAGGGAATTGTGGCTGTTGACGGATGACAACGCAATTGTTCTAAAACCTCATATCCATCTAGGATAGGCATCATTACATCACATAAAATCAAATCCGGTTCGTGAGTTTGAGCCAGATGAATACCGATTTCTCCATGTTCAGCTTCCCAAACCTCAAAGTCTTCTACTTCGAGTAACTCTTTAATATTAGCTCTAATCATTTCTTCGTCTTCTATGATTAAAATTTTAGTCATTGTTCTTGAGATTGACAACATTAGAGAATTTTAAGCTAAATAATATAGAACTGTTTGATCAATTTGATTTCTGATTCCTAACTCTGTTGATCAGCATTTAAGGGGAGAATCACTATAATTTTAGTTCCTTGATTTTCTTCACTCTCAATGGTGATTTTACCGTCATGTAAGTCTACTATTTGTTTAACTAAAGATAATCCCAAACCCGTTCCTGAGATGTTACCAATATTTGTCCCTCGATAATAATTAGTAAATAAGCGATCAAGATTGCTTTTCGGAATTCCAATACCTTGATCTTGAATTTTGAAGAGTGCTTGCTGATTTTCACAGATTAGCTCAAATTTGATCTCACCCCCCTCTGGAGCATATTTAATCGCATTAGACAGTAAGTGATTGATTAATTGTTTGAGTAACATTTCATCGAATTTTCCGTCATAACTTGTACCCTGAACACTAAAAATGATTTCATGCTGATTGGTTTTTTGCTGCATTTTTTCGACTAGAACACGACAAATTTTTTCGAGATTGACAGAAGTGAAATTGATCTCTAGACTACCTGAATCTAGTTTTCCAATAATTAAAGTATCTTCTAACAAACTGGTCATTTGCTCAATTCCTTGTTTGATCCGCTGAAAATGGGTTTGCTTTTTCTCCTCAGAAATTTTGTTGCTGTAGTTTTCGAGAAGTCCGGCGGAAAATGAAATCGTTGTTAGTGGAGTTCTAAACTCGTGAGAAACTGTTGTAATAAAGCGTGATTTTAGATTGTTTAACTCCTTTTCGAGTTGTTTCATTTGTTGATCATGTTGTTGGATCATCTGTTTTTTGTCAGTTTCAAGTTGATTGATTTTTTCTTGTAACTCCTCAATAGAGGTGGGATGATTATGATCTTGATTGTCATCTTGTGGATCTAGCATGGTCAAGTTATCATCATTGATTCGATTTTGAGTTTTTTCAAAAATGATTATTTTAGAGATTGAATAAAATTAACTACAATCTCACTTGATAGATTGCTCTCTATGAAAGTCTAAATTTTGCTTCAATCTAACGCTCAGGATAAAGATTAAAAATGGGTTCTCTAGAGAGAGAGAACAGCTAATCGACTTTTTCCTCAATAGCTCTCGACTGAGCCGCCTCAAACTTTTTTTCTATTCTAGTTCAAGTTTCACTCATTAAATTTATAATTTGTTACCTCCCCGAGTTGATCGGTAGCTTGAATGTTGGCTCAAGTTAAGATTAAACTAGATCAGATAATATACCTTTAAGTTTAACTTATCAACACGATACAGAATAACAATGCTCATACAGCCCGACCCTGTACCGATCTGTTCCCAAAATTGGGATAATTTGGCAGAAATTCTAGACTGTCATCCCCTCGTGGTTGCGCCAGAAACTCCGGTTTTAGAGGCTTTGGCGAGTATGAATCATCGTGAAGATCCTTACTCACCTCAACCCTCGAGTTCTCAGAATACTTCTGTCCAGCCAGCAGAAAACCATAGCTATGCTTTGGTTATGGAAAATAATCGCTTAGTTGGTATTTTAACAGAGCGAGACATCGTGCGGCTAACTGCTTTTGGAAAAAACCTTTCTCAAGCTTCTGTGGGTGAAGTGATGAGTCCACAGGTTCAGGTTTTACATGAGGCTGAATACCCGGGATTTTTCACAGCTTTGTCACAATTGAGATCGCATATAATTCGTCATCTTCCCGTTGTCAATGATCAAGCTCAACTATTAGGAGTGATCACCCAAGCAAGCCTCAACAAAGCCCTTAAACCAGCCAATTTCTTGAAATTGCGTTTTGTGGGTGAGGTGATGAATTCTCAAGTCATTGATGCCCCTCCAACGGCTTCAGTATTAGAGATTGTCCAGTTGATGGTTCAACACCAAGTGAGTTGTATTGTGATCACTGAGACTCAAACTTGTGCTGAGGATCACAAAGTCATAAAAATTCCAGTTGGGATGATCACCGAGCGAGATATTGTTCAGTTTCAGATTTTAGGTTTAAATTGCGATCGCCTCCGAGCAAAAGAGGTGATGAGTACGCCGCTTTTTAGTGTGAAAACAAGTGATAGTCTGTTGAGCGCTCATCAACAAATGCAACAACAGAACATTCGTCAGTTAGTCGTAACAGGAGTTCAGGGCGAACTTCTGGGTTTATTGACGACTAGCTGCTTACTTTCAGTCTTCAATCCGATTGAATTGTATAGTGTTGTTGAAGTATTACAGGAAAAAGTCAGTCAACTCGAACTCGAAAAGCAAGAATTTCTCAAACAGCAACAAATCGAAACCCAACTGAGAATTCGCACCCAACAACAAGAAGCGATCGCCCAACTGAGTCAACAAGCCATTTGTCAAACTCAACTCGATCCTTTACTCACCGAAGCCGTTACTCTAGTCGCTCAAACCCTAAACATTCAATACAGCGAAATTTTTGAACTCCTCCCTCACGAAGCGACATTGTTACTCAGAAACGGAGTGGGTTGGTTTCCTGATGTAATCAAACAAGCAACGATCTCCGCCAGTTCCCAAACGATCGCGGGCTACACCCTCAGCCAAGGTAAACCCGTGATCGTTGAAGATTTACGAGTAGAAACCCGCTTTCGAGGCGCTCTTCTGCTTCACAATGCAGGGATTATCAGTGGGGCGACAGTAATTATTGCAGGAAAAGAACGCCCCTTTGGAGTTTTAGGCGTTCACTCCCCCCAAGCGCGAAGTTTCTCCCCCGACGACATCAACTTTTTACAAGCGATCGCCAATATTATCGCCTCTACTATCGAACGATTAGACACAGAAAAAGAATTCAATCAATTTTTTAATCTGTCTGTTGATTTATTTTGTATAGCCGGAGCAGATGGCTATTTTAAGCGCATCAATCCTCAATTTACAAATTTATTGGGCTACAGTGAAGCGGAACTATTATCTCAACCCTTATCTAACTTCGTTCACCCCGAAGATCGAGATCAAACCCAATCCGAGTTAGAAATTTTAACCCAAGGAATTCCCTCTCGGAATTTTAAAAATCGTTACCGATGTAAAGACGGTTCCTATCGTTGGTTATCGTGGACTTCAACACCGCTTGAAGAAGGCATCGTCTATGCTGTCGCCCGTGATATTACCGATCGCAAAGAGTTTGAACAACAGCTACAAACCAGCCAAAAACGCTACGCCACCCTCGCCGAAGTCTCTCCTGTGGGGATATTTCATACCAACAATCAAGGGGAATGTCTCTATGTGAACCAACGGTGGTGCGAGATCGCCGGGTTGAGTTCCTCTGAAGCGCTGGGGAGCGGTTGGAGTCGGGCCATTCATCCCAAAGATCGAGAACGGGTTTTTCACCAATGCTATGAAGCGGCTCAACACAAGAAACAATTTCAGTGTGAATATCGGTTTCAGCGTCCTGATCATACAACAGCCTGGGTTTATGCTCAAGCCACAGCAGAACGCAATCCCACCGGAATGATTGTCGGTTATGTGGGGACAATTACCGATATTAGTGAACGCAAACAAGCCGAACTCGCCCTCCAACGTCTCAATCAACAGTTAGAAGAAAGGATACAACGACGCACCGCTCAATTACAAAAAACTAATCAGCAACTCTTAAAAGAAGTTCGAGAACACCGACAAACTGAAGCAGAACTTCAACAAAGTCAGCACTTTATCCAAAGTGTTGCTGATGCGACACCAAATATTATTTATATTTACGATATTATCGAGCAACGGAATATTTATGTTAACCGAGAAATCGAGATTATCTTGGGTTATACTCGCCAACAAATTCAAGCCATGGGCGATCAACTATTTTTGAATATTATTCATCCCGAAGATTTAGCCAAATTTCCCGATCATCACCTCAAATTTGACACCGCTAAGGATAATGAGATTATTGAAATTGAGTATCGAGTGCGGGATGTTCAGGGAAATTGGCATTGGTTACTCAGTCGAGATACCATCTTTGCTCGTACCCCAGAGGGAAAACCCAAACAAACCCTCGGTGCTGCATCGGATATTACCAATCGCAAACAAACAGAAGAACGATTACGGTTGAGTGAAAAAGCGATCGCCGCCAGTAGCAATGGAATTGTTTTAGCCGATGCTCGTTTAGAAGATTACCCGATTATTTTTGTTAATCCCGCTTTTGAAAAAATCACCGGATATTCAGCCTCAGAAATTGTCGGGAGAAATGCCCGTTTTCTGCAAGGATCGGATAACAATCAACCGGAACTTGAGCGATTACGGGAGGCTCTCAAAAATCAAGAAAGCTGTACGGTTATACTTCGTAATTATCGCCAAGATGGGAGTTTATTTTGGAATGAATTAAACCTCTCGCCAATTTACGATGAACGGGGAAATATTACCCATTATTTGAGCATTCAAAACGATGTTACCAAGTCAAAAATCGCTGAAGAAGAACTGCGAAAACAGCTAGAGCGAGAACAACTCATCAAAACCGTAACTCAACGGATTCGAGAATCTTTAGAACTCAATGAAATTCTTAATACAACCGTTACCGAAGTTAAGCAGGTTTTAGAAGCCGATCGAGCCTTGATTTATCGGATCTATTCAGATGGAACTGGAGAGGCGATTGCAGAAGCGGTTAATCCTGATTTGACTGCTATCCTCGATCAAACCTTCCCCGAAGAAACATTCCCCGCAGAAATATATGACGATTATATTCAGGGTAAAGTTGGCATTATTTCTGATATGGAACAGGATGAAGTTTTACCTTGTTTGGTAGAATTTGTACAGCAATTTCAAGTCAAAGCTAAAGTTGCAGTGGGGATTATTCAAGAAAATAAACTCTGGGGATTGTTGATTGTTCATCACTGTTCGAGTCAGAGACAATGGCTCTCCAAAGATATTGATTTACTCAAACAACTCGCTAGTCAGTTGGCAATTGCTATCAAACAATCTCAACTCTACAAACAGCTACAAACCGAATTACAAGAACGTCAACAAGCAGAACAAGCTTTATTATTAAGTCAGGAACGATTACAATATTTGCTGTCTTCGAGTCCGGGTATTCTCTACAGTCTTGAAGCCAAAGGAGATTACCGCACAACCTTTGTCAGTGAGAATGCTTTAACTGTTTTGGGTTATGAATTTTCAGAAATTCTCCAACCGGGATTCTGGTTTGAGCATCTTCATCCTGATGATGTCTCCCGCATTTCAACTATCGGATTAGCTCCTTTATTTGAGCAAGGATATTACAGTCACGAATACCGTTTTCTAAAGGGTGACGGGACGTATCGTTGGATTTATGATCAAATGAAATTAGTCCGAGATGCTGCGGGTCAGCCCTTAGAAATTATTGGGTATTGGATTGATATTAGCGATCGCAAACAAGCAGAAAAACAACTAATTAAGCTTTCTGAACGCTTGCAACTGGCGATTAAAGCTGGAAATATTGGAATTTGGGAATTAGATCTTGTCAATAATGTTTTAACTTGGGATGAGCGGATGTATGAACTTTATGGAATTAAACCCTCAGAGTTCGGGAATGTTTATGAAGGTTGGCAACAGAGAGTGCATTCTGAGGATCGAGATCGAGCAGATTTTGCAATTCAACAAGCATTACGAGGGCAAAAGGACTATGATATTGAATTTCGAGTTAGGCATCCTGATGGTTCGACTTACTACCTCAAAGCCGATGCTATTATTCAACGCAATCAAGCAGGTGAAGCTGTACGGATGACGGGGATTAACTATGACATCAGCGATCGTAAACAAGCCGAACAACAGCTAAAAGCGACAAACGAACAATTACAAGCGGTTCTCAATGCCGTTCCGGGGTTTGTTTCTTGGGTTAGTTCCGATCTTCATTATTTGGGAGTAAACCGCCAACTCGCAAGAGCGATGAAGTTATCTCCGGAAGATTTTATCGGTCAAAAAATTGGATTTTTAGATTCTTATTCGTCTACGTTTAGCCAATTCTTTATTCAGTTTTTCAAAGATCGGAATAGTCATAATCGTCAACGAGTTTTAGAAGTCCAAGTTAAGAATGAAAGCCGATTTTATTTACTTGTTGCTCAGAAATACAATCAAGATCGAGCAGCAATTTTAGTCGGAATTGACATTACTGAACAAAAACAAATAGAAGAACAACTGCAAGCAACCACTTCTCACCTCAGCACCCTGATTGAAAATTTACAGTTGGGAGTTTTGGTAGAAGATGAAAATCAGCAAATTGTTTTAGCGAATCAAACCTTCTGTGATTTGTTAAAAATAAAAGAGAATCCTAAAACTCTGATCAGACATAATTTTTCTAACTTGACTGAGGACTCTCAACATTTGTTTTCCGATCAATCCCAATTTATCCAACGATATCAAGAGATTATTCATCAAGGAGAAATTGTCATCAATGAAGAACTAAAAGCCTCAGATCAAGGAACATTTGAACGAGATTATGTTCCGATAAAAATTGATCAACAATCTCAAGGACATCTATGGATTTATCGCGATATTAGCGATCGTAAGCAAGCAGAATTACAATTAAAGAACTCTCTAAGAGAAAAAGAAGTTTTACTCAAAGAAATTCATCATCGGGTGAAAAACAATTTATTTGTTGTCGCCAATTTGTTAGAGTTTCAATCCGATTATTTTGAGGAGCCTAAATTTATTCAAGCTTTAGAAGATAGCAAAAACCGAGTCTTTTCAATGGCGTTAATCCATGAAAAACTCTATCAATCAACAAATTTATCCCGAATTAACTTTGGAGAGTATCTAGAACAATTAATCGATCATTTGCTAGAATCTTATAGTGATATTGATGAACGAGTAGAGTTTAAAGCAGAAGTTGATCCCATTTTCTTAAATATTGAAACCGCTCATCCCTGCGGGTTAATTGTTAATGAGTTAGTCTCTAATGTTTTTAAACACGCTTTTCCCAATGGAATGACGGGTGAGGTTTGGCTAAAACTCCATCAAAGTTCTGAAGGTTTAGTCACACTGACTATTAAAGATAATGGTATTGGTTTTCCCGCCGATCTCGATTTTCAGAATGTTGAGTCTTTGGGAATGGAATTGATTTGTACTTTAACCACTCAGCTTGAAGGACATATTGAACTCATTCGAGGAGAAGGAACCACTTTTAAGGTGACATTTTCAGAACTACAATATCAACAACGCTATTAATAGAGATGGGTGTCAGGTGTCCGGTATCCGGTGTCAGTCAGGTACATTCCAAAAACCAACTTTCTGTTAGAAACCGGGTTTTTAATCCCCACAATTGCAATATCGACAACGGTATTAATTTATCTATTCTCTTCGGAAAATATCAGTCAGAAATTGTAGATTAATCTTGAAGTCCATTAAAAACAGTTCGATGACACCTAAAAATAATTCTCAACAACGCCCATTCAAGACCATTATCATTCATTTTCTCATCGGAGCATTCATTGGTTTGTTTCCCCTGTTGCTTCCGTTTTCCTACGGGGGACTCTCGGGAAACTTAGCCGCGTGGAGTCCGACTCAAATTAGTCTTTCTATCATTTTACCCTTAACGGTTGGGCTATTCTCCGCAATTTTTGGAGAACGTTGTTTAAACTTACTGGCGAAAATGTTAGACGAATTACCGATAATATAAATAATAATTGTAGTGTGGGCATTGCCCACCCTACTCTGAAAAAACAGTCTAATCTGGTAGGGTCAAGATATCTACACCAGAATCAGTGACAGCAATAGTATGTTCAAACTGAGCAGAGAGTTGACCATCTATTGTAATCGCAGTCCAGCCATCTTCGAGAACTTTTGCTTCCCAAGTCCCTTCATTAATCATCGGTTCAATGGTAAAAACCATTCCCTGACGCAGTTTTTTTCCTTTCCCGGCTTTTCCATAATGGGGAACTTGGGGCGCTGTATGAAAGGTGGTATTCACCCCATGACCCACAAAATCTCGAACTACAGAAAATCCATGAGATTCTGCATATTCCTGAATAGCAGCACCAATATCGCCAATTCTAGCCCCGGGTTTAACCGCTTGAATTCCCCGCATCATCGATTCATAGGTGACTTCTACTAATTTTTTTGCCACAGGAGAAGGCGTACCCACAAAAAATGTTTTAGAAGTATCGCCGTGATAGCCATCTACAATCGGAGTCACGTCAATATTGATAATATCTCCGTCTTGGAGAATTTGTTTAGCATTAGGAATACCGTGACAAATGACATGATTGATACTCGTACAAATAGATTTAGGGAAGCCATGATATCCTAAAGGAGCGCTGTGAGCGCCGTGAGCTTTTGTCCAACGTTCGGCTTCATCATTAATTTCGAGGGTACTAACTCCCGGTTTAACCATCGGTTCTAGATGATCTAACAGTTGAGCCGCTAAACGTCCCGCTTGACGCATTTTTTCAATTTCACGACTCGATAACAGAACCATTGTTTCGCTTTCCATTTGCGCTTAATTAATGTATTATTAGTCTGGTTATATTTCCAGCGTACTCCTTTACGGTATCATAACGCACTCAATCGATAAATTTCGAGTTCTCCTCATAGCTTAAAAGCCGCGATCGCTAAACATCCCCATCCCCCGATCAATGCAACACCCCCAAGCGGCGTAATTGCACCTAACCATTTAATCCCCGTTAGGCTTAAAGCATACAAACTTCCTGAAAAAATCGCGACTCCGATAATAAATGCAGTTCCAGCAATATTCAATAACGGTTGAGGAGATTGAGGGGATTGAGAAGTTCTCAGTAGGACTGCGATTAAGAATAAGGCGAGCGCATGATACATTTGATAGCGAGCGCCTGTCTCGAAGATTTCTATAGCCCGTTCGCTGATTTTCCCACTCAAAGCATGAGCGCCAAAAGCACCCGCCATAACAGATAAACCACCTAGAATTGCTGCAATTGTTAAAAAGATTCGTTCCATTAATTTAGCCTTTTTTAGACAGGTATTGACTTAAGCTTTGACCATGGGGATGTTCACAGAAATATTATAACGTTAACTCAAAGTCCAAATCCGTCCGTAGTTACTGGGGATAAGTAAATCATGTTCCTCCTCTTTAGAAATGTTTTTTAAGTTCAAATCCGGCACATCTTCTCCGTGAAGTTCTTCTGTGAAATTGCCGCTATAAGTTGAGGGAAGCTGAAAGTCAGATTCATCAGGAAAACGAAACTTAATCGTTTGATCCTCATCAGAAAAGTTAAGCGCAATTAAACTGACTTTTTCCTGAAGTTTTCGATAGACAATTAACACCCCGTTAGACTGATAACGACCATAATGATTTTGAAAGTAATAACTGTCATCATTGAAAGACCGAAATTGAGGCTGTTGACGGCGTAATTGAATCAATTTACGAACTAAATAAATCATTTTCTGACCAATTTTATCATAGAAATAATCCCAACGCACAGGCCGAAAAAGCATGACTCGAATCGCCCCTTCTGGTGGAATATAATAGTTTTCTGCAAATTCTTGACCTTGCCAAATTAAAGGAATTCCTTTAGCCGTTAATACACCAATCAGATAAGGCTGTACCTTATACCAGTTTTCTTCGCGATCGCCTTCTTGTAAAAATTCTTCATTTCGACAAGGTTTACAGCCCCAATTACAAACAAATCGAGGATGATCGTGGGTTTCAATATATTGTAATGCGGTTTTAATTTGAGTATCCCCGTTCTGATTAACTTGATTGGGATAGCCATACAAACTATAGCTTAAGGCGAGATTGTCTAAGAAATAATATTTTTTGTAACTCACTTGTTTGGACGTGTACAAGGTTCGATTTTGCCAAGTACAATTACTATAGGTTTCGTGTAAAACACCTTTGGGATCTTGTAGTTGTTCAGCACATTGAATCAAATTTAGAGTCTCATAATCATTATTGTTAAAAAATCGCTGCCAGTCTTTCCAATTTTCCTGTTTGTGTTGAACAATATTAGCTTTGCTTTTTACCTCTTGATAGGTATTGTAGGTTAAATTTGCATAGCCTTTTCCGACTGGCCCATCCCAATACCCCGGAACAAAGTCATAGCGAAAACCATCAATATGATATTCTTCTAGTAAATAACAGTTGACTGTATAAAAGAAGTCTTGAATAAACGGATGGTCAAAGTTTGTACATTCATCATCTTTGCCAAAGCCATCCATATCGCCAAATTTACCCATCAAAGGATTGGGCTGTTCCAGATTTCGATAGAGATAACTATAGGCAAAATGTTCTTCTGTATGGGCATAAACCACATCTAAAATGACTGCAATTCCTTTCTGATGAGCATAATCAATTAACTTTTTAAGATGTTTGGTTTTTCCAAACCGTTCATCAATTCCAAAATAACCAATGGGTTTATATCCCCAGTCAATTGTATTGACAACATTAGAAATCGGCATGATATTAATACAATTCACTCCGAGATCCGCCAGATAATCCAATCGATTAATCGTTTCTTTGAGATCTCGACCAAACTCACTAATCATCATCTCATAGATGATTAAATCATTTAAAGCAGGTGTTTTCCATTCCTTTTGTTCGTGTTTACTCCATTGATAATCTTCATTTTCAACCGTAAATGCAGAGAGTTTACCAATCCCAAATTCTCGTGCAAATGGGTCAATAATCCAATCAATTTCCAATTGTTGTTGATCGGCATTGATTGTTGAATATTTCAGAAAATAACGATATAAATATTTTCCTTTTTTTCCCCAACTTGACTTCGGGTGTTGGGGTTCATATTTTTTGATCTCTACTTTTTGTGACCAATAACTACAATTTTCTGTATTGTTTTGATAATCAAACTGACTTAGTTGCAATTCAATTTTATGAGGGGGAATACATTGTAAAAACTGGTCATGCTCATGGATGATTTTAACAAAAACTTGATTGTTTTCTGTGGCTAAGATTTCAGGCAAAAACAATCCAAACTCAATGATATAAGGATCTTTAGGGCTGACTCTTGCTCCCAGTTTATCTAAAGGCAAACGTTCCATTGTATTAATAAAGAATAGGATGATTTTGAGCGAAAATTCAGAAAGTTATCGATCTCGATCACAATCAGAACAATAAAGGAATGGAATTTTAATCGATGCAATCAAAGATCAAAACCCCTTCTAGATCTTGACTGTCCTGATTGAGTTTAGATAAACTCTGGCATCTCCGAAACAAGCCGAAGTCCAGTTGTCCAAGATTTGACGATGAACTTCAATAGAAATTATACAGGAATTGATAGGGTAAAAGTCAAAAAATTTAGAGCAAAGCTGCGTTAAATCTAAATTTGGGCGAATTCTGTAATCAATGCGATCGTCAAAGGTCTATCCCTCAATTCTCCTATCGCAAAAGAGGGGTTTAAGTGAATCTAATCTTAAAATTCAAACAAATTTATAGTTAGTTTTTGAGTTAAAATACACCTTCTCAGGTAAACTATCTTAATATTCTCTTGAGCAAGTTCAAAGACTTGCTGGCACTTGTCAATCATCAAGCTCCCTCCTTGATGCACTTAGGAACCTCACTCACCATTGAACTCCATGAAATTGTGTTTAACCTCTAAAAGTTGGTCATCCATTCGCGTTAAACAGGCGATACGTTCGCTCAAATCTCTGTTGTTGGCTGTGTTCGCCTGCTGGATCACCATTTCCTGGGCGAGTCATCCGAGTCAAGCCGTCGTCGATCCCCAACCCTTCCAAGAAATTCGCGGCGTTTGGATGACCAGCAACGACAGTGATATTTTGCGAGATCGTCCAAAAGCACAAGAAGCGATCAGTCAACTGGGGCGGTTGAACTTCAATACAATTTATCCTGTCGTCTGGAATTCCGGTTATGCGCTGTATCCGAGTGCTGTCGCCCAAGAAGCGGGGATTCAACCCTTTATTCATCGGGGTTTACAAGGACAAGATATTTTAGGGGAACTCACCACCATTGCTCATCAACAAAACTTATTAGTAATTCCCTGGTTTGAGTTTGGGTTCATGGCGCCTCCGACATCAGAATTGGCGTTAAACCATCCCAACTGGTTAACTCAAAAGCGGGATGGAAGTCAAACTTGGATTAGTGCTGCGGGTGAAGTCGTTTGGCTGAATCCCTTTCATCCCCAAGTTCAAAAATTAATCACCGACTTAGTTTTAGAAGTTATTACTCAATACAATGTTGATGGAATTCAGTTTGATGATCACCTCAGTTTACCGAATGAATTTGGCTACGATCCTTATACAATTTCCCTCTATCGACAAGAAATGAATGCCAATCCGCCTGCAAACCCGGAGAATCCCACTTGGATGCGTTGGCGGGCGAATAAAATTACAGCATTTGTAAAACGACTCAATAAAGCGATCAAAGCAAAACAGGCGAATGCGATTTTTTCCGTTTCTCCGAATCCGTATCATTTAGCCTACAATACTTATCTACAAGATTGGGTGAATTGGGTAAAAGAAGATTTAGTCGATGAGTTAATTGTGCAGGTTTATCGTCCTGATATTAATAGTTTTCTCTCGGAAATTGTTCGACCGGAAATTAAAGAAGTTCACAAAAAAATTCCGACTGGCGTTGGTATTTTAACGGGTTTACGAAATCGACCGATTGCGATGGAACATATTCAAGCCAAGGTGCAAGCGGCGCGTCAACAGGGTTTAGGAATGTCTTTCTTCTTCTTTGAAAGTCTTTGGGATTATGCACCGGAGTCTATTCAAGAGCGAAAATCTAACTTTCAAGCCTTGTTTAATCAACCTGCAACTCGTTTACTGGGTACTGCGGCTTCATCCGTACCCACAGAAACCTCACCCCCTTCTACAAACTAATCAGCAATTTCGGTCGAGATGTTCTCGACAAGATCTTTACATCACTCTAAAGTTCTTCCCTATCCTTAATAAAAATTAAGTTCAATTGACTTTGGTTAATTGAACATTTTTTTCTGTTCAAATTGATTTTTATATGGCAGGTCAAATAGTTTAATATTACTGTTTTGATTCACAATGTATTGGAGTAAATCAATCTCTAGGATCGTATCATAATTGTTAAGCTCAGAAGAAAACTGTTTCATCACAACCGAAACTAAAGCAATCACTCTACCTTTTTCTTGGTTGAATTCTAATAAAGAACCGACATCAAGCCACTTGTCTGAGTGGATTTTTTGACAGGGGAGTTCTTGATGGGTGAATTTGACGATATATTCGTACATTCTCATACCTCTTTTGAAAAATAATCCCTTGTTGATTATTTAACAGTTATGACATTGCTTTTTCCGGTAATTTTGCCAATTTATTGACATCTTCCCCGATCATTTACAATTTTGATGGTGTAGCAAAACAGACTTAGGAATTATCCGAGTTGAAGAACAAACTTCATACCCTCTCCCCGTGAACCCTCAATATTTTCACTTCATCGGATAGATCTTGAAACGTGATCATGTTCTCTCGGTATAATAAATACATCTAAGCTTGAGTTCAACCCTAATTTTTAGGAGTGACAGCAATGGAATCAGAATCAACAAAAGCTAACCAACTCAGTAGACCACAAATTGTGGGAGTCGTTGTAGCCACTACCTTGATAGGAGGTTTTCTCTTATCACTTTTTACCTCGGGAAGGGATCAACCTGTTGAAGAAGTTAAAACGATTCCCACTCTTCGGGAATACCCCCAGTCTCAGCCCCCAGAAAAACCTAAAGTTATTGAACCTATTGAACCTATATCCTCGACGGAGAACACAGTGGTTTTAGTTCCTGAAACTCAAGCCGAAATAGATTGTGTTCTAGGAGGAGGGGGTGCGGCGTGTTTTGATGACAACTATCAGCCGAATTATCCGACAACTTCTAATCAAGAAGAATGGGAAGATTGGGAACGCAGCCAACGAGAGAAGAATAACTTGATCAAGAGATTGTTTAGATAGTTTTTCGGAGATTTTGTGATTGAGTCTTGATTCTTATTGAGAGATTATCTTTAAGAACAAAGGAGTGTAGGAACTTGAGAAATAATACGGGCGGGTTTGGTGATTAAACTGGCAATTCTATTAATCCACCGATTGCAATTTAACCCGCCCCTTTGTTTATGCTGCGACAGGTTTAACCCAAGATAAAACAGTTTCTACAGGACGAAATCCAACAGACTCATAAAGATGATTTGCACCCGTGAGACTTTGAGAGTCTACACTGAGTTTAACGGTATCGGCGCCGGCTGCTTGTAATTGACGTATTCCCGCAAATAACATCGCCCGTCCTAACCCCATGCGTCGGAAACCGCGTCGAGTTCCTAACCACTCGATCCAACCTGTATAAGCTTTATTGTGAGTTTGAGGCTTCAGACGACAGCTACACAACGCCGCAAAGGTGCCATCGGGTGCGATCGCAATCAGGTCTAATTCGGGTTGATAATCGGGAAGTGTCTGCCAATATTCAACGGTTTCTGCGGTAATATCGTAATGGTTCCAGTGGTCAATAAAGGATTGATTATACATTTCCACCCAAGCGGGAATTTGGTCTTGATTTTTTAAAGAAATCAGTTGAAATCCTTCGGGGAGTTGGGGAAGGGGTAAGGGTTGAAGAAGTGATCGTTCTAAGGTAAAAAATTCTCGTTTAATTTGAAAACCTTGTTGATTAAATAATACCGCTCGATCTACTTGATCGTCTCGGCTATCGGTGAGGAGTCGTACAGGTCGATGTTTTTGTCGTCCGAGTCGTTGTAGATGTTTTTCACTCCATTGAATCAACTCGGCTTCTAACCCTTGATGTCGAACATCTGGATGAACAAATATCCACAGATTACCGTCAATTTTAGTCGTTGATTCTTGATGTTCAATTAAGGCTAAACCGATTAGTTGACTGTTATCTTTTTCGATTAGGTAGGTATCACAACTCCGTTCTAAATCTGGTGAATTCAAAATGAGTTTAAATTCGGCTAAAGAAACATCTTCATCTAAACGATCATAAGCCGCACAAGTATTGACTAAATTCGTAATCGAACTTCGATCTGTGGCTTTTTGGTAAGACCGTCTCGTTAAACTTGCTAACATCATAACTTTTCATCCAGTTTGACAAATGATTTGGAATGTATGGATTCAATCTTTCATTTAGCGTTTGCATGAATGGCTGAATCAAACGCTAGAATATACCCTTGTTTAAGGAAGTTTAGGAATAGAAATATTGAGGAATTTAGTTTAAGTTTTTAAACAGACTTAAGTTGGCTAATTTGATTAGCGTACTAAATTCCGACAATAATATTGTGAAAAAGAGAACACCAAAATTGAGCAATCTTTTAAGATTACCAAGGGTTTAATGTTCTCCAGTTAGACACTCATAAAAAAATTGACCTGTTTCTAGGTTTTTTAATGTTTCTCGAAATGTTCTCAGGTTCAAGGGGGTCGCCAGTTCGACCTCTGGCTCCTGGAAAGTAACCCAACCTGAATTTTATTAAGCCAATGTCTAGCTTTGCTAAGTAAAGAAGGATTCCACCTCCAAGGAAGGATTTACCCTTTTTCTAAATGATTTCATATGCTTTCCGACTCTATCGGAAGGAGGAATTTGTATTATTCTCTCCCTAAGTTTAGTATAACCTCAATCTATCGGGTTTTGTCAAGGTCTAGTTAAGGCTGAAGGTAAAACTGGAGAGTTAACTTATGAAATCTTAATCTTTCTAAGATAATTTTCTCATCAAAGCAAAAAGCTTTTTAGCCGTTATGTCCCAAGAAAATTGTTGTGCAGTTTCTTTAGCTCTTTGACGAACTAAAGCTTGATTTTCATCAATCATCACTCGATGGAGTTGTTGTCGCAAAGATTCTCGATTGGGTTCAGCCCAATGGGGACTATTTTGAGGTTGAATATACTGAGTATCATAACATTTTCCGAGGGGAACTAAGTCATATTCAATCGGATAACAATTGCTAGAATTTGCATATTCTGTTGGCCCTCCATAAAGCGGCATAATTACAGGTAAACCTGCGGCAAAAGCATCAAGAATTTTAATTGCAAATCCTTCGCCTCGAAAGGGAGCAACGACAACATCTGAGAATAAATATAATTGGGTTAAATCCGTTTTATTCAGGAGTCTTCTGAGAATATAAACATTCGGCATTGTATTGCCTAACTTTTTCCGAATATCAATAGCCATTTCAGCCACTTTATTATAATTACTTCCGCCATCTTTGATAATTAATAAAACATTCGGATTTCCCTGAAATTCTTCACAAAACAAAGGAAAAAATATATCCGTTCCAAATCGATATAAATCCCAAGAGTTTGTTAGATGTAAAAAACATTTCACTTGAGGCTTTTTCTGAGCCTGGACTTGCCTTTCTAGCTCTGAACAATTGAATAACAAAGGATTAGCACCCAAAGGTAAAACAGAAACATCAGATTCTGAACATCCTGCTTGTAATAAAATTTGTTTACAATAGTGACTCACCGCTAATTTATGATAGGAATTGTGGAGAGTTGATTGAATCCAATCATCATGATATTGATCCGTGCGAGTGAATTCATAGTTAATCGCAAAAAACTCAAAATTCACATGACCTTGAAGCTGAAGATCTCGGGTTGTTGGCCAATAATGTGACCACTTAAATTGAAACAGTTGAGACGGAGATTGTTCCATCCAATATTCTAGCATCTCTTTCTCTTGATCACTAATCACTTTCAAGGCATCAGGAGAGAGTTCAGAGGGTTCAATCGAAACATCAACACCGAGTTGAGAAAAAGTTTTTGCTAAACTCAATGTGATATCTGCAAATGAATTAAAATATTGAAAATTGACATTAAAATGAACCATGAAAGTCAGGAGAGAGGGAGACAGCGATCGCTGAAAAATTGCGCTTGGTGAGAGACAGATCCTTAATTGGACTGAGAATCTTTTCAAAGACTGTTCTTTCAAAAGATTTAATCCGCTGTATGACCAATTGCCGGACGAACCAAAATCACAGTACAATCACAATGACGAGCGATCGCTTCGGGAATATTCCCTTGAATCACTTGTTTAAGCATTCCTTCACGACTAGCCCCTAAAACCACCACATCACAATGTTCTTGATAAGCAAAATTAATCACCGCATCCGGAACAAACTCAGAAGTCACCGCCGTTATTCTCACTTGAGAATTCAACAGAGAACTTAACTCCTGAGAGGTCTGTTCCCAAGCTCGTTTTTCCGCAACAGAAACCCCTTGATTCATGACTTTCAACAACCGAATTTCGGCTTGATGACTTAAGTGTGTTAAAGCAGGTAACAGTTGAACCGCAACCGACTTTTTAGCATCATCGCGAATCGGAACTAACCAGCGTTGCCAACCTAAAAGAGAATGTAAGCGCAACTTCCGTTTTGTACCAAAAGGATCAACCATTTGCGGCCATTTGACCAAAACCATTTCACACTCACAAGCTCGAATAATCATATCTACGACATTACCAAAAACGCGATCGCTCGTCGAAGATTTACCTTGCCAACCCATCAAAATCAGATCAATATGTCGCTCTTTTGTCGTTTCAAGAATTGCTTGAGCAACATCATTTGTTACCCGAACTTGAGTATGTAGGGGAATTTTCCAAGCCCGCCCCATTTGTTCAGCTTGTCGCATCAAACGCCGACTTTTAGTGAGTCGAACAGGCGTTTCACTCGGCGAACGATGACGAGGTATCGTAATCACGTTTAAGCATTCTATCTCATAATTTCGTTCACGAGCGATCGCGGCGGCAATTTCCAATAGAGAGGGAGCCGTTTTGGGGTTGTGAAGGGAAACCAACATCCGTCCCTGACCGACTTGAGGCGCTCGGGTTTGATAGACGACATAAGAAGGTTCTGGATGTAACCCGACTTGTGTATCTTCACCGCTAAGAATGCCCAACTCCGCTTTAATAATATCACTGCGGGTAATAATCCCAACCAGATGACGACCTTCAACCACAGGTAAACGACTGGGTTTATATTTACCGAGTAAATAGAGAACTTGAGTTAAGGTTTCATCAGGAGTTACCGCAATCGGTTTGGAAGTCATAAACTGGTGTAAAGGCGTATCCTCGGGCAAATTTTGCTGACTAACATTACTCAAATCTCTTTGGGTAACTATCCCCACCAGTTTGCCATTGTCTACGACTGGAAAGCCTCGATGTTGAGAGCGAGAAAACTCCTGTCGGACTTGTAAAAGCGGTAACTGACTCGATAACGTTTCCACCTGACGCTGCATGACATCTCTAGCGAGTAACTTACTCAACGCTTCGCGATCAAGTTGATCTTCTTTTAACTCAATACCGTTTAATTTGAGGAGGCGATCATAAAGGGATTGTTTATCAATTTTATCGGCAACAAAGTAAGCAACAACCGAACAAATCATCAGTTGCAACACTAAGTTAAAATCTCGGGTAATCTCAAACACAATCACAACGGCTGTGATCGGCGTTCGAGAAACCGCACAAAAGAAAGCCCCCATTCCCGCATAAGCAAAGGTTGTCGGAGGTTCCAAACCAATTAAGCTAAATTCCCAAATCCCAATCAATTTCCCTAACGCCGCCCCTAAAACCAGCGAGGGGGCAAATAATCCGCCCGGCGCCGAAGAACTCGCCGCTATCGTCGTCAGGACAAAGTGAGCAACAAAAGCTAGAGCGGTGATTGTCCAGTTGAGTTCCCCACTGAGAAGAAATTCCCGCAAACCAGCGTTATTGCGAAATTCCATAGGTAAGACGGAAACAATTAACCCACACAAAAATCCTGCGAATCCCATTCGTACCGGGAGTCCCAATGAAAAGGTTTTGCGGCTAAATTTGAGGGCAAAAACAATGCCTCGACTAAATAGCGTTCCCAGTAAACCCGCCAGAATTCCTAAAATGATATAAAACGGGATTTCAGCCGGTTGAATTAACCATTGTTGATAGGAACGTTCCAGGAGTTCGGGTGAAGGGGGTTCAAAGTCGGGGTTTTGACCTTCTAAGAGACGAGAAACCACCGCCCCGATAAAAGAGGCGATAATCGCAGGCCCCAAGGTAAGACCGGAAATATCGTGGAGTAAGTCTTCGACGACAAATAAAACCCCTGCAATGGGAGCGTTAAACCCGGCGGCTAATCCGGCGGCTGCCCCACAGGCGATAATTTGGCGGCTGTAGTTTGGAGAAGTTGGCACCCAACGCCCAATCCAAGCGGCCAGAGCGGCACCAATTTGAACGGTAGGCCCTTGACGTCCGAGAGTTAAACCCGAACCCATCGTAAACATTGTGCCGAGGAGTTTGGAGATGGCAACTCGAAAGTCAAGAGAAATGGGCATTCCACTTAAAGCTGCTTTTACCTGGGGAACTCCGCTGCCAGTGGTTTCCGGAGCAAATCGTTCGACTAAAAACCCGGTGAGAAAGCCGCCAATGAGTCCCACACTCGGTAAAAACACCCAAATCGGTAAGGGAGCATGAATGGTGCCATAGATTCGCCATGACCCTAACCATCCCGCTCCGACTCGTAAGCAGAAAGCAGCCAATCCAGAGACTAAACCAATCAGACAGGCTTCAAGGATAGCCAAGCGTCTCTGAGATTGAGGTTGTAGGATTTGAGTCGCGATTACTTTGAACCGTTTTAAAAGTTTCTCGGGAATAGAAATTCGCAACATTATGATATGATGAGATCTTGGGCTAATTGTTATTGGGATAGAAAGTTAAGGGTTTGATTGACTGAGTTGGAATTAAGCTACCCCAGTTTTTACCCTAGTTTTTAAGAGTACAGCGTTCGCTACAGACTATTTCTCCCCATCGCCTGGGATCTTTAGATTCACAAGACCTCGTTTGAAACTTTAATGGATAGTTTAATATACTCAGTTGGGTTGTCGCCAAAGAGACTAACTCCAAACGTCTCCGATTGAGCAATATCATTTCACATTCACAGGTTTTTAGGGGTTCATCCGGATAGGACTTAGCCCCCAACTGATCTGAAATCCTTAAATATTGGTGTGACTATGATTGATGGGGAGGTGGGGAGGTGGGGAGATGGGGAAAGTGAATACTATGGGGTGTGGATCGAACTGAAGTCTAAAAAAATGTTAAGATCAACCCGAACTGAGTTGATGTTAGACCGAGCAGCATAGATGCTCACCGGGTTGCCAATATCAGGGAAATAGAAATATGAGCAATAACATCGGTATGGATCGGATGCGTTTGCAGTCCTATCACCAGATTAAGCGTTTCCTTGAATACCACGAACAACGTCATCGCATTTTATCTAAAAAAATTGATCAGCAAAAAACCTGTAAATATAATGCGGGTTCTGCTTTTTTACGCTGTGCAGTTAATCCGAGTGGCCCTTGTTCGGAGTGTAATCATTATGCTCCTCAATAAACTGGGGGAGATAAGGTCATAACATTTGCTGTTCCTGTTGAGGGAAAGTTTCTGATTTGATTTGTTTATTTTTGGTTTTTTTCAAATCAACTTGAGGTTGATTATTATTTTGAGCTTCTGCTGTTTCTTGATCTAAAACTTCAACGACTTGGTTATAAATAGACTGAGCTTGCTGAGGTGTATTCCCAATACAAGTTAATCCGAGTTTTCCAAATTCTGATAAACACCCCATTAAATGAAATACTGTTCCGGTTTCTGTACTGCTATCAAAATGTAAGCCGTGATGGGCGATAATATCCATTAAGTCATCGGGAAGTAATCCTTGATAATGAGTTTTTTTTAAATTATCCGAAGCCAGATAAAACTTAGGCTTTCCTTGACGACTATAAAATAATCCTTGTTCCTGATTAAAACATCCATTTGTTAATAGTTTCAAGGTCATAAATGGATGAGTTGTTCCCCCTCGACGTAAGTTAATTTCAATCGCATAAATCTCCCAATCTTTAGACTCTATATCCTTTTGAACGGTGACAAAATCCAAACTAAACCGTTCTAAAGCTCCTTTTTGAGCGAGATTTCTTCCCACTTGTTCACCCATTTTTTGCAAACGGAGTCGGTAAGCTTCATCGGCTGGAAAGTGACACCCTTCAAAGATCTGACCATCTGGCCCACCGAGAATTTGATCGTGAGTTGAGACAATTTCAACCGTTTGATCGGGATGAATTAAACATTGAACACTCGGCGATCGCTTCACTTTTCCAGGAATAAAGGCTTCAACAATTGCCCCTAAATCAAGAATCCGACGACTAAATTTTTGCCAGTTTTCATGGGGGGCTTGAAATCGCAAGTTAGGTAAGCGATCGCGAATAATTTTTAAACGATCTGATCGGGTTAATTCCGCCATTTGGGGTAAATCTAATAACCCATTCCCTTCGCCCGAAAATCCTTCGTTGAGCTTGATCACGACTTGTTTTAACTGCGGCTGACGTTCGCATAAATCTGTGGTTGCGATCACTAAATCTTCCACAGTAAAGACTAAAGAACTGCCATCAGGATGAGGAAGATTACACTCTGCAAAAATTTGCCGACTTCCGCTTTTAGTTCCCCAGTGAAGCAAATCGGGATCTGAAGCTAATAAAGGAATGCCCAATTGAACAGAAAGTTGCCGTTCCAAGCTCGTAGAATTGTAACAAACCATGTAAGATTGTTGGGGACGCAAAACATTAGCAATTCGTTCAAGTAAACGAGGGCGTTTGAGGATTTTTTCGGTGAGAGACTGGGGAGAAGCATCATAAGTGGAAAAGAGTAATAAGCGATCGCGAGCATGAGAAAATGGAATTCCCGGCATTAAATGTAAATAATAATCAATGACACTGGGATGGATCGGTTGAGAAGTCACATAAATCAGACGCATTCGAGGGTTTCGCAGGCGAATTAAGGAAAACAGCAACCGTTCTTCGTATTGATGAACACCGGGAATTTTCTCCAGTTGTTGTTGATCGAGCGTTAGGGAAGGAATGACCAAAACATCATAATCATCTAAACTCAATCCATCTGAAACTGAGGCTTGCTGACGGAGTTGATTTTGTAGAGCCTGAAATTGTTTAATGGTGTCTTCTAAGGACGTATTAGATGCTGACATAGAACCCTAAGATTGTCTGAATGAGTATTTTAATTTTAGTTGATGAGTTGTTATCAAATGTACCTTTCGATAATAATCTCAAACAAGAGCTTCAAGTTTCTTCTTAAATGCTCAGATCTGAAGCCAGAACTCGCGATGATCGTGAAAGTTAACTATCGACTAAGTTTCCAAAGATTTCCCTGCTGATGCAATGAGTTGAGTTGATATCCTTTCTGTTGCAGAGCTTCTTGTAAGGAAACTGAGGGTTTAAAGACAAAAATAGTTGAGTCTTGAGGAATCAAAGATAATTTGGGTTGCTCACTCATTAAGATAAATTTTACATCATTGTCGAGTAAATGACTCAATGAAATGATCTCGCCAAAGTTGATATAGTTATCCCCTTGATCTGTGACAACATAAGGAGAGTTAACGGTATTAACGAGACGAGCAATTTCTGGGTTCCAATAGCTAATGTGTTTAGACCACCACGTTTGTGAATCAGCACTCAAGCTACAAGAGATGAGGCTAGCAGTGAGACACAGTGCTAACATTCCTCGCCACAAATGCACACCATCAACAAATGAAAATCGACCGCTATTGATATGAATTGCAAATAAATAAGTCACGGCGAGTTGAATACCCGGAAAGCAAACAATCAGATAACGAGTAATAGAAGATCGTCGTCCTCCCATCAACAAATCAGGTAAAACTAAAATCACAAAAGGAACTAAAATAGAAGTGAGAATAAATTGTCGAGTCATCCGAGGTGTTCGCTCACACACTTGATATAAAGCAACAATGATTAGCATTCCAAAAGGCAATCGTAAGAGATAAGTCCAGGGATTGTTAAAGCCAAAATCAATATCAATAAAAAGGGAGGTAAAACTAAGTATCCAATATTTGATTAAATCCCCAGATGTGATCGGAGTTTTTGTCCAGTTGGTTGTATTTATTGCGCTTTGAAAATTGGAAACTAGAATGTTAATCCAAGGACTAAATAAAATCAGAGTAATTGTTAAAGCGATGAGATATTTAATAACCAAACGAGGAGTATTTTTGTTAAACTGAGATGAGGTACTGAGCAGCACGATATAAGCACCATGAGCAATCATTGTTAAGCCAAACAAAGGATGAGTATAGAGTCCTAATGTACAAGCTAAACTATAAAATCCCCAAAATAACCAACTATTTAAACGAATTGATTTAAGAAGCAAATAGCTACTCCCAATCATAAATACAGTCAGCAAACTATATTGTCGTGCTGTTTGTGCGTAGAGAATATCAATAGGAGATAAAGATAAAAAGGCTGTAGCAAGCAAGGCGGTGAAATGAGAACCAAAAAGTTCCAACGCCAAACCATACATTAAAGGTAAAGCAAATAAACTCAATAATGCAGGTAAAAAACGAGATGCAGTAATAGAACTCCCAAAAATAGACATCCAACCCCGAGCCAGGAGAAAGTAGAGCGGTGGATGTTGGGGATCATCTATCATTAAAGAACTAATCGTATCCTTAAAGGTACTGTCAGGTTTAATCTTTTGATAGTTTAAAAGTTCGGGTGCTGCAACAATTTGATTACTAAAAAAATTGGGATAAACTGTACTAAGTGTAAACCCTGAACTTCTCAAGTTTGTGAAGATTTCATCATGCCAGAAAACCTTACGATCAAGTTCTATGAAACGAAAAAAAACACCTAAGATAATGACAATTCCCAAAAAAATAACGAGATATCGATGTCTAGTCCCTGTGAATAACTTATATCGAGAAAACATTTTTAAATCACAACGAATAATGATTAATAATGGACTCTAAATGCCGTCACGGTTTCTATTAAGCGTGTATTCCTCTGCATTAGACATCCGCTTAGATTAAGTCTATTTTTAATAAAGTTAAGTTTGAGGAATTTGTTTAGTGTATCACATTTTGACAGATTAATAGAGAGGAGTGAGGCGTTTTTGTGGCTTCTTCCTCTCGATTTGAGTCTCAACAGCAATTTAAAAAGCGGAAAGTTGCAGGTAGAAGGACTATTTAATCAAAAATTTAATGGATTACACTTGACCCATTTCCAAATGTTGCTGCAAAATCATTATTAATTCTTTCTCATTCCAAGGTTTAGTAATATAGTCATTTGAACCCAGTTGTTTAGCGAGTTGACGATGACGATCATTATTCCGAGAAGTGAGAATCAATACAGGAAGTACATCTGTTGAAAATCGACGACGACAGTGACTTAAAAACTCAAATCCATTCATTTCTGGCATTTCTAAATCACAAATAACTATCTCAACATTACTGTATTGTTGGAGTTGAATTAATCCTTCTTTTCCGTTGTTTGCTTGTAGAACCTTATATCCTTCTTTTTGCAAAATTGTACACAAAGATTGACGAGTGGTAATGGAGTCATCAATCACTAACACTGTTGATTTTTTGGGAGAATTAGATTGTTTTTGACGGGGTACTATTTGAAGCGGACTGACAGAAGATTGCTGTTGGTTCCAATAGTTTAATAACTCTGGACTATCAATGACAGGGACTAAACGACCATCTCCTAAAATAGTACAACCATAAAAGTAAGAGGGTGCTGAAAATATTTTTCCAAAGGGTTTGATTGTGAGGTTCTGTTCCATCAAAACTTGATCTATTTTTAGACAAACGGTTTCTAATCCTTGTGAAATCAAAAGTATTATTGATCTTTTATTATCTATTTTTCTTTCGACTTTTTGAGAGATGAGATGATGACCATTTTGTAAGTTATTAATCTCGCGAGGATAATTGTACTCTAATAAAACAGGCTGAACTAAAGGTATTTTTTGTCCATACCAGTTGTAAAATTCTCGTTGATTATCGGTGGTAATTTCTTTAGAAGAAGCAGAAATAATTCCAGCCAAAGTATCTAAAGGAATCGCAAACAAACTTTCTCCAACTTCAAAAACCAATAACTTGGTAATCGTTAATGTCCAGGGTAAACGGAGAGTAAATGTTGTTCCTTTACCTAATTCTGATTGGATACTAATAAATCCTTTTAAAGCTTCGATTTGATTGCGAACGGCTTCTAAACCCACACCTCGACCTGATAAATCACTCACTTTATCCCGAGTTGAAAAATCAGGATAAAACAAAAATTCATAGATCTGATTTTTAGAAAGTCGTTCGGCTTCTTGACTAGAAATAATTCCTTTAGCAATGGCTTGAGAACGAATTTTTTCTACATTAATTCCCTGACCATCATCTTTAACTTCTACATAAGTATAGTTTCCTTGCTGATAGGCTTTGATTTCAATTTTTCCCTCAACAGATTTTCCTCTAGACTGACGAAGTTCAAGATCCTCAATACCATGATCAAACGCATTTCTAACTAAATGAACTAATGGATCATATAACTTCTCTAAAATGGCTTTATCAACTAATGTATTTTTACCAGTTAGTTCAAGTTTGACTTGTTTTTGTTCGCGAACAGATAAATCTCGAATCATCCGTGGAAATCGATTTAACAGTGATTCCACAGGTAACATCCGAGTTTCCGTGAGATGCTTCTGAACTTTGTGTAGAGTTTGTTGTCGCTTTTTAATAATTTGCTGACTTTGAAGGGTTAACCATTTCATGTCATAAATAACTTCTCTGACTTGATCCAGTTCTTCTAAAGTCTTTTGTACTAACACATTAATCGATTTAGAGACTTGTCGATATTCGGTTTTATTTGAGGTATTATTGGAACGATAAAAATCTGTATGATTCTGAGCTTTTACTAAAGATTTTCGTAACTTATCCCTCAGTATTTCTAACCGTTCTACAGCAGTTTGAGATTTTTGATTATGTAAGAGAAAACTATTATCTTGGGTGGCGAGTTCCCCAACTAAATTATTAATTAAATCTAAGCGGTTGACATCGACTCTGACTCCTAAAGACATTTGAGAGGAGACAGCAGAAGCAACCGGAGTCGGAGAAACTTCTTTTTGAACAGTTTCTGGAATTTCTTCTGGAATTTCTTCTGGAACTTCTTCTGGAACTTCTTCTGGAACTTCTTCTGGAACTTCTTCTAGAATTTCTTCTGGAACTTCTTCTGGCGTTTCTTCTAAAACTTCTTCTATAACGGGTGAATTTCTATTGGTTAATATAGCTTTTTGAATTGTCCAAAACTCAGCTAAAGTAAGTACACCAATTTTTAGATGAGAAAGCGGATCAGTTTCCAAAGCTTCTAAAGCGGCTTGAGCGATCTCACTAAACTGAGGTAAATTTAACATATTCGCCAAAGTCGCGAACATCTCAATTTGAGCTTGTAATTCTTCGGTAATATTGGATTTAGAAGCAACGTGAGAACCATTAGAATTAGCTTGTTCTTCATCATCAGTGATGATCTCAACCTGATCTTCAAAAAGATCAAGTTCAATCAATTGTGAGGGATTTTCCAAAGAACATCCGAGTCGGGTTTCAAGTTGTTGTAAAATCGGTTGAATAACAGCGATCGCATCTTCATTCGGTAAATCACCGGATTCAACTTGTTCTAATAGCGGAACTCGCAAACTATCAAAAGCTTTTAATAAAAGTTCGCTTAACTCTGAACTTCTAAACGGCTGAACTTTTTCAACCTGAATATCTTCTTCGCGAACTTCTTCAACCTGAATCTCTTCTTCGTAAATATCTTCAACCTGAACTTCACTTTGGGTAAACTTAATTAATGCTGGACTAGATTTTCCACCTTCAACGCGATCACCTTCTAAAACTGCTTTTTGTCCTGTCCAAAGATCAGTTAATGCAGCTTTTGTAATCTCTGAATATAAATCTGGATGCAGTTGTAATGCTTCTATTGTGGTTTTAGCAATCGCTGTAAACCCCGGTAAATCTAACATACTTCCGAGAGTTGCTAATACCTCAAACTGATCATGAAGTTCTTCTTGAAGATTAGGAGGAGGAGATACTAAAACCTCTTGAATTCGATGTAAACTTGCCGGAACTTCTTTGTCAAATAGAAACAGCGTCATATCCGTTTCAATCGGAACCTCTGGAAGTTCAACTGCTTCTTCAAGCGGTATCCCCAGTTTAACCTCCAGCTTCATAAACGTGGGTTGAGCCTTAGAAATTGCCGTTTCTTCATCGCAGTCACCCGTTTCAATTTGTTCAAGAATAGGCGCTCGTAAACCATCAAAAGCTTGTAACAGTAATTCTTCTAATTCTACATCAAAAACAGTATCTTCTGGATATAAAGCTCGAATTCCATTTTCAAGTTGATGAGCAATTTCTTGAATTCCCATTAACCCGACACAAGCCGCTCCCCCTTTGATAGAATGAGCCGCCCGCATCAAACCATGAAGTTTTTGAATATCATGGGTTTGAGAAAGGGTCATTAATCCCTGTTCAAGAATTTGTAAAAGCTCTAAAGATTCTTGAACAAAAAATTCGTAAGACTGATCTTGAGTAATAGTTGACATTTTATTTATAGTTAACAGTGATCATTAATGAGTGATCAGCGATTAGTGATTACAATTATTCCTTCACAGGTCGGGGAAATTCATCAATCACCCCGACGATTTACGATTCACTCTTGACTATTTTTCTTCGACTTTGAACTGAGAAACCCCAGTTTGTAATTTACCCGCAACCTCCAACAATTGAGTAAACGAATCAGCCACTTGTAAAGACTGTTCAGAGGTCGAACGAGCAATTCCAGCCACTTCTTTAATCGTGTGAGAAAGTTGACCCGAAGTTTGGGCTTGTTCCGTAGCAGAATCGGCAATTTGTTCAACTAAATTCCGAATCGAATGACTCACTTCTACCAATTCTGTCAAGGTCTGACGAGTTTCTTTAACCAAATGAGTTCCAGTCATTACCCGTTTTAAACCCACTTTCATCGCCCGTACAACTTCATTCGTTTCCGCTTGAATTTCCTCAACAATTTGCTCAATTTCTTGCGTTGCACTCGCCGATTGTTCCGCCAAAGTTCGCACCTCAGTCGCCACTGTAGCAAAACCTTGACCATCCTCACTCGCACGGGTACTTTCTACCGAAGCATTTAACGCTAAAACGTGAGTTTGATTGGCAAATTCATTAATCAAATTCACCACCCGAGAAATTTTCGCGCTGGCTTCTCCCAAATTTTTCACCTTGCGAGCCGTAATGTATACTGTCTTTTGAATCGCTAAAATGCTCTCAACCGTCTGATTCATCGCCGCATCACCTTTTTGCAAAATCTCAGAAGCTGATCGCACTTGGGTTTGAGCCGACTGAGCATTGTGAGCAACCCCTTGAATCGAATCCGCCATCATCTGAATTTGACTAAGCGCATTACTAATCGCATCAGCTTGGCGCAGAGCATCATTAGAGAGTTGTTGAATATCCTGTTCACTCCCGGCGGCGGTAGAACTCACCACATTCGCCCCAGACTGAACTTGCAACACCAATCGTTGTAAACTCTCAATCGTGGCATTAAAAAAGTCAGCAACCGTTCCCATCACCCCTTCTGAGACTCGCGCCCGCACCGTCAAATCTCCATTAAACGATTCTTCAATCTCACCCAAAAACCCTTCAATTTGTTGTTGTAGCTGTTCTTTTTCCTGTTGTTGTTGAACTCGGGCGACTTCTGCAACCTGACTGGCTTGTTGAATTTGAGTCAGCAATTGTGCCTGTTCTAAGGCATAACCCAGTTGCAAAGCCACTTGTCGGAATCCTTCAATTTCGGAATCAGGCCAAGTATCCTTTGTCAAACATTGATGAGCTTCTAACAATCCATACAAACTTTGATTAACAAAAATCGGCACACTAATCAAAGATTTAACTTGCCACTGGTGAAGTTGATCTTGATAAACTTTGGGTAACGTTGCTTTTTCAAAATCTTCAATCACCTGAATCCGACTTTGGCGATAGCGCTTCAACAGTTCAGCCCCGAGTGGTAAACCCACTTGTTGGAGTGAATGACTTTCTTCTTCTGAATCTGAGTCTTCTTGTGACAAAATTTGCAAACAATTGGGTTTAACTGCCTCAGAACTGACGTTGACAGCCGTTTGACCATTTTGTTCTTCATTAAAGCGATAGATCAAAATCCGATCAGCTTTAATTAATTCTAGGGATTCTTCAACAGTCGTTTGAAAAATACGTTCAGGATCAAGAGATTCCCGAATCCGAGAACTAATATCACTCAAGAGTCGGGCTTGTTGAGTAGCGGTGCGTTGTTCTTGGAGAAGGAAAGCCTGATCAAGTGCATAACCAATTTGAATCGCAATCTGTTGAACCAATTCAACTTCGTGGGATTTCCATTGACGGGGATGAGAACATTGATGGATAATTAACAACCCGTGTAGTTTTTGTTTGGCAATAATCGGCGCCACAATCATCGCCCGGACTTCAAAAGATTCCATCTGCCCGACTTGACATTCACTCAACTCACCCGCATAAACATCATCAACAACTTTGACTCGTCCTCGATAATAGGGTTTGATGTAGTTTTCTGCCAAACAAAAATCATCAACCGCTAATCCAATGGTTTTTGTTAATTCTGGATTAACCGATTCAGCAATAATCATTCCTGTCCAGTTCGCATTAAATTGATTCACAACCACCCGATCAACATCCAGTGTATCTTTCGTTTCTTCAACTGCCGTACTGACGATATCTTGATAATTGAGAGATTCCCGAATCCGAGAACTAATGGTATTCAAACGACGGGCTTGTTCGGCTGCATCTTGCTGTTTTTGCAATAAAGAAGCTTGATCAAGAGCCAGACCGACTTGAATCCCTAGTTGTTTGGTAAAGTTAATATCCGACTCGCTCCACTTGCGAGGGCCTGAACATTGATGAACAATCAACAATCCATGTAATTTGGTTTCCGCAATAATCGGCGCGACAACATTGGCTTTGACAGCCCAAGGCGCGAGCATTTCTGCATAACATTCCGCGTGTCCAGACTCCTGAAAGTCTTCTACGGTGGTAACTCGACCTCTGAAATAGGGCTTAACATAGCTTTTGGCAAAGCAAGGATCAGCAATTTTTTTCCCGAAGATCACCGGCCATTGGCTATCGACAGATTCTGCAATGACACTTCCTTCCCAATTTTCTGTGAATTGATAAATGATTACCCGATCGGCTTTGACTGCATCTCGGGTTTCCTCAACCAGCAGATCAAAAACTTCTTCCGGGTTTTGGGAGTTGCGGAATTTAGTGGTGATTTCGTTGAGGAGTCGGGCTTTTTTGGCGGTGGCTTGTTGTTCTTCGAGGAGATAGGCTTGATCGAGGGCGTATCCGAGTTGTACCCCCACTTTCCGCATCAGATCGATTTCCAGATCGTTCCAGGCTCTCGGCCCAGAACATTGGTGAGCAATCAACAATCCCATTAATTTACGGTTAACGAGAATGGGAGCAACCAGATTCGCTTTCACCTCAAAAGGTGCCAATTGATTGAGATAACATTCAGTTAATCCCGCCTCAAAGATGTTTTCAGTGGCGGCGACTCGTCCCCGTAAGTAGGGCTGAATGTAGCGTTGAGCAAAGCAAGGATCATCGATTGAGGCTCTTAATGCCGTCGGCCAATGACTATCAACAGATTCTGCAATCACGGTTCCTTTCCAGTTGGAATCGAATTCATAAACCAGTACACGATCACTGGCCAGAGCGGCTCGGGTTTCTTCGACGGTTGTGGCTAAAATATCCTCAACTTCTAAGGATTTACGGATTTGAGCGTTAATATGGTTGATTTGTTGCGCCTGTCGGGTGGCGGCTTGTTGAGTATGTAGCAGCAGCGCTTGGTCAATCGCATAACCAATTTGAGTCGCCAGTTGGCGGAAAAATTCGATTTCGGCTTCAACCCAGACCCGAGGTTCACTACATTGATGGGCGATAAATAAGCCGTACAGATACCCCGTGGGGTTTTCTGCGGTTTTGATTAAAATCGGAGCAATCAGGTTGGCTTTGATTGCCCAAGGTTCGAGTTGGGCGATATGACAGTCGGTGAGTCCAGCCTCGTAGATGTTGGGGATAGCTTTGACTCTGCCTTTTTGATAAAACTCCGCATAGCGTTCGGAAAAACAGGGATCGGCAATCTCGGCACCAATCGATGAAGGCCATTGCGGATCGACGGATTCAGCGGTAACTGTACCTTTCCACGACTGATCGAAGCGGTAAACAATGATGCGATCGCATTGTAGGGATAAACGAGCATCTTCAACGACGGTTTCACAAATGCTTTCGGTGCTGAGAGATTCCCGCATCCGTGAGGTGATCAGGTTAATCAGTTCGGCGCGTTCAGCAGCAGCACCTTCTTTTTCGATTAAGCCTTGGAGTTGGTTAATCCGATACTCGATATTAGAGCGTAAGGTGGTTAGTTCTTTGGAGAGTGCGGTGGTTTTGGCTTTTAATCCGGTGCGTTGTTGGGGGGAGTAAACAGATTGGGCTTCTGTATCGATCACGAGGGGAATAATGGCTGAGTTATCCATTCCGTTTGATTGAGGGGTGAATGATGATCGGTTTCCTGAGTAGGAGAAGTTAGAGTTGTTATTTTGAAAGTGATTAGAATTGGTTGGATGTACAGGTGAACTTGTCATAGTTTATCCGTGAATAAAATTGTTAGTTTAGTCGGAAAAATTGAATTTTAATGGACTCAGTTTAGATATTTTTCAATCTTCTAATGAGGCAATTGAGGTGGTATCTAAGATTAAAAATCGTTCTCCTTGAGGATCGATCCAGGCTCCTTTGATACAGTTTTTGCGGGTGGGATGCTCTAAAATTGATTCGGGTAAATCGACAGGGGAAGATTGATTTTTTTGAGGTTGACAACAGATAATTTTTCCCACTTTATAAATTAAGATTCCGAGAGATTTTCCTTGATTTTTTACTTTTAGTATGCTACAATTTGACTGGGAAAAATTTTCAGTCAGTAAGGGATCAAATCCCATCCAATAACTGAGATCAACCACCCATAACACTTCTCCTTGCCAGGGAAAAACCCCAACGACTGACGATGACATTTGAGGAAGGGGAACAATTTCATGGGGGGCAATGTTGATCACTTCAGCGAGTTGCTGTGTAGGCAACATGGCTTTTAGACTGGAGGTAATAGAGAGACTGAGAAAATGTTCAGTTTCTTGAACAGTAGATTGAGTCGCCATAAAAAGTCAAAAATTAAAACTTGTCGGTTCAAAATCACCCAGAACAATCAAGAGCCTAAATTTCTACAATCAAACCTTAACGGGTCAGTCAATTATTGATTAATCCTTTAAGCGTTTGGAGAATTTCTTCGGTGTTAATCGGTTTACAAATATAAGCAGATGCACCTTGTTTTAATCCCCAGTTCTTATCAAATTTTTCGGACTTGCTGGAGCAGATAATAATCGGAATTCCTGCGGTTTGTTCATGGTTTTTGAGTTCTCTACACAACCCAAAACCACTTTGACCGGGTAAAACAACATCCATCAGAATTGCATCAAATCTTTGTTTAGCAACCATCGCTTTTGCCGCTTCTGCTGTGGTCACGCTTAACACATGAAAACCCGATCTTTGTAAACATTCAGTTAAAATCTTTGCTTCAGTATTATTGTCTTCAACGACTAAAATGTGAGCCATTCAGTAACCTCCTATTGCATTAATAAATTGGTCAATGTAATCAGTTTTAACGAGAAGCAAAGGGTAGATTAAATGCAATACTTGATGCTAATTAACATCAGATAACAGCATTAACTTAAGGTTGACTCAACAACCCTCAAAAAGTGAGTAGATGCTCACGCTCGTTTCCCCTAAATGGACTCGAAACAGGAGATATCAATGCCGAATTTTTATGAAGATTAGATGGAAAATCAAAGATCGCCCAGACCGCTTTAAGTATCGTATTGATGCCGGAAAAATTGACCGTCTATCCCAGGCTACAAACTCAGTCATTACCCGGCTAATATCGACTGACTTGATCTAAAATTCACCGACACCGAGTTCAAAATTATTGCGAATTTCGAGTCCATAGTTATTTCCCTCCGCAGTAGGATTAGAAGATTGGGAAAGGTATCGACGCACAACTTTTAAGGTTTCTTCCGGATCAGGGGGTTTACCTAAAAATCCTGATGCACCAATCAGTTTTGTGCGACTGCGATCAATAACATTATCCCGACTGGTGAGAATAATCACAGGTGTATTTTTAAATGCAGATGCTTTTCGCAAAAACTGACAGATGGTATAACCATTCGCATCGGGCATCACCAAATCCAGAAAAATTAAATCCGGTTTGTATCTTGCCACTTGTGCGATCGCCTGCACTGGATCTTGCAGTCCCACCACTTGATATCCGGCAGGTTCTAGAATATTTTTCATCACCTGAAAGACCACAGGACTATCATCGATGCAAACAATTAAAGGCTTCTGTTGATCCGGTTCAATTGATGTGATTTCTGACTCACCCGGCGTAGACTCCCAACTCGCGGTTCTGAGGTTAAACGTCGGTGCAGGCAGATCCGGAACCGTTCGCAACTGGACTAACCCTTTCTTGATCAACGGGAGTAAGGCGCGAGTCACGGATGTCACAGACTTTCCTAAACGCAGAGAAATATCCCACAGAGTAAATTTGCCGTTGAGGTATTTATCCCATCCCGATAGCGTTTGGGAATGAACCGGTTTGCGCAGTAGCGGGGCTTCTGTAGGGTTCATTGAACCTAAGCCTGCGGCTTCCCATTGCGATCGCAGTTGTGATCCTTTACTGACGACAGGCTCCAATTCGCTGTAAGATAAACCCAAACCCAAGGAGACTTCCGAAGACGCTTCTGGAGAGGGTTGAGCTTTAGAAAAGGTATCCGTGCAGTTGAGTAGAGAAAATAAAATTTCTAAGGTGACATAACCGATAATCGTTTTAGCTTGAGTGAGTGTGAGTTGTTCGTTAGCGACACCTTGATAGAGGAGTTGATATTCCCAAGGTTTCTCACTATCGAATGAGACAGAGTTGGGTTGGGGTTTCCAGTTGGGGCTATTTTTCTTGAGCGCCCGATGCCAACGTCGTACCCGATGAAAATCACTGGTTGCATAGAGCAATTGACCATTACAAAAATGAAGTTTTCCTTCTTTAGCAGGATTGCTAAGAACAACATCACCAGTGGCAAGTTGTTGACTGAGGGTGTCTAGTTGTTGAGTTAAGCTCTCTAATTTGGCCGATTCAGCACTCAAACTCTTATCCTCCTTAGAGTCGATTGGTCATCAATAAACGGTAAGATGCTTGCTTCAATAATCCGGATAAAATCTCTCTTTGAAGCAGTCTCTAATTGAGTTTTTTGCTTGTTTATTTCGTTGATCCGGAGAATTTTTTACCTATTTTCGAGAGTTACATCTGTTTTCAGGCTCGTCTTATTTTCCGAATAAATTGATCAATTTCCACCCTTGAAAATAAAGTTTATTATCCGAATTTATCTCCCCCCTTTTGACAATCTATAATATGCTTTTCAACGGGTTTCCTTCTGTTCTATTATAGCACTACGCATTTAAGTTAGGACATTTCTAGATCCTAAAACCCTTTCACAGTCTACTGTTCCCTGATCCGGTGTTCCCTGTTCCCGATTCAAGTAGCGCTATATACTCATATGATCGTGCTGAACAGCAAGTAAACGTATAATTTCTTGTAGAGTCGCACTTTGCTTGAGGTCTTGTTCTCGCGTCTTCTGTTTGAGTTGATTTTGCTCTTGATACTGCTTTTCAATCAGATTAAGCTGTTGATTATAGAATTGATTTGCAACCCAATCGAATTCTAATTTTTCGATAAAAGGAGACACTTTAAATCGAATCAGTAATTTTTGATCTCCAGTCATTTCTAGAGCAATCACGGATAAATTTTCTACTCCATATTCAGCTTGTAAAGCTTGAAATGAGAGATAAAAAGCTTGCCAATCAATTCCCGTGGGAAAGGTCAGATCAACTGTTTCTAAAGCGGGTTGAAAGAGCTTGGTAAATTCTCCCACACCAAAGGTTTTATTGGGATCACGTGGACACCGTTCTTGTTGATCGTCTTTTAAATAAACATATTCACAAGTCACCAATTTTAGATTTGTTGCACTGTTGAGATCCCAATCTTCAATACAAGCACCAGTGAGGGTGACTCGCTCAAAATTTGTTCCGAGAATTTGAGTCGCTCGTAGATTTGCTTCGGTGAGGTTGGCTTGGCTAAAGTCGGCATGGCTGAGATCTGCACCGCGTAGGTTTGCTCTCCACAGATCCGCCCCCGTGAGATTGGCTTGGCTGAGATCGGTTTCACTGAGGTTAACTCCCCACAGATCCGCCCCCATCAGATTGGCTTCTCGCAAATCAGCGCCCCACAGATCCGCATTGATCAAATTTGCTCGACTGAGATCGGCTTTCCATAAATTGGCTTCTCTGAGATCGGCTTCTCCGAGATCTAATCCTTCCACGCCTTGGTTAAGAATTTGCCAAACAAGTTTCCATTTTTGCTCCCAACTGGTTTGCAGATCGATAATTGTGTCTTTGAGGTAAACCCCTCTAAAATCAGCTTTCCAGAGGTTGGCTTCACTCAAGTTAGCAGACTGTAAGTTAGCGCCCCACAAGTCGGCTTCACTCAGGTTTGTTCCCATCAGATTAACTCCGGTGAGATCTGCACCACGCAAGTCGGCTCTCCATAAATAAGCCCCACTCAAGTCGGCGTTTCGTAGATTCGTACCTCGCAAGTCGGCTCTCCAGAGGTTGCTGTCACTCAAGTCTGTACTTCGCAAGTCGGCTCCCCAGAGATCAGCACTCCAAAGATCAGCCATCCATAGATTAGCTCCACTGAGATCTGCTCCACTGAGATCGACACCGCGTAAATCGGGCTTGACTTCTGGATTGTTTTCTCTCCATTGATTCCACATCTCAATTCCCTGTTTGAGTCGGGCAAGATGTTCCTCATTTGCCATGCAATATCAGCTCCCAGTCCCTTTAATTGTGCTTTTTAGAGTTGTTTAAGGCACGGATTTCTCCACAATTTCTGCATACCTAAAATTAGGCAACTCAGATTTGAGTGCCAGAACATCAAGGAGATTTCTGTTTATACTTAATTAAGCAACTCAGTAATGAACAGTATTACAAGTCTCTCTAAATTCTATTCACTACAGTTAATACCAATTCACCCTGATTATCAAATTTCACAGAAAATTCACAGAAAATTTACAAAGAACGAGTTGTTATTTCCCTGAAGATTGAAAGCACGTTTCCGGTTAGATTCAACCCAATAACGGCTTAGTAGAATACCTTTATTCCTTCGTCACCTTGTCAAACTCTTAAACATAGGGGTTTTTTTCGGTCTGTGAACTTGTAGCGATACACCCACACTTGGCTAACTTAGATCAGATTGCTAGCTACTGCTCAAAACTTTATGCAGCGCACCCTATTGTTTTATCTATCATAACTCGCCCTAGAGGAGATTGTCAACGGCACACCCGGTTTGCTTTACAGTTTCTTTAATCAAATTAAGGTAGTGCAAATTGAACTGAAAATGCTAAGTCTCTCTGGATTAGCTTTTGTTTCTACCCAGAATAGAGCTAAAGTCTTATTTGGATCTTAAGGTGGATATGCTGATACCAATATTCGTGACAGTAATATTCCCGATCGCAACAATTAATCTGATAACGATTAGAACAGAAATAGATTACAAAAATTTATTCAGCCATCAGGGTAAACCATTTTTTTCCAAAAAAGTCAAGATCAGTTGGTCAACTGATGATCAACTGATCTTGACTGAAAAATAGCTGTTCTTCAATGAATTATTCTTAACGAGAGATAACTTCTATCTCCTCCTGAATTAATGGATGTCGGAATTTGACTTAATAATCGGTTTGAATAGGGAAACTTTTTCGGTCGGAACAACCTCAGAAAATAAGGTTTCGTACTGTTTTAAAGCTTGCTCAAAAGAAAAGAATTCTTCGGCATATTTACGACCTCGTTCACCTAATCTTTTCACTCGTTCTGGATCGTGATAAAGTTCTAAAAGGCTATTCGCAAGAGCCTCTGCATCTTCTGGAGGAACAACCACCCCCGCCCCACTTTTAACAATTGCTTCTTTTGCCGTTCCAGTATCAGGAACAGAACCGACTACTGCACATCCACTCGCTAACAAAACAGGGATTTTTGAAGGCAGATTAAAAACGGTAACGTGACTTTTTTGAATAACTAAACCGATATCAGCCGCCGAGAGCATTTCTGGTAGTTTTTCACGGGGTTGAAAGGGTAACAAACAGACATTGGTTGCATCACAGGTATTGCAATATTCTTGTAAATGACCTAAAGCTCTTTCTTCTCCGACAATCACAAAAGCAATTTCAGGAATATGTTTTAATTTGGCTGCGGCTTGAATAACCGTTTCTAAACCTTGAGTTAGAGCAATATTTCCTGAATACAATATCACAAATTTATCTTCAAGTTGATGCTCTTTTCGGAAGGGATTATTTTCTTTAGGCAAAGGTCGAATAAAATCGGTATCAACCCAATTGGGAATATAACTAATCTTTTTCGAGGGTACACCTTTTTGTTCTAAGGTTTCAATAAATCCTGTTGCAATTACACTCAATTGATCGGCTCGCCAATAGGCAAACTTTTCTAACATTTCAGCAATCGCGACTAACGGCCCTCCTTTTTTCAGCAGGTTGACACGCACAGCCGCTTCAGAAACAATATCTTGAATATTTAACACAAACGGACAGCGGTTCACCCAAGCATAAAGAGCAACCGGAACACAAACTAATAAAGGGGGTTCTGTGGCAAAAATAACATCAGGTCGCCAACCATTAATCGCTTGAAATAAACTGGTAAAAATAAAACTTCCATCCAACAAAATTCGATCCAATACACCCGGTTCAGGGCCACGAACAAAGATATAACTGCGTTGAATACTGACTCCGTTTCTTTCTTCAGTTAGATAAGATTTACCTTGATATTCGTCATAAATGCGGCGTTGGGGATAGTTGGGCATTCCGGTAACGACTCGGACTTCGTGACCTTGCTTGACAAGACCTTCAGCTAACTCAGTCATCAAAGGGGCGATGCCAATCGGTTCCGGATGGTAGTTATAGGAGTAGATTAAAATACGCATGGTCTTCGGCAATAGTAAAATGTAGATTGTTAGAGTTTAGCGGAGTCAAAACTCCCTTTCCCGAATCTTTGTGTTTAAAAATATTTCGCGCATGACTCTCTCTAGATGCTGAACCCTAGTTGAGACTAAAACAAGTGTGTTTGAGCGCAGAGTTCAAATCAGTCACGGCAATGCTCCTGAATCTGGCAGTTAGTTAATATTTGCCAAACTACAGAACATCTTACCCAGTTATCCGGATTGCTCTGTCACTTTTTAGTTTCTTTTTGGTTTGAGTGTTAAAATCATTTCTACTCTAGCGGTTTCTTGATCGAGGCGAGTTGCACTAATTCCTAACCCCTGAACTGAGTTGATCAATGCCAAAGCATTGGGTTGAACGGCGATCGCCGGTGCCGCAATCAGATAACCCGTTGCCCAAGTCACTAGCTCCTCAACATCGAGATAAACATAGCTGTGATTAGCTTGGGGTAATAATTCCGTCACATTTTGATAGCGCGGATTGGCCGTGATCGGGAGTTGGGGTTCACTCGTAATTGCTTCGACAACAGGCCCTCCAAAGGCAATAAACACTAAATTCGATTGTAGCCAACCATGTCCAAATAAAGTCCCTTGTTGAGGATCTTTCCATTCAGTGACTTCGACTCCAGCGATCGCTCGTTGTTCAACATTCACCGGAGGATTGCTCCCAGAGACGACTGTATCGAGTTGAGTCAGCATTCTTTCGGCCGCAGGGCGATCGCTCGTTTCTAGCATCAACACCCCGCCCAAGCCCAAAGGAGCCAGCACTCCTTCATCGTTAGCGATCAACCCCAATGCAAATTCACCATCCATCCAGCCAAACACATCTTGATCCGCATCTAAATTAATCGCATTCAGTCCCCGTTTGATTTGTCTAACAACACGATTGAGATCAGAATTGTCTTCAGCTAAAGTGAGAATTTCTGACCAAATTTCCTTAATGCCTTGAGTTTGAATTAATCCAATTGTTTTCGTGGGAAAGCGAGTGACGAGCGGATCGAGGTGAGGTTGTTGAGATTGACGGATGGCGCGATCATTGAGTTGAGTCATCGCTTTGAGATGAATTCCGAGTTGATCAACTCCAATGGCGAGAACCACAGACTTAACAGGCTTGATGTGGGATAAAACCTGCATCGATAATTGAGAAGACGGGGAAACATCAGCCGTGATTTGTTTGATAAAGGTAGAATATTCTGCAATATAGAGAGTGGTAATCGGATTAGGAACATCAACACTATTGAGAAAAGCCTGATTTGTTCCCGTTAAACTCGCTAAAGAGGCTTCACCTAGAGCTGTATCAATCGCTCGTTCAATCGCGTTTGGATCGGCAGCGACAATAATATGATGCCTGAGTACGGCAACATTGTAACGTCTGCCTTCTGACTCGGTATACTCAACAATTTCTACACCTTTATAGTCTCGTTGCTGACGTTGAAGATTGGCTTGATCATTAAACTGACGAGCAAAATGCCAAGCTTTGATCGGGTTTTTGATACCCACAACCATCAACACATCAAAATCTTCCGGTTCTTGTCCATCTTCATTCGGTAAAAGAGCAACCATCACTCCCCCGATCCAAGACTGAAGATCCCGATCAAATTTGAGGCTAGTATCGGCTAAACTTTTTTGTTTAAAAGTCGTTAAACTTTGAGTGATCCAAGTTCGCGCCTCTGGCGTACCAAACTGCTTGAGGTGAGTCAGTGCTTCTGGAGTGGACGAGATAAAAGTTGCCATCCGAGCATCTGCGGGTACAAGCTTGGCACTTTCGGTTACACTATAAGCTCGTACTTTAGCTGTTTTTAGATAAAGCAGACTTGTTAAAGCACCCACACAAATGACCGTTGCAGCTCCAACCAGCACGTTAAGTTTCTTCAGTGGCATTTTTTCAAGTTCACCGTTTTCAGTTCGCAGTCTCTATTTATCTTAAGAGTTCCCAAAATAGTCAGAAGTCGTGAGGCAAGATCTCACATCTCCCAATTTCCCACCTCCCTATCTCCTAACCGGGAGTGAATGCTTTAATTGTGTATGAGTGGCGAGGAATTGACAACAAAGCAGAGAGTTGTCTTGTCGCTCGGTATAATCAAAAACAAGTTGAGATTGATCGCATATCGAGTCTGAACTGAGTCACTCAGTAGTTATAAATTGATGAAAGTAGCAATTACCGGAGCAACAGGATTTGTCGGGACTCGCTTGGTTGAGCGGCTTCACAAAGAAGGACATCAGGTGGTAGTATTCACCCGCAACCCCGAACGCGCCCAGCGTATTTTTCCCACTTCTGCCTATCCTCAGTTAGAAGTTGTCGGCTATACTCCAACAGAATCGGGATCTTGGCAACAGGCGATCGCTGGATGTCAGGGTGTGGTTAATTTAGCAGGGGCTTCCATTGCAGAGGGACGCTGGACTCCTCAACGCAAACAAGAAATTATCAATAGTCGGGTGCAAGGCACCGAAAAACTCGTCGAAGCAATTGAACAGGCTGATTCTAAACCGACGGTTTTGGTCAATTCTTCGGCAGTCGGTTATTACGGCACCAGCGAAACCGCAATATTTGATGAAACCAGTCCACCTGGGGATGATTTTCTCGCTCAAGTCTGTCAAGCTTGGGAATCTGCTGCCGAAAAGGTTAAAGAAGCGGGAACTCGTTTGGTGATTGTCCGCACCGGAATTGTCTTAGGAATGGGAGGGGCTTTGGCAAAAATGTTAACGCCATTTAAACTGTTTGCGGGGGGGCCTTTGGGTTCCGGAAAACAGTGGTTTTCTTGGATTCATCGAGATGATTTAGTGAGTTTAATCATCTTTGCGCTGACGCATCCAGAAGTTGAAGGAGTGGTTAACGGTACCGCGCCTAACCCCGTTCGGATGGGACAGTTGTGTAATACCCTCGGGGATGTTTTACACCGCCCCTCTTGGCTCCCTGTACCCGATTTTGCTCTAGAAACCCTGTTGGGAGATTCGGCGAAGTTGGTGCTTGAAGGTCAGCAAGTGATCCCCAAACGCACGGTATCCTACAATTTTGACTACCAATATCCTACTGTTAAACCTGCCCTAGAAGATATTGTCCGATAATCTTATGACTTCCTCTGACTCTGTTGAATCTTGGGATTTTGATCGCGCTCGTCGCAGTCTCCGACAGGCGATGACTCGGTATTCTAACAAACGACGCCAACGACAAAACCCCCCAGAATTACAAGCAACTCTCAAAACACAGTTGGATATTCTCGCTGCAAGTTTAGATAAATTGGATCAGGGTTTGATCCGAATTGCGGTTTTTGGTTTGGTGAGTCGGGGAAAGTCGGCGGTGTTGAATGCGCTGTTGGGAGAACATATTTTGCAAACGGGGCCTTTAAACGGCGTGACTCAATGGCCTCGTTCGGTGCGTTGGACGGTGCCTTCTCGGTATGATGACCAACGAGACAGTATTCCGGTGGAGTTAATTGATACGCCGGGACTCGATGAGGTGGGGGGTCAGGTTCGAGGTGAAATGGCTCAAGATGTGACTCGTCAGGCGGATTTGATTTTGTTTGTGGTGTCGGGGGATTTGACTCGCACGGAATACGAAGCGCTTTGTGAGTTGCGAAGATCAACAAAACCCCTAATTGTTGTTTTTAATAAGGTTGACCTCTACACTGATACCGAACAACAGGCGATTTACTACAATTTACAACGGTTAACCGCCCCCGACGCCCTGGATTTCGATTTTGACGATCTAAACTGGGATTCTCCTACCCCACCCTTGACAGAGGGAGAACAGGCGAAAACAGACTCCTCTCTGTTGGAAGTGGTACGAGTTGCGGCTGAACCTGCTGCGGTGCAAGTGCGGGTTGAATGGCCTGATGGTCGGGTGACTTCAGAATGGGAGACTCCTCCGCCTCAAATCGACGAGTTGAAAACGGCGATTGTTAATATTCTTCATCTTGAAGGGCGCTCTCTTTTGGCGTTGAATGCGTTGGTACAAGCGCGAGAGGCGGAACAGCAAATTGCTCATCAGACGATTAAACTTCAGCAATCGGAAGCTGAGGCGTTAATTTGGCAGTTTACTAAGTATAAAGCGATCGCGATCGCTATTAATCCGATTGCTATTATTGATGTGTTAGCGACCACAATTAGTGATTTGATTTTGATTCGTTCTCTCGCTCGTTTGTATGGTTTACCGATTACCAATTATGAAGCCAGTCAGCTTTTAAGAACGATTTTGTTGAGTGCGGGTGGGATGATTCTCGCGGAGTGGGGAAGTGGTGCAATATTAGGATTAGGTAAAAGTGCCGCTGGATTAGCGACTGATATTTCGACTTATGCGGGTGTGGCTTTGACTCAAGCTTCGATCTCGGCGTATGGAACATATACAGTGGGTCGGGCGGCTCAGGTTTATCTCGAACAAGGCTGTACTTGGGGAGAATCGGGGATTGATACGGTGATTCAAGAGATTATTAATCAAGTGGATCGTGATACAATTGTTTATCGATTGCGACAAGAATTCACAAAACCTTAAACTTATTTATATTTTAAAGACTAGAAGGGACAATTATTGATTCCGAATCACTGATTAAATTATCTCAGAAAAAAGTAGGGAAATCAACTCGGATTTGGTATGATAGATTTGTGATCACAGTTAGGAATAGGAAAACTAGCACTATCCCTAATTTTAGATAAGCTGATGTTTTTAGGAGACAAGGGATTAATCCTCTCAAACTCAGGATTGAACATTTCCACTCTAAAAATTAATGAGGAGAGGATGCTGTTTATATTCCAACCTTTTTGATATTGTATCATCAATAATCGGAAAGTTATTGATTTTACGATTCAACTTAACTCAAGTTTGTTAGAATTGATTGCAATTGAAGCCCAACTGGGTTCATTGTATTAGCAGATTAAGTGATTAGGGTTGCATTTATTAATCATAAGTTATCTAATCTAGGATCTAAATTCTGATTAGAAATAAAATCAAACTCTATTGATAGTTAATAGAGTCGTTGTTCTCAACAATGTTATTTTCAAACCAGAGTAATCAAACCATGCTCAAGAATGTGCCGAACCCTGAAAAAAAACGTGAACCTCAAGTTGACAACGCTCAATTTAACGACCAACGCGCTCCCAGTATTCTACTTCATCTGGACAAAGGAGCCGCAATTGCTTTAGTCCGAAATCTCATTCTTTGCCTTTGCGATTCTCTATTAATTTCCCTGGGATGGTTAACGGCTAAATGGATTGTTATCAGCACAAATTTTTTTAAAAGTGTTGGGTCTTTTGATCTGATTGGAAGTTCACCAGAACAACCGGGTTTCTTATTCCCTATATTAGCGATTACCATTGGTATTATCGCCGCCGCCGGTCTTTATAGTCGCCGTGATAGTCGTCGTCGTTTTCTGCGTTTAATAAGCTGTTTAACGTTGGCACAAGTGATTTTAATTGTGTTAGCTTTTCTCTATAGACCCGGTATATTTTTGTCTCGCTCTCTTTTTATTCTAGCTTGGATTTTTACCGTTGTTTTTGTTTTATTCGGTCGTTTTCTATTAGAGTTAGCTGTCATTACCGTTCGCAGCAAAGGAATATTAACGCGCAAAATTTTTCTGATTGGAACTCCTCGGGATACTTTAGCTGCCAAAATATCACTGAAACTGATTAGTAATCGAGAATTTCAAGTGGTGGGTCAAATTGATTTATCGACGATTGAAGGACAAAAAAATTGGCCGAAAATTCTAGAAGATATTCAACAACAAGATGTAGGAGAAGTATTTGTTTGTTCTTGGCAATCTATTCCGAATCCGATGTCTTTTTATTGGAATTTAAAAACCGCAGGGATTAACTTACGAGTATTACCAGTTGGCTTAGAATTGCCTTATCAATCCCCTCAAATTGAAATGATTGGTCGAATGCCAACAATTCAGTTTTCAACCCCTGCCATTATGGGAACTGATTTCTGGTTAAAACGAGGATTTGATTTAACGGTTGCGGTATTGCTGTTAATTTTTATTAGTCCGATTTTGCTGTTAATTGCAGTTTTAATTAAGCTAGATTCACCGGGGCAAATTTTCTACAAACAAACTCGTTTGGGTTTACGAGGACGGCATTTTAAGGTGTGGAAATTTAGAACAATGGTGATTAACGCTGACCAATTAATGAAAGAATTGGAAGCTAATAACGAACTTAAAGGCGGTGTTCTCTTTAAAATGAAAGATGACCCTCGGATTACAAAAGTCGGCAAGTTTTTGCGTAAATATAGTTTAGATGAACTGCCGCAATTAATTAATGTTCTCAGGGGTCAAATGAGTTTGGTTGGGCCGCGTCCTCTGCCTTTACGAGATGTTGAGGGATTCGCGCCTCATCACTTTGCACGACAAAATGTTTTACCGGGAATTACGGGTTTGTGGCAGGTTTCTGGACGTTCAGATATTATTGATTTCGAGAATGCTTTTCGTCTGGATGTGATGTATATTAATAACTGGTCACTGTTGCTTGATTTTCAGATTTTATGGAAAACGGTTCATGTTGTTTTCAATCGCAAAGGAGCTTATTAATTCAAAATTTTTGTCATGCTGAACTCTATGAAGCATCTCAGATATCCCACGTATTTCTAATTTACTGCGACCATTTTTCGACGGGAAGTACCCCAATAAATTGTAGAAATAATAGAATCAAGTACAACGGATTGAGAAAAACATATCGTTTCCAAAGCCGTTTCGGTTCTTGCCACAGTCGAAATGCCCACTCTAAGCCTCCTCGTTGCATCCAACCGGGGGCTTGAGGAATATTACCTGCATGAAAATCAAACGCCGCCCCAACACAAAGAATCGGACAATTGAGTAAATCTCGATGTTCAAACGCCCATGTTTCTTGACGAGGACAGCCTAAACCCACCAATAGAATATCTGTTTCTGAGGTTTGTATTTGTTTGATAAAATCAGCATCTTCTTCTATAGTGAGTGGGCGATAAGGTGGAGAAATAGCACCGCAAATTTTAAGGTTGGGAAATTTTTGTTGAAGATTAAACTCTAATTTTTCCAACACTTGAGGCGTTGAACCATAAAGAAAAATATTAGCCCCTTGTTGGGCGGCTTGTTCACAAACATATAAGGTTAAATTCGGCCCATAAACTCTATCTTTGAGATTGGTTTTGTAGAGTAAGTTCAAAGCCCACCGTACAGGTTGCCCATCTGGACAAACTAAATCAAAGCGGTTTAAACGATAGCGATAAGCTTTGTCTAAAACTGCCGTCATAATCCCGTGAACAGGTTGGGCGGCGACAATCAGGGATTGATGATTTTTAGCCCCATTCATCACCTGATTGACTGCACTTTCATAGTCAATGGCGCTGACTTTGACCCCTAAAAGGTTATATTTCCCTAAATCAAGCATCAGAATTCACCGATGAATTTAGCCCAAAATTAGGCTAACTTTATTATACTGCGGTTGGGGTACAACTCGACTGTTTTTTGATCTGAGAATTTGCCTCCGCTAAATGCTTTTTCAGTGTTGTTTCCGGGAGTGGCCCTTGTAGATGATGCCACGGGAGAATATTATCAAGATGCCAGTTCTCATAAACATAATAATCGAGTTCGGGTAATTGTCCCCGCAACTCTTTAAAAGCCCGTCGATAACTTCCCAAAGACTCACCATAGCCTCTAACTAATTCTAACAGATGAGAGACTCGGCGATCGCCTCGGGAAATTAAAGCTTGAATCACTGACCATTTATAACTTTCTGGACGAAACTCAATTCCATTTTTACGAAGATTTTTTTCTAAAAATTTCAGCCTTTTTTCGGCTTCTGGGTTGACTCCAAACCATTGAAAGGGAGTATGAGATTTTGGTACAAAGGTACTACAACCCAGGGTTAACTTCAAACCAGGAGCGGCTTTTTTGAGTTGTTTCATTAAAGCCAGAGTTGCTTCTAAATCTTCGGATTCTTCGCCGGGAATTCCGACCATTCCATAGAGTTTTAAGGCTTTTAATCCTCCAGCTTTAGCATTGACAACGGCTTGAACAATTTCTTCGTTCTCTAACTTTTTATTGATAATTTTTCTAATTTTATCGCTGCCACTTTCTATGGCAATGGTTAAACTTTTTGTATCTCGTTTGGCTAGAGTTTCTGCAAGCTGAACGGTAACAGTATTGGTTCTCACAGATGCAATACTTAACCGAACATCGTCATATTTGGGTTGACTGAGATAGTCTAATAATTCGTTAAATTCAGGGTGTTGAGTGACAGAAGCCCCCAACAAACCAATCCGTTTCGTAACGGTTAAACCTTGTTCAATTGCCGGAATTAATGAGTTTTCTAAGCTAGCTGTTCTAAACGGTAAGGTAAGATAACTGGCTAAACAAAAGCGGCACATTTCCGGACAACTGCGAACCACTTCCACCATGAAAATATTTTCCCAGGCGGCTTTTTCGGTGACAACAGTAGAAGCCGATAAGGTATTTCCGCGATAGGTTTGTTTTTGAACGATTCTCGGAATGTCTGCTGTTATCGGTTCAATTGATGTTATTTTACCCTCTTGACTTTCATAACTGACCTGATATAAACTAGGAACATAAATACCTGGAACTTGAGCAAGATGTTTTAATTTTGTTTCGCGGTTGGCGGTTCTGACTTGTTGATAAGCGGTGATTAAATTGGGTAATAAGTCTTCGCCATCTCCCAATAAAACCAGATCAAAAAAGTCTGCAAAAGGTTCAGGATTTGCGGTTAAAACAGGCCCTCCCCCAAAGACTAACGGATGAGAATCGTCTCTGTTGACTGAACGAATGGGAATATTGAGAAATTCTAAACGTTCTAAAATATTGACATAATCTAATTCCCAAGACACCGAAAATCCGAGTAATTCGGGTTGAGTCGGTAACGGTTCGTGAATATCTGTAAATAGCCGACTAACTTGTACATCACGACGCAAAGCTAAAGTCGCCCAAACAATTTGATACCCTAAACTGGTAATTCCCACAGTATAGTCGTTGGGAAACGCAAAAATAATCGGAATAGCGTTCATATCCGGTGTCGCCGGAGTAAACAGAAGACGTTCGGAGTCGAAGACAGAAATACTCACAGGCTAAGTTAAAATTCAATAAAGACAAGTAGCAATTTTGGAAAATTAAAATAGACTTCTAATCCATTTCAGAAATCTTGCTTATAGAGTTGAAACAATTTACATTCAATCTTAACGATATTTTAGCTTAAAAAAGAGAATTGTTGAAGCCAAGCTCAGGGTGACAATATTCGCTGCAACGATGGGTAAGTCGCCAATTAAAGCACCATAAACAATCCACAAAAAGACACCCGTACAAAACATCACAAACATTCCCAGGGAAACATCACGAGTTGATTTCGTTTTCCAGGTTTTAATCACTTGTGGTAAAAAAGCAACGGTGGTTAAAGCCCCTGCCAGCAGTCCAATTGCTGTAATTAAAGTCATCCCTACACTACCCTTAATTTAGCCTCTCTCATTCTAATCGCACCCCGTTCTTTTAGGTATTACCTTCTTTTTATTGCGGGTTCACTCTGAAAAACTGACCGAAACTTCCACAGGTTGAGCTTCTAAGCCAATATAACGGGCGCGAATGGTGGTTTTTGCTTGCACAGGCATTAACGGGGTAATCGTCCCGAGAGAGAGCAAATCTCCGGGTTGAAGACGTATCCCGGCGGCTTTTAAGTGATCTCGTAGCCACAACACCGCTTTGAGAGGATGTCCGAGTAAAGCTGAACTTTGGCCCTGGGCTAATTCTTGTCCACTTTCATCGAACAAAATCACTTGAATATTGCCTAAGCGTTTTTCCCATTCTGATGTAGCAGCCAGAGGGATAGGTTGACCCAAGACTCCTAATCGCGCCCCAACATTAACAGCAACTAAAGCCGCAGCATTGAGTTTAACATCGCTTTGATAGATTAAATCCGGCAGTTCGATAAAAGGAATCACCGCATCTAAACTTGCAAGCACTTCTTGAGGCGTTGTGGCTTCGTTAATACTATCATCACCGACTCGAACCATTAAGTCAGCTTCAAATAGAGGTCTAGCCCCAAAATTAGCTGAAACAACAGCGCCATTATCGAGTAACATCTGTTGGAGGAGAACACCCCGCACCGGATGAGTAACGTTAAACCGTTCTTGGGCGATGGGGCTAGTGAGTCCCGCTTTATAACCCACGACTGGGCCTAAATGAGAAGTGAGAACTTGAACAAATTCTTTTTGTAGGGAAATCGCCTGTTCTATCGTCATATCCTCACTTAACGCAGCAACAGGTTCACGTTTTAGGTAGGTATTTGCTAATTGTTGCGCTAAACTGGAGTCTGTGGCAATTATTTCGGTGGAGAGGAGATCACGTTCTTGTCTTGAGGTTAACGACAAGCTATCCGATGTCGAGGTTTTGTCAGGAGAGCGAATCGCGTTAGTCCTATTGGTCAAGACGAGTGTGCTAACAGTTGCACAAACAGCAGCAATGGAGAATCGCAGCCACAGATTATTAAGTAGAGTCAGCATTAGTTTCAACAGATAGATCACAGCAGTGTAATTTCACTCATTTGGGTGAGGATTTATCCCCTTGATTGGGGAAGTCACGGCTGAGATCTTAATATTATCCTAGAAACATTGATTCTCAAGGCAACAGCATTAAAGGTGTGAGTGGATTTAACAAGAGTTTAGCACTCTTTGTTCATCTCAATTTCTCAAAATTCTGAGAAGCTGTTTTGACGAGAGCAAGTGGTTTAAGAAGAGTCATATGAATATTAAACAACTCTTTCAGTCTTTCAATCTACCCAGTCTAGGCGTAACATCTGCTTTATCAGTTGGTGTTGCCTTAACAACTTTAGCCAATGTGATTTCAGTTCGATCCACCTTAGCACTTCAACAAACCCCTGAACCGCAAGCCATTCTGATGTTGGGTGGAAATCCCAATCGGGAAGAATTTACCGCCGAATTTGCCAAAAAACATAATCACTTAGATGTTTGGGTTTCATCGGGTGTGGATCGCCGCACCGCAACTGAGATTTTTCAACAAGCTGGAGTGGACTTAGGGCGAGTCCATCTAGACTATCGTGCCGTTGATACGGTGACAAATTTTTCAACTTTGGTTGAAGACTTGAAAAAACGGGATATTTCTCATGTTTACTTGATCACTTCAGATTTTCATATGTCTAGGGCGATGGCAGTCGCCTCGGTTGTGTTTGGAAGTCAGGGAATTGCCTTTACTCCTGTTCCGATTCCAACGGAAGGTTATCCTTCTGAGTCAGAGGTTCGGATCGTGCGAGATGTCAGTCGGGCTGTGGTGTGGACGTTTACAGGTTGGGCGGGAGAAAATCTTCATCCCCGTTATGCTTTACGTCGGGCGATCGCCGAACGAGATGCCGCACCAATACCTGAACCGAGTTAACACGAATTTTACATCAAAACATTAAAAATCCCGCTCGTTGTCGAGGGGGATTTTATTGAATATATAAAAACTTTGGTCAAGCCAAAGTTCTATATATCCCTTGCCGGATGGCTTTTATCTTACATGGCGGAACCAACACCCACGTAAGAACCATAGAAGAATATACCAACAACCACTAAAACACCAGTTCCAGCAACAGTTGCTACTAACCATAAAGGAATTCGGGCTTGTCCAGACACGATTTTTTACCTCTTATTTCAAAGCTTGACTGACGTAACGAGCAGCTCAATTGAGAATGATCTTCTAGTTAGTTAAAGAAGTAACTAGAGAATAAAATACCCAGTACAAAAATCAAGAGTAAACCCAGATAAAGAGAAGTCCGGTTTAACTCAACGGGCTGACGATTCCGGTTGGGATTACGCTCCATAAAAACCTCCTAGCGTTGGATAAACTGCATTGCGGCGATCGCACCCAAGAAAAAGACGGTGGGAACAGCCAGGGTATGAACAGCAAGCCAACGAACGGTAAAAATCGGATAGCTTACGGGTTCATTGGGATTAGAACTGCTAGTCATGTTATTAAACTCCTAATTTAAACTACTTGCCAGTATATTCATCAATCTGTTGTTTCCCGCTAAAGCGATCAGTAACAATCGGAATTTCTTGACGTTCTTGAGTCGGGAAATACTCATCAGGACGGGGAGTTCCAAAAGCATCGTAAGCCAAACCTGTGCTTACAAATAACCAACCTGCAATAAACAATGCTGGAATGGTGATGCTATGAATCACCCAATACCGAACACTGGTAATAATATCCCCAAAGGGACGCTCTCCGGTATCACCTGCCATATCTAATTCTCCTGATTACAACGGTTTACAAATTTGAACTCAGAGACTTGAAATTATACTACGTTTTGAGAGTAGGGTTTTAAAAGCCAATCTCCCCTGCTGTTTGACAGAGGCTGGTTCTATTTTTATCCCGGTTCTTAAAGGAAGGGAATCCTCTATTTCCTTAGTCTCGCATCTGGGCGTTTCAATTCCAAAAGTTTTTCAGGGTCTTAAACGCCTATCACTGTATTATGATACGAAATTTGTGAATTTGTAACAACCCAATTGAGCAATTGATCTCCTTTGATTGAGTTTAGAGTTCAAACTGCCGCTTGGGAGGGCTGACCTGTGTATCTCAGTAGCGTTCCTCTTTGACCGAGGATAAAACCTTTTTCTGGGTTAATAAACTTAATGCGGTTAAAGTTAGCGGGAATATCTTCAACTTGTTTATCTTTAAGCCAAGTTTCTCCGCCATCCAAACTACACACCAAGTTTCCACTCCCACCACTGACCCAGATTTCTTCAGGAGTTCGATACGCTAAATCTAATAATCCCCAACTGGTGGTATATTCAGGTTTAATCGCTTCGCTCCATTCTTCCGGGTTTTCGGGTTCACTAAACCGGAGTTCACCACCTCGGGCGATCATCCACAAACGACCATCTTCCCCAAAGCCCATATTTTCTAGACGCTTAGAGCTATAACGGTTGTGGGGTTCCCAAGCTTTTGATCCCGGTGTCCAGATAGAATAAAAGTTTCCTTTCGCCGATACAGTCATGTATTCACCCTCAGAGGAACGGGCGACATTACGAACAACTCCCACGGCTTCTTCGACTAGGGCTTTCCAGTGTTCACCCCCATCTTCTGTGCGATAGATAGCGCCGATATCAGTTGTCATTTCTGCTGACTGTGGCTCGAGTGCAACTATCTTGTAAGGCGCACCGGGAAGTTTAGAACTTAATTGAATGCGAGTCCAAGAATTCCCGTCATCGGTGGTATGTAATAAAACAGAAGGTTCACCGACCACCCATCCTTCAGAACCCGAGAAACTTACCGAAGCTAACCGTACCTTTTCTTCACCTAAGTCTAGGGCTTTTGTTTCCCAACTTTTCCCGCTATCGGTTGTTTCTAACAGCGTAGAACTACTACCGACAACCCAACCATGATTCGGGTTTTGTTCTGAAAAAGCGACATCAAATAAATTGGCATCGGTAGCGATGGGAATCAGTTCCCAAGGGTTATAACTGAGGGCGGGCAGATACTTACAACTGGTACACAGGAGAATAACAGCAAATACAACTAGAATTTTTCGCAAAAATTTCATTAAACTCATGGGTTTTAGATCGGTTCAAGTCGCTTTTATTTCAAAGCATACAAGCTCATAAAAAACAGAAAACCTAAGGCTAGTCCACCAAAAATGAGTAGGTTTTTTTGTTGAGAGGTCAGTGTATTTACACCTAAGCCATAGTTCAAATTTTCTTTAAAGCCAGAAGGCCCTTCTTTCGATCCAATGTTGGAAAATTGACTTCTTGGTGCCCCACAAACTGGACAGCGCCAGCCCGCGGGAATTTCTTCAAAGGGTGTTCCGGCCGAAACCGCTACTTGTCCCATTGAAGTTCCTTTGGTGGGTTCGTAAACGTACCCACAGGCTCTACATTCGTACTGATCTAGCGGTTGAACTTCAGTAGCTTGATCGCTCATAGCTTAACCTGGAGGAGTCATTAATTCTTAAAATGTCTATTACATAATATTACAGAATCTCACCAAAGCCAATCAAAAAATGGAATAGGGCTAGGGAGATGGGGGAGAGACGGAGATGGGGAGAGAGAAAAAAACGTCTAACCTCACGACTTCTGATGACTTCTGAAGAAAGCCTGCTCCACTCACCCAAGGCACCCCTATAATGTATAAAGACAATTGATAGTACACTAGCAGTCAATCAGCCATCGTGTTTATTCTCAGTGGTTATGAATACTTTCTAGGCTTCCTGATTATCTGTAGCCTAGTTCCCCTTCTTGCCCTTGGTACATCCAAGCTGGTACGTCCTCAAAGCCGAAAGGGTGTGCGACGCACTACCTATGAGTCGGGTTGCGAACCGATCGGTGGTGCCTGGATTCAATTCAATATTCGCTACTATATGTTTGCCTTGGTGTTTGTCATTTTTGACGTGGAGACGGTGTTTCTCTACCCCTGGGCGGTGGCCTTTCACAAGCTGGGATTGTTAGCGTTTATCGAAGCATTGATTTTTATTACCATTCTTGTAATTGCCTTAGTTTACGCATGGCGCAAAGGCGCACTGGAATGGTCTTAAGTAGTTGTTAGTTAGAATTGCACAGAAACTATGACAAGCCAAAGTATTTCCCCAGAAACTGGAAAAATTATCAATCCCATCGAGCGACCTCAAGTTACTCAAGAACTGTCAGAAAATGTGGTTTTAACCACTGTTGATGACCTATATAATTGGGCAAGACTATCGAGTTTGTGGCCGTTGCTTTATGGTACGGCTTGCTGTTTTATTGAATTTGCAGCATTAATTGGTTCTCGGTTCGACTTTGATCGCTTTGGTTTAGTTCCCCGTTCGAGTCCTCGTCAAGCCGATCTGTTGATCACCGCAGGTACAATCACCATGAAATATGCACCTGTATTGGTGCGGTTGTATGAACAAATGCCTGAACCCAAGTATGTAATCGCTATGGGTGCTTGCACGATTACAGGCGGGATGTTTAGTATGGACTCGACAACGGCAGTTCGAGGGGTGGATAAGTTAATCCCAGTAGATGTGTATATCCCGGGTTGTCCGCCTCGTCCTGAAGCGATCATTGATGCGATCATCAAATTGCGGAAGAAAATTTCCAATGATTCTCTACAAGAGCGAGGAAATTTACAACAAACTCACCGTTACTACACTCGTTCTCATCAAATGAAGGTAGTCGAACCGATTTTAACGGGTCAATATTTACAATCTAGCACTCGTCAAACTCCACCTCCGCAACTCACTGAAGCGATGGGAATGCCTGTACCCCCGGCAATGTTAGCTGAACAAACCAAGGAGGAACAGCGTGGCTGAAACTGAAGAAACAGCAATTGTAGAAGCAGGCCCAGTTTCCCAGTGGCTCGCTCAAAATGGATTTGAACATGAATCTCTGCAACGAGATCACTCGGGAGTAGAGATAATTAAGGTGAGTCGGGATTATCTGATTCCTCTGTCTACAGCCCTCTACGCTAACGGATTTAACTATTTGCGGTGTCAATGTGCCTATGACCTTGGCCCCAGTGAAGATCTCGTTAGTGTTTATCATTTGGTAAAAGTTGACGATCATGTGGAACAACTTGAGGAAGTTTGCGTCAAGGTATTTGTTCCACGAAATGATCCAAAAGTTCCGTCAGTTTACTGGATTTGGAAAGCGGCCGACTTCCAGGAACGAGAGTCCTATGATATGTACGGTATCGTTTACGAAGGTCATCCTAATCTGAAGCGAATTTTAATGCCCGAAGATTGGGTCGGTTGGCCTTTGCGAAAAGACTATATCTCTCCTGATTTCCATGAGTTGCAAGATGCTTATTAATGATTGTCGAGTCAGATTAATGATAGATTGACACAAACAGCACTCCTGTCATTTTGGGGGAGTGCTGATTTAGCTTTAATGGCAAACAGCAACTCAGTGACAATCTAAATTAAGGGAATAGGCAGATGCTCAATTATCGGAGAATAGGCGACTCGAACGCATTGCCAGATTTCCGAAAAGTCTGGTATAGTTGCCTACGATCAGGTAGTGTTCAACCAATCGCCTGAATGGAGTTCACTCTTGATTTATGAGAGCGCATATGTACGATACCATTTAGGTTGCAACATTATACAGTCCTACGGGACTCATCTTCGTACAATACTTTGGTGGAGGAGTTAAATTGTGAGTACAATTCGAGGATCAGTATTTCAGGATCTTAACGGTAATAGTTTTTTTGATCTCGGTGAAGGTCTTTCCAACGTTACAGTATTCCTGGATATAAATGGAAATGGTCTACCAGATAGTGGTTCAGATAGTGATGGGGATGGCATCCTAGAGAATAGTGAACCAACAATAGTAACTGATGCTAGCGGTGAGTATACCTTTGCGGATTTACCCGAAGGAAGCTTTACCCTCGATCAGGTGACTATCCCCGGTTTCAATGAACCTGTGGGTGTACCCATCTCCCTAGCAACGACAGGTGATCCCAACGAACGGATTGATGTCAACATTCTCAACACAAACCTGACCCCACCGACCACCCCAGCCCCTACAACTGGAGTGATTCGCGGTTCGGTTTACGTTGATAACAACAGAAATCAAATTTACGAGCCTTTTGGAGATGTCGGTGAACCCACGCTTGCAGAAGGCTTTCCGGATGCAACGGTTTACATTGACCTCAACAACAGTGGTTTCCGTGAACCCAGTGAGCCTTCTTCTACCACTAATGAAGCCGGTTTCTATTTCTTTGGGGACTTACCCCCAGGCTCCTATTTACTGCGAGCTGAAATTCCGGGTGGATTTGAGTTACTCGGAGATAACCCGATCCAAGCTCCTGTGGCTGCTGCGACTGTCAATGAACTGGATATTCCTGTTATTGATCCCAATAGCGTTTATGGTCGGGTGATTCGTGACCTCAATGGTGATGGTCTACCTCAACCTTCTGAACCCGGACAAATGGGAATTAATATTGAGATTGTTGATGGAGAGGGGAATATCAGCAGAACCACAACGGGTGACGATGGATTCTACATCATTTCCAATCTCAATACAGAGATTCCTGGAAGGGATGATCCGCAAAACCCCTTCGCTAACTTCATTGCCAGAACAGAACCTGAACGATTTGCTCGAGGATTCGTCGCCGATTTTGGTGTTGACTTACCTTCGTCTGCCTATATCTTTACCTCTCCGGTGCCTCCAGTTGGAGAATTTCCGGGCGAAATCGGTGTCGAACTGATTCCTGAGGAGGCTCGCCAAATTAACTCTACATTGGTCTTCAATCCAGCCGGAACGGTTCTGCCTGTTCCAAATAGTATTGCGGGTGTGGTATTCAATGACCTCAATGCCAACTCTCTACTCGATGTTGATCCCATAACGGGTTCACCAGATGCGCCAATTGAGGGCGCGAGAGTCTACATTGACTTGGATGATGATGGTGAACTCGGAGGAGATGAACCCAGTACAACAACGGACTTCAGTGGGAACTTTATCTTTACTAACCTATCCCCGACCCTCCCGATTGACCCGTTAACCGGTTTTGCTCCTATCGAAGAGACTTATGTGATTCGAGTTGAGCCAACAGACAATCAGGAGAATTTAACCACTCCGATTCCGGCGATCACGTTGGCGAGTGAAGAAGCAGCTCAAGTGACCTTGGGACTTTCCAGTGTGGTTCCTTTCCCACCGGAAAACCAATTCGCTCAAGAAGGAGGTGGTATCAACCCAGACTCACTAATTCCTGTCAGAGGTTTCGATCCGCTGACGATCGCAGCTCCGACTCCTGTACCGATTCCAACTCCAGAGCCAATTGTTTAATTAAGAGTCGTTAAGCTTTGTGTATTCAGTCATCTCCAGGAACACTAAGGCGAATTTAATTAACCTTCATCCTATTCCTGGGATGATTTTTTTATGGGGATCTCTCCGATTTCAGACAAATTGTATCAAAATACTCAAATCAAGTTTAGGGAAAACGATAATATAGATAGATTAAGCTAAGTTTAACTTTTTAAAAATTGTTTCAACAGCAAACTGCTTTAGAGTTTCCTGCAAGTCTATTTCAATTAGAAAATGGATTAACGGTTATTCATCAGGAGATTTCTGCAACTCCTGTCGTTGTCGTTGATGTTTGGGTCAGAGCCGGAGCGATTCAGGAACCGGAACCCTGGTCAGGGATGGCTCACTTCCTAGAACATATGATCTTCAAAGGGACAGATAAAATTGCCCCGGGAATATTTGACGAAGTAATTGAAAGTCGAGGTGGAGTAACCAACGCCGCCACAAGCCACGACTACGCCCACTTCTACATCACCACAGCCGAACAATACCTAGAAGATACTTTACCCCCGCTTGCTGAATTACTCTTACACGCAACGATTCCGGATCAGGAGTTTATCCGAGAACGAGATGTCGTTTTAGAAGAAATTCGTCAGGCTGAAGATGATGTGGACTGGATTGAATTTCAGTCTATGATGGAAACGCTCTACAGTCATCATCCCTATGGACGTTCAGTATTAGGAACCCAAGAAAAACTAATGCAGCGAACGCCCGTAGAAATGCGCTGTTTTCATCAATGTCACTACCAACCGGAAAATATGGCGGTGGTGATCGTGGGGGGAGTCAAACAACACCGCGCTCTTAAAGCGATCAAAGAAGCTTTTGATGGGTTTCCCACGCCTCAACGTTGTCCCTGTATTGGCTTAACGCCCTCACCGAAAATTCAAGAAATCCGTCGTCAAGAACTCCACTTACCCAACGCTGAACAAGCAAGATTAACGCTTGCATGGCTAGGCCCAGACGTTAACGAGTTGCGAGACGGTTATGGTTTAGATCTCCTCTCCGTCATCCTTGCAGAAGGCCGAACCTCTCGTTTAATCAGGATGTTGCGCGAGGAACTGCAATTAGTTCATTCTCTAACAAGCTGCTTTTCTTTGCAACAACAATCGAGCCTATTGACCATTAACGCTTTATTAGACACCGAACAGATTGAAACCGTTGAAACTCTAATTTGTGATTGTATTACCCAACTGCACAACGAACCGATTTCTGAACTCGAACTGAAACGCAGTCAACGCTTACTTTGCAACGATTACGCTTTTTCGACTGAAACTCCAGCTCAACTAGCAGGCCTATATGGATATTATTTTACCATAGCTAAACCCGAATTATCAATGATTTATCCGAGTGAAATTCAATCGTTTCAACCTTCAGACTTACAAAAACTCGCCCAAAAGTATTTAAAACTAGAGTCTTATTCCGTTACAGTTGTTAAACCCTGTTAAACATTAAACTCAAGGTAGGTTGAGTCGAACGAGGTAAAACCCAATACAAAAGCTGCTGAGTTCAGGTTTCGTAACCTAACCTACATTTGACGATAAAGATCTCTAGGATTCAGACTTCAAACGAAAAACATCAGCCAGTAACTCATTACCATTAGGTCTTCTTTCAGGAGCGGGAGAATCATAAACAATCAGCACAGAATCCGATTGTCCTAGACAGGGAAAATGAGCAATTCCTTCAGCTTTATCAGTCCCAACCTTAATCGGTAAATCAAACATAACCTCTAAATGTTTTGACTCTTGCCAATAGATCATTTCCTCAGTTCGCTTTTCAATATTTTTTAAACGAAAAACTCGCATCGCCCCATTAAGATCCATCGTTGGGCCTCCGAGAATAATTAAATCACCATCATGTAAAAACAGTTCTCGAATTCCTAATCCATCTAACTCAATAAAATGCTTTCGATAGAGTTGTCCATCTTTTTCTATCGGTTTTAGGGCTAAAACACCAGGTTTTGTTTCTTCAACTTCGATCTCCAAAATGATCGCAAAACCCCGCAAAACAGGCCCTCTCAACCCGAGAAGATCGGAAGATTTTTACTCACTGCTAAACCCTCAATATCAAGTCCATTATCCTTAGAGGGTAAACCACTGGAAATAATCGTACCAATATGAGGATCAGACTTAAGACTTTCAACTAAAATATTACCTTCTTTCGTCGTTTCTAAAAGAGCAGCTGTTCGTTTTTTTTCAGGATCATCCTTCAAAGTACAAGACTTAATTAAATTACCATCAATAATCGGAATACGAGCAATTAAATAGCGATTCGCCTCCGACTTGACTTCAGATAACCGCTCAACATCTTTTTCAGGATCTTTTCGCTTCGGTTTTTTCCGTTTTGTGCTATGAGAACCCATCACCCACAAATAACCGTGAGAATAATCCATTCCTTCGATATCAATTTCATCCTCAGTATTGGGGAGTTCAATAAAATCCAAAAGAGAAAAATGCTTGTGATTACCAAAAACAAACGGTTCTACCTGGGAAAGTCGCTCGACTCCTAAAAGCTCATCAGAACCCACCCACAAACTACCATCTGGGGTGATCGCAGCGGCGGAGAGTTCACCCACTAAATCATCTGAACTGTCTTCAAACCGCAAGAGAACCCGACTTAGTAAAAAACCTTCTGACATTAGCTTAATTCAATCAACTTACAGTTATTTTTGATGCTGTGATCTTACTCTATTTTGTGCTTAATTTGTTTTAAAGTGGCGATAACGCGCTTGTACCAACATATAAATACCATAAGCAATTAAACCAAAAGCGGCGATCGCTAGCAAGAATTTACCATAAGGCTGCTGTGCGATAGTGTGCAACGCTCCATCAAGTCCCCGTGCTTTACTCGGTTCAAATTGTCGAGCAGCTTGAATTAAAAAGAAACCTAACATCACAAAAATAACGCCTCTCGCTGTAATTCCAAAGCGACAGACATTGACTACTAATTTTTCTTGCTGATAATCGAGTTCTCTTAGGTTTAACTTCTTGCGAAACTTAGTCTTATAAGCTTTATAAATATAATATAAACCCAGTCCAATAATTAATGCACCGAGAGTTCCGACTAACCATTGACCAAACGGTTGTGAAAGTAGACGAGCCGTCCACGTTTGTTTACTATCGCCCCCGCCTCCACTGCTCGATCCCATTGCGAATAGAGCCGCATTTACAGCGACACCTGCATAAATCAAACCACTAAGAATATAACCCAATCTTGTCACAATTCCCTTGAAATCTGAACCTTTATGATCAGGATCTTTAATCGCTTCGACAAATCGCCAAATCACATATCCAACTAAGCCAACAGCAACTAAAATTAATAATATTTGTCCGAAAGGTTGAGCTGAAATTGTTCGCAAAGCACCTTTAGTACCCGTTGTTTTTCCACCCGAAGTAAATGCTGCCATTACTGCTAAGATGCCGATTAACCCATACACAAATCCTTTGGTTGCATATCCAAAACGAGCTAACCTTTCTACCCACATGACTGATTTCCTCAAAAAATATAATAAGTCTAAGCCTCAATTCACTAAGGATTAGTACAGCGATCAAAAAGCTCTTGATATTGTTGCTGATATTGGGGATCATTGAGAACCAATTCAACCCGAACTTTAGCACATCCGTGAGCGTCTTCCATCGCTAGAGTCTGTAATAAATCACCTGCTGCTTTCAAAGAAACAAATTCACCCTGAACCGTGATTTTATCTGACTTACTCTTACGGGTTTCGAGTTCAACTCCCTCGACCTTTCCCTGTGATAAATCAATTTCAGCTAAGGGTTGATCCGATGAACCCACTTTTTCAACGATTAACTTTTCTCGTCGCACCGGAACTTCAACCATTTCAGTTTCAACTTGTTTGCGAACAACAACTTCACCGATTTTATGGCGATCGTGTTTCACCTCTAATCGTTCAGCAAGGAGGCGAATTGTTTCACTTTCTACAGATTCGTGATAGGATTCATCTATATCTCGACTACAATCATCATTGTCCTCATGGTCTGAATCATCAACGGATGGGATATTATTCTTTTCAGTTAAACTTTCACTCCCATCGGCTGAATATTGATTCAATTTTTCTTGCATTTTTTCGGTTAATCGGATCACAAATTGATGATTTTCTAAATCAACTTTAACAATAGAATTTTGATGAACTCTAAACACAGGTTTGGATTGTCCAGATAACGAAAAAAGAATCTGAATTTGGTTAGAATCATTTTTTAAAATTCGTTCAACTTGACCAATCAATCTTCTCTGTTCATCGACAACTGAATAAGTCTGAACCTCTTGTGAATTTGATAATTTTTCAGGAGAATAAACAGTTTGATAATTATCTTGAGTTTTCATCTTCCACTTGTATTTTAAATTAATCAGCTCAATATTTTAGTTTTTATTGAATTGTAGCTAAATAGAAGTGTTAGGTGGTCGGTGTTAGGAAAAACCCAAGACCCAACAAACCACCTAAGACCCAATTAAAGCTAACTTTCACGGCTTTTAATTAACCTGGTTATTTTATCGCTTAACCACAGATTCTCCATCTTTATTAACCCGCAATTCTTCACGACGGAGGGTTTCTTCTGCGGTAACGGTATCGCGATCTACTTCTTTGCGGACATTCACTTCTTCACGAACATAAGCTTCCTTATGAATATCTGCGGTTTCTTCATAAACTTCCATACGAGCCACTTCACCTTCTTTGAAGTTCGCAGTACCTGGTGTCACCCGTTTTCCTGCATCGTCAGGTGTAGTCCGTTCGACGATTACTCGTTCTTTTTCAACTGGAACAGAAGCCTTGGCTTTCTCTGTTTCTACCGCTTTCCCAACAACAACTTCACCCGCTTTATGACGGTCTTTATTTGCAATTAAGCGTTCTTCATAGAGCTTAAATTCGCCATGATCGCGATCGTTGAGATCAAACAACTCGGTATCATTTTCGTAGCGATAGTTGTTGTGATTATAGCTGGCTTGAGGCTGACGAGTCCGATAACTTTGGCGAACCCGTTCTTCATAGTCGTAATCAACTTTCATATCGGTATCATACTTCGGTAAAGCTTCTGCTTGGTCTTTGGTGGTTAAACCTAAAGCATAAAGCTTGTGTTCGTTAAAATCAATCCGAGAGCGACCGACGGGTAATAATACCTTCTTCCCGAAAATCCAGAATCCTGTGTCTAGGACAAAATAACGGATACGACCCGCTTCATCAACTAATGCGTCATCAACTGAACCAATTTTTTCGTTACTGGTTCCCGCATAAACGGTATACCCTTTAAAGTCGTTTCCTTTAAACAACTCATCAACATAGTTAGGATAGTATTCTCTAATTTTGACTAAAGCCATAATTTATTTTTGTGTTTCTGTGTCAACTACACTTACTACAATAGATAATAATCAAGTTTAATCAATCCTCCCACGGGGAGATTCATAAGCTATGTCGGGGGATGGATGATAAAAATAGATAAAAATTAAGATACTTAAGAAAACAAAGATAAAAATTATCTTAACCTTTCTAAATATTCAAGAAAGGGTTATTGAAATTGACAAAAGAGAGAGTAAAAAATATGGCAACAAGAGCAGCTCAAGATTATAAACGAGGAATAGGAGTCTTTAAAACCCGAAGACAAGTAGAACAAGCTCTTTACCGATTACGCGATCGGGGTTTTAATCTTGAACAAGTTTCTGTCATGGCGCCCGACTCCGATCCAAAGTCGAAAGACGCGGAAGTTGATGTTTATACCCATTCTCAAGGGAATCACGCCGATACAGGAGCAGTTTCCGGGGCAGTCGCCGGAGGTACGCTCGGTATCATTGGCGGATTATTAGTCGGTTTGGGAGCCGCAGCCATTCCGGGAATTGGGCCGATTTTATTGGCCGGTGCCGAAGCAACAGCGTTGGCGACAACTTTAGCGGGAACGGCGATCGGTGCCACATCCGGGGGAATTATCGGGGCTTTAATTGGTTTAGGAATTCCTGAAGATCAGGCGAAAGTTTATAACGATCGACTTTCACAAGGTCAATATATTGTATTGGTGACGGGAACCCCAAGAAGCGTCGAGCAAGCCGAAGATATTTTACGCGATCAAGGAATTGAACAATGGCAGGTTTATGATGCTTTGCAAGTCGAAGTTACACCCACAATGGATGATGTAGTTTCTCCGACGACCCTCGAACATCAAGAAGAAAGAGCGATCATTACTCCGCCAGAGGTTAAACCGAAAGTTGTAGGCGAAGAACATCCTGAAGTTATTAAAGAAGAAAGAACAATTGTCACTCCTCGGGTCGAGACAAGAAACCCGGTTAAATACGACGGTCGCCAACCCGAAATAATTGAACATAAACAACGTCAAGAAATAGTCACCAGCACTCCGCCAGTGAAAGGGGAAATCGAACACCAAGACCATCCCGAAATTGAAAGAGAAAGAACGATTATCACCCCTCGCGTCGAGACAAGAAACCCGGTTGAATACGATCGCCAACCGGAAGTGATCGAACACAAACAACGTCCAGAAAAAATTACCACCACTGCATCGTCAGTGAAACCAAAAGTTGTACACCAAGAAGAACATCCCAAAATTATGGAACGAGAAGAAAAAAAAACTGTAACCCCTCGCGTCGAGACCGAAAATCCGGTTGAATACGAACAAAAACGTCAAGAAAGAGTGACTACCACTGCATCGTCAGTGAAACCAAAAGTTGTACACCAAGAACGCCCCGAAATTATGGAAAGCAAAGAAAAAAAAACGGTAACCCCCCGCGTTGAAACAGAAAAAGCTGTTGAATCCAACGGTAAAATGCCAAGAATTGAACGAGAACCCATTGAAACTCAACCCCGAGTTCTCTCCGATCATTCCGAGAATATCAAAAGAAATAATTCCCGAAAGATCGAAGGTCAAAAGGTATCTGACGATCCAGAAATTATTATTATAGATCGCCGAGACGAACAAGATCAAACCCCTTAAAAGCGTCACAAGTTTTTGTTTTTGTATAAAGAAAAAAAATGGAGGAAAAAACCATGAAAAAGTTAACATCTTTGATTATCGGTAGTCTTGTTTTATTTGGGGCGGCTGGATGTGATGTTGCTCGTACCAGTGCAGATGCTCCCACTTCCATCGACGGTGAAGTTGAAAACCCTCAATTGGTAGAAGAAACACGAGAAGATGCCGATAAAAATATACGTCAAGCGCAATTAAATTCCGATATTCGGGCGCGAGAAGAACGTAACGATCTATTGGGCGATCAACAAGAACGGGCTGATTCTGATATCGAAAGTGAAGTTCGTGCCAAATTAGAAGCAAATATTCAGGGAAGTAAACTCACCATTCAAGCTGAAGAGGGTGCAGTTGCAATTGCCGGAACCGTACCCGATCAACGACAATACGAAACCATTAAACCCTTAGCCCAAGAAATTCTGGGAGTAGATTCAGTTGATATCAGTCGGGTAAAAATCGTAGAACCGACCGGATCATAATCCTAATCGAGAGTTGATTAAGCTGAGTTTAGAGTTTATTTAGTTAGACCCATTTTAAAGGTAGAGATGTGTTCAGGCACGTCTCTATAACATTAAATAACGGTGTGGAAAAGAGGGGTTAATATTCATGTCAATTGGGCTGACTGTCTTAGGTGTAATTATTTTGATCGGTGTTACGCTTGATGTTTTAATCACCACTTTAACGGTGGGTGGGGGTGGCCCGATAACAAGCCGACTTTCAGCAAGAATCTGGATGATTGCATTAAAAATTCATCGTCATTTTCCCAATCATCGGTTTTTGGCGTTGATCGGGATGTCACTATTGGTTTTAATGACATTGTTGTGGTTTGCCTTAACTTGGTTAGGGTGGACTCTGTTATTTGTCTCGGGTGAAGGCGCGGTAATCACATCCCCCAATTTAGTCCCGGCTAGTTTTTGGGAGAGAGTGTATTTTGTCGGTTATACCCTCTCAACTTTGGGACAGGGAAGCTATCAACCCCAAGGAGAACCCTGGCAAATTGCGACGGCGATCGCTTCAATTAACGGCTTTTTTCTGGTAACACTCACTTTTGCTTATCTACTTCCCATCGTCTCGGCCGCTAGCCAAAAACGTTCTTATGCGACTTATATTGCTTCACTGGGGGGAACCGCAGATGAAATTCTCATCCGGGCTTGGAATGGTGAAAACTTCGGACAATTTGATCAACATCTGATCGCTTTGAGTGCGATGCTGACTCAACTCGGCGAAAATCATTTGAATTATCCGATTCTGCACTATTTCCACAGTATTGAGCGTTATCGCGCCATGACGCTGAGTTTAGTTGCTCTCGATGATGCCTTAACTTTACTCCAATATGGCATTCCCCGACCGCATCAACCCGATCCCGCAGCACTGCGATCAGTTCGTCGGGCGAGTGCTGCGTTTTTAGCCACGCTGAAGTCTGCCTATTTGAACCCCACCGATGAAAATCCTCCTTTACCTGTTTTGGAGTTAGTTCGCCTAGAGGGAATTCCGACTGTGAACGACTCCCAATTTCAACAGGCGACTCAACACCTCGAACACCGACGACGTATTTTGTTAGAGTTAATCCGCAATGATGGCTGGACGTGGGATGCAATTGCCTCGACAAGAACCACAAGTCGGGCGAGTAATTTAGATGATCATAGTGCATTGGATGATGTTGTTTACATGGCTGTGGATCAGTTTCCCAAAGTTTAGAATTTAGAATTTTAACACTCAAGACAATCAACAATGAACGAGTCATTAGTCATTAATTTTTTGCTGTTTCTATTTGCTGCTCTGGTTATTGGACTTGGGGGAACTAAACTCTCGAAAATTGCCGATCAACTTGCCGATGCAACGGGTTTAGGTGAAGCCATTGTCGGGGCGTTATTGTTGGGGGGAATTACTTCTTTAGCCGGAATTATCACTTCAATTACCGCCGCCGCAGATGCCCATCCTCAAATTGCAGTCAGCAATGCTTTAGGGGGAATTGCTGCTCAAACTGCTTTTTTAGCGATCGCTGATTTTGTCTATCGCAAAGCCAATTTAGAACACGCTGCTGCCTCTTTGCCGACTCTCGTTCAGGGTGCTTTATTAAATGCTTTATTGGCTGTTCCTTTATTAGCAATAGCTGCCCCAAAGGTTGAAATATTGGGGATTCATCCTGCCTCACTTGTGATTATTGGGGGTTATCTGTTTGGTTTGCGTCTCACCTCTCAAGTGCGGGATGCTCCGATGTGGAAACCTCACCTCACCACTGAAACGTTAATTGATGAGGCTGAACACTCAGAAGATCAGGATTCTCTTGACAATCTTCCGAAGATGTGGCTGATGTTGGGATGGTTAGCGATTGTGATTGCTGGAGCGGGTTATGTATTGGCAAAAACGGGGGTAACTCTGTCTCAACAAACGGGACTTTCAGAGACAGTCGTCGGCGGGGTGTTTATTGCTCTTTCTACTTCTTTACCTGAATTAGTGACCTCTATTGCTGCGGTGAAACGAGGCGCTTTAACTTTAGCAGTTAGTGCGATTATTGGCGGGAACACGTTTGATGTTTTGTTATTATCTTTTTCGGATTTTGCTTATCGGCCCGGTTCGATTTATAATGCCATTACTCAGTCGGAAGTTTTTGTGATTGCATTAACGATATTAATGACCGCAATTTTACTGCTCGGACTCCTTAGACGCGAAAAGTCTGGAATTGGAAATATTGGCTTTGAAACTTTCTCAATTCTGGTGCTTTATCTTGGTGGCTTTACCGTTCTATTCACTTGGAGTTGATTTAGATGCGGTTCGGGGAGTCAACAGCTTGTATAATCATAAACGAAGTCTGTGGAACACTGATTACTAAATTTTACTTAAACATCTCCCATGAGTCGTTCTCCAAAAACAGGTACAAAAATTGTCCTATTTACGGTCGGAATTGCCCTGATTATTATCGCCACTATTGTGGTGTTGAGAGGGTTAGGAATTTTATCTGCTATTCCTGAGTTTATTATTTGGGCGTTGGTTCTTCTGACGCTCGGAATTGGGATTATCGGCGGGTTGTTAAGCCAGGGAGAATAAAGCCTTAATTGAAGCTGAGTCCTGGATTAGAAGTCGATCTCAGTGGAAAAAATAATAGACTCTACCCAAAGGAATAGTTAAAAGTTCTATCGTTCAGGAGAAGCCATAATTGACTTGAACTGTTATCCTTATAGTTTGAGCAGAAAAAAGCCTTATAAACACGATGTTAGAGCAAGCAGCCCAGTTAAAGCAGGCGTTAGTTGATTTTGTCTATGATGCAGAGGGAGACTTAGCTGTAGCCTTTGAACAGTATGTCGCTACTCATGGAAGTCGAGATCGTCAAGATATTCGTCTGCAAAACTTGGTTGTTGATATGTTTTTGAATGGAGGGGAAGTCGGAGAACAGACTCCGATTGATTTATTTCTCGCCCAGGAGTCTGAGTTAACGGCCAGCGATCGCGATCTGATTAAAAATTGGCAACACACCTTCACGGGTCTATTTGAAATTATAGAGATTCAGCCGAAAAGTTTCAAGTTAATGAACTGGTTGACTGCTAAATATTATACAGTATTTCCGAGTCCTGAAATTTCTCGCTCAGAGATCGAAAAATGGAAACTGGGCGATATTTTACTGACTCGTCTTGCTCCCTTAAATGATGGAAATTGGATGTTTTCGGGAGCCTGTATCCCGAAAGGAAATCTCGGAAAACCCAAGCTAGCAGTTGTCGTGGGGGAATTCAAGAACAATTATCCCAATCAACTCTATGGAGATGCACCTGAACTGTTAGAAAAGGCTTGGGATTCTGTGATTCAATACCATCAAGAATTTGTTAACTTTTTGGGGAGCGATCGCATCTTACTCCCTGGATATCAGCTTAACAAAAAAATTGCTGAATTGCAAGAAAGATTAACTAAAAAACAATTAGAAGCGGCGGGGATTGATCCTTCAAAATCGATTAAAGAGATGATTCAAGAAGCCGGGGTGGATGAAAGTGAAGTCAAAGCCTCAGCGACTGAAACTGGTGCGGATGAAAAATCAGTTGAAACAGCGCTATCAAATGATTCTTCTCCTATGTTTTCCCCAAAAGTTGAACTTCCGGACGAGATCAAACGAGCCGAAGAAGTGATGGCTTTTTCTCATCCCCGTTGGGGTCAAATGTTTGTTCCAACCTATTCTAAATTTGTAAGAATACTGGAAGCTGAAGATCCGGTTGCCGAACCTAATGCGGACAAACTGGTGATCAAGTATCTAGAAGATCAAGAGATTAATGCTTTTATTTGGCAACAACTGAAAGCAGAATATCCGCAGCCCCTTGAAAAACTTTTAAAAGCGGTATTAGAACGTCCCGATTTTAACCTTGAAAAAGATTTAGATCAAACTCTAAAACAATATCATAAACCTCTCAAACCCAAACTTCCAGAAATTGCCAGTGTTCCTCAACATCTCCATCAGTTGTTTGAAGAAGCTGTCGCTCAGGTACAGTCAAAAGCTAAAAGTAGTAAAAAGAAAAAGAAAGGCAAGGGATTTAAAGTTTAAAAAATAGGAATATCTAGAGAACTGAATGAATTTCAATTTTCAATTCAACCCTAAAAAACAGAGCTGATTACAGCTCTGCTTAATTCTCATTCTACTGTCTTACCTATCTTTTAGTAGCTACTCATGTCAAATGGTTAGTTTAAATTCTCTAATTTAGTAAAGTTTATGCGTGTCTTACGACTAATCCCCAGATGAAGATCAGAAGCATCGCACCTAAGACAGCAAAAATAATACTAGGAATACTAAAAGCTCCGGCTGAGGCGGCTGCGGCACCGCTACTTCCCAGTAAAAGCTGACCCAAGAAACCACCAACAACTGCACCTAAAATTCCTAATCCCATTGTGGCAAAAATACCACCACCTTGATGACCTGGATAGATGAGTTTTGCCAACGCACCTGCAATTAAACCTAAAGCTAACCAAGCTAAAATACCCATAATTTTTTCCTCGCTCTATTAAAGTTGATATTCATATACTATCCTGTAGAAAAGTGTCCCGTCTTCTATCAATAGATGGAACTGATTTAAAATCAATAGAAAGAGTAGAACTTAGGGGTTCTCTACCCATAGAAATAGTGTCTTATTGATAAACTCATCACTAAGAGGGATGATTGAACTTCGTTATTTATCCTATATTTAAACCTAGCGTAGTTACAAACTATGAGGAAATAAAAAATATGAATTTACTTCTAGAAGTTGGTGTAGACGCTGCACCTCATTTTCCAGTTTCAGCTGTCGCTGTTGGAGCTGTAGGCTTCATCGCAGCTGTTTCTATTGGTTCGATTGCTTGGTACAACTCTAAGCGTCCTGCGGGTTGGGAAGATAAAGAGCGTCCTGATTTTGTTCCCAATGTCGATAAGTCGAATGATCCGGGCTTGGGTTAACTCATTACTAAAATTCATAGTATTTTAGGCATTTTAAAACAAGCTAAATTATACTATGACTCATTAACTCATTTTAATGATTTAGCTTTCATTTGTAGTTTATTTCTTTAATTAAGGAGGATTTTATGGCTGATACTCATAAGAAAACTGGTGGCGATGCAGGTCATTATGATCGTGGGATTCAACCTGCTGAAGTAGGCGCTCGTCAAGACAGAGAGGGTGTTAATTATAAGAAGCTTGCCAAAGAGCAAGAAGGACAGCCTAACACCACTAAAGGCCAGACGGTTGACCAAGAAGGGTTAGCAAATAATTATGCAATTGAACCTGAAATGTATATTAACGAACCCGGTGACTTGCGAGAGCAAGAAGAAGAGCAAAAAGAAGAACGGGTTGAAGAATTAAAAGAAGTTCAGAAGCATGGAAAAAAAGGCCCAGGTGTAATCTAATTTAGACGATAGATTTTATCCTAATCAATCTGAGCTTTTTATCCCTCCCGTTAAAGAAAGGTTGGCTAAGTTTAGCAACCTAAAATAGCGGGAGATTTTTTGATATTAAACTTAAGTTTAAGTTAGCAAATATAGCAAGTCGCGCTGGTCTATTGACAGATCGCCATTGTAATAAATTGCTCAAAGCCTTGTACTATAAGCATTTCTCTCTTCTGTTCCCCGTTCCCTGTTCCCTGTTCCCTGCGCGAAGCGCTATATATAGAGAAAATGGTTGTCGGTTTAGAGATATTCATTCAATCTCAAGGGCATTAAACTTCAAAATAATGATTTGCTCAATCTATATCTACGGATGGATAGCTTAATCTTAATTTTTTGATATCTTATAAATATAGAGAACAAAAATTTGTTCAAAAGTCTTGAAAAAACTAGGAGATATTTAATTATGGCTACTGAAGATAAAGCAAAAGCAACAGCTAAAAACGTCGAAGGTAAAGCTCAAGAAGCTATGGGTAAAGTCACAGGTGATCCTGAAGATAAAGCCCAAGGTAAAATGAAGCAAGGTGAAGCCCAAGCTCAACACGCTGTTGAAAATGCTAAAGATAAAGCGAAGAAAGCAATTGATTAATACAATCTAAATTTATTGAGGTTTAGTGTTTAGAATGAGGTTCATAAGAACCTCATTTTTTTATGATCTATTTATTTTATTTAATTAACTAAACAAAACTAGGAAAAATCAGCATCAACAGCTCCACCTTGTTCGTGAGCAATTAATATTTGACGGTTTCCGAGATCAGTTGTTCGTTCTTCTGACTTAGGTTGTGACTCTTTCGGATTTTCTGATTTAAACTGTTGTTCGAGTTCAACAGCAGGGTCAACACCCGGATCAACATCAGAATCAATTGCTCTATCTCGATCTGATGGTTGTTGATTATTCATAATCATGGTTAAGTTCTCCTTTGTTTAGACAAATATCATCAGATTTGTTTCTAGATTAACGATTATTTTGCTTAATTGACCTCTTGCTAATGAGATAAATAAATCAATAAACTTTTAAAATAAAATGTAGGAGCGCAAGCCTTACACCCCTACCCAATAAAAGTTTTGTTTCTCAAAAATAGATTCTTGAAAATGGGATTTATCCGAAGTCACCACTCACATATTTTTGGGTCGCTTCCTCTTGGGGATCTTGAAAGATTTTATCAGTTTCATCATACTCAACCAGATACCCAAATCGATTTCCTGACTCTCCTTCTTCAGCGTTAAAGAAAGCAGTTAAATCTGCAACCCTGGTCGCCTGTTGCATATTGTGAGTAACAATAACAACTGTGTAACTTTCTTTGAGATCATGAATTAAATCTTCAACCTTTTGAGTCGAAACCGGGTCAAGAGAGGAGCAGGGTTCATCCATTAAAATAACTTCCGGCTTCAACGCCACCGCCCGAGCAATACATAGACGTTGTTTTTGACCTCCAGAGAGGGATAAACCGTTTTCTTTCAGTTTATCTTTCACCTCAGTCCATAGCGCTGCTTTTTTCAGGGAGTTTTCAACTAACTCATCCATATCTCCCGAATAATTATTAATCCTGGCTCCATAGGCAATATTATCATAAATTGACTTGGGAAAAGGATTTGGTTTTTGGAAAACCATACCAATTTTTCGACGCACTTTAACCGCATCAACTTTCTTAGAATAAAGATTTTTATCATGGAAAAAAACTTTACCCTCAGTATGAAAACTCTCAATCAAATCATTGAGACGATTAAAACAACGAATTAAGGTACTTTTCCCACAACCCGACGGCCCAATTAACGCAGTGACTTGTTTAGGGGGAATTTCCATATTGACCTTACTTAAGGCTAAGGTATCACCGTAATAGACGCTTAACTGTTCAGTTGTAAAAACACTATTGTTGAATGTCTTTATGCTTTGATTGGAGCGATTGTTTTTAGAGTTGTGACGTTCTCTGTTTCTCTGTGAATGATTGTCGTCTTGACTCGCATGAGAGTCACGATTTTCTGAGGAGTGATTATTCTGTCTCATTGTTTGCATATTGTCTCGAACTTCAATTGAATTTTTTTCCGGTCTGTTTCTATTTTTCTCAGTATTGTCTTGAATCTCAAAATGACGATTATCCATAATTTACCTCCGAGTTTGAAGTGAAGAATGAGTTAAAAACCTAATAAGTTCCTTTCTGACCAAAATATCGAGCCAAAATGCTCGCAAACAGAACTAACAAAATCAAAATTAATGAAGCCGCCCAAGCAATTTCTTGTTGATTTTCATAGGGAGCCGTTGCAAAGTTATAGATCAAAACTGACATTGAAGGAACAGTTTCATCGATAATTCTATCCGGCCAACTTTGAGCAAAAATCACGGTGAATAACAAAGGTGCTGTTTCCCCTGCCGCCCGAGCAACACCGAGAGTAATTCCGGTTAAAATAGCTGGAATAGCTGCCGGAATAACGATCTGTAAAACAGTATGAAAACTCGATGCTCCGACACCAACCGAAGCCCAACGAACCTCTTGAGGGACGAGTTGTAATGCTTCATCTGTGGTTCTGACAATGATGGGAAGCATCAAAATTGCTAGGGCAAATCCTCCGGCTAAAGTTGAGAATTTATCCATCGTTAAAACCACTACAGTATAAGCAAAAATTCCGACAATAATCGAAG
>NZ_AUZM01000006.1 GCF_000478195.2 Lyngbya aestuarii BL J | reverse complement strand
ATTAGTCGATCAAAAAATTAGTTTGGTGTTGTCTCCAGAGGCAATGAATTATATTGCAGAAGTGGGGTACGATCCAGTCTATGGAGCGAGACCGTTAAAACGAGCCATTCAACGGGAGTTAGAAAATCCGATTGCGAATTTATTATTAGAACAAAAGTATGTGGCTGGAGATACGATTTATATTGATCGTTTAGAGGAAGGTTTGTCTTTTACCAGTCAACCCAAAAGCTCTGAAAAAGAAGAAAAACTTCCCTCTCAGTTAACGGCAATTTCCACAACAATTCAACCCGAAGCATGAACTTCTGAGTGAATGAGACGTTTGAGTTGTTGGAGGAGTTGGGGAAATTGAGGGGTTAGGATCAAACCAATACTTTTGAGTAAAAGAATGAAAATCAACTTCGACTGTTTGACTCGTTGGGGTTCGTAGCCAATATAAATCATGATTAGTCGTAAAGCTTTCCAACCGTTAGAACGATTTGGTAAAAGGTCAAGGGTTCTGCACACAAGATACTTATAAACAAGAGCCAAACTTTTTCGCTTTAACGGTTGTAGGCTGGCGGGAGCTTGCGAAAAAGCCCGGTTTAAGACTTTCACAACTTGTTGTTCTTGGCGAGTAGTATGAGAAGATATTGAGTTACTGCGAATGCGGTAAAATATCTGGACAGCCGGAACATTGACAAACAGATAACGAGCCGCTAAACGCAAGTATAAATCCCAATCTTGTCCCCCTGTCAGAGACTCATCAAAATCTCCCACATCGTCGAGAGCAGAACGACAAATCAAAGGGTTAGAACCATTTTCCAGAAAGTTAAAGTGTAGCATCTGAGCATAGGCTTCTCCATTGACTCTCGTATGTCTACCTGCTTTTAGCCAATTCCCCGACTCATCAATATAATCGGTCCAACTATAAGCAACTGCGGTTTTGGGGTTGGTTTGTAGAGCGTTGAGTTGAGCTTCGAGTTTATCAGGCGCCCACAAATCATCAGCATCTAAAAACGCAATATATTCCCCAGAAGCCTGCTGAAGTCCTCGGTTCCGGCTAGCTGCTGCACCCCGATGAGGACAAGACAAAACCTGGATGCGAGAATCTGTATACTGAGACATAATTTCTAAAGTATTATCAGTTGAATCATCATCAACAACAATCAATTCAAAATCTGAAAACGTTTGCTGGAGAACAGAATCAATTGTGGCTTGAATCGTTGTTGCACCGTTATAGACAGGAAGAATAATCGATATTTTTGGCATCCTAAATCTGCATCCGGGTAGAGCTACTTATTAGTATAGAACCTAAAACCTTCAACTGAGAGGAAAACATTGGTTCATCGGGTGAAATTGAGATATATTAATAATGCAGTTCGATCTATCTGAGTTCTCTATTAACAGAGAGCCTATCGGCTGAAAGCGAATCACTTCAAACCTAAACAAACAAGTGGTTATGGTGGATTTCACAGTCGCAGTCCCAACCTACAATGGTGCAAAACGTTTACCCCAGGTACTCGAAAAATTACGATCGCAAACCGATGTTGAGCAAGTCTCCTGGGAAGTTATTGTTATTGACAACAACAGCACCGATAACACGGCTGAAGTGGTTAAACAGTATCAGCAAAATTGGTTATCAAACGTTCCATTACGATACTTTTTTGAAGCCCAACAAGGTTTAGCTTTCGCTCGACAACGGGGTATAACAGAAGCATTAGGTGAATGGGTTGGCTTTCTTGATGATGATAATTATCCCGAACCTCAATGGTTAACCGCAGCCTATAAATTCACTCAAATTCATCCTCAAGTCGGTGCATTTGGAAGTCGAGTTATCGGAAAGTTTGAAGTCACTCCTCCGGAAAACTTTGAACGCATCGCCTCCTTTCTCGCTTTAACAGAACGAGGAAACCAACCCTCTCTTTATGAGCCTGGAAAAAAAATACTACCACCGGGAGCGGGTTTAGTCGTTCGTAGAGAAGCTTGGTTAAAAAATGTTCCCTCACAGTTAGTTCTTGCGGGTCGAGTTGGGGGTAAAATGTTAGCCAGTGAAGACTTAGAAGCATTACGATATATTCAGCAAGCCGGATGGGAAATTTGGTATTGTTCAGACATGGTTGTTTATCATTGTATTCCTCGCCAACGCTTAGAAAAAGACTATTTAATGAAATTGTGTTTTGGAGTCGGGTTGAGTAGTCACGCTATCCGAATGCTAAAATACCCTCAGTGGCAACAGCCATTGATAGCCGTTGCTTACTTACTCAACGATCTCCGCAAGATTATTATCCATCTGTTTAAGTATAAAATTGCCATTCGCACTGAGGTTGTGGCTGCTAGTGAAATGCAGTTCCTAATCGGTAGATTACTCAGTCCATTTTACTTTATTCTCAAGCTACAGCAAACCAGTTAACCAATTCAAGGAGTAAATAATGGATTTATCAGTCGTCATTCCAACTTATAACGGTGCTGATCGTTTACCTCAAGTGTTGGAAAAATTGCGATCGCAAATGGGAACAGAGGAAATAGACTGGGACATTATTGTTGTTGATAATAATAGCAGTGATCATACCCCTCAAGTGGTTCAAGATTTTCAAAAGAGTTGGAATGTCAAAGCACCTTTAAAATATGTTTTTGAGCATCAGCAGGGAATTGTATTTGCTCGAAATAGGGGAATTGAGGAGAGTCAAGGTGAATTGATTGCTTTTCTAGATGATGATAACTTTCCGAATTCAGATTGGATTTTACAAGCTTATTCATTTGGAAATAAGCACCATAAAGCAGGTATCTATGGAGGTCAAATTCATGCACTTTATCAAACAGAACCTCCTGAAAACTTCAAAAGAGTTGCACATATTCTGTTAGCAATTCGTGAAAGTGGCGACCAATCATTTCAGTTTAATCCAGAATTACTACAACTTCCATCTGGTGCAGGGTTAGTTCTTCGTCGAAAAGCGTGGTTAGATAATTTTAACCCTGAATTAATGGCTACCCGTAGAGGAGATAATGATTGTGAACTATCTATTTATCTACATCGGAAAGGTTGGGAAATTTGGTACAATTCTGCTATGCACTTAAATCATTGGATTCCTGCTGAACGTCTAGAAAGAAGCTACTTGCTATCTTTAGCACATCGCTATGGTCTATGTACTTTTGGGTTTAGAGTTATTTTAGTTAAAAGCTGGCAAAAACCTCTTTTATTTCTGCGGGTGATGTTCGGGAGTTTAAAAAGAGTTATTCTGCATTTAGTTAAATATAATAAAAAAGCAAAATCAGACTTAGTTAATGCCTGTGAACTCGAATTTTTTTGGGCGAGTGCAATTAGTCCTTTTCACTATTACTTGAACAGAACTTGATTTTACACAAAATATGACCGAACAAAATCACTTTTCAATATTAAAAATAAAAACATGGTACCTGTATCTGTGATTATTCCTGCATACAATGCAGAAAAAACAATTAAAAAAACAATCAAATCTGTTTTAAACCAAACTTTTTCAGATTGGGAAATAATCATTATAGATGATGGTTCAACGGATAGTACAAAAGAAGTCGTTGCCGAAATAAAAGATAATCGCATCTCCCTTTTTTCTTTTCTAAATGCAGGTGTTTCAGCCGCACGAAATCGAGGCGTTAACAAATCTTCGGGTGAGTTTTTAGCCTTTATTGATGCGGATGATCTGTGGACTCCTGATAAATTAGAATTGCAACTCAAAGCTTTACAAGAATATCCAAACGCTGCGGTTGCTTATAGCTGGACAGACTATATTAATGAATCTGATAAAATCATTTATTTAGGTAGACATATTACATTAAATGGCAATATTTATGAAAAACTATTAGTTCGATATGCTTTAGAAAATGGTTCTAATTTTTTAATTCGTAAAGATGCTTACCTCAAAGTTGGAGGGTTTGATGAGTCAATTAGTGGCGGAGAAGATTGGGAACTGTGCATTCGGCTTTCAAAATATTATGAGTTTGTCAACATTCCGAAAACCCAAATTCTCTATCGAGTTTCTCCTCATTCGAGTACAACTAACGTTCGCAAACTCGAACTTGAAAGCTTGAGAGTTTTAGAAAAATCCTATCATCAAGCACCCCCATCACTTCAATATCTCAAAAAAGAGAGTTTGGCGGATCTTTATAAGTATCTACTCTGGAAAACACTAGCCGGATCAAAATCCCACAAAGGCTTAGAAGCCGTTCGTTATCTTTGGAATTATACTCAAAATGAATCTCATCTTTTATCTCAATTTCCTTTTGTACTCAAAATGTCTATTAAAAGTTTGTTAGCGATCATCTAAGCGTGCATATCCAGATAACGTTGTTGTATTAAATACCCGTTCAAACCGAGTAAAACAAGCTTGGGCTAATGAAGAAGGTAACACTGCCATTGCTGTAATTTTAAGTAGCACTTTGTAGAAAGTTCGAGTTTTGACTAGAGATGAATCATAACCAACTGTTTTCCAAAATAGAGAAGCCGCTTTCAAAGCGCGAAGCCGTTCGGGTTTGGCTTCTAGCGCCATCGTTGTTAAACCTTTATAACGATTTCCTAAACAAGTCGCCTTCAGAGATTGAATAGATTTTGGAGCCTCAGCAAATGCTTGTTCTAAAATTTGTAAACTGGCTGCTTCCATTCCCCAAACATTATAAGACATAGAATAGGCATATTTTCGATAAAAAACTTGAACAAATGGCACAACAACGAACGAATAACGCGCCGCTAAACGTAACCACATTTCCCAATCTTCTACATAACGAAGGGATTCATTAAATGTTCCCACTTCAGAAAATACCTGCGTCCGAATCATTGGGTTAGAGCCACTTCCAATAAAATCTGCTAATAATAACTTGGCATAAACATTACCGCTAAAATTACAATGAGGGCCACGACGAAGAAATTGACCCGTTTCATCAATATAATCTGTCCAACTGTAAGCAACAGCCGCTTCTGGGTTCGCTTGTAAGGTATTAAATTGAGCCTCAAGTTTATCTGGTTTCCATAAATCATCCGCATCAATAAAAGCAATATATTTACCCGAGGCGCGATCAATTCCCCGATTTCGACTCGTAGATGAACCGGAATTTGTAAAAGAAAATATTTTGATCCGAGAGTCGGAAATATTTTCTAAAATTTCAGGAGTTTTATCTGTTGAACCGTCATTAATAATAATCAATTCAAAATCAGTAAAAGTCTGATCTAAAACTGATTTAATCGTTTCTCGAATAGTCTTTTCACCGTTGTATACTGGAATAATAACAGAAACTTGTGGCATCTCCAATTTGCTCCGGGTTTCAATAACGTTTAGCTTGGTGCTAGAAATGAGAGTACAGTCCAAAACACCTGTTTTTTTGGTTGGATGTCCCCGCTCCGGTACAACGCTACTTCAAAGCTTACTCGCGGCTCATCCTGAGATTATATCCTTTCCTGAGTCTCAGTTTTTTCAGTATTGTACCCCAGAATATGAACTTCGGAGAAAGAAACTGGGATTAATTTCTAAACAGTTAAAGCCCTGGCTGAAGACTTATTTTACTGAACATCTGGGTCGCCCCGATTTGCTCACCCATTTTCCTCAGATTCCTCTACAATCTCTATATGCACAGAAATTTATCAAAATTCTCACTCTTTTAACGGAAGAACAAGACAAACAGATTTTTCTCGAAAAAACCCCCCAACATATTTTTTATATTAATACTATCAAAAAGTATATTCCTAATGTCAAAATAATTCATCTCTTACGCAGTGGAACCGACGTTGTGGCGTCCTTGTATGAGGTCACACACCGCTACCCAAAGGCTTGGGATGGAAAATGGGAAATCGATCAATGTATTGAGCATTGGCAACAAGCCGTAAACATTAGTTTAAGCTATCAAAATCAACCCAATCATCACCTCGTTACCTATGAACATTTAACCGCAGATCCAGAAGTAGTTTTAAAAAAAATCTGTAACTTTATTGGGATTATTTACGACCAAAATATCATTCAAAATTATAGTAATGCTGCTCAACCTTTATTGCTGCAAAGTGGAGGTCGAACTGTCAATACTCAAGGCATTAGTCGTTCTCAATCGAATAAATTTGAAAAACTCTTTGACTCCTCACAACAACAGTATATCCGAGAGCGTGTATCCGAAGTGAATACAACTCTCCAACAGATGCCACTTTAACCCATCCGCGATCGCCGCTAACTCACCCAAATACGGATTTCCGTATCCTTTCTTGGGGGTGATCCTATTCACCAAAAGGGATCGCGATCGCACACAATGGTTGCTGAATACCGTATTTATAATTAGCAGTATAACCTATGACCGTACTTGAACAGGGAACGATTACCATCCACACCGAGAATATCTTCCCGATCATCAAAAAATCCCTTTACACTGATCACGAAGTCTTCTTTCGGGAACTCGTCTCAAACGGCGTTGATGCCATCTCCAAACTCAAAACCATCGCCCGTACTGGGGAATACTCCGGCGAAACAGGCGAACCTGAAATTATCGTCGAAGTTGACAAAGACAACAAAACCCTCTCAATCACCGATAACGGCATTGGCTTAACGGCTGATGAAATCAAAAAATACATCAACCAAGTCGCCTTCTCCAGCGCCGAAGAATTCATCGAGAAATATCAATCCAACGCGGATAACGCCATTATCGGACATTTCGGTTTAGGCTTTTATTCGTCCTTCATGGTTGCTCGACAAGTCGAAATCGATACCCTATCTTACCAAGAGGGAGCGCAAGCAGTTCACTGGACTTGTGATGGTTCCCCCGAATTTAAACTCGAAGACTCCAACCGCACCCAACGCGGCACCACCATCACCCTCACCTTGATGGATGATGAACTCGAATACTCCGAAGCAAGTCGCATTCGTCAACTGGTGAAAACCTATTGCGACTTTATGCCCGTCTCGATCAAGATGGACGGTGAAACCCTCAACCGCCAAAAAGCACCCTGGAGAGAGTCACCCAGTAACCTCACAGACGATGATTATCTCGATCTGTACCGTTATCTCTACCCCTTCCAAGAAGATCCTCTCCTCTGGGTTCATCTCAATACTGATTATCCTTTTATTGTCAACGGTATTCTCTACTTCCCCAAACTCAAGCCCGATGTTGATGTTAGCCAAGGGAATATTAAACTCTTTTGTAACCAAGTTTTTGTCAGCGAACACTGCGAAGAAATCATTCCTAAATTCCTGCTACCGTTGCGGGGCGTAATTGACAGTACCGACATTCCTCTCAATATTTCTCGGAGTGCTTTACAAAGCAACCGCACAGTTCGGAAAATTGCCGATTATGTTGCTAAAAAAGTTGGCGATCGCTTAAAAGAAGTGTATCGAGACGATCGCAAAGAATATATTCGCTGTTGGCAAGACATCGGTACTTTTGTCAAGTTCGGTTCTCTCAACGACGAGAAGTTTAAAAAGCAAGTTGAAGATATTCTCGTCTTCCGAACAACTTATAAACCCGAACCCACCGACAGCCAAAAACCCGAAGAAGCAGATGATGCTTGGGAGTCTTCAGAAAATACTGCGGGTAGTTTTGACGAACAAGGAAACTATTACACCACTTTAAACGAATATCTAGAACGCAACAAAGAACGCCATGAAAATAGTGTTTTTTACTGCACCGAAGAAGCTGCCCAAGCGACTTATATAGAACTGCACAAGAGTCAAGGCTTGGAAGTGTTGTTCCTGGATTCTTTCATCGATACTCACTTTATTAGCTTCCTGGAACGGGAACACAGCGATGTCAAATTCCAGCGAGTAGACTCAGAGATTAACGATGAGTTGATTGATAAAGACAGCAATAAAACTGAAATTGTCGATCCCAAAACCAATAAAACTCGCAGCGAACAAATCAAAGAATTGTTTGAGAAATCTCTCAATAAACCGAGTGTGAATATTCGCACCGAAGCGCTGAAATCGGAAGACACACCACCAGCGATGGTTTTACTTCCAGAAGCGATGCGACGGTTACAGGATATGACTGCATTAATGCAGCAACAAAAAGCAGATTTTCCCGACAATCATGTTCTGTTGGTTAATACTTCTCATCCCTTAATTCAAAATCTCGCTAACTTGAGTCAAGGAAGTATAGAAGGGGCTGAATCTCCTTCCGCAGAATTGGCAGATATGATTTGTCACCATGTTTATGACTTGGCATTAATGGCACAAAAAGGCTTTGATGCAAACGGGATGAAATCTTTTGTAGAACGGTCAAATCATGTGTTAACTGAGTTAACCCAACGGGCGGTTTAATTAACCTCTCCCCCAACTCCTTCTGAATGTCATTCTGAGTGAAACGAAGAATCTTTGAAACCCTTTGCTGATCTCAGGGTGACAATTAATTGATGGTGAATGTCATTCTGAGTGAAACGAAGAATCTTTGAGACCCTTCGCTGCTCTCAGGGTGACAATTAATTGATGGTGAATGTCATTCTGAGTGAAACGAAGAATCTTTGAGACCCTTCGCTGCTCTCAGGGTGACAATTAATTGATGGTAAATGTCATTGTGAGTGAAACGAAGAATCTTTGAAACCCTTCGCTGATCTCAGGGCGACAATTAAACGAAGAATCTTTGAGACCCTTCGCTGCTCTCAGGGTGACAATTAAACGAAGAATCTTTGAGACCCTTTGCTGCTCTCAGGGCGACAATTAAACGAAGAATCTTTGAGACCCTTCGCTGCTCTCAGGGTGACAATTAAACGAAGAATCTTTGAGACCCTTTGCTGCTCTCAGGGTGACAATTAAACGAAGAATCTTTGAGACCCTTCGCAAAATTGCAGATATGGCTTTAAGATTAACAAAATTTGAGAACTCAAGTGAGAATCACAGATTTCTGGGTTCTGCGGTTGAGGCAATATAATAAAGGTTTGGACTTGTCAGTAATAATGTTAATTTGGAGGTTTTATGTCTCGTAGATGCCAGCTTACTGGGAAAAAAGCAAATAACGCGATGGCTGTGTCTCACTCCCACCGTCGTACCCACAAGTTACAACAGCCAAACTTGCAATGGAAACGGGTTTGGTGGCCTCAAGGAAAGCGTTGGGTGAGACTGAAAATTTCGACGAAGGCGATTAAAACCCTAGAAACGAAAGGGATTCACGCAATGGCAAAAGAAGCCGGGCTGAATCTCAATAAGTTTTAGTCTTGATTTCAATCTCCGCCCCCTCAATCCCCCAACAATGGGGGACTTTTAATCTTTTCCCAGTAGCCCCTAAATCCTGATCGCCCCCTCAATCCCCCAACAATGGGGGACTTTTAATCTTTTCCCAGTAGCCCCTAAATCCTGCAACAATGGGTGACTTCTATCTTTCCCCCAGAATTGGGGGTCAGGGGGCGATTTCCCCAGAATTGGGGATTAGGGGGCGATTTCCCCAGAATTGGGGATTAGGGGGCGATTTCCCCAGAATTAGGGATTAGGGGGCGATTTCCCACCAACTCGACAGACAGAAGGCAATGGGGTTAATTTAATGGACAGCGATCGCTTTTTTGCTGAAGTTGGGAAGAATAACAATAAATTCTGTACTTGTGACAGATGTATCAGGAGTGTGATCGATCACACACTAGAGGTGTGATAGGGGGAATGCCCCAATTGCCAAAAGATTTGCTATCTATAAAAGGTGTATCGGACTGGATTTTTTCTGGTCGATTGTGTCCCCCGAACCGTAACTTTATCTAACTTTCCCTCTCGGGAAACGGAAACGGTGGGATCTTAAAATTAAAGATAATAACAAACCTAGATTTTACATTAAACGACTGAGCTTGAAATCAGCAAACGGTGCCTTTTTTCCTCGAAGTAAACAATAACTAGGGTTGTGGCTTTGTCCTCATCCCACCACCAGCAAACTAAACTCGACTGAAAGTCAGGACAAGTCTATGTCTAAGCATAATAAGTCAAATTTGTCAATACTATCTCTGTTACAGAATGTGTATCGGTCTATAGAGAGAATCATTCAAAGGCTGATGCGATCGCTGTTGAGAACTTGGATGAGAGTCAACCGTCGCGATCGCTATGGTCGGGCGGGGTTTGTCTTGCCAACAGTAACGATGGTAATATTGGTGGTGGTGTTGCTGAGTGTGGCGATATTGTTTCGGTCGATGGAGCGGGCAAAGTTTGCTCAGTATCGACGGGTGGATGAAGCGGCGATCGCAGCAGCAGCACCCGCACTTGATCGGGCGAAAGCCAAGATTCAAAAAGCGATAGAAGACGCAGAATTGTTAGACCCCAGACCTCGCACAACCCCCCCGGCACGAAAACTGAGGACACTGCTCGAAAGACCCGATTACGATTTTGCCGACGAAGATAGACTGGTATTAACCGATCTAAAAGATCCGAATAATACAATCACAACAGGGTGGCGGTTCCCAGTTGATATTAATAACGATGGAAAGATTGATAACAATGATAGCTATACCCTCTATGGAATTTTTTATAGCGTTCCTGCGGGTGAAGAACGGGGATCTTTAGATGCCAGAGCGCAACCGATGCCTCCCATAGATGCACTCAGCGATCCCGACTGTGCGATCCAACTGAATGCTGAGGGTAAACCCCTGGCTGGGGAGTTGGTGAACTGGGTCAAATACGGCAACCGGGTTAAACAAAGTGTTTTTGTCTACACCACAACGGTTCCAATAGGAGGACAAGGTTCTCAAGGGTTCTCCGCATTGGAGTACCAACAGGATCTGGTTCGACAGTCTCTAGATAACAACGCTGTGGTCTACGATGGCGACCTAGAAATCGCTCCCGGGCCTGCGTTTCGCCTCAACGGTCGCATAGTTGCCAACGGGAATATGTTCGTCGTTCCTTTGGGTGGAAACGCATTTGATCTATTTCTCATCAGTGGAGAGAACTCCTGCTTTTATGACGATCCTGAAAACAGCAAAATTCTCATTGGTGGAAACGTATTCAACGGGACGATAGAAGACAATCGCACGGGAGAGGCTGATGTAGACCTATATCGAGGAGAAAACGCTCAGGGACAGGCAAGCATTAGTAATAACAATCGATCTACAAACGACGCATCTTCTGCGGTGGGGAATAACAGCAACGCTTACGAAACAGTGATCGCTAACCTCGTTACCAATATGATCGCCGATCCTGATGCCGATGATAATGCAGTAGTAGACACCGATCCTGATGACGTTCAGACTTTAACCGAAGCAATAGGTCGGCGCAAGGCTCTGGAAGTTTATTTTCGCGATCGCGTCCGCAGACTTCCCTTTGAAGATATTGCGGAAACGGCAGACCCACTAACTTTGGATACCACACTGGAGGGAACCGGAAACGAACTCCGACCTAACGCTGAACTGACGAACCCTTTTGAAGAAACCAACTTAACAATTAGAGAAAATCAACTCAAAGCAGTTGACCCTGATCTCAATGAAGATTCGATCGAATACTTATTGGGCGATCGCGTAAAAGTGGGCAACAACCTCCCCGCCAAAATTTTCAATGCAACGACCAACAGTTTTGAAACCGCATCAGTCATTTACGGCAAATGGTCTGACCAACAGGGCAATATAATTGAAGCCGAACGGCTTCGTCCCTCTCAAGTCACCCCCTTACCTTCGGTGGGAGCAATTGACCGAGATGGATTTTGGGAAGGAGCTGCGGCTCAATTACCCGAAACGCCAACGGAAGGTTTCGGGGGTCTGCGAGTGATTACGGGTGCGGGAATTTATGATCGCGAACTATCCTTTCTTCCCCCGCCTATTCCTGTAGGTCAGACCTACGATGACCCAGACACGACGAACACAGAGAGCTATACAGTTGTTTGGCCGGACACTATGCCCATGTCTCCGGTTCCGGGTTCGCAGGTATACGATAATGATCCTAATGATCCTAAGTGGGTAGACGTACCCAATCTCCTACCAACAGGTAACGCTCAGTTTGCCCGAGGCGACTTGCGGATGAGAGCAACGGCAGTCTATCACTACGCTAGTAGCGGCGTTGAAGATGCAGAAGAAAACGACCCGCCCGAGAGACAAGAACCGATCGCCTGTATTAGCAGCTACTACGACCCCAGTACAAATATTACAGCTAGGAACGCTCCGGGTTTGGGTTGGAATGAAGATCCGGATGGACGCTCCAATAACGGTATTGTCTACGGGCCACCAACCACAGCCCGTCCCGGCTCGGCAACACCCGGTAACAATGGGCTATTTACAGAGGGAACAAACCTAGAAGGAACTCTCGCCAAACAAGCTAACATGGTCTTTCCTGATGGTCGGTTTGCTAACGAACTGTTGCGAAGTGCCTTGCAGAAAGCAGATCGCTCTCTAGCCGAACAAGCGGCGATCGATACGGCGATGTGTTCCTTGGGTATTTTGGCAGAGGAAAATCCATCACAACCACAATTAGTCAGCTTGGGACCCGATCCTGACGGAATTACCAATGGCATGATTTACGAAACTGCCATTCTGGATGCTCGTCAAGTTAAAGCGGTTACAAAGGATGACCCCGATACAGATATTGACGAAACCTTTACTTTTAAGGGTGATTTGGGCGACAGCGATAATCTTTCCACCGAATACGACTTACCTCTAGAAGAACGTCAGCCTCTGGAAGTGCGTCTGACCATCCTAGATTTGGATCAAATGCGAAAAGCATCATACAGCAAAAAGTCTCCAAAGGGTCCCCAAACAGAATACATTCTGCCCATGAGCGGGGTTGTCTATGCGAGTCGGGAAGATGCTCTACCAGACTGGAGCCACCGAGTAGCCGGAAATGACGGCAACATTGACAAAGTAACCCGAGATTTGGTCAGCCGCACCGACTTTAAACTCGATCCAAGCCGCCGACCCAATGGCATTATGTTAGTTAATGGAGAAAAATTGGCTCGGGGTGATAACCAAGCGAGTGATCCGCAGGTTGAAAAAGGTTTGCTTCTGGCTAGCAACAATCCGGTTTATATCAAAGGAGACTTTAACCTTCACACGCAGGAGGAGTTCACCTCTGATAGTCTGTCAGATGGAAATAGCTACTGGAACAACTTCTACGGACGCACGGGACGCAACGGAGCATTTGCTTGTCGTCAAGGCCAAGACGGTTGTGACGGTCAGGGAGATGAATGGCGACCCGCCAAAGTGTTAGCCGATGCACTCAATATCCTTTCGGCTGACTTCCGTCCGGGCTACCGTAACGAAGGAGACTTCGACCTCAGAAGCAATGCAGGTAGTGCGATTACTTATTCCGAAAATGGAAGCGTAGCTAGTGACTTTGATGGAAATGGTGCTGAGGAAACCGTTGATGAAGATTATTTTGACTTAGATTTCAACGGAAATGGTAATGCTACTGATGATGGTATTACAATCACAGCTAAGGTTGCCCGTCTAATTAACGGCTTCCATGAAAATAACTTCGTTACCAACGGTCTGAGTAGTGGTGGGTTCAGGTTTGATAATTCTAAAGACCCCACCAACCCAGAAGAAGTTATTGACTCAATTCTCTACCAACCTACACCTGTGAGCGGAACTGCTCTCAATGATAAATACTACGTTGATAAATATATCGACAACCAAAGAAACGCTAACAGTTCCTACTTCAACAACTTTATTACTCCCGTTCAGCGACGAGCCAAATTACCCGAGTATGTGATGGAAATCTGCCGGAAGCCGATGATTTCAGCTTGTGGGCCAGATGATTGGTTTGTCGGCAGAGGAACCGATCAGGATAATGACAACAAGATAACTTTAGAAGAACTAAATAGCAGCGACATAGAAATAAGAGCCGATCAAATTCCTATCGGCACTCCGGTAACAGAGTTGCTCTCAGGTACAACTGCTAGACAACCTTTAGATCCAGACGATCAACGTTTCCCCCGTCGGGTTGCCTTCTTGCGCTATCCAAGTAATGCAAACGAGTTCAAGCTGTTCCTTGACGCTAATAATGCTCCTGTGCCTCTAGGAATTGATGGTGGTCAAAATGTTAACTATTACCCCTACTCTACTGTAAACATCAAGATGACCAGCAAGAAGTTCGATCCTGGTGGCACTATTACAAGCTTTTCGGCTGGTGTTCCTGCAACCCGAGATAATGCACTCTGGTTCAGAACAACGACCAGTAGAACCAATCCATCAAATAATAATGGTTGGCAATACAATGCAAATAATCTGTACTATGAAAGCTCGTTACCTGCAACTGGTAATAACGTCGGTACAGTACAGCAACCCCTACTCGTTCCGGTGATGCAAATTTATGCCACCACTAATACTAATCCCGGTAACAATGAGCCAGGAGGCAACGCAGCGCACCAGCGAACGAAGTGGGTACCGAGAGCCAGAAATAACACAACTTTTAATATGGTGATGGCTGTCGGAGATGTACCGAGCCGAGCAGGAGAAACCAATGGAGGTCTACAAAACTTACCCCGCTTGCTCGAAAACTGGCAAGGACAGAATAACAGTGCAACCCGATCAACGTTCATCCAGGGTTCGTTCATGCAGCTTTTCCGAAGCGCTTATGCAACCGCTCCTTACTTACCTGTCCGCAACCCGTCTGAGCAAGACAGTTTGTTCCGCTACAAGAAGAAAGATTACAACACCGCAGGTGGTGGTCGGACACCCCAACAGTCTCCACCCAGTCGCCAATGGGGTTTTGATGTTGGCTTGCTGTTCCAATATCCTGACCTGTTCTCCTCTCTGTTCACAACTCCCATAACCGACGCCGCAGGAAACCGACTCGATGCTTCTGAGGAGTACCTGCGAGAAGTTAGCCGCAGTGAACCCTGGGTTCGAGTGCTGTACTGTTCTCAACTTAATGGAAGTTCAACATACGCAGCCACCAATAGTGCAACAAAACCAAATGGCTGTGACTAAATCATTCTAGGCAATATCAACAAAAAGGAGAAGGTAACATGATGCTCGGGCAAAAATTCCTCAAAAAAATACAGTCCTCTCCAGAGGAGGGCTACACTATCCTCGAAGCGATCATCGCGATCGTGGTGGTGACATTCTTACTGAGTGCAATGGGGCCTGTGATTGCCTTCTCCGTCGGTACTCGGGTTCAGGCTAAACGGGTCGAACTCGCCACCCAAGCCGCGCGATCGTATATTGATGCAGTCAAAGCCGATCCGACAGAACCAGTGAAAGCCAATCCGACGGGTCAACCCAAGACAACTCTAACCTTATCAGATACTCCGGTGAATGAAGTTGCTGTTCCCGCTGGCGCAGACCCCGAACAACAATTGTACTGCGTCAATTTCGACGAAGAAGCGGGTTGTCAAGTTGGGAGTCTGGTTGATATGTACGTTCAAGGGAGTGCCTGTCATCCAACTTCTACAGTAGCTGAAGATGGTTATGTGCTGGGAGTTCGAGTCTATCGGGCGAACTCCTTTGATCCTGATGCTCCAGCACTCACCCCCCTCACGGATGGAAAAGTAGACTCTGACAGCATTACCACTAACGCTTTGGGCGATCGCTCTTTACCTTTAATTCAGATGTCCACAGAGATTCCTCCTGGGAGTGGTTCATTCGATAACTTTAATCGTTTTATCGTTTTAGACACTTGTGGAAGACCAGACAACTAAACTCCATAACCCAGAAAAGAACAAGCTTAATTGATTAAATGTTTAGTGATTCGGATTTATGTTACTTCTAAATCTATAAGGAAGAAACTCAACCATGAACAGTTTACTGCGGCTCCTACTCAAAAATAAACGCCATTTTAACAAAGGTTCTCATTCTGTTCGTTCCGATAGCGGGATGAGTATGATCGAGTTGTTGATCGGTACGATCATGGCATTTCTGATCATCACTCCGTTACTGGGATTGGTGATCGGTCTTTTAAATGATGAAAGCCGAGAAGGAGCGAAAGCAACAACAGAGGAAGAAATCCAATCCGCTTTAGATTATATCAAGCAGGATTTAAGCCAAGCAATTTACATCTATGATAACGATGGCGTTGAGGCGATTACAACATCAACCAGACCTCTAATTCCTAATGATGCAAGCGAAACGCCCATTCTAGTGTTTTGGAAACGAGAGTTTAAGGACAATATTGTTCGTGTTCCTGGTTGTACACCTGAGAACAGCGATGAATGTATGGATGGTAAATTTGTTCTATCGTTAGTTGCTTACTATCTACGACAAGATAACGATCAAACTTGGTGTCCAGATGGCATTTCTTGTCCTGCACGAATTACTCGATTTGAGATGAATGCCCATGACGAACGAGATGAATTTGGATTAGACGATAGTAAGAAAGTATTTCCAACTAACCCGAACTTGAGAGCGCCAAAAACGATTGTTCGAGGAGAAGGCGATACTTTTCCTAACCGCGAAGTATTAGTTAATTATATTGACTACAACACAACATATGATGATGATGATATAGAGGTTAATTGTCAGGAAAGTTTGGGTATAGATAATTTAGCCAGCATAAATATTACTCTAGCTGATGGTACAACACGACCTGCTACAGAGCCAGATTTGAGACGCGATACCAATAGCAAGAGCTTTTATGCTTGTGTCAATCCAAATGGAAATCGATTAGCACAAGTAACGATTCGAGGAAACGCTTTGCGTCGCATTCAAACCGATGCAGAATACAAAGCAAACAACAGCCAATATTTTCCCAAATATAGCGTTACCATTAGAGGAGGAAGTGATTTTGATGTCAATAATTAATAATATCTTAGAATCCTGGTGAAGTTATTATCTATTCGGCGATCGCCCAATCAAATTTCAAAGAGCTAATTATGAACATCTATTCTCAAACCCCAAACCAATTGAAACGTTATCTCCTCCAACACTCCCGCAAAAATCATCAAACTGACGGTGGTTTTTCCCTGATAGAAGTTATGGTTGTTGTTGTGATGGTTGGTATTTTATCAGCGATCGCCGCCCCCGCTTGGAATGGTTTTGTTAGCCGTCAACGCATTCGAGCCGTTAATGGTCAAGTGTTACAGGTGTTGCAAACTGCACAATCTGAAGCCAAACGAAATAAAGTTAATAGAGCAATTCAGTTTCTGAACAATGGAAATATGCCAATGTATAAAATTTATGAAGCAGACGACAATGGGAACTTTGATCCTGTTGACGATTTAATCAGTGAAACAGTTATTAAGATTGATGGTCAGATTCAACCTGGACAAATTAAAATAACAACGCAAGCTAATAATGGAACCGCTCGTCTACAAGATGCGATTATCTTTGACTATTTAGGAGCAGTAATAGACCCTGAAGAAATACCGGATAATGGACAAAATACAGATGGTTTCACAGTAACAGTCTCTACTCCAGATGGCGGCTTGAAAAGATGTGTAAAAGTTGTGACATTATTAGGGGCAATGATAACATCTGAAGGTGATGATAATACAATGGGATGTCCGTAGAATAAAGAATTGATGTAAAATTAGATTAATATTTTAATTCTAATCAGGGTAGTGCAACTCAATGAAACCAGACACGCGATTAAAATGCGATCGCTATATTTCTCATAAGCCTTTTACCTCTCTCGCCTCAAGTTCAAAGATTAGATATACCACCGGATATACTATTATTGAAGTCCTATCAGTTGTGACTTTAATTAGTCTATTTAGTGCGATCGCCGTTCCTGCTTGGAATGGGTTTGTTGGGCGTCAACAATTGCGTGCGGGTGCAAACCGAGTGTATTGGGCGATGCGAACCGCTCAGAGTGAAGCCAAACGTCAAAAAATTGCTGTTCAAGCCAGTTTTCGAGAGAATGATAACCAAGTTCAATGGGCGGTTCATCTAGCGACTATTCCCCCTGATAAACTTTCAGATAGTGCTTGGGAAAGCTTGCCTTCTGGTGTGTTAATTGATGATAAAGTAAAAAATGATAAAGGTAAACTTGAAACGACTCTTATCAAAGTCGATCCTGTTGATAACTCAGTTAGAAATGCGGGTACCGTTTATCGGGCGTTATTTAACTACAAAGGCTGTCCCATCTATGAATCTACCGATGAATGTACTCAAGTTCACCCGAGAGCAAGAGGACGCTTGGGACTCAAACACAAAAACCTAGAAAATGCAAAACGTTGTGTGATTGTTTCTACTTTAATTGGAGTGGTTCGCATCGGACAAGAACATACCAAACCCCAAAACGATTTATACTGCTATTAAATTTTATCGCCACAAGCAATCATTTGTAAACGACATTGCCCCCAAGTCTCAAAAATTAGAAGGCTTATAGCAGTACGCGAATACATGATTGTCATTTCTAAATCCTAAAACCCCTTCACCGTCTACTGTTCCCATTGTTTACCGTGAAATAATTCGGAAAAATCCTACCCGTTTACAGCCCCCATTATTGGGGGTTTGGGGGCTAAACAATTTTCAAATGATTAAAGAATTGCTATATTAGATTAATTAATTTTGATCAATCAAGTTAGATCACGACATAAGATAATTTTCCGGAATAACCTGCGATCGCATTGTCAAAATAGAATAGAGAAAGGCGGAGAAGATTTTATTTAGAAGATTTTATTTTGATGAAACAAATTCGTTGGTTTTCCCCTTTAAAAATTAAAGTGATTTTGGCTATTCTTCTGACAGGGGTAACAGTGCGATTAATCCCCTATCTCGCCCCCATTCACGCCGAAGATATTACTCAAGATAGCCTCGCGGTTGAGTTTAGCGATCGCTATGGACAACCCCTCGGAACGCTACTCAGCCGAGATCAAAATCATACCGCAGTGGTGCCATTAGCGCAAGTTTCCCCCCATTTTATTCAAGCGATTATTGCCGCAGAAGATAAACGATATTATCAACAAGGTGCTGTCGATAGTATAGCCATCGTTCGAGCGATTTTAGAAGCCATCCAAGCCCGAAAAATTGTCAGTGGTGCCTCGACAATTCCCATGCAACTCGCCCGAATGTTGGAACCTGCACCCACAACATTAGTTAATAAAAGTCAAGAAATTTGGTTGGCTTGGCGGTTATTTGCCGGAATGAATAAAGATGAAATTCTACAAGCCTATATCAACCGTTTACCCATGGGCGGAAACCTGTATGGAGTTGAAGCTGCTTCTCGGGCTTATTTTAACATTCCCGCCACAGATTTAAGCCTATCTCAAGCCAGTTTACTCGCCGCTTTACCCAATGATCCAACTGACTTAAATCCCTACTACAATTGGCAAGCTTTAAAACAACGACAACGCTATGTTTTAGATCGGATGGTTGCAGAGGGTTATATTACGTTAAATTATGCGAATCATGCCTATCAAGAAAATGTAGAATTACAACCCCCTCAACTGGATGCGATCGCCGCCCCGCACTTTTTATTTTGGGTATCTGAACAGATGTCTAATTCTGCTCAAAATATTCACCCAAAACCCCATATTCAAACCACATTAGATTTAAACTTACAACAATTTGTAGAAGCCCAAGTTCGGCAAGTTGTGATGGCATTGTCCAATCAAAATGTCAATCATGCCGCCGCAATTGTGATTAACAATCAAACCGGAGAAGTCTTAGCTTATGTGGGTTCTCCTAACTATTTTAATACTCTTAAACTCGGGAGTAATGACGGGGTTCAAGCCTTACGTCAACCCGGTTCAACATTAAAACCCTTTCTCTATGAACTTGCTTTAGAACAAGACATAATTCAACCCAATACAATTCTCGCTGATATTCCCACTTATTACGCGATTCCTGGTGCAAAACTCTACACCCCAACCGATTATAGCGAAACATTTTTAGGCCCGGTGAGAGTGCGTTTAGCGTTGGCAAATTCCTTAAATATTCCCGCCGTTAGAGTCTTAGAAAAAGTTACCGTTCCTGTCTTTTTATCTCATTTAAAAACATTAGGATTTGCCTCTTTAAACCATCCACCCGAACACTATGGTTTAGGATTAAGTTTAGGCAGTGGAGAAGTCAAATTATGGGAACTCGCCCAAGCTTATGTAACGTTAGCAAATCAGGGACAGGTTAAACCGTTAGTAACAAGATTAACTGAAACTCCCCCTCAAACTTGTTCAGAAAATAGTCAAAGTTGTCAGGATAAAACACCCCAAATTCATACCCCAGAAAACTGGCAAATTATCACCGATATGTTGAGAGATTCTCATGCTAGGGCGGCAGCATTTGGAGTTGAATCTGTGTTAAATTTACCCTTTCCTGTTGCTGTGAAAACCGGAACATCTTCCGATCATCGTGATACTTGGACAGTTGGATTTACCCCTGATTATACCGTTGCAACTTGGGTAGGAAACTTTGACGGAAAACCAATGCAAAATGTCTCAGGAGTGATGGGTGCCGCCCCGTTGTGGAGTCGAATTATGATGCACTTACATTCCCAAGAAGAACCGCTTAATTTTTCGGTTCCTTCTGAGTTTGTCAAGTTACCTATTTGTGCAACAACTGGAAAAAAACCAACATCAGAGTGTCAGTCTGGAATTGTCTTAGAATATTTTCATCAAGATGATATTCCAGCGTATCAAAATTCAGCCGAAAACTTGAAGTTAACCTCTGAATATAACGAATGGTTAGCCCAACAAAATCGATGGGATTTAACCCCAAATCAACTGAGAATTTTATCTCCTCTATCAGATGATTATTTTTTAATTAATCAAAATCAATCTCATCAACTCGAATTTAAAATTACCACAAATACTCAACAGCCTGTAGAATGGTGGTTAAATGATCAGAAATTAGCAACAAAAACGGCTAATTCTCTATTTTGGCAAATGCAACCGGGAAAATGGACGTTAACAGTTAAACAAGGCGATCGCACAGAAAGCGTTCAGTTTCAAGTTCAAGAGACTGAACCGAAACCCTATCGTCGAGGATTTTCTGTCGTTCAGTCTGACAATAGCAAATAATATTTCAGCCCAACTCAAACCTCAGTATTAATTAATCTTACCTTTCTTAATTGTGCTAAATGTTGCATAATAATATTATTCACAAAAGATGCCACCAGACTCAATCGAGATGAAACGTTTAGGAATTGTGACTGCATTGTTTGTGGGAACTGAAATATTAGTCAGTCATATTGCTTCTGCACAACTATCAGACAGCTTTGGGGCGATCGCAATTACTCCAGATGGGCAAGTTTGGGGTTATGCTTATGATTATCCTTCGCGAGAACAAGCCGAACAAAGGGCTTTAGAAGAATGTGGAGAATCAAATTGTCAAGTACAAGTTTGGTTTAAAAATGCCTGTGGTGCCGTGGCAAAAAACGAAGAAGGAAAACTAGGTTGGGCTTGGGCAGAGACTCGCAAACAAGCCGAAGCCTCAGCTGTTGCCGCTTGTGGAACCGGAACGTGTCGGATCGAAACCTGGGCTTGTACAACTCGTTATTGAGTCAAAATTAAGTCAAAAAATTCTAGATCATTGTGAATTTTTGACGGATTGGGTGTCACAACCGGAGTAAAGTCATCAAGAAGTCAGTTAAAGTTTATAATGAACTGGATCAACAAAATAATCATCGGATTAGGGTTAAGTTGTTTATTACTCCTGAGTGGTATTTCTCCAAGTTTTGCAGAGAACTTAGAAAATCATCAACTTCATGTGATTTCACCTAACCTAAAAGGGACTGAACTCCTGAAAGTTGTCGCCCAAGACTATACTCCCGAACAAACATTAGGTTATCGACGCGGACGAGATATATTATACAGCAAAGTTGACAATCACGACGGGATATTAAAAGGAATTTATACAGATTATACCATCAAACTCGATCCCAATTCTTCCGAACCTCGACAAACCGCCTATCAACAAGGTATTAACGCCGAACATATTTATCCTCAAAGTAAAGGGGCGAATGGTTCGGCAAAAAGTGATTTACACAGTCTTTATCCCTCTCGTGTTTATGTTAATAGTAGACGAGGAAATAACCCCTTTGCCGAAATCAATGATACTCAAACAGAAGGTTGGTTCCGGTTTGATCAATACCAAGAAATGAAACCCACAACATTAATTGACGAGTATAGCGAAGCCACTAAAAGCGCATTTGAACCCCGAGAAAGTAAGGAAGGAGACGTTGCCCGAGCGATGTTTTATTTCTATACTATTTATCGATATAAAGCGGATGCTGCCGACGCTAGATTCTTTCCCGCCCAACAAAAAACATTGTGTCAGTGGAATCTAGAAGATCCCGTTGATGACGAAGAAATAACTCGCTCTCATTTAGTCGCAGAATATCAAGGCAATGAAAATCCTTTTGTGATCGATTCAACCTTAGCGGCTAGAACCTATTGTTCTTCGTTATAACAATTAATTCTTGGTTTGTTTAAAAAATACATTGGTTCCCGAAATTGCACTCGGGAATCTTTTTTAATCGAAGGAAAAGTTTAGCTTTTTCGGATAAAGAAAATAGCACTACCAATCACAATAAATGCAACTCCCCATCCCACAGGGGCGCCGGGTAAAATATATTTAAGTAAAAGAGTCACAATCCCTGAAGTAATAAGTGACCAACCGATTGTCGTTCTATATTTCAACATTAACAAAAATCCTTAGATGAAGAAACAGGATATTAAATCCCAATCTCCTAATACAATTTATTCAGCATGGAGCAACTACACCATACTTTACATTTTTAAGATTAATGGATCATACCCCATAAAAACCTCTATCTCCAGACTTAGATACCCATTCAACCCAGGGTGAGATTCTGTACTGAGAAATGGGATCAATATAGCAATAAGAAATCATTTGTAAACGACTTTGCCTCCAAATCCCCTCCGAAGCGCGCCCCCCTTCCCCCCAACATTGGGGGGTGATCTCGATTACTTTTTTACTTCGCAGGTAACATTGCTATATTCGGGTACAGAATCTAAGTGAATTGATCTGTGTTGTTAGTCTTGAGTCACCTTAAACTGCGTCACTCCCTGCTGCAATTCTTGAGCAACCTGCATCAGCTGAGAAAAAGCTTGACGGACCTCTAGAGACTGCTGAGAACTCGCCTGGGCGATGGCTGCGACTTGTTGCATGGTTTCAGACAGGTGAGTTGAAGTTTGGGCTTGATGGTGAGCCGAAGTTGCAATTTCATTGACAAATTCATGGGTTTGATTACTCGCTTGTACAATTTCAGTCAGCGTTTGACGAGTTTTTTTCACCAACTCTGTTTCTTGAAGAACTCGTTTTAAACCCACTTTCATCGCTTGTATAACCTCGTGAGTTTCCGCTTGAATTTCCGCAATCATCTGTTCAATTTCTGCTGTCGCATTCCCCGACTGTTCGGCTAAAGTTCGTACTTCTGTCGCCACCATCGCAAACCCTCCTTCCTGATGACTCATGCGACTGGCTTCTACAGACGCATTTAATGCCAATACATGAGTCTGGTTAGCAAACTCATTAATCAATTTGACAATGCGTGAAATTTTTTGAGAAGATTCTCCCAAATGCTTCACTTTTATCGCAGTCCCTCGGATGGTTTTTTCGACAGTCAAAATCCCGTTAACCGTGCGGTTCATCGCCCGATCTCCTTCCTGTAAAATCTCCGCTACAGTTTGCACTTGAGTTTGGGCGGCTTGGGCGGAAGTTGAAACTGCTTCGATAGAATGAGTCAGGGTTTGAATTTGGGCTAAAGCCTCGACAATTGCTTCTGTTTGTTGGGAAATTTCACCAGATAAATTTTCCACTTCTTGCTCTCGTTCAGCAGCCGTTTGAGTGACAATGTTTGCACTTTGATGAACTTGAGCAACTAACTGTTGTAAACTCTCAATCGTGGCATTAAAAAAGTCGGCAACAGTTCCCATTACCCCTTCGCTCACCTGCGCTCGTACGGTTAAATCTCCTTGAAAAGAATCTTCTATTTGCCCTAAAAAGGTTTCGATTTGATGTTCGAGTTGTTGTTTTTGTTGCTGTTGCTCGTTCATCATTTTTTCGGCAAGGCTGCGACTTTCCTGAACTTGTTGCAAAAGTTGAGCTTGTTCGAGTGCATAACCCACTTGTAAACCGACTTGTTTAAACAGTTCGATTTCGGAGTTTTGCCATTGACGAGACTGACAACAGTGAGCTTCGATCACGTAAAGAGTTTGATTGACAAAAACAGGAATCATTAAAGCAGATTGAACCTGCCATTGATAAAGTTGTTGTTTCTGATCCTTTGTAAGTGGGGCTTCTGTGAGATCACAAAGTGCAACTTCATCACCCTCAGAGAGTATTTTCAACAGTTTGTTATCAGGATACTTGACTTGAAAGACAGAACCCCTAATTTTTACATGATCTGCTCGTACAGCTTCGGCAATAATTTGAGTCTTTGGAGAACTTCTAACGTCCAACTCCTCAACTTCGGGCTGATATAAAATAATCCGATCCGCTGGCATCAATTCCAGCAACTCCTCAACGGCAGTTTGACAAATTTGTTGTGGATTGAGCGTTTGGCGAATGTGTAAACAAATCTGATTGAGTTGTTTGGCTTCTTGAGTCGCTTGTTGTTGTTGTTGTAGGAAGTTTTGGTTGAGGGCGTGTCCAACAGAAACGGCTAATTGTCGCACAAAATTGATTTCATGGCGTTGCCATTGACGAGACTCACTGCAATTGTGAACGATCAACAACCCGTGTAATTTTTGTTTGGCGATAATTGGTGCCGCTACTTTGGCTTTGACATACAAGCTTTTGAGTTGACGCAGATGAAAAGCTTCTAATGAAGATTTTTTGAGATCAGCGATCGCCATGAAATCACCTTTGAGATAGGGTTGAATGTCGTGAGTTGAACTGGGATCGTAGAGTTGATTACCCAATGCGCTCGGAAATTTCGGATCTACTGATTCTGCAACAATTTTACCTTCCCATTCCGTCTCAAACTGATAAATGCTGACGCGATCTACATTGAGGACAGCCCGAGTTTCTCCGACAACCGTTTTAAAAATCTCAGTCGGATTGAGGGACTCTTGCAGTATGGCATTAATTTGATTGAGGCGATGTTCTTGTTGAGCGACGGTTTGTTGGTGTTGGAGTAAGGTCAATTGATTGAGTGCTAGACTGACTTGATCGGTTAATTGTTTGAGAAAGTCTAACTCTGTCTCTTTCCAAATTCGGGCTTGAGTGGCGTGATTGATCACTAACAAACCATGAAGCTGCGTGGGCGTGATCAGGGGTGCAATTAAATGAGTTTTCGTTTTAGAAGATGCCAACAATTTTAGATAGGGCTGGAAGTTGGAAAGTTCGGTGTTGAGTTCACAGGTGTTGAGATTATCAATCCGGTGAACTCGTTTACGTCCCAGGATGGTGAGATCGGCTTCTGTCAAAGCTGCATTTTCCACTTTTAATCCTAAGAGATTCGGTAGGTTATTGACAACGGATTCGGCAACCACTCTCCCTGAACCGTTTTCACAATATTTGTAGATGAAAACTTGATCGGTTTTGAACAACTGACGCACTTGTTCGACAATCAGATCAAAGACTGATTCTATCGTTTTGCTGTTGCGAAGTTGGTAGGTGATATCGTTTAAGATTTTTGCTTTTTCAGCGTTGGCTTGCTGTTGGGCGAGGGCTGAAGCTTGATCGAGAGCATAGCCTAAGTGCATTGCTACACTCCGAATCAGATCAATATCGAGTTCTGTCCAAGCTCTTGGCCCTGAACATTGATGTGCAACTAATAAGCCTTTGAGTTGATTTTCTACCAAAATTGGGGCGACGAGATTGGCTTTCACCGCAAAGGGTTCGAGTTGACTGAGATGACATTCGGTTAAACCGGCTTCATAGATATTATCGGTGGCTTTGACTCGTCCTCGTTGGTAAGGTTGGACGTAGCGTTTGGCAAAACAAGGATCATCAATTTTGGCTCCAATTGCCGCAGGCCATTGACTATCAACGGATTCGGCGATGATTTTTCCATCCCATTCTGGCCCAAATTCGTACACCAAAACGCGATCGCAGTTTAAAGCATCTCGGGTTTCTTCAACAGCGCTCATTAAAATCTCATTGACGCAGGTAAATTGACGCAGGTGATCGTTAATCTGGTTTAAGCGTCGGGTTTGTTGAATAATGGCTTGTTGGTGTTGTCGCAGTCGCAGTTCATCGAGGGCGTAACTGAATTGTAGGGAAATTGCCCGGAAAAATTCGATTTCTGAAGGTTGCCAAAATCGAGGTTGATTACATTGATGAGCGATTAAGAAGCCGTAAAGCTGTTTTTCCCCTCTTGTTTTTTCTTCGTTAAGGTTGAGATTGCGAGTATAAACAGGAACGAGGAGTCTCGCTTGGACTTGTAAGGTTGTGAATTGATGAACCATCTGTTGATCAAGTCCGGCATCTTTAATATTGGCGATCGCTTGCACTTTGCCGTGACGATACTGTTCAGCATAGCGGGATAATCGGGGGTCAGTAATTTCTGCGTTTAGTAAAGATAACCACGGGCTTTCAACCGATTCTGTGATAATTTTTCCCTGAGTATTTTTCTTTGAAAAACTGGACGTTAATTGACAGATTACAACCCGATCTGTTTTTAAGGCTGAACGAACTTCCTGAACTAATGTTTTAAGTAATTCATCGCTGCTAATAGATTCCCGCAGTTGGGCTGTAATACGATCTAGGAGTTGGGCGCGTTGACTTGCTGCACCTTCTTTTTCAACTAATTCTTGAAGTTGATTGACTCGATATTCCATGTGAGAACGTAAAACAGCTAATTCTTTTGCAAGTGCTGTATTTTTTGCTGGATCTCCTAGACTCGCTTCGGATTCAGAGGAGTTCGCATCGGTTTCGACGACAAAAGATTGTACGGGAATAATAGCAGAATCGTTCATTGAGTTTGAGTGTTAATTGATGAAGGACGGATTTGAATAATAACTACAGTCAGCAGATTTTAAGCTCTCTATCTAGGGTTTGAGCTAATGTGTAGATGCTTCAAATGACTGATCAATTTCTATTCATTTTATTGAAAAAAAATCAATCATTTTTGTTTTTTATCCCCGATGATCAATAAAAGTTTCTATGCTAATTTGAGCAGAGCTAGAGTTCTGATGCAGTGAGAATTAATTGATCAGTTGTAGTCACTGATTTAACTTATTTCATCTTTTGACTTCGATGAGGTTAACTGATGCACTCATAATTAGATTGGTTCACAAAGATGATGTATAAACTTTGAGTTCTAGTTTTCTGATGGAGATTTATCTATCTCATTTCTTGTAATAACATTGTAACGAATTTTTTCAAAGATTGCTAAAGATTGTATCCAATCTTTGAAGTTAAATTTTAACCGTATCAAATAATATTTTCTTGTATTTTTCTCAGTTGAATATTGTTTTAAGCCTGAAAAAAAAACCATTAACATACACCTCCGACTATTTAAAAACGTAAGTATTTTATCAATTTATGCACACTGAAACATCTCCAGTTACCCACTGGATAATAATGAATATGAAAAATATGACAACTAATCACATTTCTCTGCGATCAGATTATACCAACCTTGGTTTAGATCACCCTCGTCCTGATCGTAAAATTAACCGGAAAGTCTACTGTTTGTTTGCCCCTGAAAAGATGAGATTGACTTTCACTGTCTATCTTCAGTTGTCACAACACACCCTAAAATCAAATAACCTTAACAGATTAACTACTCCAATTGTGAAAAACCTGTTCCTTAAACTAAGATACCTATACTCGGGGTCTAATGTCAAGGGACTCATATAAAATTTATTTGATGTTATAATGCGAGCTTAATTTGCAGCTAGCACAAAAAAGGTAGAGATAACTCCCTACCTTTCCAAATTAATCTGTTAAACTGGGCGATTTAGTACCGATAACCGGACGACTGATCAGCTCTGTGAATAATGAAGCTTAAGACTTGGCACTGCTTCACATTGTCAAAACCAGCAACCCGAATGAAACACTTCGGATATTCTTGACGGCAGGCTTGAATTTCCATCATCACATCACGGACAGTGGTTGCATTGAACAGGGGCAGTTTCCACAATGTCCAATAGTGAACTTCTGGCTCTGCGGTTTCGTTGAACTCAACAGCCGGAATAAAACCCTGAGACAGCATATATTGAATTTGCTTGTCAATCTGAGCATCAGTCAACGGAGGCAGATAAGACAGAGTTTCGTAGCGACGCTCTTTGGGTAAAGTTTGCATTGCGATTTCCTAAAACGTTAAAAAAGGTATACAACAGTCCAGCGATCAGGCTCTATTCATCCTGAGTCGGTTCGGAATCTATCTGAAATTCGGGATGAGGACTGGTGTCAGACAAGGAAACCTGTGTCATCCGTTCAAGGTATTGACGGCGATGTTCCATATTGCCTTGCTGAATCGATTCACGCACCATTTCCGGTAAATAACCTCCCACCTCTTGAGCGAGATGTTCTCGCACCGTCATAATTCTGAAAGCCATTTCCTGGTTTTCCTGAAGCATCTCTTTGAGATACGCTTCACCGTCTTGAATTTTTCCGGTGGACGAGAATCCGCTCAACCAAATTGCTAGACCGGGGTTTGTCTCTTTTAATTGAGATGAAACCACCTGTACAGCTTGGTAGGTTAGGTAGCTTGTTAGTACCTTGGTCGTGTCTTTTGCAACTTTTTTGATATCCATGTCTGACACCAACCTCCAAGAGTTCTGAGTTTTGAATTCTAAGTTTATCTAGTTATTGCTTAAAATTCATCCTCATCACTCTGGAAGTGGATTTAGACTGTATCCATTGCTTCAAACTCGAACTTGATTTCTTTCCACAGTTCGCAAGCAACAGCCAGTTCAGGACTCCACTTGGTCGCTTCACGGATGACGTCGCCGCCTTCACGGAACAGGTTACGGCCTTCGTTACGTGCTTGGATACAAGCTTCGAGAGCAACCCGGTTTGCAGTTGCACCAGGAGCATTACCCCAGGGGTGTCCGAGAGTACCACCACCGAACTGTAAGCAGGAGTCGTCGCCGAAGATTTCAACCAACGCCGGCATATGCCATACGTGGATACCACCGGAGGCTACAGGCATTACACCCGGCATAGAAGCCCAATCTTGAGTGAAGAAAATACCGCGTTCACGGTCTTGTTCGATGTGATCTTCACGCATTAGGTCTACAAAACCCATGGTGATACCTTTTTCACCTTCGAGTTTACCCACAACAGTACCGGAGTGGAGGTGATCACCACCGGACATCCGTAAGCACTTGGCGAGGACGCGGAAGTGAATTCCGTGGTTGCGTTGACGGTCAATTACCGCGTGCATTGCCCGGTGAATGTGGAGTAACAGACCGTTACGACGACACCATTTTGCTAAGGTTGTATTCGCGGTGAAACCTCCTGTGAGGTAGTCGTGCATGATGATCGGGGTGCCAATTTCTTTGGCAAATTCTGCCCGTTCCAGCATTTCTTCGCAGGTGGGAGCGGTAACGTTGAGGTAGTGACCTTTAACTTCTCCGGTTTCTGCTTGAGCTTTTTCGATAGCTTCTTGAACGAACAGGAAGCGATCACGCCAGCGCATGAAGGGCTGAGAGTTAATGTTTTCGTCGTCTTTGGTGAAGTCTAAGCCACCCCGCAGACATTCATATACAGCACGTCCGTAGTTCTTTGCCGATAAACCGAGTTTGGGTTTAATGGTACAACCGAGGAGCGGACGACCGTATTTGTTGAGTTTGTCGCGTTCTACGGTAATTCCGTGAGGAGGACCTTGGAAGGTCTTCATGTAAGCGATAGGAATGCGTAGATCTTCTAAACGCAGCGATCGCAGTGCTTTAAATCCAAATACGTTACCTACAATCGAGGTCAACATATTGGTAACAGAGCCTTCCTCAAACAGATCGAGAGGATAAGCAACAAAACAGAAGTATTGATTATCTTCTCCGGGAACGGATTCGATATCATAACAACGGCCTTTGTAGCGGTCGAGGTCAGTTAATAAGTCCGTCCATACTGTTGTCCAGGTTCCAGTCGAGGACTCAGCCGCAATTGCTGCTCCTGCTTCTTCGGGAGGAACTCCCGGCTGAGGGCTGAAACGAAATGCAGCCAGAATATCTGTATCTTTCGGCGTATAGTCGGGCGTGTAATAAGTCAGTTTATAGTCTTTTACACCAGCTTGGTAGCCAGCTTTTGACTGAGTTCGAGTTTGCGAGTAAGCCATAACTCCTTGATATCTCCCTTGTCGGAATCGCTTATATTTTGGTCTTTGTGCCAAGATATTTAAGATAGTATCAAGAATCTGTCCCCATTTACCTTGAATATTTTTAAGTTTTACATAATATTTCTTTATATTTCTTTATATTTACCTACATTTTGAGAGATCAAGCTAGATTTCTGTTTTCTGTATCACTAAATTGTCACGATAAATGTTAACTTTTTTAAAGATTATGACGTTTTTCCAAAGGGTTGTCTCTTTTTTTCAGGATTGATAGAGAGTTTGTTGTTGTTAACCTCACCCCAACCCCTCTCCTACAAGCAGGGCCGTGCGCGTTAAGGCCCTAAAACTTGATTTGTGGGGGGGTGGGGAGGTAGGGAGGTAGGGAGGTAGGGACGATTTTTATTAATAAAAAGCTATTTTTCCGAGGAAAAAACTCCTCTCCCCATCACCCCCGGCAATTTTTAACTGAGAATGAAACAGCCCTGCTCTCCTACAAGGAGAAGGGAGTAATTGCTCTGAGAACTGCTATATAATCAAGCAAACATGATAGAGTTGTGAACCCAAATTATAGACAAGGAAATACTATGATACTTGCAGTTACTTCTTTCCCCGAAATAGTAAATCCTATTTTAGAGTCTGCTTGGGAATGGGCAGAAATATCTACGATTATTTTTTCTATATTTTTAGGTTTAATCGCAACTTTTAAATTATCTTTTAAATTAAATAGTCAACCTGAAATTGCTTTGCTTTTAATAATATCTCCTGTCGTCTTTATGAGTTGGAGAATAGACGCAGTTTTTGCAAACAATGTAACTCATTTTATGAATATTATTATTGTTTGGTTTTCTTTGCCCTTGATTATTTTTAGTTTATTCAAGTTTTTGAGTAAAAATCTCTTTAATGAAATTCATTAATAAATTCAACTGAACTGTAAGATGCTTGTGACATCTGGGAATTTGACAAACTTTTAGCAGACAGAGAATGTTGAGTTCCCCAATCGGACTCAAAGAACCTGTATAAATTTTTTATTCTTTCAAATTAAATTGATCATTAATCTTTAGAGAGATGAAGGGCGGCATATTCATCTTGACGAAGTAAACTCAACAGCGAAGTTGATTCTAGCTCAGAAATCCCTAAAAGTTCGAGTGTTTTTTCTCCCATCATCAACGCCGCTTCAACCACTTCAGGAACGACATGACCGACACCAACCCCTAACATTTTTTTCCGTTGTTCTAAATTTCGAGTTCGGACAACTAAGGGTAAATTCGGATAAGAACTTTGCAACAAACCCACTAACTTTTCGGTAATTTTAGACTCTCCAACCGTAATCACCACCGCTCGCGCCCGACGCACTCGAACGGCTGATAAAATCCGAGGATTATCCACATCACCAAAATAAACCGCTCGACCTGATGCGCGTCCTGCGGCGACTTGTTCAAGATCTTTTTCGAGAGCAATATAGGGAATATTCATGCGTTCAAGAATCGTACAAACCACCTGTCCGACTCGACCATAACCAATCACTAAAACAGCTTTGGGGTTCCGAATTCTGCGTTTAGATAAAGCTTGAACAGAGTCTTCACTCATTTTTGTCGATTGAGATAAACGTTGCGCGAGTGAATCTCCAAACCGAACTAATAGAGGTGTTGTTACCATCGAAATCACAATAATCACCACCAACCAAGAAAACGCCTCATCACTAATTAACTCCGTTTCAGCGGCTGCACTAAATAACACAAAACCAAACTCACCATTTTGAGGAAGTAAAGTCGCCACCCGCACCGATGTTAATCGACTCAAGCGAAACGCTAAACACAAGCCAAACAAAATAATTGCTTTCACCAACATTAAAGCTAAAGCATGACCAACCATCTGAAACCCTTCACTCAAGAAAGCCTCAAGATTAATCGACATCCCGACAGAGATAAAGAACAAACTCAGGAGAAGATTTTTAAACGGTTCAATTTCCGATTCTAAATAATGGCGATAATGAGAACCCGACAACAACATTCCGATAAAAAAAGCACCCAAAGACATCGATAACCCCACCGAATCCATCACCCAAGCCGAACCAATCACCGTTAAACCCACAATCCCGGCGATCGCTTCTCGGTTGCGTTGACTGACCACAATTTTGAGAACAAACGGCACCCCATAACATCCCAATAAATAAACCGCAAATAATCCACCAAATACAGTCGCTCCCTGTTGCCAAAAAGGAATACTATTAGCCTGGGTCGGTTGGTTTGATAATAGAGGAACCAAAGCCAAAATCGGAACAATCGCGATATCTTGTAGAAGTAAAATTGCAAAAGTCGTTTGACCGTATTCAGTCGAGCCTTCATTGCGTTCTTCGAGTAACTGCATGACAAATGCTGTCGAAGACATTGCCAAACCCAGTCCGAGAATTAAGGCGGCATTCCCAGAATAGCCGAGAACCAGTCCGTAGAGAGTAATAGCGATCGCAGTTAAACCCAATTGGAGTGAACCCAAACCAAAAACAAGCCGACGCATTGACCACAATTTTTCCGGGTGCATTTCCAACCCGATGATAAACAGTAAAAACACCACTCCCAGTTCAGTAATGTGTCGCAGTCCTTCGGGATCGTCTGTAATCGCTAAACCAGAAGGGCCAAGAACCACCCCCGCCACTAACAAACCGACAACTGAACCGAGTTTAACTCGTTTGAATAAAATGACAGAAATAGTGGTAATTGCTAAAAGTAAAACGAGGTCTAGTAAAATATGGTGCAAGCTCATATTATTTTAGGAATTAATTGAGGATGGAGAAGCCCGAAAAAAGAAGAAGTTAGAGGGTCTGCGATTCACTGAACAATTGCCCCCGATCAATCGTCTACATACAAGGTATCCTTATTAATTGAAGACTAACAACTTTGTAGAACTGTAAACTGACGATCACAAGTTACTCTGTTGCAAGGCAAGCGCTGATCATTCTCGCCGCGAAGTTGCTCTACGCAGGAGTTGGAAACCTCGCACCTTGTCTGACCGCAAGATCCCACTTCGCGCTGTTCACTGTAAAAGCTGTTCACTGTAAAACCCACTGTGGATCATCCTGTTTCATCTACACTGCACTGCATTAACCCCAAGTGTTCTCAACCGGACGGTCAACCTTGGGGAAATAAATATTGCCAACGTTGCGGCGCTCCTTTAGAACTCAATAATCGTTATGTTCCTTTACGGTGTCTGGGAACAGGAGGATTTTCAACACTTTATGTGGTTTGGGACTTAAAAACACAAACAGAAAAAGTCTTAAAAGTATTGCTAGAACCGTCTCCTAAAGCATTAGAACTCTTTGAACAAGAAGCGAGTGTTTTGGCACGGATGCGTCACCCTGGAGTGCCGAAAGTATCGCCTGATAGCTATTTTCTCCTCAAAAAACGCAACTCTACTCTCTCGCCGTTGCCGTGTTTGGTGATGGAAAAAATTCACGGGTTAACGCTACAGGAGATTTTAGACGAGCATCCCCACGGTTGTCCAGAAGAATGGGTGATTGACTGGTTACAACAGGCTTTAGAGATTTTACGGGAATTACACGGGGCAAATATCATTCATCGAGATCTCAAACCGTCTAATTTGATGTTGCGTTCGACTCCTGCATTCCCATTAACGGTGACTCCGATCCAAACTCATCAATTGGTGATGATTGATTTTGGCGGGGCGAAACAGGTAGGACGGTTGATGTCGAGCGATCGCGAAGCTACGCCCAGAAGCACAACTCGTTTAGTTTCTCCCGGTTATAGTCCTCCTGAACAAATCGTGGGTGCTACTGTGGGGCCACCTGCGGATTTTTATGCCTTGGGTCGAACTTGTATTCATCTGTTAACGGGTGTATATCCTGCCGATCTTGAAGATCCCATTACCGCAGAATTACGATGGCAGCATCGGGCGGTTGTTAGTCCGTGGTTTGCCAATTTACTCGATCAAATGGTTCAGGATCAAGCCATTCGCCGCCCCCAAACTGCGACCGAAATTCAGACTTATTTGTTTAAAATTGCCCGTCAAAAACGGTATCCTCGCCGGATGATGTCGTTGTCGCAGTGGGGTTTAGATGTGGTCAAAACGGCTTTATTGGAAAGCGATCGCGCCTTGTGGAATTTGATCAAAGCGACGGGATCTTTGAGCGCCCAACTGATGCAAGTGAGTATGGCAACGTTGTGGGGAATGGGACTGGCTGGGGTTGGCGGTATTGCGGGGGCGGTGTTTGGGTTGGTGTTGGCTTATTGGACTCCGGTGGGTCAAGTTGTTGCTGAGGCGTTATCGAGTAATTTTCCTTTGTTCTTTCCGGGGGCGGCGATGCGACTGGGAACTCAAATTTTGGTGTTGGGTTTGGCAGGGCTAGGAACAGGACTGGGTTTAACGGATGCGGGTGGATATGACATGAACCGTCGTTATAAACGGGCGGCGATGATGGGAAGTTTGGGTTATATCGTGGGTGGGATCAGTTGGCAAATTCTGAGTCTTTTTGGGACTTTAGGACATTTGTGTATGGGTCTTTCGGCAGCAGTCCTGACGTTGGGGTTAGGGCTACCGAGTCATCGTTGGGTTTCTGCGATGGTCGTTGCGGCAGGAACAACAGGAATTTTTTGGGGACTCAGTTTAGATCAAACGTTTCCGCCCGAGGTATTGCAATTTCCCTCTGTTGGAATTCAACCCCAGTGGGAAGAATTTTGGTTTGGTTTGGGGTTTATTGGGCTTTTGGGCTGTGCAACGGGTTTATCTTTGGCTGTGAGTCATTATTTAATTGTGCCGATTTTGCGTTGGTTAGGATGGCGGTAGACAGTTAGCAGTCTTTACAGTCACCTGTCACCCTGAGTGAAAAGAAGGATCGAAGAGATTCTTCACGCTGGTTAAGAATGACAATTTAATGCGTTTACCAATAACAGTTTTCTAAACTCCTAAATTCCTAAATTCCTAAATTATTATGAGTATTACCATTCAACAATTAATGCAATGGAAACAACAAGGCCGTGCGATCGCCGTGTTGACTGCTTATGATTATGGGATGGCGCGACTGTTGGATACCGCAGGGGTAGATGTGATTTTAGTCGGAGATTCTCTGGCGATGGTGGCGTTGGGTTATGAAACGACTTTACCCCTGACGTTAGCGGAGATGTTGCATCATGCCAAAGCGGTGCGGCGTGGGGTAAAAAATGCGTTGATGGTGGTTGATTTGCCGTTTTTAACTTATCAAGAAAGTCCCCAACAAGCGATGCGATCGGCGGGACAGGTGATGAAGGAAGCGGGGGCGCAGGCGGTGAAGCTAGAAGGCGGATATCCGGAAATGGCGCAAACAGTGCGTTATTTGGTACAGGCGGGTATTCCGGTGATGGGTCATGTCGGGTTAACGCCGCAGTCGGTGCATCAGTTGGGCGGATTTCGTAAACAGGGGAAAACAGCCGAAGCGGCTGATCGGATTTTAACGGAAGCGATCGCTTTGGAGAATGCGGGAGCGTTTGCGGTTGTATTAGAACATATTCCGGCAAAGTTGGCAATGGAAATTACTCAAAAGTTAACCATTCCCACGATTGGAATTGGGGCGGGGGCGCATTGTGATGGTCAAGTGTTGGTGACGCCGGATTTGTTGGGGTTATCGGCTTGGCAACCGCCTTTTGTGAAAACTTATGCCAATTTGGAAGAAGGGGTCACTCAAGCGATCCAACAATATTGTCAGGAGGTGAGATCAAGACAGTTTCCTCAATAGGTGAGGGGGTTTATATCGGATTTTTTTAATATTGCATAACTTTCTGAGTTGACAAAAGTGGAGAAATCTGAAACTTGTGAAAAAGTTGGGATACTTTTTAGATTGAAGGCAGTTTGATTAAGATTTTGTCAAGCAGCTTGGTGAAAATTTTTTGAAGTCAAGACTTTTTTGTAAAAGTTGAGAATAGGTTTTTAAAGTTTGTGTAAAAATTTTTGATTAGAGTTTGTTTTAAGAGACTAAGTTTATGTATGTTAGTGAAGCCGAAAATTAGCCATACTAGAAACATCAAAGGGTTTAAGTCGCAAAGCTCTCATTTGTCTCAATAATGTGGAGTAGATAGACTCAAAGAGATTTGGAAAATGTTTCCAGTCTCTTTTTTGTATTTGTGCAGTAATTTATACAAGAAATCCTCCAAAAATCCATCTTATTTCTGAAAACTCAGTTGAATTTTAATTCTAGGGTTGCGATTTTAAATAAAGTGATTTAAGATTAGTAAACGAATGCTAAGAGCCACCAACAATGGACGACTTCATTAATTGATCTAATTTTAAGTTCAAAAGTTGTCGTCAATGCCAAATCTAAAGTGAGTGTGACCAACTCATTAGAAATATCATTTATAATATAAAAGTAGACATTAATGATCGCAAATTGATGTCTACCTATTTTTATTAAGCTTTGAGAATAATCACATTTCTCTCGAAAAGAAACTCACTGTAGTCAGCCAAGTCGTCCAGTCCAATCAAGTTGAGTAAGAGTTCAGCAAGTAGCCAAATCAAGGTTTTAGTAATTAGTTTTTTCCATCTTACTTGCATTTTGGAGCACCTCCAGGGTAGAACGCTTACCCCACAAACTACAGCCTCAAATTAATAGAAAGATAATCAGGTTGAGCGTTTTACGACTCTACTTTTACATATGTCTCACGCCACAACACTTATGCAGTTTTTGGGAGTATTTGAGTCAGGTTTACAGCGGGGAGGCGATCAGATCCGGCAGCTTAACCAAGCATTAACATTGGGTCATCGGGATTTACAAAAGTGATTGCATTTTTTACCTGTTCGATGTCAGTGATATCAGTCACAATTCCTAAAACATTTCCGGTTTGTGTTTCTTGAATGAGAGTGCCTTTAATATTATCAACATCAATCGGAAGATTTGAGGTAATATTAGTAGAATCAAAGGAACTCACCGTAATATTCTCACCCCCAAAATTCGCAACAATTAAAATCTGATCCCCTTCTGCGGTGTTTAAATCCGTAATCACATCAGCTTCAGTATTAGTTCCTGCAAGAACAAATTGATCTGCACCTTCATCTCCGGTTAAAATATCAATCCCTAAATCTCCAATTAAGAGATCGTTTCCTTCACCTCCATGCAAAGTATCGCTATCTTTACCCCCTCGGACAATATCATCACCAACACCCCCCCAAATTTGATCATTTCCTCGATTTCCATTGATTAAATCGTTACCTAAATCCCCTCCCATGATGTCATTTCCCTTACCCCCTCGGAGAACATCATCACCCCCTAAACCAGCGACTGTATCATCACCCATATTTCCATTTATTACATCCATCTCAACAGAAGCCATTAGGAAATCATCACCCTCTAAAGCTAAAATTCCACCCGGATATTCTGCGGTCCACTCGGGTTTGAATTCACCCGTTGCGGGAGGTTCCATTTCCAGACCCGCAGGCGCTAAAATATCGGCTTCATTAGTCAGTAAAAATAATTTCGAGGAATCGATAGAATCGATAGAACGATTCATCCGAGTTTGGTAATCACTGAGAAAATCAGAATCACTCTGAATCTCAAGAATTTCGGGTTCAGTTTTAATGAGTTGACTTGAATTAAATTCAGTTTTTTCTTGAGAAAATAAAGTCTTGATCAGTAAATCTGCAATAGGTTCTGCTGCATTAATTAATGGAGTATAAGCGGGGAATAGAACTTTAACTAGGGGTTCAAATACAGGCCAATTCCCTTTAAAAAAATTCAGAACGTTATCAAAAATATTGAACATTTCTAGCTCTATTCCAATCGATAAATAGTGTTATAGTATTCGATTTCAGATTGAGTGATAGATGTTGTTTTATTTCTCAACTGCATCGAAATCCTGATGATAATTACCCTGGACTAGCCGAGTTATATCCGTTAATCTATAACGGTTTGAGCGCTTAGAGATTAGAAAGAGGGAGGAACCACCCTCCCCTATTTCGTCACACTCGTTGGTCTCTATGTGTTTGTGCAGGTGTCATGGAATAAATTCCGGACTAATTAGCGAAAAAAGTAGAATTGGGGGCTGTGGATACAACAGACGTGATCGGCTAGACGTTCATCAAGCGGATTAGTTTCGTCCAATTTCCTCAAAAATCTATGACTGACTGAAAACTCAAGGCAAGTTATAGATAGAGTTACAGATAATATTTGCAAGTAAAGGACTGAGAAATACCCAGCAAAGAATGTTATTCGTTGGAAATAATCCCTTTCTAATCGGTTAATTTCAACTTTTTTAAATTTTAGGCTCACTAAATATTAATCAATTCGTCTTATTAATTGTTGAGAAAAATTCTTAAAAATCATCAAAGCTATTTTCTGAAAAGTCGCTCTAGTTGCTATTAGTTGTATAAACTAGAGATATATCCAAAATTATTGACAGAAAAGAGATCTTATGGTTATTGATAATCGTCCAAAAATTCGCAAAGTTCTCATTCTCACGCTCATACTGAATGTGGTCGTTATGGGGATTAAAGCCACTTTAGGGTTACTGACTGGCTCTCTAAGTTTACTAGCTGATGCGTTACATAGTGTAACAGATGGAGCCAATAATATTATTGGTTTAGTGGCGAATCAATTTGCTTCTCCCGAACCCGATCGCGAATATCCTTACGGACATCAAAAATTTGACGCTTTGGGTGCTTTGGCGGTGACAGTTTTTCTATGTATTGCGAGTTTTGAAATTCTCACGGGTGCAATTGAACGTATTTTTGGCGGTGGAAATACGATCAACATTTCTTCGGTTCAACTTTGGATTTTGTTAATTGTACTCGGAATTAACATTTTTGTTGCCTACTACGAACGTTACATGGGTCAACGTTTGGGAAGCGCCTTATTGGTGGCGGATGCCAAGCATACCATGAGCGATATTTGGACAACTTTAATGGTAATTGCTGGATTAATTGGAGTGTGGTTAGGTCGGAAATGGAACTTTCCTCAACTGGAAGCTTTAGATGTGGTGATGGCGTTTCCCGTGGCGGTTTTAGTGTTTCATAGTGCTTGGGAAATTCTCAAAGAAAATTTACCTTGGTTAACGGATCGGGTGGCAATTCCACCGGAAAAAATTCGAGCATTAGCAATGAGAGTTCCAGGTGTTGTTAATTGTCATGATATTGCTTCTCGGGGGGTTATCGGTCGTCAGATTTTTATTGAAATGCACATGATTGTTGAAGCGGATGACGTCAAGAATGCTCACCAAATTACCGAACAAGTAGAAGCTCAACTCGAAAAACATTTTAGTCCGGTTAGAACTGTAATTCATGTAGAACCACCGAGTTATAAATCGGATCGGATTACCTACGAGGGAGATCCGAAAATTTAAAGATCAATCTCCAAATTAACCCGTAACATAAGGATAGCGATCGCTTGACTGAATACAAAGATTGCGGATCTAATAAGAATTCTTTTTAGATCAGATTAATTCACCTGAAAACTTGATTGCATAACTTTTGGTTTAACTCAGATGAATCAACAACAAATCACGCTTTTTAACCCCGTTTCTGTTGTCGCATTTTTTACGAGCTTATATTCTCAATGATCAAGATGCTTTAGAGTATATAAATACGGTTGGTGATCAACGAGATGAGAATGTTACAGTTACCAATACTGCAAAGATTCCTGAACCGTCTTATTTTACAGGTTTATTTGCGGTATCACTGTTGGCGTTGAGTCAGCGTTTTATCAAATGGTAAAACCTGAAAAAGTGAATCACTTGATACAATTTATCATCTACGAATTCCTCAGTTTTTTAGTCTGGGTTTTTTTGATCGATAAGTTTACACTTTTTGGAAATCCCGCTAAAATTTCAATAGCTGTCAAACCGTTCTATCTTATCTATCAAAAATCAGAATGCCATTACCCACTGTCATTTTACCGGGTTTTTTTGCGGGTGCTGAAGATTACTATCTCTTAGCACAATATCTCAACCAACAGGGAATTCCAACGGTTGTGGTTCCTCTGCGTAAACGAGATTGGTTTCAGACCATTGGCGGACGTTCGATGGTGCCAATTTTGCAGAAAATAAAGACAACAGTTAAACAGGTTTTAGATCAATATTCACTTACTCAAATTAATCTCGTCGGACATTCTGCTGGAGGATGGATCGCTAGAATTTTTATCGGTGAAAAACCTTATATTGTGCATGGTGATGTCACAGAAAAAATGATTGGTTTGTGGAATATGTATCCCGTTGTCAATACTTTAATTACACTAGGAACGCCTCACATTAGTCAAGAAAGGTGGACTAAAAAGAATCTAGACTTTGTTAAAAATAACTATCCAGGTGCTTTTTATTCTCAGGTGCGTTATGTTTGTATTGCGGGTAAAGCGGTTTATGGTCAACGAACCTTTAAAACTTGGCTCCCTTACAATAGTTATCAGCTTACCATTGGTCAAGGAGAAACTTGGGGAGATGGAATTACACCTGTAGAAGCGGCACATTTAGAAGGGGCTGAAAATATCACTTTAGAGGGGGTTTGGCATTCTCCGCGATCGCCTGGAAAATGGTACGGTTCACCCGATATTATAGCCACCTGGTTAGATTATTTAGCCTGATATTAATTCTACCATAAATTCCCAACTTTTAACAGCTTTTAATCGTTGAAGTTTCTGATATTTTGCCGATGAATCTTGATACAGACTCTCTCAAATCTCCCGAAAAAGCAGGGATTGAAGAAAAATTTCATCTCATTCTATTAGCGGGTCGGTTGTTATTACAAAATAGTGCGGCGACGGGTCGGGTTCATCAAGCCGTTTATCAACTTGCGGATGTATTTGGTTGGCCTGTTCGTCTGTTTGTAGACTACAAAGTTTTAACGTTAACCGCACAAGTCGAAAATCGTTTTATTTCTCGTTTTAGTCGCAGTGTTCCGGCGATGAATATTAATATGGCTGTCATTACTCGCGTCTATCAAGTTATTAATGCCATTAAAAAAGAGAAAATCACGCCCAAAGAAGCCGTTGAAGAATTAGAAAAAATTGATGCTGGCTTGCCTCATTATCACCCTTGGTTGTTGATTTTAATGTTGGGGATAACCTCGGGAAGTTTGGCGAAACTTTTTGGGGCGGACTGGCTAACATTTTTTATTGTTGGTATTGCAACTGCCCTGGGAGTTGTCTTGCGTCAACAGTTGGGAAAACGCAAACTAAATCCTTTTTTAATCTCATTTTTAGCGGCGTTTGTGGGCGGATGTATTGGCGGCGTGGCGGTGCGCTTGGGTTGGGGTTCGACACCGGAATTATGTTTAATTGTTCCTTCGTTGATGTTGATACCGGGGGTTCATTTAATTAATGCGGTATTAGATTTGTTAGAAAATCATATTACTATTGGCATCGCCCGTTTGGGTTTAAGTTGTGTTACTTTGAGTTCAATCGCATTTGGGTTATTACTCGCTGCAAGTGCGACAGAAACGTTAATTTCTGCCAGTAGTAAAAGCGTTCGTTTACCCCTGGCTGAAGATATGTTTTTTGCGGGGTTAGTTGCAATGGGTTTTGCACTGGTTTTCAACGTTCCTCAGAAAATATTAGCCGCTTGTGTATTGTGTGGAATGCTAGGTCATGGAATGAGAGAAATATGTTTAAATTTAGATTTAGGAATAGTTTGGGGCAATTTAATTGCTTCAACTTTAGTGGGTTTAATGACGGTTTATTTCTCCCGTCGCTATCAAGCGCCTTCTGCTGCGATCGCATTTGGGGCGGTTGTGGGAATGATTCCGGGTGTATTTATTTTTCGCTCAATTAGCGGTTTAACTCAGATTTTAGCCTTGGGAACTGAAACCGAATTATCTTTGTTAATTAATACTGTTGTTGCTGCGAGTAAAGCGGTATTAATGACGTTAGCAATTCCCGTCGGTTTGGCGATTCCCCGGTTATTATTTTTTAAATTTGAGTTAAAATAAAGTAGGATAAATAGACAGGTTTTAAAAATGACGGTAACAACTCCTATTGTTAAACCCATCAGTCAAATGCACTTTTCCCCCGGAAGTGTAGTCACAATTCCTAACGTCAATTGGCAGGAATTTGAAGCGATTTTAAAAGAACTCGGAGAAAAGCGATCTTCGAGAATTGTTTATAGTCACAACACTTTAGAAATTATGGTTCCTTTAGCCGAACAGGAACTTTCAACAGATTTAATTTCTGATATTGTCAAAATGGTGTTAAAATCACTGGGTAAACGATACGAATCTTTTGGTTCAACGACGTTTAAAAAAGAAGGAATAGCCGGAGTTGAACCCGATGCCTGTTTTTACATCCAAAACTATCAACAAATGATTAACCGTCGGCGACTTGAACCGAATGATCCGCCCCCAGATTTAGCAATAGAAATTGATGTCACTTCCCAAACAACTTTGGCGGCTTATGAAGCCCTAGAAGTTCCCGAACTCTGGATTTTTAATCGGGGTATACTCGGAATTTATCTATTTGAAAACGCTACATATATTTTATCGGAAACCAGCCCCAATTTTCCCAATATTGCCATTTCTGAAATTGTTTCTACTGCGGTGGAACGTTCTTGGCAAGTTGGCAGTTTTCAAGCATTAGAAGAAGTCGAAGCGATAATTTCTCGATAATATTGATAACATTAGACTTAAACCACAGCAAATTTATCAACCTTAACCAAGCTAGAAAGTTCATTAATATCTAGATTTTTATTGACGATATCGTTCAAGTTTTCTGATGCAAGAATATCGGCGGGAACCGATAACGTTAAGCCAATTTTTAACTCAAACTCAACAATCTTAGAAATACTCGGTGATTTGTATTGTTTCCCCAAATAATTTCTGGGAGAGGGTTGAACGGCGATTTCTTTAATACTCCAAATCATTAACTTAATTTCGGAATGTTTCATTTGAATACAAAGGAATTTCGCTAACTCTCGTTTTATACTATTCGGTGCAATATCCAGATGAGGATGCCAGTCATACCAACCCGTTACTGTTATTTGTACGTTAACGTTTTCAAGTTTGGGTAACGGTTTAACCTGCGCTTTCAGTTGTTGTAATTCTTCTTCTATTTCTAACTCTCTAAATTTCCGTTCCCAAGCCAAATCGGGATTAATTAACTCGGCAACTTCTAGCAACGCTTCCGTATAAAAAAACGAATCCATATAAGCATCGTTTATCCGTTCTTCCATGCGGGAAAAAGCTTGCATCGCCGTTTCTGCTGGCATGATTTTATCAACTTTTTCAACCATTTTAAAAGCACCGTAAACCCCCAACCCAACAACGCCACCCGCCAACCCCATTGTTGCACCGCCAATACTCACCGCAGTTCCCGCAATTCCTAACCCCATTCCGCCAAAAATACCAAACATTCCGGCACCAATTGTTGCACCTGTAGCGACGGAAAAAATGACAACAGGATCGTTATTTTTGAGCGCTTCTGTTGCACCATAAACCGCAAAACCCACCACCGAACCTGCAACCGCAACGGGAAACGCACCAACCGCAACGCCCCCAAATGATCCGACTAAACCCATATTACCAATTGTCGCCGATAAACCCACTCCTGCTAGTGTTCCGGTGGCGGGATAAATGATGTCTAAATTGGTGTTTTGAGCATAATTTTGTTGAGAGTAGGAGTTCATATTTTTTTAGTTTTGTTTAATTAAAATTGAGGTTTATAAAAAAGCAATTATGTCTAAGTTTAAAATATAAACAACTTCAAGTCATCCGTAAGACTACGGAACTTTTAAAAACAATTTGACGATTGCCTAAATATTCAACTCCGTAGTTCTACTGAATGTATCAAAAAAAATAGAGATTTCATACCCGTGAGACTCACAAAATCACTGCTGTGGCGTGGTCGTCCCTGGAGATCATCCCAATTACTTTTTTGCTTTGCGTTCAACAGAGAGTATAAAGATTAATTACAATAGAGAATATAGTATCTTGATCAACAAATCTGATGTATCTGACTTGGTTTGATAGTAACTCTTGGCTATTAGAGATCGCCAACAAAAAAATTTTCATTGATCCCTGGCTAGTTGGGCCGTTAGTGTTTGGGAATCAGGCTTGGCTATTCAAAGGAGAAAAACGCAGTCCTCGCCCTGCTCCTCCCAATATTGACCTGATTGTATTATCCCAGGGATTGGAAGATCATGCTCATCCTCCGACCTTAAAAATACTCGATAAAACGATTCCAGTTGTGGGTTCGCCGAGTGCTGCTAAAGTCGCTCAAGAATTGGGATTTACTCAAGTCAGAGCCTTAGAACACGGTTCGACATATTTTTTGGATAACCAAGTTGAAATTAAAGCCGTTCCAGGTTCTCCCCTCGGGCCGACAACAGTCGAAAATGGTTATTTATTCCGAGAGTTAGAAACCAATTTCAAAGCCTACTATGAACCTCACGGCTACCACGACAAATCGCTTCAACAAGAAGCACCAATTGATGTAGTGATTACGCCGATTATTGATTTAGCTTTACCGTTAATCGGGCCGATTATCAAAGGTACCAAGAGTGCATTACAAATCGCGGAATGGGTGAAACCCCAAGTCATGTTACCGACTGCCGCAGGTGGAGATGTCAACTATGAGGGGGTATTGGTTTCTCTGCTGAAAGCTGTAGGAACACTTGAAGATTTTCGGTCGTTATTGGCTCGTCACAACCTGTCTACCCGTGTTCTCAACCCCACTCCTGGTGAACGGTTTGAGGTGCCGCTAGAAAAACAGCCCGTAAGCGTAGCGTAGAGAATTTGAATTCTGTATTCAGCCCTCTAAATCCCCCAACTCTGGCAGGGCTGTTTCATTCTCAGTTAAAAATTGTCGGGGGTGATGGGGTTATGGGGTGATGGGGAGGTGGGGAGAGGATTTTTTGGAGATGAAAAATAGCTTGTTATTAATAAAAATTCCCCCCCAACGGGATAGCCACTCCCCTCAACGCGCTTGTTCCCGCGCACGGGGGTGGACTCACCATCTCCCTACCTCCCTACCTCCCTACCTCCCCACAAATCAAGTTTTAGGGCCTTAACGCGCACGGCCCTGCCAATTTTGGGGGTCATGGGGGCGGAGTAATCTGTGACTCAATCAAACTATTCTTGGTTGGCTTGAGCATCCCGAACTGCTGCCCAAAACAACAACCCACCCAAAGGGATGCTGAGGAGTAAAATAACGGTCGTCACCGTTCCGCCCAGTTCAGGCTGTCCTGAAGAAAGTTCAAAAATGGAACCAACGGCGGCAATTCCTGCGATACACGAACCACCTAAAAATAAGGAGCTCTTTGGCGTTCCAACCATATTCGTTTTCACCCAATTTGTTAAGAAATCTTAACTCATGGTAATATTTACCTTGCCTAAAAGCTAGGGGTTGAGAAATTAGCAATTGCTTGTACCAACTTCCTCCCCCAAAAATTATCACTTCATGGGCTTCATGGGCTTAACTGCTTTAGGAGAAAATTTATATTTGGTCAACTCTTGGGTGAGGGCGAGTTGATTTTCCACACGGTCTACAAATAATACCCCTTCGAGGTGATCCATTTCATGTTGAATCGCGCGTGATAACAATTCATTTGCTCGGATAGTACGGGGGCGCCCGGTTTCATCTTTAAACGAAACTTCAATCACTTCGGGGCGAGTCACATCCATATAAACCCCTGGAATACTTAAACATCCTTCTTGAAACGGAGAGATTTCTTGACTCGACTTCTTAATGGTTGGGTTGATCAAAATCAGAGGAGGAGTTGCAGCATTATCCGGTTCGCAGTCAATCACAATCAGTTGCTTTTGAACTCCGACTTGTGGCGCCGCCAAACCGATACCATCAGCACTATACATCGTTTGTAGCATCTCTCGTATGAGTCTGCGAGTCTCGTCATCGACACGAGAGATCCGTTTAGCTGACTGACGCAGAACGCGATCGCCAAGATAATGAATTTGAAAGGGGGGATTGTCTAACTTTTGCTTTTCAACTATTACTTGAGATGTCATGGATTTCGTCACTCGCTTGCGTAATTACCGTTCTACTTTCATCTTAAAGGATCTTCGCAACCCTTGGAGTGAGGTCAAGACGAGGAATATAGTTCGGTTATCACAAAGCGGAGTCAGGAGTTGAGCAGACGGTCAATAGCAATCAATTGACTTTCTGGCTTTCCTCTGTTACCTTCTTAACTAGATATGATTCAACTCAACAAAAAGAGCCAGCAACTTATGTTCACAGCGAATAGCTATTTTTATTATTGGTTTAGCCCGGTTCACCGAGAGTGAGTCCAGTCTTTCATGGATACTCAAGGTGAGCCGCAGAAGTTAGACCTGCGGCTTTTTAGTTGCTCACAACAGATTTTCCCATATTACTCAACAGCGATGACTTTACTTTACACCTACTTTTATGGCTTTTATTTTTGGCCCCGAACACATTCCGGGTAAGTTTTCATGCTGGTTCTTTAACCTCACCCGGAACACCTGAAGTTCTGGGTTTTTTTTTGACTCATTCACAAACTTAAGGAGAATTTCACCATGTCTCAAGCTAAACTCGTCAGCAAAACCCATCCCGAACACCAAACCCAGATTAAAATTAACGAACAGATAACCGTTGGCGGTCAAGAATTGTTGATTATTGGTGGCCCCTGTACCGTTGAAAGTCTCGAACAAATGGAACAAGTCGCCGAACAGTTAATAAAAACCCCTGTTCAACTGTTGCGAGGCGGTGTCTACAAACCGCGTACTTCTCCTTATTCCTTTCAAGGTCTTGGCTTGGAAGGATTAAAAATTTTACAGGGGGTCAGTCAGCGTTATAACGTTCCTGTCGTGACAGAAGTGATGTCTATTCCGCAAATTGAATCTGTTGTCACCTACGCCGATGTGTTGCAAATCGGTAGCCGTAATATGCAGAATTTCGAGTTACTCAAAGCCATCGGACAAGCCGGAAAACCTGTGATTTTGAAGCGAGGACTAGCGGCGACTCTCGAAGAATTCATCATGGCGGCTGAATATATTATGGCGCATGGCAACCCCGATGTCATCTTGTGTGAGCGAGGAATTCGCAGTTTCGATAGTTTCACTCGCAATGTTCTGGACTTGGGGGGAGTCGTCGGACTCAAACAGTTAACCCATCTTCCCATCATCGTTGACCCGTCTCATGCTGCCGGAAAACGAGAACTCGTTGAACCCCTGGCACGGGCGGCCGTCGCTTGTGGTGCCGATGGCATCATGGTAGAGTGTCATCCCGAACCGGAGAAATCTGTCTCTGATGCGCGTCAGGCGTTGTCGTTAGCAGACATGATACAGTTAGTGAAAAATTTACGTCCGGTAGCGGCGTCTGTGGGGCGGAAAGTTATTGAGGTGGCTTCTGAACCCCTCGTTTGTGCGTAAGCATCATCCACAATTTTGTAAATGATTTTTAACTAAAATCGGGGTGGGGCTTGACTCACCCTTGATTTATGTTTGATGACAGATTGACATTTAACCGGACTGTGCCAAAAATAGTACACAACAATATTTTCAGATTGATTTTTCCTAAAATAGAATTGGGGCTTGCTGATGAATCAGTTTAAATTACAAGGTATAAATCATTTAGCCTTAGTTTGTCGGGATATGGCTCGAAATTTATCTCCTCGTTTTATTTCTTTGATCCCGATGGAATTTTGCTGGAATTTGCCGCAAAAACACGGGAACTAGGCGTTCCTAAACGGGATCTACAATATAAACCCGCAACAGCTACTCACTGAATGACTGCAAAAAATCTTGGAGGTTCCGGAACCTTTACCGCAACTTTAAAGACTTGTTTAATGAAGCTGACACGACAGTTGTTACAAATTTGACAGTTTTTTGGTCTCTAGGATTCTATTTATAGTTAAAAATCAAAAACCTTCTGATACTATTGAGATGAATCCGAAAAAGCAAATTATTCAGCGATTGAGTCACATCCACAAAATTATCTGATCTGAGGATCGTCTATCAACGTTATTAATTTCTACTCTATGATCACCAGATTAATAGCGTAGGTCTTTTGAACACATTTATTGAGGTTTTCTTGAGCTATGAAACGTGTATTTAAACGAACTTTGGCTGCCCTCGCGATGACCGTTTTATCTACTGTAAATGTTGCTTCTGAAGCTATTGCAGTTGAATTTGGTCAAAGAGAAGTCGAACAAGAACGATTTGTCGCGATGGCTGTTCCTCGTGCTTATGGATACTCATTAGTGATTGTTGAACAGGTTTCTAATTCGACACCGTGTTGGAGTGAAAGTGGCAGTAATCCAATTCAAGTTGATCCGTTATTACTCAACTTTGATTTTACCGGAATTTGTGGACGAGCAACCGATAGTAATGGCTATTCTGTGCGGATGGGAGGCGAAGATTTAGCCCTATCTCATAGTCTGAGTGTTCGAGGTGTAGGGGATGATATTTTATTAGTCGCAACTTCTCGGGAAAATCCCTACGATGAACCGATTGTGATTGGTCGAAGCTATGGTGTTTCTAATGGCTTTGTCAAAATTATTTTAGAACCCGGTTGGCGGTTTGCAAAACGTACCTATCAAGATAAAACTTTAGGTCATACTTACTTTACCCATGACTATTCTGCAACTGCTTATTCACAAAGCATTAATCCAACTAAAACTGAAAATAACACTGAAAGCAGTACCGATAACCCCACCGAAAACACCAGTTCCAACCGCATTTATAACCGCCGTTCTAACCGAAACTCTAACCGACTTGACAACACTCCTGAAAATACGACTGACAACACTCCTGAAAATACGACTGACAACAGCATTGATAACGACCGTTTTAACCGAACTTACAACCGTACTGACAACACTAGCGAGAACACCACTTCTAACCGCCGTTCTAACCGAGTTTATAACCCCACTGAGAACACCACTGAAAACATCGAGAAGACCACTTATAACCGCCGTTCTAGCCGGAATTTGAACCGCACTGATAATACTGCTGAAAACACCGCTAACAAGACCCCGGAGAAGACCACTTCCAACCGCATTTATAACCGCCGTTCTAACTCGAATTCTAACCGATTCTTTAACCGATACTATGACAGAGATATGTAAGGTTTAACAGTTCTTGAGAGAGTAAAGGCGTGTTTAAATTGCACGTCTCTACTTTTTTTTAGGGGTCGGCAATTAACCCAAAGTAATAATTTTATACCATCCTAAGTTATCTTCTTGCACATTAACAGGCTCTAATGTGATGTCTGCCCCTCCATCGAGAACCCCTATCGTATCCCCTTCAATTGCTAGCACTAAATCATCGCCTGATGGGAAAATGCTATAGGTTTCATCGAATATCGTTAGAAATTTAATTTGATCTCCATGTTCTTGATTAAAATCTTGAATAAGGGCTTCCCCTTCTTCCCGATAAAATTGCTGGAGTTGTAGACCTTCATTATAAGTTAATAGGATATCACCAAAAACAAAAGTATCTGTTCCCGAACTGCCAATTAAGGTATCAAATTCGCCGCTACCGTCGCTGGTGTAAGATACTCCTGTGGGTGTGGCAAATTCATACAAACTTTGCACAGCATCGACCCCGAAAATTTGATGAGAACCCATGCCAAAAGCAGTAACAATATCGTTTCCCGGTGTACCGATAAACTTGGCCGAACGTTCCCCATCAAATTGACCGACTTGTTCATAATGATCCAAGCCTGAACGATACTCTCCGGCTTCGACTAAGGCATCAACATCGGGATTTTCGACCAGATAATTATCCTCAAAAAAGTTGCGTTCAACTGTGGCTTTATTTCCATAAATTAGATTCAAATTATTAACATCAGTAATCCCCACAACTATTGCCAAACTTCGACCATTATTGCTGGTAATCGAGAGGGAGTCGGGAGTTGTTTGGTTTAAGTAGGGGAGAGATGAAAATTCATAATAATCCGGGCTATTATGACCGAGTTTGATAAAATCATTATTGGGGTCATAATTTCTAATAATTGCTATACCGCCGGAATTAAAATGATTGTAATAAAAATCTTTTGGCGGCACTTCTCTCACCGAATTATCCCAGTTAATCAAAAAAGAAGTCTCTGTCCCAAGAACAAACGTATCGGAAGCTGAACTTCCCGTTAAAATATCTTGTCCCCGATTTCCAGTATTAACATAAATGCGATCACCCTCAGCATCCAAGCCCGGAGTGATTCCAATCAATTCAACTTCACCGACTCCAAAACTTTCTAAAGTATCACTATTAGAAGTGCCGATAAAAGTTGCTTTTCGTCCTTCTTCAAATTGCCCAAATTGTTCATAATGATCCCGTCCGGTTCTCAAAACTCCTGACTCAATAGCGGGGATAATATTCGGATATCGGGCGAGATATTCCGCTTCAAAAAAGGAATTGCTGTAGCGTCCTTCTTCAGCCCCAAATTTGAGAAAATGTTCTAATCCATTGCGAAAAGGACGAGGATTTTGGAAAGGATAAGTTTGAATAAAAGGGATTAGATCTAGATTCGTTTCTCGATAAACAAAATCATTGTAATCCGAAGAAATAGTAGTTCGCCCTTCTTGTTCGTAGCCAATTTCAATAAAATGAGCGAGTCCAGAGGGGAATATTCCTGCATCGACAGCCGCCGCCACATCCGGATTTTTAGCTAAATAATAGGCTTCGTCGTAGTAGCGAGAAACGCCTGTTAACCCCTGTTGTAAGCCAAAGCGTTGGAAATGGTCTAAACCAGATTGAATAATGCCTTGTTCAATAGCGGGTTGCAAATACGGATATTTTTTGAGATAATAGTCTTCATCAAAGATATCAAAGTTCATCGGAGTTATTGATTATTTCTGTACTGTTAATAACTCCGACTTGCTCTAATAGACAAAGTTCCATTTACTGATGAATCACAGTGCGATTATAGCCTTGATTAATGGCTTCGTGGAGTCCTCGATCTGCGGTTTCAATCAATGTTTTGGGCTGTGATTTGCTGCTCGGAACCCCACTGCTAACCCCCAAACTCACGGTCACATAAGGACTGACTTGAGCCGCTGCATGATGGAGTTTTAACTGAGCAACTTCTATCCGAATTTGTTCTGCTACTCTAAACGCTTCAGCGACTGTTGTACGCGGTAAAATCAAACCAAATTTAGCATCACTATAACGAGCCACTAAATTTTTAGCGGGTTTAATTGGGCGAGAAATTGCCCAAGCTACAGTTCGTAAACACTCATCTGCGGTAGGATCACCATTGGTTTCTATATAAGCGTTAAATTCATCAATTTCACATAAAATCAGAGAAATTGCTTCTTTTTGTAAGGCTAACTGTTGCCACTGTTCTTGAAAATATTCATCAAAACAACGACGATTTGCCACATGAGTGACAGTATCAATACTAGCAAGACGTTGAAGTTCTTGGTTTGCTTTTTTCAGGGCTAACTCTGTCTCTCTATGAGCGCGAACTTCTTCTTCTAGCCGAGCTTTTTGCTGCATTAATAGTTGTCGTTGATGTTGAATTGTGATGTGAGTTTTAACGCGGGATAAAACTTCTTGAAACTGAAACGGTTTCGTGACATAATCAACTGCTCCCATTTCAAACGCAATCACCTTGTCTTTTTCATGATCAAGAGCGCTGAGAAAAATCACCGGAATTTCGCGAGTTTCTGGTTTTTCTTTGAGAGCATGACACACTTCATAACCACTCATATCAGGCATTCTGACATCGAGTAAAATCAAGTCTGGTGGTTCAGCTTGAGCCGATCTTAATGCCATTTTTCCATTAATAGCTTTACGAACTTCATACCCATGTTCTAACAACATACTCGACAAAAATCGTAAATTATTCGGGGTATCATCAACAATAAGAATACTAATTTTACGAGGTTCAGTTTGATTTTCGCTCATAGTTTGTCAACATCAATCTCTGGAAGTGGGCTAAGGAGAACAGGAGTAATTAAAAATTTGATGTAGACGGGGGGAGTTGAGTCGGTAGCCAGAGGGTAAAAGTTGATCCTTGACCAAAAACACTTTCAACGCTAATATCTCCTCCCATGAGTTGAGATAGACTTTTCGCGATCGCTAAACCCAGTCCCACACCGCCATACTTACGAGTTGTTGATCCATCCACCTGAAAAAACGGTTCAAAAATCTGGGATACACACTCCGTTTTAATCCCAATTCCCGTATCGTTGCATTTCACTAATATCACATCCTCCAAACAATCAGTTGAATTAACTTGATTATATACAGAACTTTTAGATTGTAATTGAGATCTATTTTGGCGTTCGAGACTTAAAGTAATCGTACCATTGTGAGTAAACTTACAAGAATTACTGAGCAGTTGCAACACACATTGACGCATCCAGACTTGATCGGCAAATATGGAACCGGGATCATTGACAGAGTGAACTGTTAAAGTATTATTATTTTTATCCGCTAAAGGTTGAATTTGAGTAATCACTTCGTCGATTAATGCTTTGACCTCAAATTCATAGACATTAAATCGGTGTTTTCCGGCTTCAATTTGGCACATTTCAAGAATATTACTAAAAATTTCTAGCAAGTCTTGTCCGGCGTGGCTAATTTGTTGTAAATCGGGGATAAACTCATTAAGCTCTTGATCTTGAGCCTCCATTTCTAGCAACTGACTGTAACCGATAATGGCATTAAGAGGAGTTCGCAGTTCGTGACTCATCATCGCCAGAAATTGACTTTTAGCCTGACTAGCTTTTTCAGCGACATCTCGAGCCTGAATCAATTCTCGCAGGGAATCTTCGAGTTGAACCTGAGTTTGTTGTAACTCATTGAGGGTATGTGTCAATTCTGTCGTTCGTTCCTGTACCCGCAATTCGAGATCTTTAGTGAGTCGCCGTAGAGTCAGATGAGTTTTCACCCGCACGATAACTTCTTCGACTTGGAAAGGCTTGGTAATATAGTCCACTCCACCGACTTGAAAAGCCAACACTTTATTAAAAACATCATCCAAAGCACTCAAGAAAATCACCGGAATATCCCGAGTAGTTTCTATTGCTTTGAGCTGAGAACAAACTTGATAGCCATCCAAATCGGGCATTTTAATATCGAGCAACACCAAGTCCGGCGGGTCAGCTTGCACCGAACGGATCGCCATTTTACCGTTAACAGCCTTGCGAATTTCATATCCTTGCTCTTGCAATATTGAAGATAAAACGCGCAGGTTGTTCGGGGTATCATCAACAATCAGAATATCAGCTTTGTATTCCCGAACGGAATTGTGAGTCATCAGATTTGGAATTGGAAATTGTGGTTTGAATGGACTCCCTCAGTCAATCTCGGCTAAAAATAGGGATAATCTCTCAATAACGTACACTCATCTATAGCAATTCACAACTCGAAAATGAGGATTGAGATCAACTCAGCTTTTATGGAGATAGACCAGAGGAGTGTACCGGGGATGGAAAACAAGATTCAACCGATAGCAGATTACGTGATCTAATTCTAGGTTAACTCAGGGTTCTCCTCCGTTGAAAGGATCGTGGTGGGATCATTGGCTGACCTTTCGAGAATAATCGTGTAGCCAAGTGGTTCACCCCAAAAATCATGACTCTGGTGTTCCTATTTTTGGCTCGGGATCGCACAAATTTCATTGTTCTCAACTGTGTTGTTATTCTACTCTATGACCCGCTCTTTTTTTTAGGATTCTCGAGAATCGCTTTGGGGAGTCATTAACTCTACAATCTGGTCAAATTCAAAGTTTTCGATCATCTGGGTTAAGGCGTTGGCGACAGAAGCATGAGTTTCTGGAATGTCTTTAATTAAATCTAACATTTGTCGATCTCGACCCACTAAAGCCGCTTGTTGCATTTGTTGGTGCCATTGGGCTGACATTATTTGTAAGTGGGCTGGCTGAATTTTATCTAGGGTTTGCTCTGTATTCAAAGACAAATTCAAATTCATAGATTGAATTTTTGGTTGATAAATATACCGTACCCCTAAATAGTGAGCCAACTTTTCAAAAATAATTTCTTCTCGAAAGGGTTTCCCGACAAAATCATCACATCCCGCCTCTAAAACGGCTCCTCGATCTTGTTCAAAAGCACTGGCTGTTAAGGCAACAATCACCACTTGATCTCCCTCAGAAGAAGCCCGAATTTGTTGGGTGGCTTCATATCCATCTAAAATCGGCATTCGCATATCCATCCAGATAAAATCAGGTTTCCAACTGTTCCAGAGGTTAATCGCTTCTTGACCATTTTCAGCTTCTTTGACCTGAAAGCCCACTGAGATTAAAAGCTGTAATAAAAGTTGACGATTTTGCCATTGATCATCGACCACTAAAATCCGATATTCGGGTTGATCGGGTTCTAATCCGATAGCGGTTTGAGGATTTTTTTGAGCAATAATATCACCGGATTCTGTGGGAATGACTCGAATATTAAATTCAAAACGGGTGCCGACACCTAACTCACTTTTAGCCTGGATATCTCCGCCCATCATTTGGACAAACTTACGACTAATCGGTAATCCTAAACCAGTTCCCTGTTGAGATTTTCGTCCGGTGGTTGTTTGTACAAAAGCATCAAAAATGGTCGAAATTTCCTCAGAAGAAATTCCGGTTCCGGTATCAGTTATTTCAAAGACGATATTAACTGTTTCTGGTGATTTATCCAGGGAATAACTTTGTTTTTTTACCTTTAAAGATACCCCGCCTTTCTCGGTGTATTTAATGGCATTTCCCAGTAAATTTATCAAAACTTGACGGAGTTTTCCTTCATCAGTTTTAATAAATTGAGGAACATTTTCATCCCGTTCAAACAGTAGAGATAAACCTTTAGTCTCGACCTTTAAATGTAGCATCTTTTCTAAGGTATCGAGTAAATAATGAAGATCGAAGCTATTCTCATTTAATATCATCCGACCGGCTTCAATTTTTGAGAGGTCTAAAATACTGTTAATCAAGGTGAGTAAATGTTCACCACTACTATTAATAATATTCAGACTATTTTGCTGTTCAGACGTGAGAGACGGATCACGGTTCATTAGTTGAGAAAAGCCGAGAATCGCATTTAAAGGTGTTCGTAATTCATGGCTCATATTCGCCAGAAATTCGCTCTTAGCCCGGTTAGCCGCTTCAGCAGCATCCTTTGCTTGTTCTAATACCATTTCCGCTTGTTTGCGTTTAGTAATATCTTTTAAAATAGCGGTAAAAATCCAGCCATCACGCATTTTTAACTTAGAAATCGAAGCTTCTGCTGGAAATTCTTCGCCCGTTTTTCGCCGTCCATAAACCTCTCTAGAACGTTCACCCATTTTCCGAGATTGACACTCTAAACGAGAGAAATCACTCATATATTGATGATGAACATTTCGTGCAGTCATCGGCAGCAAATTTTCTAAAGATTGACCAATTGCTTCAGCTGGAGAATAGCCAAAAATTTTCTCAGCCCCATGATTAAACAGTAAAATTTTTTGATTTTCATCAACCGAAATAATCGCATCTTCTGCATTTTCTAAAATCCCCTGTAATCGTTCTTGGCTTTCTTTGAGTCCTTGTTCGGCGATATCTCGTTCTAAACCAATCGGAATAATCTCACCGACTCGTTGAATTAACTTAATTTCTTCCTGTGTCCACTCTTTGACATAACGAACCATACTACACCCCACTGAACCGACAATTTCTCCGGCGCTAATCATCGGAATTGCTAAAACAGATTGAGTTCCTTCATATTTCCAATTTCGTTTTTCATTACTCGCTGCTTCGGGTAAATCTTCGATATTAGGAATGTGGAGAATATTATTATTTTGAAGTTGTTGATAACTCCAACTCAGGGGTTGAACAGAGATTTCTTGGACTTTATGAATCACAGAAGGCACATTTTTATTACACCACTCATGGGTCATTTGAATAAACTGTCGATCTTGATCTGCGTATTGAATCACATAACAGCGATCACTATTGGTTAGCTTACCAATTTCTGCGAGAGCAAAATTAATCGCTGTCGTCACATCTTGGTCAACAAACTGCTGAAATATTCGACTAATTGAATGATCAATCAGAGCGCGATTTTGCAACGCCAGTTCATTTTGTTTGCGTTCTGTGATATCATGTAAAATACTCAATACACAAGTTTGTCCGTTCAAATCAATCAGTTCTGCTGAGTATAATCCAATCCGAATTTTACCGGATTTAGTCCGAAAATCACATTCAAAGCTCCGAACAATACCTTGTTTATCCAGTAAGTCAAAAACGCGATCGCGATCTGCTGAATTCGCCCAAATATTCAATTCTAATGAGTTTTTATCATCAACTTCAGTCGATTTATATTCAAAAAAACTAAGCGCACTTTCATTAAACTCTAGAATATACCCATCAATTAACCGAGTCATAATGCTCGGATTTGGGTTACTATGAAAGGCTTTAGAAAATTTATTTTCCGACAGTCGCAACGCTCGTTCAATCTGCTTACGTTCCCAAATTTCTTCTCGCAATAATTGATTAACATCTTTGAGTTGAGTCGTGCGTTCTTCAACCCGAATTTCTAACTCTACAAAAGCCGTTTTCAACTGACGCGCCATCTGATTAAACGACTCAGCTAAAACCTCTAATTCACTCACCCGAGCGGCATGAACCGTTTGATCAAGCTGTCCAAACGCGATCGCCTGACTCGCCCGCGCCAGTTGTAAAATTTGTTTGGCAATCCAACGAGAAGTGAATAAACCTAACCCAATCGCTAAGGCTAAAGCACCTAAACAAAGAATAATTGTCGTGCGACGGTTGGCATTAATTTGCCCCATAAAATCAGCTTCAGGAACGACCACCACAATCAACCAATCCAACCCATAACCATCAGAATAGGGCGAAACTTCTAAAAAATGTTGTTTTCCATTAACTTTAAAATCTAATTGTTGGACTTGCTTAATCTCAGGCAGTGACCCAACCGATTCAATCAAATGCTTAATCGTGGCTTGAGTCAGTGGATTTTGACTTTGTACCCCTCGAATTCTAAACTCTTGATCATTATTCGGATTAATCTGATAAAGCGGTTCATTCGTAGAACTTGCCACCAATTGGCCCGAACGTTCTAATATAAAAATCTCCCCCGACGGCGTTAACTTCAGGCGACGTAGAAAATCACTTAACACCGTTAACACTAAATCAACCGCCATCACCCCCTGGAGATTACCACTGCGATCATAGAACGGTTGAGCGGCGGTTATACCAAATTCTCCGCGATCAAAGAGGTAAATGGGACTCCAGGTGGCTTGTCCGCCTTGTACTGCTGCACTATACCAAGGTCGAGTCCGAGGATCAAACTCATCAAGTGATTGGAGGGGAGAAATCGGTTCCAGTAAGGGATCGCGCTGCTTTAACAACCGTTGATAGTAGGTCGGAGAAGCAAAACTGGCGAGTGTTGGATCTGAAGTCCGATAAACACCGAGATAGTCTCCGTCTGCGGTACCGAGATAAATTTCTTGGACAGACTCAAAGCGCTGCATTTGCAGGAGAAAACGGTTCTCCATCACCGACAAATTTTTCAAAGCCAGTTGTCCAATCCGAACCGCATCGGTATTAATCTGAGTAATCAGTAGCGGTTCTTCCAGATAATTATCGAGTCGTTCGTTAACGTGATTACCGAGTTCATCCATCAACTGACTCGCCAAATCCTGTACTGCTTTCTGGCCATTGCGGTAAGCCAGATACCCTGTTAACCCGACAACGACCACAATCTGAATCGCAAAAGGTACGATTAAGATCAATTGCAAAGGCATTCTAAATTTGGGAGCGAATAGACGACGCAAGGGATTAACAGGCATGGCTCACAGATGAAGGGACAGACACAGGGATAAATGTCAGCTCGACGGGAATGAATCAGATGTACTGTAGATGTAGATACTGAACACAATTGATACACTTTAATTTTAAGCCATCAGAAAACCAAATCTAGACTTGTCACCGATCGCTCTGTTGAGGATGCCTTGATCGAGTTAAACCGTTACAATCAAAAGAAACTAAATTAGACAGCCGAAAAGGTGTGAACGACTCCGTGTCCTCTCCAAACAATCCAACTCAACCGTTTAAATTCGACTCAATCGCAGATGCCCTTGCTGATCTCAAAGCTGGACGTTGTATTGTCGTGGTTGATGATGAACATCGGGAAAATGAAGGCGATCTGATTGGTGCGGCTCAGTTTGCCACTCCTGATATGATTAACTTCATGGCCGTTCATGCCCGAGGATTAATTTGTCTGGCCCTCACAGGCGATCGCCTCGATGAACTGGATTTGCCCTTGATGGTCGCTAACAACACCGACAGCAACCAAACCGCTTTTACCGTGAGTATTGATGCGTCTCCGGCGATGGGAGTCAGTACCGGAATTTCTGCTGAAGATCGCGCCCGCACGATCCAAGTCGCTATTAATCCCACAACGGGTTCTAAAGATTTACGACGACCCGGCCATATTTTCCCCTTGAGAGCGCGAGAAGGGGGTGTTTTGAAACGCGCAGGTCATACAGAAGCCGCTATTGATTTGGCTCGTTTGGCGGGTTTATATCCCAGTGGAGTGATTTGTGAAATTCAAAACCCAGATGGTTCGATGTCTCGTTTACCGGAGTTAATTGAATATGCTCAGGTTCATGATCTTAAACTGATTAGCATTGCCGATCTGATTAGTTATCGCCTCACCCATGATCGCTTTATTCATCGCGAATCTGTTGCCAAGTTGCCAACTCAGTTTGGTGATTTTTTGATTTATGCCTATCGGAATACGCTTGATCAATCAGAACACGTTGCGATTGTTAAAGGTGATCCGGTAGAGTTTCACAATCAGCCTGTGATGGTGCGGGTGCATTCGGAATGTCTGACTGGAGATGCGTTTGGATCGTTGCGTTGTGATTGTCGGATGCAGTTGCAAAGTGCGTTGAAAATGATCGAACAAGCCGGGGCGGGTGTGGTGGTTTATCTGCGACAGGAAGGCCGAGGAATTGGATTGATTAATAAGTTAAAAGCCTATTCTTTACAAGATTTGGGATTGGATACGGTAGAAGCAAATGAACGTTTAGGATTTCCGGCTGATTTGCGAAATTATGGCATGGGGGCGCAGATTCTCAATGATATTGGGGTGAAAAAAATTCGGTTGATTACCAATAATCCTCGTAAAATTGCTGGGTTAAAAGGCTATGGAATTGAAATTGTAGATCGGGTACCGTTGTTGATCGAAGCGACGGATCATAATTCGGTTTATCTGGCAACCAAAGCCAAAAAACTGGGTCATTTGTTGATTCAAACTTATTTGGTGACGGTGGCGATTCAATGGAATGAAAAAGAGATAGAGTCGGTGGAGGAAGAATTGACTCCAGATACGCCTGCGACTCCTGCGGTGTTGCAATCTGCGGCTCGACTCCATGAACGTTCTGATCGCTTAGAAAAACTCACTCATTTAGCCAGAAGTCACGATTTACTCTTGCAAGAAGAACAGCGTCCTGTGGCGACGGCTTTGTTTCATCGAACCTCTTTGACGTTTCATTTAGGCTTAGATCAACCGGATTCTGCGAGTTGGGATTGGTATGAACAAGCGGATCATCCTTATCTAGAAGCGATCGCTAAAATTCTGGATCAAATTATTACTTCGCCTGAACTCAAAAAGTTAGAATTTCTAGTTTCTCCTGGTGTTGATCCGTTAGCGAATTTAAAAGTACAACTTCAGCGAAAAACGTTTCCTCTGACTCAATTTCCATCCTCAGTTTGTGATCGGCTTGAACCCCAAACGATTTACAGTTTTTCTAAATCCTAACGGATCGGTATATGGATTATAAATTCTGTTCCCTGTTTGGGTTGAGAAATACACTCAATCGAACCGCCATGTTTTTCGGTGATAATCTGATAGCAAATGGATAAACCCATACCTGTTCCTTTCCCAACGGGTTTGGTGGTGAAAAAGGGATCAAAGATGTGTTGTTGAATCTCTGCGGGAATCTCTAAACCGTTATTGGCGATCGCAATCATCACTTGATGATCGGGTGTGAGTCCAGTCCGAATTTTAATTTGAGGATTCTCGAAAGTTTGTCCGCTTTCTCTGATTTGTTTTAGGGAGTCTTCAAGGGCATCAATGGCGTTGCTGAGGATATTAATAAAGACTTGATTGAGTTGTCCGGCGTAGCATTCTATTCGAGGTAAATTACCGTATTCTTTAATGACTTCAATGGCGGGATGGTTTGAGTTTTTGTACAAACGACTTTCGACAATCATCAAGGTACTCTCGATCCCTTTGTGCAGATCAATAGTTTTTAATTCGGCTTCATCGAGACGGGAAAAGGTACGCAATGACTCAACAATTTTTTTGATTCGTTCTGCGCCATTTTGCATAGAATGGATCAGTTTGGGTAAGTCTTCCATTATAAACTCTAAGTCTACTTTGGCGATTTCTGTTTCAATTTCTGAAGGCGGATTTGGGTAGTGAGTTTGATAGAGTTCAATCAGTTTTAATAGATCATTAGCATAATCGTGAGTATGAGTGAGGTTCCCATAAATAAAACTTGCTGGATTATTAATTTCGTGAGCAACACCCGCAACGACTTGACCTAAAGAAGACATTTTTTCATTTTGAATCATCTGCGCCTGAGTGCGGCGAAGTTCTTGCATTGCTTGTTCGAGTTCTTGAGCTTTTGTTCGGGTTTGTTCGTAGAGTTCGGCTTGTTTAAAAGCAATGGCTAATTGTTCGACAACAGCTTGCAGTAAGTTGACTTCTTCATCTGTCCAATTACGAACTTTGTTCTGGTGTATACTACAGGTGAGTAAGCCAATTTGACCCGATGATCTTTGCAGGGGAATACTGACCATCGATTTAGTTTTAGTCGCTCTCAAAGCTTGTCTAAAAATGCGATTCTCTTCGAGATCAGCATCCACAATTTTGATCACTTCTGCGTTTAAAGCTCGTTCGGTAATCGGAGCAATCACAGCAGCAGAAAAAATTTGTCCTTTAAAGTCGGGTAAATCTTCATTATGAGAGTCTTGGATCACTTCCCAGTAAGGCTGTTCGACATGGGGATAATATACAGAAAACCCACAACGATCTACTGTTAAACAGTCTTTAACACTGGCTAAACTTGTCTGTAAAATTGTTTCAAACTCTAGAGATTTTCGGATTTGTGTTGTTAGTTGATTGAGGATTTTTTCGCGTCTAGCTTGTTGTCGAAAGTATTGTTCAGTTTGTTTACGGTCGGTAATTTCAATCGCAATTCCCACAGTTCCGATTGCCTGATTTTTATCTCCGATAATGGGAGTTTTATAAATTTCTAACCAGCTTACTTTACCCTGAGCATCAATAATTCGTTGCTCAATACGTTGAGGTTGTTTGGAGACAAGAACTTGCCGATTATCTCTAATCACTTTCCGCGCAAATTCTGCATTTAAAAGTTCAGAATCAGTTTTACCGATCATGTTTTCTGGAGTTAAACCACATCTCCGACTCAAAGGTTCATTCACGGCAATAAATTGACCGTTTTTATTTTTCAGCCAAGCCATGTGGGGAATATTATTGAGTAAATACTTAATTTGATTTTGTTGCGTTCTCAGTTTTTCTTCAATGCGTTTGCGTTCGGTAATATTTTCGCTAGTCCCAATAATTTTATAGACTTTACCTTGAGCATTTTTTAAAGGTGCAAGAGTAATAAACCACCAACTTAAATCATGCTCATTTGAGAACTGTTCTTCAAAGGAAATACTCTCACCCGAATGCACAACTTCTACATAGCGAGGAATGAAAGCTTTAGTCATCTCTTGGGGAAAGACTTGCTTTAGCGTTTTGCCAACCAAGCTTTCTAGGGATTGATTAGACGTTTTAATGATAGCTGGATTGAAGCTGACAAATCGAAAATCTTCACCCTGGTTAATCACATCAAGAACAAAGATACCATAATTAATATTATCCCAAATGCTTTGTAGAAAAGATTTTTGAGTTTTGAGTTCTTGTTCAGTTCGTTTAAAATCAGTGATATCTGTCGAAATTCCACAGAGAGCATAGGGTTGATTATTTTCATTTAATAAGGGAAACTTGACGGCAACAAAATGACGTTCCTCTCCCTGAGAAATAACAGTTTCTTCGAGATGAATAGATTGACCTTTAAGAATCACTTGTAGATCATTCTCTAAAATTGATTCAGCAATTGTCGGCGGCATCACTTCTAAATCGGTTTTACCGATCCAGTCCGCTTGTTTGATCTGAAAAATGTCTTCAATCGCACGGTTAAGTAGAATATAACGACCTTCTAAATCTTTGACATAAATCGCTACAGGTGTATTATCTAAAATAGCTTGGAGTTGTGCCTGAGAACGTTGTAATTCAACTTGAATACGCTTTTGTTCAGTAATATCGATTGCCATTGATACGACTCCCACTAATTCCCCTTCCGCAGTCACCAGTGGAGTGTTGTACCATTGACAGGTAATTAAACGACCGTCTTTAGTCTGATTTTGGTTAATACTATAACTCCCATTTTTTTGGGTGAGTAGATCGGCAACAACATCGCTCACTTGGGCTTGCTCAAATTCAGGAATCAAAAATTCGAGATTTTTTCCAAACACTTCTGAAGCAGTGTAGCCAAAAATGTGTTCCGCCGCCGGATTCCAAGCCGTGACTTGAAATTCAGTATTCCATTCAATCACAGCTAGAGGGGTTTGCTGAACCAACAAAGAAAGTCGTTGATCAGAGACTCGTAATTGTTCTTCCATCGCAATGCGATCGCTAATATCTCGAAATGACCAAATCCGACCATAATAGCCTCCTGATGGCGAGGGAAGCGGCGCACAATAGCGTTCAAAGATACGTCCATCTTTTAACTGGATTTCGTCCTCGATAATCAGTTCTCGATGTTGATAAACATACTCAACTTTATCGATAAATTCTTTCGGCGAAGCCAATTGATCTAAAACATATCTTAATAACTCTGGGTCTTTACCCCGTTTGATCAGGGTTTGGGGAATCTGCCAAAGTTGACAAAATTTTTGGTTATGGGAGATGACTTGGCGATTTTGATCAATGATTAAAAATCCCTCTAAAGAGGCTTCTTGTTGAGCTTGTAAAATGGCATTGCTGCGGCGGAGTTGTTCGAGGAGATCCGCTTGCTGTTGTTCGGCTTGTTTCCGTTGGGTGATGTTGCGACAAACACAGATCAAAACTTGGTCTTCGGTATAAGTTAAGGAAACATCTTGGACAAATGTACTGCCATCTTTGCGTTTCGCGATCGCTTCTCCGTGCCAATGCCCAACAGACTCTACAATAGGGATGGCTTGCTTTTGCAAACGGTTGGCTTCTTCAGGTTCGTAGAGAACTTGCCAAGGTTGACCGATCAACTCCTGCACATCGTTATAGCCAAACATCCGCAGATGCTGAGAGTTCAGATAAAGATATCGACCGTTCTCCAGCAAAGCAATCGCATCAATAGCCGCTTCCATCGCCGCATCTTTTAACCGCAAAAGTGCTTCGGGAGTTCGGGTATTGAGGGGGTTCATTTGATCGGGTGTAGAGATTTGAGCATCAGCAGATAGGGGCTTCTTAACAGGGTGGTCTGAGTTCGACGGATTCATAGGTGAGGGTATGGGAGTGACCAGTTGATGAGAAAACGAACATTGAAAAGCTTCTTTTGTATAGTATGCCTTAAATTAATAGATTTGCGATCTTCATGTCGTTTGTTAATTCAATTCAAAGATCTGATTGTTATTTTCAAACCTAAATTGATTGAATTTAAAATTAAAAACTCTTAATGATTTTCTGGGACAATTGTAGTTTTTTTTAGTTAAATTTTATCTGGAAATAGAGATTTTAATGAGTTCAATGCAGTTATTTTTCCCAAGTTTAATTCTACTCTCAGATGAATGAATGTTGGTGACTTTCTACCTCAGCTTGGCTTACAACAAAAAGAACTCCAAGGTGCAAACTTAATCGGAGCGCAACTTCGGGGGGCTAATTTTCGAGGATTAAATCTTAGAGGCGCTAATCTCAGTGAAGCTTTGTTAGTTTATGCCGATTTAATTGAAGCTGATTTAACAGAAGTTAATCTCAGTAAAGCTTTCTTATGTGAAGCTTTTATCAATCTCGCCAATTTGACAAGGGCTAATCTCTCTCATGCAAACTTACGGGAAGCAACTTTAATTGGGGTTGAACTCACTGGCGCGAATCTAACTCAGGCTAATCTCAAAAAAGCTAATCTTGTCGGTGCTAACTTAGATCAAGCGAATTTAACAGGTGCTAATCTCAGTGATGCTGATTTGAGAGGCGCTCAATTATTTACAGCTATTCTAAAAGGTGCTGTTTATAGTAATCGCACGTTATTTCCTCCAGAAATTGATCCCGTTCTTGTCGGGGCTTATTTATTAGCTCCTGATGTCTTTTTACAAGAAGCTAACCTCTCAGGAGTTGACTTGAGTGGAGCAGATCTCAAAGGAGCAAATCTTCGCGGTGTTAATCTCTGTAAAGCTAATTTATTTGGCGTTAATCTCAGTCGAGCAAATCTAGCTGGTGCAAATTTAAGTGGGGCTGATCTTCGAGAAGCACTTTTAAATGAATCGATTCTTGAAAAAGCTATTTATGACCCCAATACTCGCCTATCAACCGAGATTGATTTGCGTCAAGGTGGTGCTTATTTAATTGCAGCAAATGTTTCACTTCCTGGTGTCAATCTCAGCGATGTTGATTTGAGTGAAAGTAATCTATCGGGCGTTAATTTTTGTGGTGCAAACTTAAAAAGAGTTAATTTAAAAAACACCGACTTAACTCATGCTAACCTAAAACGGACTTCTCTAGATCAAGCCAATTTAGAAGGAATCGATTTGCGACAAGCGGATTTAACCGGAGCGAGTTTATTAAAGGTAAATCTCCAGAATTCAGACCTGAGAAAAGCTGATTTTACTCGGGCAAATTTGGATAATTCTAATTTGAGTCATACCGATTTACGCAACGCTGATTTTACCCAAGCCAGTTTACAGGGCGTTGATTTTAAAGATGCAGATTTGCGAGGAATTGACTTAACTCGTGCTAATTTGACTCAGGCTAATTTAGAAAATGTGAATCTTAGTCAAGCTGAATTGACCAAAGTTAATTTAGAAGGGGCGAACTTATGTGGTGCAGATTTGAGTCATGCAGTCTTCTATCAAGTTAGCTTAAAAGGTGCTAATCTTAAAGGGGTTAATTTAAAAGGTGCAAAACTCAACCAAGTTATTTTAGATGAGACAGATTTAGATCTGTAGGATGTATCAGATTTGCAAGTTAATGATCTAATCTTTGGGTTAATTGTCTGATTCACCTGGACTAATTAGAAAGCTATTTATATCAGCTAAAACTTCTTGTAAGTCAAGAATTTTTTTTGTAGATAGTGTTTTATATATCTTAGTAATGCTATCACTGAAGCTATAAACTAGCTTGTTTTCCATGTATAGGGGATGTCCAATATAATGAGACTCTTGAAGAAGTTGATTCATTTTTCTTAATCGCTTAGGAGGAATAATTAACACAATCTTTTTAGCAACATCAGGAAAGATCTTGAGCAACTCCATAAAGCGGTCAATTCCTGTGGTAATTGACGTGCTAGTTTCCACTTCAAAAGCAAACACAGGATCATGTAAAGAATCAAACCAAATTAAGTCAATCTGTTGAATTTTTCCTCTTGACCAATTTTGAAGATGTGTTTGAATAGGCAACTTTGATAAAGATAGATTACTAAATGCTTCACCATTCCAGCTACTTGTCCCTTGCTCTTTTTTGCCGATATGCACTCGTAAACCCGCAGCCAAGCCAATCTTAGCTAAAGCGTAAATAATAGCATCGTGTTCTATTTTATTTGGATCTTGAGGAAAAGTAAGACTTGGCAATAGCTTATTAACCTCAAAAGTACCCAGATCAAGTTCAATTTGTATTCCTTCTTCTTGACTTAATTGCCAGTGTTTCCCATCGGATGAGAAAGCGATCTTTTCCAAAACATTTAGAATGGTTTGATTGGGGGGAGTTTGACCATTGATGAGATTGGGCATCACATTTAAAATAATATCATCAAAAGTGGCTTTTTTCCATTCTCTCTCCATTCGATTTAAATAATCCATGAGGTAGAAGCGAATTCGATCTTCTAACGGAATGAAGCAGCCAATTTTAGTATTGGGTTTAATCCGCCACAAGTTATCGAGATCAGAAAAAATAAATTCTTCTCTGAGGATGTCTGTAATATCCTCAATCTGCTTTTTCACCTCTCCTAATAAGCCATTTTCTAAAAGCTTAGGAATCAGTGCATTATATATATCCTCCGTACTAGCACCATCATTTTTTACAATAGTTAATTGTGCTACTTCTTTAATTAGACTAACTATATTTGTACCAACTTTGCTAATAGCAATAGTTTTGGGGTTCCTAACTTTACGGAAATTGAGAACCAGTTCACCAGAGAGGACTGTAAGTGGATTTTTTCTCTTGTGTAGTGAGGGAGTTTTAGAAGGCTGAACCGCAGTATTAACGTATTCAAATCCAGCTTCTTGAGCAGATTTTACGATAGCATCCCAATAAGCAGGATCTTTATGAGCAAATACAATACTTAACCAGCGATCAAACTTTAGAACTTTGAACATTTCTTTTATGGAAGAAGATAATAAATCAATATATTCCTGCTTTGTTTTTTTTAAATCTCCACCTTCAATTGCTTCAAATTGTCTGGCAGTATCAGTAACCTCCAAGTCCAGCCAAGCATTCCACATAGTTGAAAGATCAAGATAAGCAATATGCTGACCGTAGGGTGGATCGGTGTAAATATAGTCTATAGATTCATTTTCAATATCTTTAGTTAATGAGGTTGCAGAAAGATTAAAAATAGATAGGTTATGCTCTTGATATTGATCAATTAATAAGTTAGTTTCTAGTTTAAATTTAACAGTATTTCTAAATTTCTGGCTAAACTGTTCCCATACGTTTAGATCGAGAGTATTAGGCGGAATCCAATAGCGATAACGGTGCATAATTCCACTATTTCCTCGGCTTGCTAACCTTCCACGTGTGGAGCTAAAGGTGAGATTAGTTTTATTAAGGGTTGCCGAAAAAGTAAATTTCATTAAATCTCTAATTCTAGAGTCAGAGATTAGCTTAATGTGATGCAACAGGAGAGAAAGAGAAAATAGCTGTCGCTGAGTGAATAGTTGCTCAACATATTCCGCATCGGCATTTTGGGGTAAGCGAATCCCTTGCGGATACCAGTATACAATTTCTAGATTCTCAACTTCGGCATCGGGTAAAGTATAGACTTCATTAATTGCCTCTTTGCAATTTCTCTCTATTTCATCAAAAGCAGCCCGAAACGCATTAATATCAACTGGACTAACGGCAATTTGGGAACAGATGAAATTTGCTAACGGATTAATATCACAGTGAATTGCTTTACGCTTGAGAACCAACGCTTCTACTGCTGTTACCCCCGTTCCACCAAATGGATCTAATACAACATCACCAAGCTGGCTAAAAGTGCGAATATACTCCTGCACAACATTCCAAGCTCTGCGTGTAAAATAGGGATGACTACCCCAGTGACGCTTTGCACCTTGTTTTTTTGGTTCAATCGGCGTAGAGATTGGCTTGATAGCAAGATAATCAAAGGTTTTGTCAGCAGACATGGCAGGTAATTTGTATTTTTGTATATTTTATTCTATATACTAGAGAATTGCTTGGTGAATTTCTCCCTTAAAGCTTTTTTCTCATAACTTAAGGTTTTTTTATAAAACGTTATCAAACAAAACCATCACCTGTCAAGATGAGTAGGGTGCATCAGATTTTGAAGTTAATGATCGAATCACAGAGTTAATTGTCTGATGCACCCTACGACTCGAATAGATGATATAGTTTATAATGTATACAATATTCAAGTATATACAGTTTTCACCGAAGGATAGCGTTAATGGAAATTCAGGAACTTAAAGCTTTAATTAAAGAGAGTGTGCGGGAAGTTTTGCGAGAAGAAAGATTGTTACTTTCTCAGGCTTTGATTCCCTACGTCAGTGAAAAAGAACAAAAAGAACTAGATGAAATGTTTGGTTCACCGTCTGACTATGAAGATGAAGAATCAGTTGATATGACAGATTGGGTGAAACATGGCAATAAAATTTCGTAAGAACGCGATTAAATTTTTAGAAAAGGCAAATCTTGAAGATGCGTCTAAAATTGCAGAAAAACTCAATCAACTCTTGACTTTTGTTGACGAACAGGGGATTATTCCTTTTACAGAACTTGACATCAAAAAAATGAGGGGAAATTGGGAAGGATTTTATCGACTGCGTATTGGTAAAATTAGAATCGTCTTTCTAGTCAATATTGATTCTGCTGAAATTGAAATTTACACAATTGGGACAAGAGGAGATATCTATAAAAAGTGATGAATCATCATTATAGTATTTTAACCTCTAACAGTAGTTTCTTCTTAAGTCATTTCTCACTTTAAACCAGAATCATGCAAGCGTTTTGCTTGTTGGAATCTAGAAATCTATCGAAATTGATCGGGTTATCGGTGAAAAGATTGACGAAAATATCATAATATTAGAGAGTAGATAGAGGTTAGCTTGGATAAAAACTTTTACCCTTCATTCCGAGTAACTCGCCACCAACACCCAACAGATCTAAATCGATGACCACAGAACAACCGCTCGGTTCCGTTATTCAAGGTTCCCTCACCAAAGGATTAGAAGTTCGACTCCATGCAGATATCTCCGTCGAAGAGATGAGAGTCGGGAAATTTTTGGTTGTGCGTGGTGTGCGATCACATTTTTTCTGTCTGCTGACGGATGTTTCTTTAGGAACCAGTAATGCGCGAATATTAGCCAATCCTCCTCAACCTAGTGATGATTTTCTGCAAGCAATTCTGTCTGGAAATAGCACCTATGGAACCATAGAATTAAGCCCGATGTTGATGTTGAATCAGGCGGATATACAGTCAGAAGAAACGATTCGTCGCAAACTCGAAAAACAACAGGAAAATCAAAATAATGGTCGAGGGACATTGGCTTCCTTTCAAACTCAAACCAACAGCGAAATACAACTCCTTCCAGTCAAAACGATTCCGACTCATTTTTCCCAGGTTTATGAAGCCAGTGAACGGGATTTTAGAGTGATTTTTGGTTGGGAAGATGACCCCCATCGCCGTAACTTTGCGATTGGTCAACCGATTGATATGAACGTTCCGGTTTGTGTAGATTTAGATCGAATGGTTGAACGCAGTAACGGCATTTTTGGAAAATCAGGAACGGGTAAATCCTTTCTAACTCGACTATTATTATCAGGAATAATCAAAAAACAAGCGGCTGTTAATTTGATTTTTGATATGCACTCCGAATATGGTTGGGAAGCTGTTTCTGAGGGTAAAAAATTCAATACCGTTAAAGGTTTACGTCAACTTTTCCCCGAACGAGTTGAAGTCTATACCCTTGACCCCGAATCAACCAAACGGCGAGGGGTGCGGGATGCTCAAGAATTGTATTTGAGTTATGATCAAATTGAAGTCGAAGATATTAGCTTAGTTCAGCGAGAGTTAAATCTATCTGAGGCGAGTTTGGATAGTGCAAATATTCTTAGAAGTGAATTTGGTAAGTCTTGGATTTCTCAATTGTTATCGATGACCAATGAAGAAATTCAACTTTTTTGTGATGAAAAACGAGGTCACAAAGGTTCGATTATGTCGCTTCAGCGAAAACTGTTGCGGATGGAGAATTTAAAATATATGCGTCCGACTTCTCCGTTTAATTATGTAGATCGAATTTTACAGTCATTAGATGCGGGAAAAAATGTGATTGTTGAGTTTGGGTCACAGTCGGATATGCTGTCTTATATGTTAGTCACGAATATGATTACTCGCCGGATTCATGCGTCCTATGTTCGCAAAGCTGACCGTTTTCTGGCGTCTAAAAACCCCGTTGATAGACCAACACCTTTGGTAATTACGATTGAAGAAGCACATCGTTTTTTAGATTCAGCGATTGTTCGTTCAACGATTTTTGGTACAATCGCGCGAGAGATGCGAAAATATTTTGTAACGTTATTAGTGGTTGACCAAAGACCATCGGGAATTGATGCAGAAGTGATGTCACAAATTGGGACTCGAATTACCGCTTTATTGAATGATGATAAAGATATTGATGCGATTTTTACGGGCGTTTCTGGAGGTCAAAATTTACGTTCAGTTTTAGCGAAATTAGACTCCAAACAACAGGCGTTAGTCTTAGGTCATGCGGTACCGATGCCTGTGGTGATTCAAACTCGTTCCTACGATGAACAATTTTATCGGGAAATTGGTGATACCGCTTGGGAAGAAATGCCCGATGAGGAAGTGTTTGAAGCTGCGGCTTCGGCGATGGATGATTTAGGATTTTAAGAGAGGGGAAAAGGGTGATTTATTCCCCTCCTCTGCTTAATTGAGTACGGTAGAATAGGGAACCAATGCAGTCTGAGTTGAGACTAAATCACTGGCTAAACTCATTTTGTTTTTATCCAAAACACCGATAATTTTACGAGGGTTATCGGGATGAACAACCGGAAGCAAATAAATTCCTCGGACTCTCATTTGTTCAAAGGCTTCACTGACCGAATCATCTGGATAAACGTAGAGAATTTCTGAGGTACAAATCTCGCCAATCTTTAAGTTTGTTGCGGTTAAAGTGTATTCAGAATGAGCTTTTTCACTTAACATAGACTGTATTTGTATCAAATGTCGTTTAATATCGGCTAAAGTGATCACACCCACTAATAGTTTTGTTTCTTCGATTACTAAGGCGGTATGACATTTAGCTTGAATCATTTTTTGACCCGCTTCTATCAGGGAAGTTGAGTCAGATAATGCTAAATAAGAAAAATCCATTAGCGTTGAAATGGGAACTTTATGTAAGATTTCTTGATCATTTTGTTGGGCTAAATTCATCCCCATTTGTTGTAGATTTAACCCCCCCACAGAACTTTTAGCTTTCACACAATCCATAATCACAATACTCACCCCAACGGCGACCATTAACGGTAAAAGAATCAAGTAGTTACGAGTCATCTCAAACAACAATAAAATCGCCGTTAAAGGCGCTCTGACACTACTGGCGAGAACGGTTGCCATTCCGACAATTGCATAAGCCGCAGGAGGCGCAATTTCCACAAAATCCGATGGTAGAATCAACCCCAAAACATGACCATAAATCGCCCCTAAACAAGCGCCTAAAAACATTGCAGGTGCAAACACACCGCCCACAAAACCACTCCCTAAACTAATTGTTGTGGCAATTAATTTAAAAATCAAGAGTAAAGCCAATAATAATAGCGGGAAATTTTCACCCTGTAAGATAATCTCTAGAGTTTCGTAACTCACTCCTAACGTTTGAGGAAGTTTGAAGGCGATTATCCCAATTAAAATTCCACCGATAGCGGGTTTTAAAATGACGGGAATTTTACCGAAAAAACTTAAATAGCGAATCTCTCCCTGAAAACCAGCCCTTACCCATTTAATCCCTTGTGTATAGGCTAAAGAGACACCGCTCGATAGTACACCTAAACCCACATAAAAGATCCATTCCCAAGAACTAATCACTTGATATTCAGGTAAGACTAAAGCAGGATGAGTTCCTAAAAAAATGCGAGAGATAATCGAAGAAAAAACCGCAGAAAGTAAAATTAAACTGGTTGCCGGTGCCGTGAAAAATGTCGCTCCGAGTACGACTTCTAAGGCAAAAAACACACCTGCAATTGGTGCATTAAAACCCGCTGCAAGTCCTGCTGCTGCTCCCGCCCCTAATAGTAAACGATAACGTTCTTGGGAAACTTGAAAAAATTGAGCGTATAAAATCCCAACGTGAGAACCAATTTCAACACTGGGACTTTCTGGCCCTAATGAAGCGCCTGTTCCTAATGAAATAGCCGCCGCTAACATTTTAATTAGGGGTCGTAATGGGGTGATATTTTGGACTCTAGCGTTTGTTAATAAAGTCGAAAAATCCTGTCCTAAAATTTTGGGAAAAAGCCAACGCATTACCCCAATAATTAAACCCCCCACCAGGGGAATTAAGGCGAGTGTCCATGCTCCCCAGGTGTAAATCTGGCTCATTAATCCCTCAAAGCTGAGGTGATAAAAGAGGTTAATGAGGGTATGAAACAAGACCATTAAAAGTCCTGAACCCCCACCAATGAGTAAGGCGGAAATGAAGACAAGAGACTCTGGAGACGGACGCCAACGGTTGAAAAAATGATGGGGAGAGGAAGAAAGGATTTTGGGTTCAGAGGAAAGGGAAAGCTGGGGAGGAGGAGAGGAGGTAACAGTCATCTTTTGAAAAGTATTCTCGAAAATTAAAGGAATATAGGAATATAAAACAGAGATTTTATCCTCATCCTCGACTATCCCCAACCCACAAAAAGTGAGTCAGGGGTATTTAGACGGGGGATGAAGTGGCTCGGAATTTGACTGCTTAAACCTCAGTCTTGATTTCCCTCGACAGGATTGAGGAGAATCAGACCGATATCAGAGGAACGAGGGTTCTAGGTCAGCGAGTTGTCCGCAATCAATAACGGAAACTGAGATTCCCGCCGACTAACCCCCACTGCATCGAATCAGGAACTGGTGGTTAGATTTGGAATCGGCTGAACTAGAATCGGTGAAAAGTTGATTGGTATTGTCTTATTCTTGATTATAATTTAACTTAAATCCTATCCATTTGACAAGCTAATTTGGGATGAGTTTTTCAACGGTTCTGTTTTTCGGTTGTCCTCACCTGTTTGTTTGTCTCCCAAAAAGTTTTGGGTTCCTCAAATGAGGGTTTTAATTATCGATCAAGAAAGAAAGAGTTATCACTTTGAGAAAATATTGATTTTCGGTCAACTTACAAAACTTTATTGAGATCAAAAATCTAGAGCAAAATCAATGTATACTCCATTTATCCCTCTCCCGACATAGACTCTCAGAACTCTAGAATTTTTCCGTCTGAACCGACAACTTTTGCGACTCAACTCACCTTGAGCAACTTTTTGATTGTCCAGTTGCCGGAAAATAGGGTCACAAGCCCTAAGTTGGCACTCTCTAGCGCGATAATTCTCTCACCATAGATTAAGAAATGCCAAACTGCATCCTACTTTACGAATAATTGCACTGTATTATACCACAATACAAAAACTGTTAATCACATTCAGGGTAAAATGACATCGCAAGAAACCTCGAAATCCTTGCTCATTCCCATTTTGATCGGGATTGGGGTAGGAATCCTCATTGGGGGAATCTTGCCCGCCGTGGGTGAATCGGTTGCTTTTTTGGGAGAACTCTTTATTAACGGCTTGTTAATGCTGGTTATTCCTCTGGTGATGACTTCGATGGTTGTCAGTGTCAGCAGTCTCGGAGATGTCAGACAGCTTAGAGGATTTGGAGGTCGAACCCTTTTATACTATACCGCAACCACCGGAATTGCCGTGATCGTGGGTTTAATCCTGGTGAACATGATTAATCCGGGTGTGGCTGATACCCCAGAAGCCCGAGTTACCTGGCGGGGAGGACAACTACTTCCTAATACCAGTTATATCATTAGCAATCAACAATTGACGTTAAAGGATGAAAACTTTAAACCTTCCTATGATGAGCGCTATTCGGTGATTCTTTTGGATCAAAATCAGATTCAAGGGACTATTCAACCCGAAAAATCGACGCCTGAGAATGTTGTTACTCTCTCTCAATGGATAGATGAAACCGGAAAAGAAATTACTCCCAATTCAACCGGAACCGGAATTGGGGTGGATTTAGCTGTCGCCGCGAAAGTCAAAGGAAAAGATAATCGCTCGATTGTAGATGTTCTTAAAGAAGTGATTGTCAGTTTACTTCCTCGTAATTTGTTCCAAGCGATGGCTGACAACCAGGTGCTTCCCTTGATTATTTTTTCTCTGGTTTTTGGGGGAGTTTTAACGACAATGGGAAGTTTAGGGCAGAATGTTCTGCACCGATTTGAAGGCTTAAATGAAGCCATTATGCGGATTATTCACTTGATTTTGATGGCGGCACCAGTCGGCATTGGGGCTTTGATTGCTGAACGTTTAGGACAGGCTGGAGGCTTTAGCGGTTTTGCTGCCGAATTTATGAGTTTGAGTAAATACGCCGCATCAGTCATTATTGCTTTGTTGATTCATGGGGCGATTATTTTGCCTCTGATTTTGTATGGGTTTGGGAAACGTTATCCTCTACCTTATGTTAGACATTTAGCTTCGGCTTTAACGACGGCTTTTTCCACCTCGTCGAGTTCAGCCACCTTACCTGTGACGATGGAATGCAGCATTGAACGCAATCATATTTCTCCCCGGATAGCGAGTTTTGTTTTGCCATTAGGGGCAACAATTAACATGGACGGGACGGCTATCTAGGAAGCGGTTGCAGCGGTTTTTATTGCCCAAATTTACGGGATAGAATTGGGCATTGGACAGATGATCGTGATTTTTTTAACCGCAACTTTAGCGGCGATTGGTGCGGCCGGAATTCCGGAAGCGGGGCTAGTGACGATGGTGATTGTATTAAGAGCGGTGAATATTCCGATTGAGGGAATTTCCTTAATTCTTGTGATCGATTGGTTTTTGGATCGCTGTCGTACCACGATTAATGTCTGGGGTGATGGGGTGGGAGCGGGTGTGATTGAACGTTATGAAGGGAAAAAACAACCCCAAATGATTGAAGAAGAAGTTCGTGTTTCTTCTCTAGTCGTTTAGTCGCTCTGGAACCTTTTAAAACGGAAAGCGAGTGTCACGAAATTTGGCAAATTTACACATTGGGCAGGTCAAAAACTGAAATATAGGGTACAATGCTCTTTTCTATAGATTAATTTGCCCTGGATGTTTGCCGCTCATTTGTCTCTATCTGTGTTTTCACTCTTTCTCGATCAAGTACACAACCGCTCGTTTAAACTCTGGCTCATTCCGGAAAAACCAAACTCAATTCGCGATCCGGTTGATTGCTGGAGTGGGAAATGATCAAGTTGTTTGTGAACCGAATCGTGGTCTTGATCAACTGGCGTTACTCGTCGTTAGGTAACAATTGATGCAAAATTCAGTATAAACACGGATTTTGTCGGGAAAACAAGGAAAAAATAGTTCGGTTTTCTCGTATTCATTCTTCTGATAGATTTCAAGTGTTTCTGGGCATGATAGTAAGTAAAGATAGAAAATGATTCACACAGAAAACCGAACCATGAACAGCTTGACTAATACCCCATTATTAATGTAATAATGTAAAGGGAAGTAAAGGAGCAAGGGATTAAGTGTTGGAATGGGAATCCAACCAATCTTCATCGGGGGTTGTTACAGTTGAATAGCTTCTCGAAAGTCGAGGAATAAGTATACTCTTGAAGCACCAGTCGATAACCTGCTGATTGTCAATTGAACTAATAGCACACAACTATCGTCTAATATATAGAGTTTTACAATCAAGGGAGGGAACCTGATATATTATCGCAACCTGTCGAGCGTTCCGGCTCCCCTGTCAAAACATTGAGTAGAAATCCCACAGGGTCAGACTTTCTACCAGTTCAAAAAAGAACGCACTCAAATCATTCTTTCCTACTCATTGTTGAGTCGGGTAGACTCACTACCAATTTTGATTCAGTTAAGGGAGTTTAATTTAAAACTATGGCTAAGGTAAACAATCTCAAAAAAGATCAATCTACCAAACGGAACACTCGACCTGGGGTTTCAGCGGATACTGTGCGGACTTATCTGCATGAAATCGGTCGTGTTCCCTTGCTTACCCAAGAAGAAGAAATTCACTACGGTAAGCAAGTCCAACAGATGATGAAACAGTTGGAAGAAAAAGACAAACTGACCAAAAAACTCGATCACGAACCCTCCAAAACAGAGTGGGCAAATGAAGTCGAATTAACGGAAGATGAACTAGATCGTATTTTAGATTGCGGTCGCCGCGCTAAACAAAAAATGATCGAAGCTAACCTGCGCTTAGTTGTTTCGATCGCTAAAAAATACCAAAAGCGCAACATGGAATTTTTGGATTTAATCCAAGAAGGAACGCTCGGTTTAGAACGGGGTGTCGAAAAATTTGACCCGATGCGAGGGTATAAGTTCTCCACCTACGCTTATTGGTGGGTACGACAAGCCATTACACGGGCGATCGCTCAAAATGGTCGTACAATTCGTTTACCGATCCATATCACCGAAAAACTCAACAAAATTAAACGAGTTCAACGGGACTTAGTTCAAAAATATGGTCGCAACCCGACACCGAGCGAAATTGCAGAAGCATTAGAATTAGAACCGTCTCAAATTCGGGAATACTTGCTCGCTTCTCGCCATCCGATTTCGTTGGATCTGCGAGTCGGGGACAACCAAGACACCGAACTGCAAGAACTGCTTGAAGACGAAACGGCTTCTGCTGATAGCTACGTCACCCACGAACTACTCCGTCAGGATCTCAAAAGCCTGATCGATGAATTAACCCCGCAACAACGGGAGGTGATTCTATTACGCTACGGCTTAGAAGATGGTAAAGAACTATCTCTGTCGAAAGTCGGCGCTCGGATGAACATCAGCCGCGAACGAGTTCGTCAGCTTGAAAATCAAGCGCTCAATCACCTCCGTCGTCGGAAGTCTCAAGTGCGAGAATATCTGGCTAGCTAGTAGTTCGATAGAGGTTTTTATCCCCCCTAGCCCCCCTTTGTAAGGGCAGGGCTGTTTCATTCTCAGTTAAAAATTGCCGGGGTTGATGGTGAGTCCACCCCCGTGCGCGGGAACAAGCGCGTTGAGGGGAGTGGCTATCCCGTTGGGGGTGAAAGGGTTCCGGGGGTGATGGGGAGAGGAGTTTTTTCCTCCCTACCTCCCTACCTCCCCACCCCCCCACAAATCAAGTTTTAGGGCCTTAACGCGCACGGCCCTGCTTTGTAAGGGGGGTTTTGGTTTGGGGTTGCGGTGAGGTCAAGATATATCTAATATTCGATCCCGGGTTGAGCTTTCACCCCTTGTTCTCGAAAAGGGTGCTTGACCAGGGTCATTTCTGTTACCAGGTCAGCCCGTTCAATTAACGCCTCGGGTGCGCCTCGACCCGTTAAAATGATATGAGTGTCTTCGGGTTTTTCTGCGAGTCCTGCTAACACCGTTTCCACGCTGAGATATCCCAATTTGATCACCACATTAATTTCATCGAGCAACACTAACTTATACTCAGTATTGCGGATAAAAGATAAAGCCATTTCCCAAGCTTGTTGCGCCTTGGCGATATCGCGATCGCGATTTTGAGTTTCCCACGTAAACCCTTCTCCCATCGCGTGAAACTCCAACTGATCCGACCAACGGCTAAAAACCGCTTTTTCTGCGGGTTCCCAAGCCCCTTTGATAAACTGAACAATTGCCACCCGATAACCGTGACCGAGCGATCGCATCACCATCCCCAAAGCTGCGGTTGTCTTTCCTTTCCCGTTCCCCGTGTGAACGATAATTAACCCTTTCGTCTGCGACGCTTTGGCGACTCGTTGTTCTTGAACTTCCTTGCGTCGCTGCATTTTGAGGCGATGTTGCTCGGGGGTTAATGTTGTATCCGTTTGAGAGTCCATAGCTTTTCTGTTGTCAATTTGATTAAACTACTATCATAGGTTTTAACCCTCAACAATGCGATCACGTCCTTGTTCTTTGGCTTGATAGAGTGCCCCGTCCGCCCGAGCAATTAACATTTTAAATGAATCTTCCGGTTGAGGAACACAAGCACTGACCCCTAGACTTAAAGTGATGTATGGACAAACCGTGGATTGAGCATGAGAAAGCTGAAGTTGATGAATTTGGGAGTGAATTAATTCCGCCACAAGTTTCGCCCCTTCTATGTCCGTATTGGGTAAAATCACCGCAAATTCTTCTCCCCCATAACGAGCGACAAAATCACCCGGACGCTTGACTGCATCGTGGATCGCTTGAGCAATTTGACGCAAACATTCATCACCCGCTTGATGGCCGTAATGATCGTTATAATCCTTGAAATAATCGACATCTGCTAAGATCAAAGAAAGGACTAATTTCTCTCGTTTCGCTCGATGCCATTCTTGTTCGAGATAATGATCAAAAGCACGCCGATTTCCAATGTTAGTTAAAGAATCTGAAATGGCTTGTTGATAGAGATTTTGACTGGTTTGATTGAGTAACATTTCCCATTCTTTGCGTTCGGAAACATCACGAATCGTCACCGCAAACCCTTCTCCATTTTTCACGGCTGTAATTTGATACCAATGTTGAGTATGGTGGATATCAAAATAGAACTCTTGATTCAAAGTTTCTCCCGTTTCTACCACCCGAACTAACTGTTCAAATAGAGTATTATCAAGTTGATCAATCATACTTTTCAACACTCGTTGACCGACTAAACTATTCGGAGGCTGACTGATGAGTTGAGCGACCCGAGGATTAGCGACAACACAGCGAAAAGAAGCAATCTTTCCCGTCTGATCACGAACCGCTTTAAAAGCCGCAATTCCATCGGGTGAACTATTTAAAACACTCGCCAATAGCCCTCTAGACTCACAGAGAATTTCTTCAACGTGTTGACGACGTTCGATTTCTTGAGTGAGTTGTATTTTTTGATGTTTGAGGGCTAACTGATTTTCAACCCGAGCGACCACTTCTTCAACTTGAAAAGGTTTAGGAATATAATCAACTCCTCCAACTTTAAAGGCTTTTATTTTATCAAATAATTCATCTAAAGCACTCATAAATATAATTGGAATGTCCGAATTATTCGGATTGTATTTTAGAGTTTTACAGAATTCATAGCCATCCATTCCGGGCATAACAATATCTAATAAAATTAAGTCGGGATGCTCAGATTCTGTCTTAATTCGTGCAATCTCTGCATTTTCGGCTTTGATCGTCAAATAACCATAACTTTTTAACATTTCAGCTAAAAAGTTTAAGTTATCTAAGCAGTCATCAACAATAAGGATGCGACCCAATATACTGTTATCGTTAGGATAAATCATGGTTGGTATTGCACCACTTATAACTTTTAATGTTTTTAAATTTCTCAACATAATTCTCCAATAAAAATGAGAAAAAAATCGCCCCATTCAGAAAAATTACTGAATCAGAGATAAAAGGCTGTTGATCGGTTTCTACACTCTCTCAAAAGAGTTGTCCTGGTCTTCGACAAGAATAACAGACGAATGGAGAGGGAATATAAATAACGTTGATTACCAGGGTAGAGAAAGAAATCAAACCCGAAAATAAAGCGTGTTCAGATTGAATACAGACCTAGAGGTATTTCTATTATGCCAAAATCAATAAAAGTTTAACAGTATTGTAATGGCAAACCCTTACAATAAAATAAAACTGTTTTCTGCTCAACTTCTATGTTACCTGTTGACCAAGCTGAATCGATCATTTTTGACTTAGTAAAGCCCTTAGAGAGTCCCCAAGATATACAAACTGTTGATCTGCCAGATGCAAGAGGACGAGTCTTAGCAACACCTGTGATCAGTAACCTCGATTTTCCCCACTGGGATAACTCCGCGATGGACGGTTATGCAGTACGTTATGTAGATATTACTGGATGTACGGCGGATCATCCCAAAACCTTAGAAATTGTCGAAGAAATTCCGGCTGGATATCAACCCCAACAGACTCTACAACCCGGACAAGCCGCCCGGATTTTTACTGGGGCTTGTTTACCAATGGGGGCGGATACAATCGTAATACAGGAAGATACCCAACGTCAAGGTGATCGGGTAACTATTTTGAACTGTCCACCATCGACAGCATATGTGCGTCGTCAGGGTTCTTTTTACAAAGCCGGAGAATTGCTATTAACGCCGGGAATTCTTCTAGAGGCGGCGGAGATGGCGGTATTAGCGGCGAGTCAATGTGTACAAGTTCCGGTTTTTCGTCGAGTCAAAGTCGCCATTTTTTCTACTGGGGATGAATTAGTTACACCCGATCAACCCTTGGGGCCTGGACAATTAGTTGATTCTAACCATTATGCCTTAACTGCGTTGATGCAGAAAATGGGCGTAGAACCCTTGAATTTTGGGATTGTACGGGATGTTCCTCAAGCCTTGAAACAAACCATTTCTGAAGCCATTTCTCAGGCGGATGTGGTGCTTTCGACGGGGGGAGTTTCGGTGGGAGATTATGATTATATTGAACAAATTATTACGGAGTTGGACGGTAAAATTCACATCCAGTCTGTGGCCATTCAACCCGGTAAACCCCTAACGGTGGCGAAGTTTCCCCATTGTATTTATTTTGGCTTACCCGGAAATCCGGTTTCGGCTTTAGTGACGTGTTGGCGGTTTATCCAACCTGCTTTGAGGAAACTTTCGGGGTTAAAATCAGAGTATTGTCAACCTGTTTTTATTAATGCGCGATCGCTGAGTCTTTTACAGTCGAAAGGAAAACGAGAAACCTATCTTTGGGGCAAACTTAGTGTGAATAATGGTGAGTATGAGTTTAAACTCGCAGGGGGAACCCATAATAGTGCAAATTTAGTGAATCTCGCCCAGACGACAGGTTTAGCCGTTTTACCTGTTAATTGTACACAAGTTGAGGCCGGAGAGGTTGTTAAAGTGTTGCAAGTCTAGGTTTTTTTAAATAAGGTGAACTATGCGTGTTTTAATTGTGGAAGATGATCCGATGATGCAACTCGGCTTAGAACAGGTTTTATCTGATTGGGCAGATCTTGATTTAATTGGAATTGCAGAAGATGGTTATTTGGGGGTAGAAGCGGCGTTAAACCAAAAACCGGATTTGATTTTAATGGATATTGGTTTACCTCGGATGGATGGGATAGAAGCCACCAAAAAAATTAAGGAAGCTTTACCTGAAATTCGGGTGGTGATGTTAACCTCTCATACAGCAGAAACAGAGGTGATCGCAGCGTTATCGAGTGGGGCGGATGCTTATTGTATTAAAGGGGCGAGTGTTGATCGTTTGCGGGCGGCGATAGAAGCAGCGAGTGAGGGGGCGACTTATCTTGATCCGCAAGTGGCGAAATATGTGATCAATCATTTACAACTGCCAACCCCTCAAACTAATCTCAAAAGTACGAATTTATCGCCACGAGAGTTTGAGGTTTTGAAGTTGATGGTCGAGGGGAAAACGAATGTAAAAATTGCTGAAGAATTGTACTTGAGTCCCAATACGATTAAAACTCATGTCCGTGGAATTATGAATAAATTGTCGGTTGATGATCGGGTGCAAGCTGCGGTTACTGCATTACGTTCGGGGTTAGTGACCTAAGCATAAATCAGGAATAGGGTTTGGATTAAAATAGTCTAAACTGAGATTAGTCATCAGTCTTTAGGATGAAGATTTATGGCGGTCAAAGGGTTGATAATCTGTACAATCTTTGGCTTGTTCACTCATCACTAGAGAGGGTTGGACTGCACATTTAAGATAAACATTACCATTAAAATACTGACAATTTGTACAAGGAATTTTTTGAAAAGGCTTGCTAATCGAGAGTTGACTTCTAATCAGTTTCCGGGCTTGTAACTGCTTAATCAAGACAACAATAAAAGCAATTCCTAAAAAACCAGAGGCGAGATAAACTAATCCTATCCCTTGCTGAGACGCAGAGGTTTGATTAACAGACTCTTTCGAGAGAGGAACTTCCTGTACAACCGACTCTCGTGAGTCTACTTCGTAATAGCTTACGGCTGCGGAATCAGAGATTAACATACTAGAGGGAAAGATAATTTGATCGCGGGGCTATTGGTATTATTCTCAGTATCAGACGATTGTCCGGACACCTGCCTCTTTCTTAGGGAAGAATTATCATCGATCTCTGTCTCTGTAAAAAGACGGGTTTGTGAGATGACATGAAATTCAAAAAAGAATACAGATTAATCATTGATCAAAAGTTAGAAGTCAAGCGGCAAAAGTCAGAAGTTTTCTCTCTCCCCATCTCCTCCGCCCCCCAACTTCCGATCTCCCATTACCCTATCCGGAACTTCTAGCAAACAGAAGACGACGGCGACGACGTTTTTTCAGGAATAAAAAAGTTGCATAGAGAATCAGGGTTTCTCCTAAAAGTTCAGAGAATTCTTCAATTGCAACTCTGACTTTATCCGCAAAAAAGAGAATGAAATCATGCTTAAATAATAATCCAACAATCAGTCTAAACCAACCTTTAAACAGTTCCGCCCCCAATCCTCCGACAATTAATAAAGTGAGTCCTAACAATACAATTAAAGTTTCTTGACGATACACTCGCCACAACTTACAAACATCTTTGTACCAAACCATAGGCGCGATGGAAAATACCCCCAAATAAATTCCCATCCAGTCTCCTTTTCCTAAGACTGAAAACCAGTTATCCAGTTGCAGATGAAGTTCAAAGATTTCATCGAGGGTCGCGTATAATAATAGAATAGCGATCGCTAACTTGAACCCCGAAGAAGGGGGTTGTTTGGAACGGCGTTCAGTCACAAACAAAATCAAGGCGATCAAACCAATGGCAAACAGATAAAACGCCTGCAAAAAAGAAGGAATCGTCATTTGACCATTCATGTCGAAAGGCGGATAGGGAACACCTGTTAACAAAATGCTTCCCAGATAGATAGCCACGATGACAAGTTCAAACCCAATCACACTCGCTAAAATCGCGTAATTAGAGGCTTTGAGAGGGAGTTGCTTGAGTCTCTTGATCTTGTTCACAGTGGTTGATCAAAATAAATACAACTTTTCCCTCTACAGCTTCTATTCTGGAGATTCCTGATTGCTATTGAAATTTATTGGGGATGAACCGAACCATCGGGTAAAATAGCTCCTGCGAGTATAGTCCCTGTCAGTTTAACCATAATGCGATCGCCTGTTCCGACTTTCGCCCCAGTTAAATTCGCCCCTCGCAGATCCGCCCCACTCAAGTCAGCGCCAATTAAATTCGCTTCTTGTAGATTGGCATACCGTAAGTCTGCTTGCAGGAAATTTGCCCGAAATAAATTCGCCTTGTACAAACACGCCCCATTCAAGTTAACTTTATGCAGAAAAGCATCACTCAAATTCGCATGGCTTAAGTTCGCCCCGGTTAAATTCCGCCCCGAAAAATCTCTTTCTTTGAGATCTGCCCCCTTGAGGTCAACTCCACTCATATCGGGCGCGTGAGGTCGCTGATAGGGTGTTGTTTGGGGATAGTTGGGTTGAGGTTTGGGTTGAGGTTTGGGCTGAGGTTTGGGTTGAGGTTTGGGTTGAGAAGTTCGGTAAGTGGTGGATGTTGCTGGACGAGAATAGGGTTTCGCCTGGGTTTGAGTAGAGGTCGGGGAATATCGAGTTGTAGTTTGTCGAGTGGATGCAGTCGTCGTTTGCTGACGAGTCGATTTATATTGAGAGGTTGTACTTCGTTTTAAAATTGATCGCAGTTTGTCTCGGGCTAAATTGATTTCTTTTAGCTTGTCTTCTGCTATTTTTCGTAATCGCTGATTGTCTTCTGGAATGCGATCCGGATGCCAAATAAACGCCAAGTCCTTATAAGCTTGATCAACCACATCCAGAGTGGCACCTGGCTTCAGTTCTAACACGCGATAGCAGTAGTTTAGTTCGCTTGGAGTCATCATGGAAGTGGCAGAACTCACTCAAGTTTCGATTTGGGATTTGGGGCGACTTGCATTTTCACAGAAACCTTTGCAATTTCAGCCCGGAGATTGGGGATTAACCCGTTAACTGTGATTCTGACATGGGTTTAAAATGCCTGCACAGTTCTCAAAAATATAACACTCAGAATGGATCACTACATTTATTCCCTCAATACGTTACGCTTGTTAAACTATTTTAGCGTCTTGCTGGAATACAACAGTGTCAGATTTTCCCAATAAAAGAAACAGTATTCAAGAGATAGACTGCAAATTTTGTCCGATTTTTAACGATTTTCTAATTTCTTGATCTCCAAAATAGGCCTAAACCGTTATGAACTCGGGCGGCTGTATCTGCTGTCCGGTTGAGTAAATGACCGCCTAAAATCAGGCTAGTCGAACTTCCGCCATCCAAATTTAATCCCTCTACCGCCCCAAGTTGCTGTATCAATTGCGCCAATTCCGTTAAATCTGGCCCTGGCCCTCCCACTCGATTATGAACAGTGACAATCAATAAATCTCCCGTTGCAGTCACCCCAATTCCACTACGAATCGCCCGCTGTTTGGCAAACCAAATATTAAACCCTTCGGCTTCTGCATCAACAACGATTTGACCTTGTTGTAATAGTAGCGGCCCTGCTCCTAAAATGTGAGGATATTGGTTAAACTCGAAGGGTGTTGTTTGGGCGGCGATCGCAATTTTAGCACCCAGGGTAAACGCACTCAAAGCACTTCTAAAAGAACGAAAGGTGAGTAAATAACCATTTTGAGGAATTTCGATAGGGGTTTGATCATCGAGGGCTTCGATTTGACGACTAAGTTGATTATTTTCAACAACGATTATGACTTCATTTAAGGTTAATGGAGTGTAACTTTTTCCCCAGTCGGAGGTATAACGGGCTATTCCGGCTTGGACATAGCCAGTATTTAACAAATCAATTTCAAATTCTCGTCCACTAGAAATGGTTAAGGTTTCTATTAATTTCAAGCGTGCCATTTTGACGGTTCCGGTATCATTCCACGCCATCACGCCTCGGTTGAGAATTGGCCCTGAAAACCATTGGTTATTTTGTCGAATTGTTCCTAAAGGTAATAAGTTATTGCGGTTAAAGTATCCCCCATTAATGGCGGCTAAACTTCCCCAAGTATTTGTAATCTGAGACAGAGATGCTGTTCCTTTCATCTGGGTTTTGTCTGTCCAAATCGGTTGTAGTTTTAAGCCAGAATTTCGTTTGACTTCCAACCACACCACCGGAAAGCGATCCTGATTTAAAGTTAAATATTGTTGTCGCCAATTTAAACCTTTAGTCCAAAGAATATTACGTTCGATTAAGGCATCTTTCCGCACTTCTATCCAAATCCGATTGGGGTTTGTTAGTGTAAATACTTTGATTCCATAACCATCGGGTAATTTTCCTTTGATTACAGTTTGAGTTTCTCCCGGTTTAACCACAGGACGGGGGATTTTAGCCTCACTTCCGCTGGTTTCTCCTTCGTTTTTTTGGTCTTCATCGGGTTGAGGGATCGTTGACTCGGGAGGTGTTTCTGAAAAGCGATCCGCAATAGATTTTTCAGTCAGTGCATCAACAACAACTTCCCAGTCGGAACTGAGTTCATACAATTCCCAGGGTGTAGCTTTGTTGAGATTAATCACCATCCGAGAAACATCAGAAAATTCTTCATAAGTAATCTGATTGATTTGACCGATTTCTGAGAAAATATTGAGAGTGTTTCCCTCCCGTTCAACTTCCCATTCTCCAGTTTTGGCTAAAGCATCAATGTTGAGATAACGATAGTCTCGATCAAATTGAGTTAGCATAGAAAAAGGTTGAACAAGTGGAGAAAACCAATGAATTGGTTGCCAGGAAGTGTGTTGATTATTTAAGGGATTCATCCCCAAAACTAACATGATCCCTTTATCACTAATTCCGGTTAAAGTTGAAACGCCCGAACTCCATTGACCCCAAGCTATTTTCCAACGTCTACCATTCACGGATAAATGAGTTCCTGTACGAACAATTCCCGGTTTTGTCGGTTCAACACAATAGGGAGAAGCTAGAGGTAAAGCTTTTCCGAGAAAAACTAAAGCTTGATAAATAATCGCCGCCACTTCAGAGCGAGTCGCGGGTTGATTTGGATTTAAAATTACGGCTTGAGGAAAATTAACAACAATTTTAGACTCAGTTGCACCGGAAATTGCACTAACAGCATAGTTAGGAATTTGATCGGCATCTTTGTAAACTTCTGCTAAAGCAAAAGCCGTTGTTTTTGGAATATTTAAACCCGCAACTAAAGACAGCAAAACATGAAGGCGGGTAATATTCGCTTGAGGTCGAAAAGTGTTGTCAGGAAAGCCAGAAATAAAGCCAGCTTCGTAAGCTTTTTGAATGGCAGAAAACGCCCAAAAACCTGTTGAAACGTCTGAGAAGGGAAGATAAGCCCGTTTGGGGGGACGTTGGAAGGCAGCTTGTAAGAGGGCGGCATATTCGGCGCGAGTCAGGGTTTGTTGCGGGCGGAATGTCCCATCTCGAAAACCACTAACAATATTTTGGCGCTGTAGCCGTTGAATGAAAGAACGCGCCCAATGTTGGGTAAGATCGGGAAAAGGAGGTTGAGAATTTGCCATTATTTGTTGAGGATACGGGTTATATCTAACGATCTAAGCATTGTTTTTCTTTTCCAGATCGTAGAAGTCGTGATCCGCATCAAAATCTATAGACAAATGGTGAGTAAATTTTCTTTACAATTGGGGTGATCAATTTCTTCAAAACTTGCTTTTCCCTCATCATCAATGTGCCGCACGGCGACTGCATCTGCAATCAACAGTCGAGTTGGGGCGCCAATATTGATCCTTAATTCGATCCTCGGCTGCACACCTTGAATAGATCAAGCTAAAATTCAAGATAATTTTCGATCACCTCCTTCTTTTCCGGAGAAGCCGGAACGTAATGTGTAGCGTCGATCTGTCCATTGTTCTGATCCGAGAAGTCCAAACTCCCACACATTGTCGTTGTTGTGTCTGTAAAAATGCCATTTGAGCGGGGATCGGTTCTAGGTGCTAACCCTTAGAAGCAGGTAATCTTGACTAAGGTGGTACACTTTAGCCATTGTCAATCACATCTAATGTGTCAGTGTTTTTACTGAATATTGACATTAATGAGGCTCAAGCTTGGTAAATTATACTGACTTTTTTACAACTTTAAAGCACAATATTCATGATAATTCTATGGTAAAAATAACGAATCAACCCCAAGACAATCTAGCAAATAACGGGGAACACCCGGCAATTATTATCTCAAAAAGATAGAGATAATCTGCACTGTTTTCCGGTTTTTTGTAAAAACTCTGAGAAAATATAAATAGCAGATAGAAATTATTCTAGGGATAGAGGGCTTGATGATTAAGTTAGATGTAGATGATGCGTTCTGGTCGAGTGATTCAGAGTCAATTGCTCGATATATCCATGATCAAGTTGGCTTGATTGAAGACTATAATTGTGAGATGGATTGGAGTTTAATTGACAGAATTTGTTCAACCCCGACTACCGTTCCCCCCAAGTCTAAATGGCTGAGAAAGCTATTACAGATGATCGAAGTAACTTTTGATTAAGGGGTTGAGAACCGGAGTGATTGATTTTCAGGCTTTGTGTTGTTAAGGAAGGGTCTTGGCAAATATTTCAAGTAGCAGACAGAGACAAGGTTGTTAAAATTGAAGCTATGATTAGGCGCTCACTGCTCATTTGAGGAGTTGAACGCCTCTGAGATTCTGTCAATTGTCCAGAAATAACCCGGAGAAGGCAGAATAAAAATAGTGTTTAATTGGTTGGGGGAAACAACACATGATGCTCAATCTGGCGAAATTTTTTCGAGCTTGTAGTCCAGCCTACAGGTTGAATATGTCGAAGCCTGAAGATCGTCAATATTATATCGATTTTGCAAGTGTACGCGGTAGTCATGTGATTAAAGAACTACGGCGAACAATTACGTTTTCGGATGATGAACCCACTTGTCAGTTATTTACTGGACATATTGGCTGTGGAAAATCAACCGAGTTATCTTGTTTGCAAGCTGAATTAGAACAACAAAATTTTCATGTTGTTTATTTTGAGTCTTCGCAAGATCTAGATATGGCTGATGTTGATATTAGTGATATTTTACTAGCAATTGCTCATCAAGTTAGTCAAAGTTTAGAAGGGGCTGGAATTCGTCTCAAACCCACTTTCTTGCAAAATTTACTCAAAAATGCGGCGAGTTTTTTAAATGCTGATATTACGGGTTTAAAAACTAATGTTCCCATGATGGGAGAGGTGGGTGTGAGTGCGGAGGAAGATACCTTTTCTCTCTCTCTAGGGATTGGAGAAATTACAGCAAAAGCTAAAAATAGTCGGGATGTCAGAGCGTTATTACGCCAACATTTAGAGCCGAGAGTCAGTAATATTATCGAAGCGATTAATAAAGAATTAATTGAACCCGCTCAAAAACAACTGAAACAGAAAGGAAAAGCGGGTTTAGTGGTGATTATTGATAATTTAGATCGCATTGATAATACTCCGAAATTATCAACTCGAACTCAACCCGAATATTTATTTGTGGATCGTGGGGAACAACTAAACAAACTCAAGTGTCATGTGATCTATACCATCCCTTTAATTTTAACCTTTTCCAACGATAAAGAAACTTTGAGTAACCGCTTTGGTTCTCCCGCAAAATTATTACCGATGGTGCGAGTCACAGAAAAAAATGGTAACGTTTGCGAGAAAGGAATACAATTATTGCGAGAAATGGTTTTAGTGAGGGCTTTTCCTGATATTGAACTGGAAAAACGGATGAGTTTAATTCCAGAAATTTTTGAGGAGCCAAAAACCTTAGATCGGTTATGTCAGGTGAGTGGGGGTCATGTGCGAAATTTGTTAATTCTAGTATCAAACTGTATTCAAAAAGATGATCCTCCTTTTTCTCATAGTTTAATTGAGCGAGTCATTAGTGAACGTCGCAATGAATTGAGTAAAGCGATTACTCCGAATGAATGGGAACTGATTAAACAAGTCGCTCAACACAAAGCTGTGCGGGGGGAGGATGAATATCAAATATTATTGCGAAGTTTATTTGTCTTTGAATATCGCGATGATCGTCAGGGAAATTGGTTTGATATCAATCCAATTTTAGCTGATGCTAAGGAACTCAATGATGTCTGATTTTTATCAACCAGAAGCCATCACAATTTATAATCAAAATTCAGTTCAGCAATTGAGCCGTGCAATTACGCTGTCTCAGGGAGAATTTTCCCTGATTTTAGCCTGTTGTAGTTACAGTGTTGTCACTCAACGTATTGTCGATCAAATTCGCAATCAGTGTTCAGTCGGTTGGGAAGAAGTTTTTTTAGAACCGACAACTCAAACTTTACTAACCTCTTTAATCGATCAACTACAAGGAGATCAACCCGATGCGGTGATGGTTTTTGGGCTAGAATCTGTTGTGGATTTGAATCAATTGTTGCTCACAGCTAAACGAAATATTGAGGAGTTGAATAACTTCTCTTTTCCTCTGATCTTGTGGGTGACAGATGAAGTGATCCACAAAATGATTCGGGTTGCTCCTGATTTGCATAATCGAGCCACCAGTATTGAATTTTTGATTGAAACAGATGAGTTAATTTTATTTCTTAAATCTACAGTTAATGATGTTTTTCAAGCCGTTTTATCTTCTCAAGAAAATCTCTTTTTAGAAAATACCGCTTTTCATTTAGAAACAGGTTCATCTCGCCGAATTGAACTTCAGTCTGGACGCAAAATTTTAAAACAGCGAGGGATTCAGTTAGATCCTGAATTAGAAGCAGGTCTAGAGTTTGTCATGGGTCGAGTTTCTGATAATACAACAGAAGAATCTCGACAACATTATGAACAAAGTTTGATTTTATGGCAACAAATCGGCGACTTAGAAAAGCAAGGAAATTTATGTTTTTATCTAGGATTATGGTGGCTCAATCATGCGATTCGACAACGAACTCAATATCAGCAAGCGTGTTTACAAGCCAAAGATTATTTTTCGCGATCTCTGAATGCTTTCAAAGCTGCAAAAAGACTCGATTTAGTCGCTAAGTTTATTAACTTATTAGCAGATACTTTACATCGTCTTGGCGACTGGAAAGGATTAGAAGAATTAGTCGCAAAACAACCTAAAATTAATGCTTTATGGCTACACAATAAATACGCGAATCTTTTTAGATCTGCTCGTTGTTATGGTTTTTTAGCAGAAGTTGAGCTTTCCAAATGTCAACCGAATAATATTATTTTCTGTTGGCAAAATTCTGCCAATCTTCAGCGAGCAAAACGCTTTGCGACTAAAGCTTTAGATTTACTGGATCAAGCTGAAAAAACAGTTGATCAGTCTACAGGTGATTTACAATCTTTTTTGGATTGGGAACGTTCCTTTCATAAAGGATGGTATTTATTTTCACTTGGAAAAGCACAACAACTTTTAGGTCATATTAAAGCTTCAATTTTAATTCTAGAAGCTGCCAAAGAAATTAGTCAACCCTATTATGATCCCGAGCTTTATATTGGAATATTATCTCAACTTCGTCAAAGTTATTTTCAAGAACAAGACTATTTAGTTGCATTTACGCTCAAAAAAGAACAACTTGCAATTGAAGGTCAATATGGCTTTCGAGCCTTTGTCGGAGCGGGTCGATTGCGTCCTAAACAACAAGTTACCAACTTAACTCGACCCCTCCATAAATCACCGGGAATGGTCGCACCAGAAATTACCGCTTCTCCTCGACAAGAAGATATTGAATGTTTAGTCAAACGGATTCAACGAACTGACCATAAACTGACGATTATTCATGGACAGTCTGGTGTAGGAAAAAGTTCACTTCTCCAAGCCGGATTAATTCCGACTGTTAAGCAAGATTCGATTGATTCTCGTCAGGTTATTCCCATTTTACAACGAGTTTATACAGATTGGATACAAGAACTCGGAAAAAATTTAACTGAAACTTTAGAAGAAACTCAATCCTTTAAAAATCTACCTCAATTTAAGACTCAAGAAAATATTATTAATCAGTTTCAGGTGAATGCTGAACGAGAGTTCGTTACACTTTTGATTTTTGATCAATTTGAAGAATTATTTTTTACCTTACAAAAACCTCAAGAACGTCAAGAATTTTATACTTTTTTAAAAACCTGTCTTGATATTCCTTATGTTAAAGTTATTCTCGCTTTACGCGAAGACTGTTTACATTTTCTCCTAGAATGTAATGAACGTTTAGTCAATTTAGATATTGTTGACAATAATATTTTAGATCGTAGAATTCTCTATCATCTGGGAAATTGGCAACCTGATCAGGCTAAATCTCTGATTCAAAAAATTACCGAACAAACTCCATTTAGATTAGAAGATCGCTTAATTAATCGAGTGGTTAAAGATTTATCCGAGGAGTTTGGAGAAGTTAGACCCATTGAATTACAAGTGGTTGGAGCGCAACTACAAGCCGAACAAATTACCAGCCTTCAAGGATATCTCAAACTCGGTGAAAATCCGAAAGCAAAACTTGTTAATCATCATCTCGAAGATGTTGTTAAAGATTGTGGACGCGACAATAAACGAGCCGCCGAACTCGTCTTATATCTACTCACTGAAGAAAATGAAAAACGTCCTCTGAAAACTCGAACAGATCTCGAACGAGAATTAAAAGTTTTAGCAAAATATCCCCTCGCTGAATTAGAAAGACTAAATTTAGTTTTGGAAATTTTTGTCCAGTCAGGATTAGTGATTTTACTGAAGAAAGTACCTGAACATCACTATCAACTTGTTCATGATTATTTAGTCACAATTATTCGTCAACGAGAGGGGGCGAAATTCATCTCCGACTTAACAAAAGAACGAGAACAACGTAAAAAACTTCAAAAATGGTTAACGATTGGTTCTGTTTTCGTGAGTTTGGTGATGGTGGTTCTCTCGGGAACAGTTGTTTGTAAATGGTGGGAAGCTAAAGAACAAAAAGCTCAGGTAGAAGAACAAAAAAGAGAAACCACTTTAGCGAAGTTAAACGCCACCTATCAACTCTTACGTTTAGTCGAAGAAAATCAACTGGATGCTTATGTGAAAATTCTCAGAGCAGGTCAACAATTACAAGAACAAAAGAATGATCAAAACTTATCAGAATCCGCACAAGAAACTCTACGACATTTGTGGAGAGCCACTTATTTCACCTCTGAACGAAATCGTTTACAAGATCATCAAGATAGTGTTTTAAGTGTAAGTGTCAGTCCAGATGGTCAATTAATTGCTTCGGCGAGTTCAGATCAAACCATTAAACTTTGGAATCAAAAGGGTGTCTTGCTCCAAACTTTAAACGACCATAAAGATACCATTTGGTGTGTTAGTTTTAGTCCTGATTTATCTCTAGAACGTCAAATTATTGCCACAGCGAGTAAAGATAAAACCATTAAACTTTGGAGTCGAGATGGTGATTTAATCATGACTTTACGCGGACATCAAAATGAAGTAAAATGGGTAACATTTAGTCCAGATGGTCAGTTAATCGCATCAGCAAGTCAAGATCAAACCATTAAACTTTGGAACCGGAATACAGGTGAATTATTAAAAACATTTAACGGACATCAAGACTCTGTATTGAGTGTCAGTTTTAGTCCAGATAGTCAATTGATTGCATCAGCAAGTAAAGACAAAACCATTAAGATTTGGAATCTTGAAGGAAAGCTAATTCAGACTTTAAACGGTCACAGTGATGCTGTTTGGACGGTGAATTTTAGCCCTGATGGAGAAATGATCGCTTCGGGAAGTGATGACTACACAATAAAATTATGGAAACGCAACGATTCAACTTACCAGATTTTTAAAACCTTAAAACAACATCAAACTCCCGTTAATAACATCAGTTTTAGTCCTGATGGTCAACGCATCGCTTCCGGGAGTAGCAACGGTGAAGTCAAACTTTGGGCGAGTGACGGGACATTAATCTCAACTCTCATCGGTCATGGAGGTGCTGTTAATCAGGTAAGTTTTACCCCAGATAGTCGAACCCTGATTTCTGCGAGTAGTGACTGGACAGTGAGACTGTGGAGTATGGAAAATATTCCGCCAAAAGTCTTTCAGCCTGACTATAAAGTATTTGGTTTGGGGGCGAGTTTTAATCATGATGGGAAACTGATTGCTACACCTAGTGATAATAATACATTTAGATTGTGGAATCCAACTCAAGGAACTCGACAGTTAACAGTTCAAGGTCATCAAGATCAGGTAACAGGAATTAGCTTTAGTCCGGATGATACAATGATGGCTTCGGCAAGTCTCGATAAAACTGTTCGACTTTGGCAAACAAATGGTAAACCAATACGAACTTTACTCGGACATTTACAAGGGGTTAATGATGTTAGTTTTAGTCCGGAAAGATCGCCCGAACGTCAGTTAATTGCGTCTGCAAGTCAGGATCAAACCGTTAAGGTTTGGCAACGAAATGGTAAACTGCTTTATACCCTCAGACATGATGACGCTGTTACCAGTGTGAGTTTTAGTCCTAATGGTCGAATTTTAGCCTCAGCGAGTCGAGATCAAACTGTACGACTTTGGAATCGTCAAGATGGGAAATTGATTGCTAAATTATCGAGTAATCGCAAGTTTTCTTCAGTTAGTTTTAGTCCGACTGATAATCATTTGATTGCAGCAGCGACGGATGACGGTTCGATCAAACTTTGGCGATCGCAAGATGGAAATTGGCAAGATATTTCGATTTTAACTCCGATTGGAGCGCATAAAAAAGCCGTTTATCAAGTCAGTTTTAGTCCGGATGGTGAGACTCTCGCCTCAGCGAGTGAAGACGGAACGGTGAAAATTTGGGATCATACAGGTACACTATTATTGACTCTACAAGAAGGTTCAAGTCGGGTTGAATGGGTTGGTTTTAGTCCTGATGGTCAACTGGTTTCTATCGATGCGACTAACCGGGTTAGTGTTTGGAATTTGGATTTTCAAAAACTCTTTCAAAATTCTGATATTGATCGCTTATTGGAACGGGCTTGTGATCAAATTGGCAATTATCTTCAATATAACCCGAAAGTGGAAACAGAAGACAAGGAACTGTGTAATTTAGTTCAACCTCCAGTCTTTTAATCTATAATGATATCTTCTCAGAAAAGTTCTAAAAAAGGTGATGGAAGTGAAATCTTTATTTTTGTTGAACTGTTGAATACTTTGGGTTTTGAGTTGTTAGTGAAGGTCTAAGAATAACTAATGCGATCGCTTCCAAAAACTATCACATTTATTATATTTTAATCAAACGTTAATTTAATACAGTTATTTCACGTTTAAGCGATCGCCTCAAACTCCGGTAATATTGAAACTGGAAGCAACTCTGATAGAATTTATGGAAGCACAACCGAGGGAAATTCAACGTTATGTAACCTCTGATGGTACAATTCCGTTTGATGAATGGTACAATTCACTACGCGATCGCAAAGCTCAAGCTAAAATTAAGTTAAGACTAGAACGAGTGGCTTTAGGAAATTTAGGAGATTATCGATCCGTTGGAGAGGGGGTTTGTGAATTAAGAATTAACTATGGTTCAGGATATCGAGTTTATTTTGGACAAATTGGGTCAACCCTTGTCATTCTTCTCTGCGGTGGCGATAAAAGCACCCAACAGAATGATATTCGGAAAGCGATAGACTATTGGATAGATTACAGGAGTCAAGATGATACCTAAAAGTTTGAGTTACCATGAATTTTTAATTAAATCTTTACAAGATGATGAAGATATTGCTGCATATTTAGAAGCTGCTTTAGAAGAACAAAACCCTGAACCTGAACTTTTATTAAGGGTTATGAGTCATGTAATTGAAGCTAAGATACAGAGTAATCAACTTTCAAATTTAGCTCGTTTAAACTATGATAAACTCAAAAAAATCTTAGATCAAAGTGGCGGAACAGAAATCTATACTTTTGTTGAACTGTTGAATACTTTGGGTTTTGAGTTGTCTGTCAAGGTTAAAGAATAACTAACGCCATCGCTCCGAACAGATTATAATAGATAATGCCGTTCAAAAGCTAAATTTTGTCTTGGGATTTGGAGAACAATATGCACCCCCCCAAAAAGAGACTGGTTTTGGATGAAAAAATGCGTCCAGTTGGTGTTATTATTGATTATCAGGATTGGCAAAACATTGAGAAGTTTCTAGAACAGAGTCATTTTTTCGAGCAGGAACAGTCTGATTTATCCAAATTTTCAGGAGTGATTGAATTAACTCAAGACCCCCTAGAATATCAGCGTCAAGTTCGGGATGAATGGTAATGACAGAATCATTAACAGAAATCAAAACCCAGTCTTTAGCCATTATTTTACATTTGGCGATCGCCTTTTACCCAGCTTTAATAATGATCATCTTTCTATTGCAGAATTGAAATACAACTTTAGTAGGTATCATCATTACTCGTAATGATATCTACATGAAGCTATTATAATTTCATCATCTGTTACCTGATAAACTAAGCGATGCTCATCGTTGATCCGTCTTGACCAAAATCCAGTGAGTTCATATTTTAAAGGTTCTGGTTTACCCAAACCCTCAAAAGGAGAGCGGTCAATATCCTGAATTAACTTAATAATTTTTCCATACAGTTTTTTATCTTGAGTAGCCCATGCGTTAAAATCTTCAAAGGCTGATGCTTCAAAGACGATTCTTCTTCTCATGTCAGATCATCGCTATTAAATTCAACTAAATTCTCTCTTTTCTTAATATTATCTACGGCTTTGAGCAATTTTTCTCGATTAGCTGGAGACTTGAATAAGTATGAAGTTTCATCAATCTCCGAAACAATGATTTCAATCTCTTGATCTCGAAATGTGGCTTTCAACTCGGTCAAAAAACGATCATCTAAGTCGTTAGCCTTAACTTTGTAGACTTTTTCCATATTTCAAACTTCACCTACTCTAAGCTTAGTTTAACACAGTTATTTCACGTTTAAGCGATCGCCTAACAGCAGGGTGGATAACATCAAAAAGTTTCTGATTTCAACAATTAAGTTATCGGTTGTTACCCACCCTAAAACTTGAATACTCCGAAGGGAATGTGATAATATTGTCGTTAACGAAAGCTTGTTTCTTATTACCAATCACACTTCTTGTATGAAACAGATCAACACAAATTTACCGGATTCGCTGCTACAAGCACTTGAATTATATACAAACGAACAGGCTAGTCAATCAAGCCCCGACGCCGTTATTCAAGCAGCGTTAGAAGAATTTCTCGCTCAACGGGGGTATTTTCCACAGTTGAAAAAAACGCTAAGAATTCAACCTGCTCCCCGAGGAAGTGGTTACGCGGATACATCGATTAACCACGATCAAGTTCTTACCCGTCAGCCGTCAGAGGAAGAATCTTGAGAGCAGTTCTTGCTGATACAGGCCCTCTTTATGCAGCATTTGATCCAAGCGATCAGTATCATATTCAGTCCCAAGCAGAGCTACAAAGACTGGCTCAAGAAAGTCTAGAAGTTATTATTCTTTATCCTACTGTTTTAGAAGCATATACCTTGGTATTACAACGTCTTGATACTCAATTAGCTTTGACTTTTCTTGAGAGTTTAGTTACGGGTGCAGAATTAATTAATCCTACCGTTAATGATTATCTAGCCGCCCAAGATAAAGTAGCTGGTTATCCCGATCAAAGAATTACTTTATTTGATGGTGTTACTGCTGTTATTGCTGTTCGCCTAAATTTGCCTGTTTGGACGTATGATTATCATTTTGATGTCATGCAAGTTCAGGTTTGGCGTTAGATCTTGCGGTTACTCCATTGAGCTAAGAATAGCTTCAGATTTTTCGGCTAAGTCGGGTTCCGCTTGAAAACAACCAATAAACGGACTTTGCTTTAACTTTGCTAAAGGATCGGCTTGTTGTTGCAATTGCTGATAATGTATTTCAATGGAAGACTGAATCACCTCTAATACATCTTGCTCGGTTTGTTGTTGAATATAGGCTAATTTTCTAGCCATTTCTTCATCTAGATTAATGTTAATTTGCATTAGCGAACGCTTCCAAAACCCATCACATTTATTATATCTTAATCTAACGTTAGTTTAACACAGTTTTTTCAATTTAGGCGATCGCCTCAAGTGAGGTGAATAATATCAAAAAGTTTCTGATTTCAACAATTAAGTTATCGGTTTTCACCCACCCTACAACTTGAACACGGGTTTTTCACATTTCAGCGATCGCCTAACAGTAGGGTGAATAATATCAAAAAGTTTCTGATTTCAACAATTAAGTTATCGGTTGTCACCCACCTGCTATCTGCTATTAGTATGAATATCTCAAAGGGGGATTATAATACCACTCTCTTCTTCCTTCTATCCTAAAATTTCTATATGTTGTATGAAACTCCTTTTCTAGTTCTTTATCACCTTCCACATATCCTAAAAGATGTAGTTCTCTCGGATTTCCAGTTTGAAGATTAGAACGTCTTGAACTTATTCCTGTAGAATGACCGATTTTTACACAAAGAGTATTTTCTTCTTGCATAAAATATATAATTCCGGCATTTTCGGGTAAATCAGAGAAATTATTACACTTGATAATGGGTGGAATAGTAATTAATTTGAGTAAAGTATCTCGATCAATTTTCAAGCGTTCAATTTCATCCTGAAATTCAATTTTTAAGCGTTCACTTTCATATTTCAATTCACTGTTTTCATATTTCAATCTTTGATTTTCCTCTATTAATCTTATTATATGTTCATTGTTTAAATACCTGATATACCCAAAATCAGTATTAGGAGGATAGCGTCGATCAATATCTTGAAGAAAGTCTCGTAGTCCACTCATCTCAAAATCTCCAAATTGTTGAATGATAAAAAATCAGTGTTCTTCTCAAGTAGAACATATTTTTCTAGGGACATAACAACAACATTGTCATGCCCCTAACTAATATTCTACTCGTTACTAAACCCTTCTATCGGCGCGAACCCTTGACGTTGAATATTTTCAGTTATCGTCCGAGGTTCGAGGAATTGTAACAAATAATCCGGCCCTCCCGCTTTGGAACCAACACCGGAAAGTTTAAACCCTCCGAAGGGTTGACGGGAAACAATTGCCCCTGTAATACTGCGGTTAATGTACAAATTCCCGACTTCAAAATCGGCTTTTGCTGTCGCAATATGAGACGGAGTTCGAGAATACAAACCGCCCGTTAATGCAAAGTTTGTCCCGTTGGCAATATGAATCGCTTCCTCAAAATTCGGCGCTTTAATCACCGCTAAAACAGGCCCAAAAATCTCCTCTTGGGCAATTTTTCCCGTTGGTGAAACATTCACAAATACCGTTGGCGGAACAAAATATCCGGTTTCCGGTGCGGGAACTTGAATGGCGAGATCAGCTTCTTGTTTGCCAATTTCAATGTATTCTAAAATCCGCTTTTGGGCATTAGCATCGATCACCGGACCGACAAACGTGCTAGGATGGGCGGCATCCCCCACATTAAGCGATCGCACAGCTTCGGTTAAACGGCTAACAAACGCCTCATAAACGGGTTCTAAAACAATCACCCGAGAACAAGCCGAACACTTCTGACCACTGTAGCCAAACGCCGAATAAACGACACCTGCAACCGCCTGATCTAAGTCCGCACTTTCATCAACAATAATTGCATTTTTCCCACCCATTTCTGCAATCACCCGCTTGAGATGTTTTTGTCCGGGTTGCAACACCGCAGCTTCGGCGTAAATGCGAGAACCAACCTCTTGAGAACCCGTGAACGTAATCATATGAACATCGGGATGTTTTACCAGATGAGAACCCACCGTTGAACCCTTACAGGGAATATATTGAAATACCCCTTCTGGTACGCCCGCATCGACTAAAATTTCTGCAATTTTCGCCGCAATTACTGATGAAACTTCCGCAGGTTTTAACAACGTACAATTTCCCGTTACCAGCGATGCAACCGTCATCCCAGTCGGAATAGCTATCGGGAAATTCCAGGGCGAAATCACAACAGAAATCCCTCGGGGTTGATAATGATAACGATCCGTTTCTCCGGCGGTATCGTAATTATATCCCTGGTCTAAGCGTTCCATTTCCGAGGCATAATAGCGACAAAAATCAATCGCTTCAGAGACTTCTGCATCACATTGATGTAACGCTTTTCCAGTTTCATAAACGATCCAAGCACACAACTCATAACGGCGTTGTTCCATCAAGTCTGCGGCTTTGCGTAATACCCCTGCCCGTTGACGAACTGGAGTCCGTTTCCAAGCGGGAAATGCGGCTTTGGCGGCTTCCAATGCTTGTTCTGCTTGGTCAATACTAATTAACCCAATTTTTCCGACAATTTCTGAGGGGTTAGACGGGTTAACAGAATCAACAATGGTTTCGGTTTGTTCCCGTTTTCCGTTAATTAACGGCAGGTAAGTTTGACCCAATTGTTGACGAACTGTTTCTAATGCTTGAAATGCTTTATCCCGTTGAACAGGATCGGCATAATCACTATCTGCGGCATTGGGAAATACGGGTTTCCAAGTGTCTTTAATATTGCTTTCGGTGTTGGGTTTGGGCGGGGCTAACAGTTCTTCTAACGGTCGATTTTCTGAACTTTGACGCAAGAACGAACTATTGGCGGTATTTTCTAATAAACGGCGAATTAAATAAGACATTCCCGGCAATAATTCACCGTAGGGACAATACATCCGCACCCGATATCCTTGTTTGGCTAAAGTCTTCGCCAGTTGGTCGCCCATGCCATACAAAACCTGCATTTCAAAGGCGCGAGGGGGAACATTTAAAGTCTGGGCGATCGCAATAGCTTTGGCTTGAGAACGAACGTTATGGCTACCAATTGCCGAATAGATGTATTGATGACTTTCTAACATCAATTGGGTCAATTCTTCAAAGTTTGCATCGGTGGCAGCTTTATCATTATAAACGGGTTGGGGCCAGTCATTTTGCATGGCTTTGATGGTTTCTTGATCCCAATAGGCTCCTTTCACCAATCGCACGGTTACGGGATGTCCGCGTAATTTTGCCCATTCAATGATACCTTCTAAGTCTTTTTTAGAGTCACGTAAATAGGCTTGAATCGTCATGCCGATATCGGTACGGTTGCGAAATTCTTCTTCCATCAACAGATTTTTTAAAATGCTGAAGGTGAGATCTTTGTAGGTGTATTGTTCCATATCGAAGTGAACAGCCGCGCCCAATTCAGCCGCCCGACGGAGTAAAGTCCGAATGCGTTCGCTAACTTTGACTTCACTTCCTTTGGCATCTAAGGGGTCAAATTGGGAATAAAAAGCGGTTAATTTAACGGAAACTTGAACTTTAGAAATGGGTTGTCCGTCGGCTTGATCAATTTGAGGAATGGTTGACCATTTTTTCGCCGCTTCACTGAATTTTTCCATCAACTCTAAATAACTGTTGAGGTAAGCCTGGGCTTCGGCTTCGGTAATAACGGCTTCTCCGAGTAAGTCAACGGTGAAAGCGAGTTTATCTTTCCGCAGTTTTTCTAAGGTGTTAATAACATGAGGAATGGAGTCTCCCGCAATGTATTTATGGGCGAGGGTTTCAACTGCGGGGGCGACGGTTGTTGCGGCAAATTTTCCCGGTGCCGAGTCGGGGTTGGCAAAGTTGAGGAGTTTTTTTAAGGTGTCAGGAAGTTCGACTTCTGCGGTGGTTAGGTATTCTTGCAGGTGGGCGGCAATTTCGGGTTTGCTTCGCAGGGCGGGTAAACAGTCGATAAAATGAAATAACTGCACGCGCAGTCCGGGGTTCGCCATTGTCCAGTCTAGCAGTTTATCATCCCAACGCATTTGGTCTTGCAACTGTCCGAGAAATGAACGTTTCTTCTCTTGCGTTGCGGCGAGGAGTTGTTTGGCGATTTCTTGAGTTTTGGTTTCGTAAGTCTCAGGAGCTTGTGCAACCACGGTTAATGTTTCTCCAACAATAATTCAACAGGAGTAACAAGGGAAAGAGTTGGTTTACTAGCGACGGCTCTCTCCCTCGTTGATCAATAGATTCTTTTTTCTATTGTACGTCGAAAGGGTCAATTGTTTTTAAGTTTTGGGAAAACAGCAATAAAAAGTAATTTTAATAACTCTCCAGTCCTCTCGTTTTTTCTAGTCTATTAGATCAGATCTTGTTGAAACTCAATGAGTATACTGAGTCAGTTAATCAAATACCTTATCTTTCGTCCCCCACCAGCTAGATTTGAACAGATTAGCTATGTTTGAGAAGCTTTTGGATAAAAATCAATCCGCTTTCGAGTTTTTGATTGAATCTCATCTACAATTCAAGAAACTGGATTAAAACACATCAAATTTATTTTGTGTTTTTTGATTAATCAAAGGTGAACTCAGTTATCGTTTCACTCAGTATTTTTACTGAAGTTAGATGTTTTTTTTATTTTACAGAATCCGTAATTTGCGGGATTTACAAAGTTTTATTCTGGTTAGATATTGATAAATAAAGGCAGATTATTTTTGCCTTGATGGGCGGATATCAACAATCAACCAGGAAGCGGGAACTCTTATGTTTTTTTTGGATAAAGACGGTGAAACGATAGCTGGAGCCGGAATCAATTCTGACTTAGTAAGTCAGGACATTTTACAGCAAATCGCTGCCAATCAACTACCCGTTTCAGGCGGTACTAATCCAGTCCAGATTTCAACTCTAGTGTCTGGAGGTTATGATCATATTATTCTGCCTCACAATCTGTCAGTTAATTCTACAGAAAGTCTAGATAAAACTACTGATTTAGATAGCTTTTCAGCAGATTTATTAATTGGAATTCATGCCGAAAATCAGGTGAATTCACCCGCTCATCAAGCGAGAATCCTGACTGATGCTTTAACTCAGAGCGTTGAGCAATTACAAGAGTTTGGAAATAGCCCTGATTTCCTCACTCAGATGGGTGTAGCATTTGGCGCTCATTTTAATACTGAAGTCGCCCAGTCTTTAGCGGAACAATGGAGTGCGGGTATTGTTGAAACTCCACCCATTGAGGTCATTTATACTGCCGATATTAATGGAGCGAATGGCGCTTTTGCTGCTGCCAGTAATACAATCTACATCTCTGAGGAGTTTTTAGCCCAAAATTACGAGAATGTAGAGAATATATCTACTGTTTTATTAGAGGAGTACGGACATTATATAGATACCTTAGTTAATGTCACTGATACCCCAGGAGATGAAGGATCAATTTTTTCGGGTGTTGTTCAAGGCAATGAGTTCGAGGAATCAGAACTTGAGGTGTTGCAAGCTGTTGATGATACTGCAATTGTCATATTAAATGGGGAAGAAACTGTAATAGAGCAGTCATCGCCGTCAAGTTTTAGCATCAATCTTTCCTCTAGCCATTATCGTTCGAGTGGTAATAAGTTTGTACGAGCTAATGGAACGGGTGGAACTCGTCTCTGGTGTACTGACTATGCTTTCGGTCGAGCTTTAGAGAAAGGCTTAATCCAACAATATAGCGGTATCGGAGGCAGAATAACAGGAAATGCTGGTCAGTGGGACGATCAGGCGGGTTCATGGGGTCGTCAGGCTCGTCCAAACAGTTTTGTTGTATGGGACCCCAGGCAAGGTGGAGCAGGTAGTGTAGGTCATGTTGGCTTTGTTGAACGAGTTAACTCAAACGGCTCGTTCGTGATTTCTGAAGCCAATTGGGGTAGCGCTAGAATGTCGTTTAACTCCCGTACTATTACTCCTGGTAGCAGTGCATTTAACACAGCTAAGTTTGTTTATCTTGAAGGAACTACTCAACCTTCTCAACCTTCTCAACCTTCAACAAGTGCTTTCCGAGGTACTGTAGATACCACTTTAAATGTCCGCAGCGGACCTGGAACAAACCATTCTGTAGTTGGCTCTCTCAACTCTGGTAGTAGCCGCACATTTGATGCTGTGGCAGGAGGTACGACCCATTGGGACTCTCGCGAACAGCGGAATGATAAGCGATGGTTTCGTCTAAGCGGTACTAATCAGTGGGTTTCTGCAAGTTTCATTACTGGTAATCCTCTCTTCACTGGCTCGGTAGATACCACTTTAAATGTCCGTAGCGGACCTGGAACAAGCAATTCTATAGTTGGCTCTTTCAGTAGTGGCAGCCGTCAGACTTTTGATGCGACAACTGTTGGTACAACTCACTGGGACCCCAAAGAAAGGAAAAATGAGAATCGCTGGTTCCGCATTCAGAATACTAATAAGTGGGTTTCTGCGGCTTTCATCACTGGAAATCCTACTTACTAAACACTAATTGTAACAGTCGGTTATATGGAGTAATAAGCCGACTGTGAAGCTTATCCTACAAACACCATTTCCTTAGATACGATCGCCTATTGATTCTTTCCCCATCAATGCGCGATCGTTTTCTCGTCTTAACAAACATTAGAAACCCGGTTTTTTTCGGGTTAATAAAACTTTTCAAAAAACCCGGTTTTTAAATGGGCTATAAAAGCGATCGCTATTTTCTTAGTGAGAAAGGCGATCGCAATAATGATTTGACATTTATGTAATTTATATCCTCTTAATATTAGTCAGGGATAAACCTTATAATAAGCCAGAGTTCTATGGATAGAAACGGTTTATAAAAACGGTAAAAAATCAATTCCTTTGCTCTCGAAACGAATTTCTATTTAAAGGCGAAGGGGCGATAGTCTTGATTTAAAATTAGAAAATTATGAAAAATCTATCAATGGGATGGCTCCAAGTTAAACAAGCTTAAATTTATCTTAACCTGTGAAATCCGGGCTTTAGGGTCTCTATAACTGAGGATAGCCCCAGGAAATCACGGTATATCAGCATTTTAGCTGCTCTTGATTCCCTCAACCGAAGGTTAACAGACGATAACCTGTTGGTTAATTGCGTTATCTTACTAAGAAGCGGCTAAAACTGCCTGTAGTTGGTGAAAATTTCTATCTTAGGGAGGATATCTTTTGAATTTAGATTAACAATAGGTTAAACTGAGGTAATAGATTGCCCCGGGCAAGTCCCTACAACTGAAGGGTTGTCTTGGGGTTGTCAATCCCTTCATTTGTTCACTTTCAAGTTTTGAAAATGAAACTCTACTTTCCGGTGTCTAATTTAAAGAAAATTTTCCTCAATAAAACTCTTGTCAGTTTAGTTATATTTTATCTTCCCTTCTTGATTATTTTACTCGTTTCAAGTTGGCAAAATCAGATTCCGGTTCCTGTATTAACTCGGGATATTTTTGCTTCTGCAAAAGTTCCAGTTTACACCGGATTTATTTCTAACCTGGGGATTTTAACTTGGTGTTGTAGTGCAGTGGTTTGTCTATTTACATTTTTTTTGATTCAACCCACAACAGGAACAGCAAATAAAATAAAAAATTGTCTGGGTGGGTTTGGATTGATTTCAGCTTGGATGATGCTGGATGACTTTTTAATGCTGCATGAAAAAGTGATTCCCTTTCGCTTAGGCTTCCCCGAAAAAGGGGTTATTCTTATAACTTTAACTTGGGTCATTTTTCATATAATTTACTATCGAAATATTATTTTTAAGCGGACATATTTTCTGCTTCTAGGTTTGGCTTTTTTATTCTTTGGAAGTTCTTTAATCATTGATCAGTTCCTAGAAATTGATGATATCGGATATGGCAGTAATCTATATTTTATTCTCGAAGATGGCAGCAAGTTAATGGGAATTGCTACATGGTGTTTTTATCTATGTAGGGTTTGTTATCAACAAATTGTCGGCTTTAAAAATCTCAATTATCCTGTTGATCATTTAAAGTGAATTGCGGATATCTTGAATCACCTCTAACGCCGTATTTTGAGTCTGAATATCACCTTGACTTCCTAACAAATCCGCCGCTTTTTGTAAATCTTCAATCGCTTTTAGACTCTCTCCCTGTTGGTAGTAAATAAATCCCCGATCTAAATACGCTTGAGAATAGTTAGGATTAAATTGAATTGCTTTGTTATAATCAGCTAGGGCTTTTGGTGCATTTCCGGCTTGCAAATATTCATCCCCGCGATAATAGTAAGCTTCCGCATTATTCGGAGCGAGTTGAATGGCTTTATCATAATTTGCAATTGCTGAAGCATGACTGTTTAACTCTGAATAAGCTACACCCCGGTTAAGATAAGCTTCTAATTGTCCCGGATTGAGATTAACCGCTTGATTGAGGGTTGAAATTGCTTCTTGATAATCACCCGACTCAATAAGTTTCATCGCTCGATTATTCAGTTTAACTGCTTGTTTAGCCTTTTCATAATATTGATTAACAATGTCATAATTTTTCTGATAGTCTAGTAGTTTAGCTTGAGCAGTTGCAAACTCCGAGCTATCTTCAGGAATATTAATCAGTTGAGTCATGGCTTGTTGCCATTTTTGCTGTGCTTGTTGCCAAACTTCTGCGGGATGGGGCGCATTTTGAACTAACTTTGCCGCTTCCCAAGCTAACTTTTTAGCCGCTTCTATACCCTGTTCTCCTGCTGCTTTTTGTTGCAATCTTTGCTCAATTTCATCGAGTTTAGCTGAGTATTGATCGAGGTTTTCCGTAACAGCTTGTGGTGCGGGAGCAACAACAGGTATAGTCGGTATATTATCCAAAGTCAGTAAAGCAGATTCAATTTCCTGTTTAGCCTTTTCTAGCTGTTCTGGCTGAGAGATTTGATTGAGATCTCCGAGGTTTTCAACCTGGGTTTCCGTCTCTAAAATCACTTTACTTTGTACAGATTTTGTGCGCCAAACTAAACCTAATGAACCCAAGATAATAATAGTTAAAGCCACAATCAGCGTTTTACGTTCATTCATCATCCATACCCTTCAATGCTAATTCATTGTAGAAACATTGACGTTCAACGTCTACCTCATTATTGTAATGAGAGTCAAACCCAGTCATTTCGCACTCAATCACACAATTTTTACAATTAATTCTAGATGTGATCGCCCTTTTGTTAAATATCTTAATCTCTAAGTTCAATTAATCTTGATATGATCGGGGGTTGTCCATAAGTGTAACGTAGATGACTAACTTAGATTCAAATCTACAACACCTTACTCACTTTTTGGTTCCAGATGAAACGCCGACACCTACTCAACTCCATAACGACAGGGGGAGCAACAACTGCGACTTTAGCTGCTCTTACTCATCCTACATCTGTGGCTGTGGAAGCGCAATCCCAACCCCAAATCCGCTGGAAAATGACCACCAGCTGGCCAACTTCCCTCGACACCCTCTATGGTGCGGCTCAAACGGTGGCGCGACGAGTGAGTGAAATGACAGATGGACGGTTTACCATTCAAGTGTTTGCGGCGGGTGAAATTGTACCGGGTTTGCAAGTTTTAGATGCGGTACAACAAGGAACAGTCGAATGTGGTCACTCTGCCAGTTATTATTATATTGGCAAAAATCCGGCTTTAGCATTCGGCACGGCTGTTCCGTTTGGGTTAAATGCTCAACAACAAAATGCTTGGCTGTATAAAGGTGGTGGAAATGAGGCTCTAAATCAGATTTATGCTGACTTTAATACTATCGCTTTTCCGGCTGGAAATACGGGGGTTCAAATGGGGGGATGGTTCAAGCGAGAAATTAATACCGTCGCTGATTTACAAGGTTTAAAAATGCGAATTCCGGGGTTAGGGGGAGAGGTTTTATCCCGTTTAGGTGTCAACGTTCAAGTCTTACCGGGTGGTGAAATTTTTTTGGCTTTAGAACGGGGTGCCATTGATGCCGCAGAATTTGCAGGGCCTTATGATGATGAACGGTTAGGATTAAATAATGCGGCAAAGTTTTACTATTATCCGGGCTGGTGGGAAGCCGGACCAAGCTTACATTTATTAGTGAATTTAATGGCTTGGAAAAAACTCCCCAAAGTCTATCAAGAAATTCTCAAAACTTCTGCAATTGAAGCCAATATGGAATGTTTAGCAAAATACGAAGCTCAAAACCCGAAAGCCTTAAATTTATTGATCAAAAATGGAGCAGAATTGCGAACCTTTAGTCCAGAAATTCTAGAAGCTGCTCAAAAAATATCTGTAGAACTCTTTCAGGACAAATCAGCCGAGAGTCAATCTTTTCAGCAAACTTATCAGCCTTGGAAAAAATTTAGAGATGCCGTTTTCACTTGGAATGCTGTCGGAGAACTCGCTTATAATAACTGGGTAATCGCTAATAGCAAACTAGAAATAGATCAAAAATAATTTATATTTCTTAACCTGAGTTGATCCCGACTTTGTTAAAATTGAATCGAATCACAAATTTCATCTCAATCACTTGTTAATATCCTAACTTTACCCTTAATTTTAACCCATGAAACGACGCATTCTTTTAAGCTATGCTGCCACTGCCACCGCCACGACTGCTGCCCTGGCTGCCTGTAGCCCCACCAACACCACAAGCACCACTGGGGGAGCCTTACCGAACGTTCGCTGGAAAATGGCAACCAGTTGGCCAACGTCCTTAAAAACCCTCTACGGTGCCGCTCAGAGAGTCGCTCAAAGAGTTAACGAAATGACAGATGGACGGTTTACCATTCAAGTGTTTGCGGCGGGTGAAATTGTACCGGGTTTGCAAGTTTTAGATGCGGTACAACAGGGAACAATTGAATGTGGTCACTCTGCCAGTTATTATTATATCGGCAAAAATCCGGCTTTAGCATTTGGCACGGCTGTTCCGTTTGGATTAAACGCTCAACAACAAAATGCTTGGCTGTATAAAGGCGGTGGATTAGATTTAATGCACAAGCTTTATTCTGACTTTAATACTATCGCTTTTCCGGCGGGAAATTCGGGTGTACAAATGGGCGGTTGGTTTAAAAAAGAAGTAAATACTGTTAATGATTTACAGGGTTTAAAAATGCGAATTCCCGGCTTAGGGGGAGAAGTATTATCTCGTTTAGGAGTGAATGTACAGGTATTACCGGGCGGTGAAATTTTTCTCGCATTAGAACGGGGTGCCATTGATGCCGCCGAATGGGTTGGGCCGTTTGATGATGAGAAATTAGGTTTAAACAAAGCCGCACAATTTTATTATTATCCGGGCTGGTGGGAACCGGGATCAAGTTTTGATTTACAGATTAATTTAGATGCCTGGAATAAGCTGCCCAAAGAATATCAAGAAATTATCAAAGCTGCCGCCGTAGAAGCAAATATGGAATGTTTATCCACCTATGATAGTGAAAATCCGATTGCCCTAAAACGGATGATAGAAGGCGGAACTCAACTCAAGGCTTTTAGCCCAGAAATTATGACCGCAGCACAACAACAAGCCTTTGAAATTTATGATGAAAATGCGAGTCAAGATGCCACGTTTAAAACTATTTATGAACAGTGGAAAACTTTTCGAGAAAATATTTATCAATGGAGTGCAGTTAGTGAACTTGCCTATGGCAATTTTACCATTGCTCCCGCATTACAATCAATCACTGAAAAAAGTTAAGTATCTTGCTTAAAAACAGTAGGATGGGCATTGCTTATCCTACTTTTATGTTGATAAATTTCGGAACAAATAACAGCATCAATTAACACGATTCCATAGGGAAACTAACGCTTCAGCCACATAACAATTAACCCGATCATCCGTCCAGTAATTATTGTGTGACATCGGATTCCAACTCTGAGTCCAACCGCCAACATTCACCTGTTTATCTTGAGTCACTGCTTGATTGTAAGCCTCATTAATACTTTTTAAGGGAAATCCGATAACATCATCTTTATCGTAAAAATTAACCCACTCCGGTTGAATATTCGGATGATGCGTTGACAATTTCGGCGGTGGAAATTGAATGGGTTGACCAAAATTTGGATCGCGAACAGTCCACAAAGCAAGCGGACTCCCCATCGTATAAAATAAACTGAGTGTTTCTCCGCGTTCAATGGGAGTATTACCCATCAACCGTAACACAGGGTTAATGAAGTTATAATTTTTTCCTTTGCTTTCATAATGAACCTGCAATTCATAGAAATAATTTTCTGCAATAACGGTTCCTAAACTGTGGGAAATCACACACAAAGGTGCTTTTTCTCCAGCGAGGACAGCCGATTTATGAAGGGCTTGTGAAAAAACACCGTGCATGGCATCATAAACATGGCGTTTATGAGGAGTGGGTTGATAAGCAACCGCATCACTGACAAAAGATAACAAATATTCTCGTAAACCAAGCCATCGCATTTCATTACCTTGTTTTAGTTTTTGCCAAAGTTTATTTTGAGGAACTTGCAAAACAGGCGCCCAATAAATCGGCACAAACTCAAATTTTGAATTCACTTCGGCTTCGGATAAACCCAATTGCTGAAATTGCTTGAATAAATTCTCTTTGAGTGTCGTTAAGAAATTCGGTTCTCGAACCTGATTGTGTTTAATTTTGGGTTCACCATTCCCAAGTCCATGAGTGACTGCAACTGCTATTTTTTGTGACATAGTTCGACATCCTCCGAAAGACTTAACAGTTTTACTCCTCAAGTATGAGAGTCAAAAAATAGGTATCTTATATCTTCAGACTATCCTATTATCTCTGTTTCTTCAACTCAACATTTCTTCCCCTCTCATCTAGGTATGCAGGATGAGCAATCCCAATCAGACTTATTATTAAAGTCTGATTTTTACCCGAGAATAGCTTGTATTGTAGATCACATTTTTTATCTCGGTTAATTTATAAAATATAATATCATTTTATACAAGATTTCAGGAGAAAAAATTGTCTTTCAAACTCATTCTAAAAATCCAAATAAAAATATTGGGATTAATCACAATTATTCTGTTGGGAACTCAAAGGATAGCCCTAGCCGCCCCTACCGAACAACCTGGCGGAATCTTTACCGTTATTGATCAAATCTTTCAAAATATCGTCAATGTTCTTGATGCTATTATCTTTTACAATATTGCGGGTTTTCCATTAATTGTTCTGTGGTTAATTATCGGGGCAATTTTCCTGACTTTTAGAATGAAATTGATCAATATTCGAGGATTTCGACACGCCATTGATATTGTAAGAGGTCTATACGATGACCCCAACGAACCCGGCGAAGTCACCCACTTTCAAGCCCTAGCAACTGCCGTTTCAGGAACCGTTGGAATTGGGAATGTTGCCGGGGTTGCCATTGCCATTCAACTCGGTGGCCCAGGAGCAGTTTTATGGATGACATTGGGCGGTTTATTTGGAATGACAAGTAAATTTACAGAAGTGACTTTAGGCTTAAAATACCGCAATATTAACCCCGATGGAAGCGTTGCGGGCGGGCCTATGTATTACCTCTCAAAAGGATTATCACGGCGAGGTTTTAGCAAGTTTGGACAAGGAATGGCGACATTATTTGCTTTCTTTTGTGGACTCTCAACGTTAGTCGGGGCGAGTATCTTTCAAACCCTACAATCCTATGCCGCAGTTGTTAACGTTTTCCCGAATTTATCACCGGGAATATATGGAATTATTGTCGCAATTTTAGTGGCAATTGTTATTTTGGGAGGCATGAAACGAATTGGGGCTGTGGCGGGTCGTATTGTTCCAGCAATGGCGGTTATTTATATTCTCGCTTGTTTGTGGATTTTAGCTGTAAATTTCACTCAAATACCCTCGGCTTTTGCTCAGATAATCACCGAAGCATTTGCACCTTCAGCAATGGTTGCAGGTGGATTTGGGACAACCTTTTCAATCGGTTTAAGACGGTCAGCCTATTCTAATGAAGCGGGCTTAGGAACGGCATCTATTCCCCATGCGGCAGCTAAAACGAATGAACCCATTCGGGAAGGTTTAGTGGCTTTACTTGAACCATTTATTGATACAATTATTATTTGTAATATGACCGCTTTAGTGATTGTAATTACTGGAGAATATCAAAATGAAATTTATCAAAATATCGGTGGAGATTTAGCCGGAGTAAAGATGACGGCTGCTGCTTTTAGCCAGGTGTTTAGTTGGTTTCCCTACTTACTCGCGGTTGCTGTTTTTTTATTTGCCTATTCTACAATGATTGGCACTGCTTATCAAGGAATGATTTCTTGGACGTATTTATTTGGAAGTCAAACTCTCTTAATTCCGAAAATTATTTATATTTTGGGGGTCACAGTTGGGGCGAGTATTGGCGTCGGTGCTGCCCTAGATTTTACGGATATGATGTTATTAGCCATGGCTTTTCCAAACTTAATTGGATGTTACCTCATGTCTGGAGAAGTTGCCGCCGATTTGAAAGACTATATGAGTCGTCTAAAATCAGGGAAAATGCACCAATATGAACCCCAAATCAAACAGAATTAAAAGACCTATAACGTAAAGTTTTAGAAATATCGTGAGTCACAATAGCTCATTAATGAGATAATAGAATCCGACCGTCGATAAAATATGTTGAGGAAAGCAAGATGAGTGCAATTGAAAAAAACTGCGTAGTTGTTCCGGTTGACTTTGGAGAACTTTCCCTAACGGCGATTGCTACAGCATTAGAGTATGTAAAATCTCCCAATCAAATTCATGCTGTTCATATATTAGAAGCACTTCAGGCTACCGATCCGGCGATGATTTGGAATACTCTAGATGATGAAGTTCGCAAGAATAATGCTCATAAAAAGTTAGAGGAAGTCTTAAACCAACCCGAACATCAAGGAATACAAATTTATGTAGAAATCGGACATCCGTCTGAAAAAATAGTTGACTTTTCTCAGGAAAAAAATGCAGATTTGATAGTGATTCCCACTCATGGGCGACGAGGAATTAGTCGGTTTATGTTGGGTTCAGTGACCGAACGAGTAATTCGATTTGCTCAATGTCCAGTCTTAGTATTACGATAACTTAAGGCTTTGTTCAAAACATCTGCTCAAAAAGGGAAAGTTGAGTCGGATTTATCTAGAATTTTTTGATCTAGATTAATTTAAAAAACAAGTCAGTGTAGTCTCTTTCAAATACTCCTGTTTAAATGTAACAATTGTAACTGCATTAATTGCTTTTTTGTTGATGTATAACTTTCTTTCAATTTTCCTCAAATTTATCAAAATTTAACCTAAATTAAACCTTTAGTTAACCTCTCAGGTGTAGGGTAAGGTGTAAGCATTCATAAGGGTCTTAATTGTGACGATCTCGACGCTTGCTGTACTTCCTTCTAGTCAAAATTCTGATCAAAAATCTCGTGATTTTTACAGACGTGATTTGATTCCCCTGATGCCAGAAGCCCTCTGGAAAATAGAGTCTGGAATCGTCCGCACTATGACTTGGAATCAAGAAGGAAATCAAATTAGTTTAGGATATTGGGGTGTTGGAGATGTGATTGGTCAACCGCTATCACGACTCGACCCCTTTCAAGTCGAGTGTTTGACCCCTGTAAGAGTGAGTTTGATTCCTCCTCAAGATTGGTCACAGGAGTTGGATTCAATTCTTTCTCATATCCAACAAGCCCAAGAACTGCACAGCATTGTTCAAACTCAAAGCACCGATTTAAGATTACTAAATTTCTTAAATTGGTTAGCGAAAAAGTTTGGAAATGTGACCGAGTTAGGACTATTAATTGATGTCCGGTTAACTCACTTAGAAATCGCCGATGTGATAGGCATAACCCGAGTGAGTGTAACTCGAATGATGCAAAAATTAGAACGAAAAGGAATCATCTTGCGTCCTCGTCGTCATTGTATTATTTTGAAATCAGCCCAGTAAATCTCTCCTCTACAATTCCATCAAAACTAGAGTGTATGAAGCTTTTTTCCACCGTTCAAGGATGAGAAAAACAATTAACCCAACGATCCGGTAAATTTAACCTATTGTTAATACTATCGCTCTCGAACTCTTGATGAGAATCCCGACCCACGATCTATTACTGTCTTTTCCTGTGAATATACGGATTAAACCGAGCAAGTGTTTTTGATAAATAACAACTCAGTTTATCTTTGCGATTTGCCGATTTTATAGTATCATATCTAAACGATATCAGCATTATTAACCACTGGAGAAGTGAATAGACATCTATTGCTACTCGATGAGATCGGGCGATCGCCTTCTCAAAGCTTCTCCCCAACCCAATAATACTGATATCATCAGGCTGCAAACTTTCCATTGTCAAATACCTCAGCAAATACCCATTGCTAGAGTAACGCTAATTCTGACTAGATTGTTGTATTCTGAATCCTGCAATTTTTGGTAAAATTATCAATTTTTTAGAAGGTCGGTCAGCAATTAATCAAACAATGGAATAATTCTTTTATTGCCGTCCTAAAGTTTAAATTTAAGTTCAATCAACTTGGTTAGTGAGGGGAATTAATTACCATGAGATTTGCTACATTTAACGCTTCTCTTTTTCGGGGTGAAGAAGGTGAACTCATTGCCGACCTGACCACACCCGATAATCCGCCAGACCCAGACGACAACGACAATGATCCGCAAGAGATCGCCGAGATAATTCAGCGAGTTAATCCCGATGTCTTGCTGATTAATGAGTTTGATTATAATGCCGATCAACCCAACGCGGCTATTGATTTATTCCGGGATAACTATCTAGAAGTTAGCCAAAATGGTCAGACACCCGTTGAATATCCTTTTGTTTACGTCGCCCCTTCTAATACGGGCGTTGCATCGGGATTTGACCTCGATAATAACGGCGAAACTGTTACCACTCCGGGCGTAAACAACGGTTATGCTAATGATGCTTTGGGATTTGGTAATTTTCCCGGTCAATTTGGGATGGTATTATTATCAAAATATCCCATTGATACAGAAAATATTCGGACCTTTCAAAACTTTCTCTGGAAAGATATGCCGAATGCGTTATTACCCGACGATCCAACAACACCCGAACCCAACGACTGGTATTCCGAAGAAGAATTAGCCGTATTACCGCTATCATCAAAAAGTCATTGGGATATCCCATTAGAAGTTGATGGTGAGATTATTCACGTCCTCGCCTCTCACCCCACACCCCCAACCTTTGACGGAGAAGAAGACCGAAACGGGCGTCGAAATCACGATGAAATTCGGTTTTGGGCAGACTATGTAACTCCAAATTCCGGAGATTATATCGTCGATGATACAGGTACAACAGGCGGACTTGCAGAAGGTTCAGCCTTTGTCATTATGGGCGACCAAAATGCCGATCCGTTTGATGGGGATAGCTTTGATAATGCGATTTCACAACTGATAGAAAATCCCAACATTCTCGCCTCTGCAACCGATGTAAATATTACCCCAGATAGCAACGGAGGAACTATCGCCGCAACCACCCAAGCCGGCGCCAACCTCGATCATGCCGGAAACCCCGCCTTTGATACCGCAGACTTCAACGATGCAGCCCCCGGAAACCTGCGAGTAGACTATGTACTCCCCTCCGATGAACTCGAAATAGAGGAGGCGGAAGTTTTTTGGCCGGCGCCGGGTACACCTGAGGCGGAATTGGTGGACGCCTCCGATCACCGTTTGGTTTTCGCTGACCTTGCCTTTGAGGAAGAAACCGATCCGGGGACTCCCTTTACCCTCGAAATTCTCCACGCCGCAGACCAGGAAGCGGGAATTCCGGCGATCACCGATGCAGTCAACTTTTCGGCCGTCCTCAACGCCCTAGAAGCCGATCCCGAATTTGAAAATACCCTGAAACTCACATCCGGTGATATTTTTATCGCAGGGCCATTTTTTAATACCAGTCGGGAGATATACGGCGAACCCGGAATAGCCGATATTTTAATTAACAACGCCCTCGGTTTTCAAGCCTCAGCGATTGGCAACCACGAATTTGACCTCGGCCCCGGCGCCTTAAATACCCTGATCCGACCCGACGCAGAAATTACCGGGCCTGGAATACCAGAAGGCGGTTATCCGGGAACAGCTTTTCCCTATCTTTCCACCAACCTCGATTTTACGGGCGAACCCGATTTAGCCGAATTGGTCGTAGACCCCGCAGAAGCCCCCCAACCGAACACAATTACCGATAGTGTCATTTTTGAAGTCAACGGCGAATCCATTGGGGTTGTCGGTGCCACTACGCCTCGCTTACCTGCTATTGCCAATATCGGCGATATTACCGTTACGCCGCCTGATCCTGATGATATTAACGCCCTCGCCGCAACCATTCAACCTGCTGTCGATGAACTGGTCAATCAGGGGATTGATAAAATCATTTTAGCGGCTCATATGCAGCAAATTTCCGTTGAAGAACAACTCGCGGAATTGCTCACCGATGTTGATATTATCATGGCGGGAGGTTCTAATACAATACTCGCCAACGAAGACGATATTTTGCGAGAAGGTGACACCGCAGCCGGCCCCTATCCGATTGAAAAAACTTCTGCCAGCGATGAACCCGTTTATGTGATTAATACTGATGGAAATTATCAGTATGTCGGGCGGTTAATTGCTGATTTTGACGCCAATGGAATTATTACCGGAATTGGGGAAAAAAGCGGCGCCTATGCAACTGATGAGGCTGGAGTGGATCGGGTCTATGAAGAAGACGTTAACCCCGCAGATGTTGCCGATCCGACGATTGTTGAAGTTACCTCTGCAATCAATGAAATTGTTCAAGTCAAAGAGGGCAATGTTTTTGGTTTAACAGACGTTTTCCTGAACGGAACTCGGGGAGATGTTCGCACTCAAGAAACAAATTTGGGGAATTTAAGTGCAGATGCAAACTTAGAGATTGCCCAAGAATACGACGAAGATGTTATCGTTTCGATTAAAAATGGGGGCGGAATTCGCGATAATATTGGGGTGGCATTTGTTCCTCCAGGTGGAGTGAGTGATGAGTTAGAAAAACTTCCTCCCCAAGCGGTTCCCGGTTTAAAAGAAGAAGGGGAAATTTCTCAACTCGACATCGAAAATGCCCTGCGGTTTAATAATGATTTATCGCTATTAACTGTAACCGCAACAGAACTCAAACAAATTCTAGAACATGGTGTTGCTGGTGTCGCCCCCGGTTCGACACCCGGACAGTTTCCCCAAGTTGGTGGTTTAAGGTTTACTTACGACCCAACCCAACAAGCGATAGAATTTGAACGGGATGACAACCAAAATGCAACGGGTGTCGCTACCGAAGGGGAACGAATTGTTAGTTTAGAAATTGTTGATGAAGACGGGACGGCTGTTGATACCGTCGTTGAAAATGGGGAAATCATTGGGAATGAAAACCGCGAAATTCGTTTGGTAACGTTAGGGTTTTTAGCGGGGGGTGGTGATAGTTATCCCTTCCCGTTGTTTGGGGAAAATCGGGTTAATTTAGTCGAACAACCAGCCCCCGAAACTAACTTAGAAACCTTTGCAGATGATGGAACCGAACAAGATGCGTTAGCTGAATATTTGGCGGAAACCTTCCCGGTTGATGAAGATGCAAATACTCCCGCATTCACCCAAGAAGACACCCCCCCAGAACAAGATCAACGCATTCAACAAATCGAAACAGAGACTCCTCCCCCTCAACCGCCTCAACCTCAACCCCGAGAAAAGATATTAGAGGTTCAAGGACGGTTTGAAACAGGAATTTTTGATGATTCTGCCAGTCAAATCAACGTTTTTGATACCACGACTCAACGGGCATTTGTCACCAATAATGCTGATGTGAGTCTCGATATTCTCGACTTTTCAAACCCGGCTGAACCGACATTATTTCAACGAGTTGACCTCTCATCCTTTGGCGGTGTTGTTAATAGTGTGACAATCTTTGAGGGTTTACTTGCCGTTGCCGTGGAAGCGAATGTCGGTCAAGAAAACGGTCAAATTATCTTCCTCGATAGGTCGGGAAATATTCAAGGCGAATCTATTATAGCCGGGGCGTTACCGGATATGGTCACGTTTACCCCCGATGGGAGTAAAATTCTAGTTGCAAACGAAGGCGAACCCAATGCTGATTATACTGTTGATCCAGAAGGTTCAATTAGCATTATTGACGTTGAAACTCGGGAAGTTACAACCGCAACCTTTACCGATTTTAACGACCAAATAGACGAGTTAAAACAAGCCGGAGTCCGAATTTTTGGGCCGAATGCTACCGTCGCCCAAGACGTCGAACCTGAGTTTATTTCTGTTTCCCCAGACTCAACGACTGCTTATGTGGGTTTGCAAGAAAATAATGCGATCGCAGTTGTTGATATTGCCACCAGTACGGTAACAGATATTTTCCCGCTTGGCTTCAAAGATCATAGCCAAATTCCTCTAGATGCGAGTGATCGAGACGAGGCTATTAATATCACCACCTATCAAAACCTGTTTGGGATGTATCAGCCCGACGGAATTGCAACTTATGAAGCAAATGGTGTCACCTATATTGTCACAGCGAATGAAGGCGATAGTCGTGACTATGACACTTTTGGTGAAGAAGCCGATATCGCAGATCTGATCCTTGATCCTACCGCTTTCCCGAATGCAGCCGAGTTACAACTTGATGAAAATTTAGGACGTTTGGAAGTCACCACTACACTTGGAGATACAGACAGCGATGGTGACTTTGACGAACTTTATGCTTTTGGGGGTCGATCTTTTTCCATCTGGGAACCCACAGAAGACGGTTTAAACTTAGTGTTTGATAGTGGTGATCAATTTGAACAGATTATTGCCCAACAGTTCCCCGACTTCTTCAATACTACCAACGATGAAAACGAATTTGATAACCGCAGTAACGATAAAGGACCAGAAACCGAAGGCGTTGCAATTGGTGAAATAGACGAAAAAACTTACGCTTTCATCAGTTTAGAACGGATGGGCGGGATTATGTCTTATGATATTACCAACCCTAGCCAACCTCAGTTTATCGAATACATTAACCCCCGTGACTTTAGCGGTGATCCAGAAGCAGGAACAGCCGGAGATCTTGCCCCAGAAGGGATTACTTTTGTACCGGGAGAAAACCCACAATTAATTGTTAGTAACGAAGTTAGCGGAACCACAACAGCTTATTCAATTACCGCCCAAAATAGCGCCCCGGTTTTCTCAGAAGATCTTCCCGATGACTTGAGTTTGGGTGAGTTGCAAAACCTCTCCAACCCTGATAACCTAGAAGGGATTTCGATCGCTGATTTTGTTGGGGAAATTAGCAATGATAGTGATGATGATGATATCGGAATTGCGATCGCGGGGGTTGATAACACAAACGGAAGTTGGGAATATTCTAGCAATAATGGCGAAAGTTGGATCGAGATTACTGGCGTTTCCCCAGAAAATGCAATACTTTTGAGTGCAACCTTCCAAATTCGTTTTATTGCAAGCGGTGAGTTTACAGGCACCCTTGAACGCGCAATTACATTCTTTGCTTGGGATGGAACTTTTGGAGAAAGCGGAAGTTTTGCTAATGTTACTCAAACCGGTCAAACCACTGCTTTTAGTGAAACCTTCCAAACCGCCAGCTTAACTGTTATTGAACAACAAAATATTCCGCCTGTTGTGGTTGAGGATATCCCCAGTCAAACCGGAGAGGTCAATATTGGTTTTAACCTCAATGTTGCTAATAATTTCAACGATGATGATGAAGATCCGTTGACCTTTAGTAGTCAGAATTTACCTGCGGGGTTAACCCTCGATGAAAATACTGGGTTGATTATCGGAACGCCTGTTAATGAAGGAACGTTTAATGTTACCGTCGTTGCTAGTGATGGGGAAGCCGAAGCCGAAACCAGTTTTGAGTTCAACGTATCACCGTTTATCATTCCTGAAATTCCCCCCTTACCCGAGGATGAAGAAGAACCCCCTGTCGATGATGGTGAAGATGATGACGACGACGATGATGATGAAGAAGAACCCCCTGTCGATGATGGTGAAGATGATGATGACGGTGATGATGACGACGACGATGACGGCGAAACCCCAGAACCTCCTGTTCCTGCCGTTGACGTCGAAATTCCGGTTCGTCCACCCAATACCACAACTAATATTATCGAAGGAGATCAAGATGATAATGAACTATTGGGAACCGATGAAGGCGAGGAGATTTTCGGCTTCCAGGGTAGTGATCTTCTCGCCGCTTTAAATGGGGATGATAATATCTATGGGGGCGGAGAAGATGATCTGATTTTGGCGGGTCAAGGAAATGATAACTGCTACGGCGATGCCGGAAATGACTCGATCTTTGGCGGTATTGGCGGTACACTTCCCGGCGATCAAGAGAGTGATTTGGACTACATCGAAGGTGGAAATGGAAATGATATTATCTTCGGAAACACAGACGCAGATACGATTCTGGGCGGTAACGGAGATGATATTGTTTTCGCAGGAAAAGGCGATGACCTCGTTAATGGGGGTGAAGGGAATGACTTCATTACTGGGGATGAGGGTAGTGATACACTGTTAGGCGGTAACGGACGCGATCGCTTCTTATTCGTTGAAGGGTCAGGAACAGATTTGATTGCAGACTATGAAGATGGCCAGGATTTGTTTGTCTTGGGTGAAGGGTTAACCTTTGACCAACTGACCATTACTCAAATTTCGGGTCTAACTCAAATTCAAGTTAGCAGTACCGATGAAGTTCTCGCAACTTTACCGGGTGTTGCGGTGGGGGATATTGGTCAAGAAGACTTTACCTTATTTGAACCCATTGAAACGCCGTTAGAGTCCTAAACTTTAAAATCCGGTTTCTCAAACAACAGAGTCGTTTATAGGTCGGGGCAGTTGATGAATTGCCCCTGCTTTTTTAAGATATAATGCCATAGTTTATCCTGTTCCCGAATGCAAATTGCTCTATTTGGCACCAGCGCCGATCCCCCAACCGCAGGCCATCAAAAAATTTTGAGTTGGTTATCTCAACATTTTGATCAAGTGGTCGTCTGGGCATCCGATAACCCGTTTAAGTCTCACCAGACCGCAATAGAACATCGGACAACCATGCTGAAAATTTTAATTGAGGATATTTCTCCTGACGATAATATCGCCCTTCACCAAGAACTCAGCAGTCGTCGTACCCTCGAAACGGTACAAGGGGTTCAACAATACTGGCCAGATGCCGAGTTACATTTAGTTGTCGGTTCTGACTTAATCGCCCAGATGCCGAGTTGGTATAAGATAGAAGCATTATTGAGTCAAGTTAATCTATTAGTTATTCCTCGCCCTGGTTATCAAGTTGAGGATGAGAAGATCAAAACGCTACAACAAATTGGGGGAAATGTGGCGATCGCTTCGATCACTGGCTTACCTGTTTCTTCGTCAAACTATCGCGAAAACGGAGATCCAGAAACCTTAACGCCTGCAATTCAAGTGTATATTGAACAAAATAGTTTGTATCAGTCTTCTCAATAGGGTTCGAGAAAACCCAGTTCATCGAGTTCTAGGCTAGAGTTAAAATTAACATCAGCAACTTAGACTCATGTAAGATTTTCATCGGACTGAACCGTTGAATTGTAAATCAGTAACTCAAGCAGAACTAGATGGCAGGACGCAGCCAAAAAAAAACCACTTCTCATCCCCTCGAAGACTTCAAAGTTGGAGTCGATAATATTATTTTTTCAGTTGATACGACCCAAAATCGTCTGTTGGTCTTATTGGTGATGCGACAAGAAGATCCGTTTCGCGATCGCTGGAGTCTTCCAGGAACCCTTGTCCGCCAGGGAGAATCTTTAGAAGATGCTGCTTATCGGATTTTATCGGAGAAAATTCGCGTTAATAATTTATACTTAGAACAACTGTATACTTTTGGGGGGCCGCATCGAGATCCCCGTGAAAGTCCTGAAAGTTATGATATTCGTTATTTATCGGTGAGTTATTTTGCCTTAGTTCGGTTTGAAGAAGCCGAATTAATTGCCGATGGAGTGACCGGAATTGCTTGGTATCCTCTCGAACAAGTTCCCTCACTGGCTTTTGATCACAATCACATCTTGAAATACGGTTATCAACGGCTACGCAACAAACTTGAATATAGTCCCGTTGCTTTTGATGTACTTCCTGAATTATTTACTTTGGGAGATTTGTACCAACTTTATACGACCGTTTTGGGAGAAGGCTTTTCTGATTATTCCAATTTTCGCGCCCGTTTACTGAAATTGGGGTTTCTCTACGATACGGGGAAAAAAACATCACGAGGGGCGGGGCGACCCGCAAGTTTATATCGGTTTGATGCTGAAGCATTTGCACCATTTAAACACAAGCCATTAGTCTTTGTCTAGGGTCTGAATTTTTGGGAACTTTGGGTTAACAAAGAAGAACCCCGAAATTGATCTAACAAGAATCATTTGGGTTTTTCTTCAACTGTCGTTACTCTTTTTTTATCAACAACTTGCCACTCTTCCTTGGGTTTCTCTTTCTTTGGTTGGTTTTCTTCTCCCCAAATTAAATAAAGAGCAATTCCCATAAAAATCACAATAACTTCCATTGTCTAACTTTCTCCTATTTTAATCAAGGACACGAACGTGTAAGAAGCATAGAATGACTTTCTCAACTCGATATACACTGTCTTTCCGTAGAAAATTGTTAAGCTAGTCGTTTTCTGCTAAATATTGGGTATTCTACAGATTGCTCTGTGTGAACTTCCGGACAAAAAATTACAACGTTTTGTAACATCCCTAAATCATCCCTTTTAATTCTCCCTAAACTACACTGCTATTAACATGATATCTCAATTTTTTAGAATCCCTAACTGTCCGAAAGAATAGTTAAATTGGCCATTGTAGTTTGTTCAAACCCACCTAACCTTCGTCATAACTTAGGGAAGGATGATGACTAAAATGGGGGATTAAATACCGGATGGAAGTTCAACCCGATCTCAGACTTTATAGGTTGATTTTTACAGCAATTTATCAACCTAAAATGAATCCGTAATTCTGTCTAATTTGATCAAACGCAAAATATACGCCCTCACTTTGAATATATGGCGTTATTTTCAAGGGGACGGTTTAATGTTTGTTGTTAAAATCGTTTGTCCCCAAAAGCCTATCCCAGAAGGTAAAATATAATCCATAATGCACCCGATAATTGCGATGATGAATAGAATGATAGGTCGCACTAATTAGCCATTTTCCTAGCCAGTGATTGGGGAAAGCCGGAAATAACTCAAATCCCAGATGATTGACGACTGCCCAAATTGTCATCGTGGTTAGTAATAAAGCCAAAATGACAAAATGAAGGGGGATAATGAAAACAACTGCGATTAGAAATAATCCTTGAATTAAGGTTTCAGGAAAATCGAGGGCGAAAGAAGTCCAAGGAGTCGGATAACTCGACCTGTGATGACCGCTATGCAGCCATCGAAACAAGCGGGGATGATGAAATACTCGATGGAAAAAATAGAAGCAAGTATCCTGCAAGAAAATTACAACCCCGAAACTTAGAACTAAATAAAAGACTCCATAATCACCAATTGAATAATACAGGCGGGTTATACCTAAATGGTATATTGACAGGAGAAAAGCAGCGCAAACCGCAAAAACAACAGTTGATATGATGGAAAGTTGAATATCCTTTTTAATTAAATCCCTATTAGGAGACTTAAAATCCAAATGCTGTTTTCCAAAAAAGCCACCAAAAAAAGAATAAAAGAACCAGTATGTACCTCCAGCGATGAGAAAATAGCGAATCAAAGTAATTCCGAACAAAGCGAAAAAATAAAAGAACCAAAGCTTCATAATTTTGAGCAATTATTGAATATTAATAATACCGTTAAAATTAGCGATAAAATAAACCGACTTTAGCGGTTAGTGCGATTAAACTCTTTTTTAAGCATCACAGTTGTTACGAGAAAGTTCATCTATCTAAAGGTGCAGTACCGTCGCTATTCCCACTCAGCAGATGAAAGGTTTAGACCCCTTCGGCTAGCATATATAGCATTTTTATTTGAAATGAGAATAGTCGTGCATTCGCCGAGTGTGGCGTCAGGGGCAGCGTCTGGCTTGCTGGATGGCTGTTTGAGGTTAACAGTTCAGCACAACTCATTGAACTGCTATAGCAAGATTTGAGATGAGTTACGCAACGCTTACCCATTCTACATTTCAACTAACGCAAAATTTGGATATTGTGCGGATACGCCTCACCACCCTTAGAAAAACAAGGATGACGATCTCTGTACCAAAAATCCCTTGTTAGTAAACCCAATCTCAGATACGCTTAAGAATTGTTGTCTGACTATTGGTGTTAACCCTTCACCTGCACAATGCTATGAAATGGATACGTCAACGAGTGAACAACCGACCCGCCAGTACCCGTCAACCCGCAAACCGCAAGCTAACCCGCTTTCAACACAAAGCCGCGATTAGCATCTTTTTTGTGTTCATGGGATTGATGCTGACTCAGGTTCAAGCTTATTCTTTACCACCCGATTCAATTTATCCCAATATTCCGACGCCAAAGGTTGAAAAACCCGAAGGTGAACTACTTCATAAATTGCGGTCAAATTTGTTAGAAAAACGGGAATTTTTTCGCAACCGTCTTCAGCAAGTTTTTTCCGATTCAACAGAAGTTAAAGAAAGATTAAACAAATTAACAGAGGAAGTCGAATCCCTCACCCAAACCGCTAATTTATCTGAAAATAGTCTTCAGCAAGTTATTCCCGATTTACCTCAAGTCAAACAAAAATTGGGAGAATTAACTCAGGAAGTCGAATCTCTTATCCAAAACACCAATAGTCCCAATCATAGTTTTCAGAAAGTTTTCCCTGATTTACCCGAAATTCAAGAACAATTAGGCAAATTAACAGAGAAAGTAGAATCTCTCTCTCTAGCAACAAATATTCCTCAAAATCAACAAGCAACTCGCCTCGATAATGTTAACCATCAACGGGAATTTCGAGGAGTATGGGTCGCCTCAGTTGTGAATATTGATTGGCCGAGTAAACCCAATTTACCCGTTGCCCAACAAAAATTTGAACTGTTAGGAATTCTCAGCCGGATGGAGGAGTTGAATCTAAATGCCTTAGTGCTACAAATTCGACCCAATGGTGATGCCCTGTATGAGTCTCAAATTGAACCCTGGAGTGGTTGGTTAACGGGGGCGCAAGGAGTACCACCCAGCCCCTATTATGACCCGCTTCAATACGCAATTGAAGAATGTCATAAACGTAATATTGAACTTCATGCTTGGTTCAATCCCTATCGCGCTAGACTTGCCCGCCAAGACTCTCCTTTTTCCCCTAATCACATGGCGGTTGTTTATCCTCAATATGCCTATCGTTATGGTGATTTAATTTGGATGGACCCCGGCGTTAAAGAAATACAAGACCGCACCTATAATGTGATTATGGATGTGGTTCAACGCTACGATATTGATGGGGTTCATTTGGATGATTATTTTTATCCTTATCCCAAATCTGGAATTGATTTTCCTGACTCTAATACCTACGCTGCTTATCGGGCTTCTGGCGGAACTTTATCGCTTTCAAATTGGCGTCGTCAGAATGTTGACCAGATGATTAAACGCATTGCTGAGGGGATAAAAGCGACGAAACCTTATGTTAAATTTGGAATTAGTCCGTTTGGAATTTATCGCCCCGGAAAAGCGTCTGGAATTGTCGGAATGGATCAATATGAAGCTTTGTATGCCGATGTTAAACTGTGGATGGAACAGGGATGGGTAGATTATTTAGCACCTCAATTATATTGGCGAATTGATCCCCCACAACAAAGTTATCCAGTGTTGTTGAATTGGTGGTTAAGACATAATCCTCAGCAACGTCATATTTATGCGGGAAATTATTTGAGTCAACTCGATAACGGTTGGCCGATTTCTGAGTTTGAACGTCAAGTAGAAATTTCTCGCCAAAATGCCCAGTATTTATCCCTTGGAAATATCTTTTTTAGCATGAAGATTTTTCGGGATAATCGTCAAGGGGTGAATGAGATTTTCAAGTCTGGGTTGTATTCAAAACCTGCGTTAGTTCCGGCGATGACGTGGCTAGATAATGAACCCCCTCAACCGCCAACAGATGTCACAGTGAGTTATGATACGGTGAGTTGGAGTCCGTCTTTATCGGAAGATATTCGCTCTTGGACGGTGTATCAACAGCAGGGAAATACTTGGGAATTAGTCGATATTCTCAATGCAGAAACGACAACGGTAAGACTTCCCCAAGGAACTTATGCGATTAAAGCAGTTGATAGAATGGCGAATGAAAGTATTGAACAAGTGGTAGCAGTTCAGTAACAGTTTTGTCAGTGGTGAGCGTAGTGAAGGATGACAATTAAATTGGAGTAGAACTGTCATTTTGAGCGCAGCGAAAAATCTCAAGAATAGATGCTTCACTGCGTTCAGCACGACATTTTAAGTCTCTACCAAGGACTACTAATAAGAGTAAATCCTGACCAATAAAAAGGATGAGAGAAGTCAGTTTCTCCTAATACAGATAAATCCTTTGATAAAGGTATTTCTCCTCCCGAAAATCTTAACTTATTTTTAGCTAAACGCACATTACCTTGAATCATTTGAATTTGAGTTTTTTGAATTGTTTCTGCTTTAGAAGGTGCGGTTTTTAACTGTTGATAAAATTCACTCATCAAGGCTAAAGTTCCAATATCACTCACATACCATAAACTTGCTAATGCAGACTGAACCCCCGCTTGTAAGGCTAATCCCGCAAAACCTAATTCAACATCTTCATCTCCCACTGCGGTTTGACAAGCACTCAAAACTAATAATTCCGCCGAGGGATTATTCCAGCTAATCTCTTTCATTTCATCTAAATGCAGTTGAGTATCCCAAAATTGAATATAAGAATTTTCGGGTTTTCCAGGTAGAAATTCTGCATGAGTTGCTAAGTGAATAATACTGAAAGTTTTAGAAGCTAATTGAGTTTTTAAGTTATCTAAGGTAAAATCTTGATTGAGAAATAATTGCCCCGGCCAACCTCTAGATAAACTTTGAGTTGAGATATTTTCCATCAAGTTTGCATCAACAATGCTTGAGAGTTCAATAGGAACAGCAGGTAGAGGATTATTATTCGGAAATTCTGAGGCTCCCATCGCCAGAATTATTGCTTTTTGAATCGGAGTATAATTAGAATCAATCAGGTTAAATGCTGGGATAATAGAAAGGCTGTATTTTTCAACTAAAAATTGTTGACCATCGTGCAATGCGGCTATCGGTAGGGTACGCAACCCTTTTCCCAAACAAAATAATATCGTGTCTATTCCTTCTTTTTTCAGGTTAGCTTCAAAGGGTTTGATCATCCAATTATAAAGTTGTTGCGCCTGACTTAAGTAGGAGTCAGTATAAAGGTTACGGGGATTAGTTATTTCATTATGAAAAGCTTTAACAGCCTCAATTAGAGTTTCACGTTTGAGAGATTTGATATCTTGAACGAGAGGTTGTTTTCCAGGAGAAATAAATACTAAATGTAAATATTCAGATTCAGGAATTGCCCAAAATACAGCTGGTTTGATGTTACTTTCCTGACTAATTTCCAATAGCGTTTGAGCAATATCATCTCCCGCTTGTGCGACTTCAGCTAAGTTTCGATCAAAATAAACCTCAAATTCTTTTTCTAGCCTCTGCTCCATTTTCATCACTTTCTCTGATAAATTGGGGTTAGAAGCAATTTCAGACTGTTCTGGGGGGCTAAGAGTGATGTCTTGAGAGAGGGTTTTTCCTGTATTCAAATTGATCACAAAAACCAGGGAAAGGATAAACCCAAGAATGGTTATACCCGCTTTGTGTCTGTTCTTGGAAGTAAATAATTTTGGAAACATCTCGCACCTCGTCGTCTAACGTCTTCTATTTTTAAACATAACAAATATTATTAAAACTGAGTGTATAAAATCTTGAATAATTTATTATTTTAGGCAAAATACGGTTTGTAAATTCCTCTTATACCAGAGTTAAATTCCGTTGGGTGGGTTAGCACGACTCATCAGAATCTAACAAAATATTAGAGGAAGGGAACAAAAGGAAATTTTACAATAAATAAATAAATAAATAAATAAATAAATAAATAAATAAATAAATAAATAAATAAATAAATAAATAAATAAATAAATAAATAAATAAATTAGAAAAAATTTGAAGGGAAATGATAAACTATTTCTTGATCTGGTCTTCTCTCAAGAGTTGCATTCAGTTCTAAAGCTTTATTCTCGATAAATTCTTGGGCTTCCTGTTGAGATAATTGGGTATATTTCACTAAATCACTCACTTTCACTTGACCGTGATTTAGACTCAGTAAATAAAAGAAGATAGAATTAATTCGCCGGGAATGATGTTCTATCTTCTGACGAAATTGATCATATCCATTCCACAACAGCCAACTGCCAATGCTTAAAGCAGGTAAACCTAAAGTCAACCCACCAATTGTAGTGCTGAGTTTGCTATCAGAAGAAGCATCTGGATTGACGAGTTCGGTTGCGATCGCCAACCCAAAAAACAGCCCCACAGAAACGAACAAACTTGCAGTGATCAGTTTAATCAACTGCATTATCTTCCCCTAGAATGATATTAGCAATCAGCCTGTAATTTAACATCGCTTCACGCTCTAGCTGAGATCGTTATTTCCGATAGCAGTTGACTGTAAAAGAATGGAGTTCAAGAGCGAACCGCCTCTAACAAACGAGAGAAATAGAAGCGAGTGCTAGTCATCTCATTCCGAGTAATCCCAAAGCCACGAGCTTCTAAAATTTTCACGACATCCGCTTCTCGATGTAGATAAGCACGAGTCGTTTTACTTGGCCCAGGGAAAAACTCACCAATTCTTTTGAGAATCGTGTAAGCTAGGGTTTTGGGTGCAAAACTCAAAATTAAGCGAGACTCCGCTAGAGAGGCCAAATGAGTAATCATATCCGCCATTTGATCATCAGGATAGTGAATCAAAACATCCAGACAAACCACGGTATGATATTGACCCTCTAAGGTTTCTAAATCCTGAGTGGTAAACGTGACATTGCTCGCTTGCTCCCCTAGTGTAGCTTTGGCTCGAACACTCGCCTCTGACACCATTTTTTCAGAGATATCGCTGGCATTGATCACAGCCCCCTCGGACGCCAGAGGAATACTCAAACTCCCCACACCACACCCCGCATCGCAAATGGATAAACCCGAGAGATTGCCATCTGCTTTCAGCCAGTTTAGCACGCGATCAACGGTTTGTTGATGTCCATTGCGGATATCGAGTTGAACCTTGTTTACCTCACCATCACCATAGATTCGTCTCCAGCGGTCAAAGCCTGTGGAGTTAAAGTATTCTCGAACAACGGTTTTATCGTCTGCAACGCTCATAAATTGGATTTGTTTTTAAGTGGAGTCCAACTGTTCAACCTACCATTATCCGGTACAATGAAACCAAATCTGAGATGATTAATTTGAGGTTGCCGGAAACAGGTCAGACAATTTAAAACTAATGATTAATGTTGAATTACTATTCATCACTATCGCTATATTGCTGAAATGCGAGTATTTTAGCAAGCAAGGCAGCCCATAAGCTAGGTATTCCCGCTTTACTTCTATTTTTATGACTCGGAATGATAGCCGGTTCAAAAGGGCCGGGTGAAATAGAATTTGATCATCCCCAAGTTGCGACAATCATTGGAGATTTTGCACTCACCTTGATTTTATTTGCAGGTGGACTCGATACCAATAGGCTAGGCTTAAGGGATTGCATTTACAAGTCTCGGTCGAGTCCTGAAAAACTCAAAAAATAAGTAATATTCTCTAATATTTTTTGATTTAAAATCAAACTTAAAAATTCTATAAAGTTTCGACGAACCGGGTGAGATTCACAACCTAATACTGAAAATGAACTTAGAGACTAGAGGAGGATAAAATGCAGTTAAGTGAGTTCGTCGCCTAGTAATTATATGTTAAAAAAGTCTGATTGCAATCTCAGCTTTGTATAATATAATTATTCAAACTTTAATCCGTGATTTCTGACAAAGACCCAGGTTCAGACCCAATTCTCCCACAGTCCCACCTCAACAAAGTTATAATTTAGAGGATGATGTCGATGCTCAAGGCCAAGCTAAATATTTTATGGGGAGGAATCAACCTCTACTGTATTTGTGTCAATCTGAGTTAGCTATTCTCATTTTCTCATTTTGCTCTCAGTCTTGATGCCATTGCATCTACCTTAGCTTCAGTATGAAACATACGAACATCAGTGAAAAAACAGAAACAATTATTAGACAGATCTTTAAACCCCTTCCCATTTTTGTTTCGGGTATGCTAATGGGATCAATTGTAACGGTTTACGGAACATTAACTCATGTTGATCTGTTCAATTATTTAGGCTCTAATAACAAAGATATCATTGATTTTTATAGTGAACTTTTAGGATTTTCTAATGAATATATTCAACAACAAAAAGAGTTTCGAGGCTATGTTGAAGAAATTAATATTATCGTCAACCCCAACGATCTGAAACTGGACGCTTTACCCAATTCCTTTTGTGAAAATGCCATCGTAGAAGGAGATCAAATACAAATTTCTGTCCCCTCAGACAATCCAGAGCAAAATCGCTTTGAAATCTTTCAAGAAAAAATCGATAAAATTCTGAAGGATGGAGTCGGAACCCTAGATATTATCAATATCAATAATGAACCTACCGCGATAGAGATTAACCTTTTAACAGAAAAAAATACCTGTATTCGGAAACCTTTAGAGATTCAAGAGTTAGAAAGACTACTCCAAGAAAGAAAATGGAAAGAAGCCGATCTCAAAACCTATGATGTCATGCTCAAAGTCACAAATCGTAAGTCTGAAGGATACCTCAATAGTGAATCAATCCAGAACTTTCCCTGTTCCTACTTAGAAACAATTGATCAACTCTGGACTCGATATTCAGGTGAACAGTTTGGTTTGAGTGTTCAAAAAGAAATTTACAAACAAACAGGCAACAAGTTAACAGAAGATCATCTCCGAAAATACGATCCAGATGCCTATATTCATTTTAATGATTTAGTTCGATGGATCGAAACAGGAGATGATGGAAAAGAAAGTTGGAGACTCTATGAACAACTGATTTTTTCTCTGGATGCACCTCAAGGTCATCTTCCTCGGTTAAAAAAACTAGAAGCGGGAATGGAAAAAGAACCCAGTTATCAACTCATTTCCCCCAACTCCTTACCCCTCACCTCTCAAGAGATCCAAGCCCGAAACTTCCTGTTTTCAAGGGTAGAAGCCTGTGAACTCTGATTCTTAACTAGCTCATAATCTCAAACCTCGTTACAATCAGGAGGAAACTGTCTACTGTCAACTTCGCTCAGCCGAACATGAATGCGGAACGAACGTCTCAAAATGATCCCATTACCGTGGATTTCCTACCGCCCGATAAAATCTCCTCTCTCAGTCAAATCGGCTTGACTTTTGCACCCGGAAAAAAGCATCAAGGAATGCACTTTATGTGGGATCGTAGTTTGGAGCAAGATCTTGATCGTCTGCGAAATGAATATCAGACTGATGTTTTAATCTCTTTAATCGAATCACACGAGTTTGAAGCTGTACAAATTCCCGATCTAATTGTACAAGCACAAGCCAGAGAAATGCAAACAATTTGGTTTCCCATCCCAGATATGAGTGTACCAAATTCGATGGATGAATTGATCCTTTTAGTTCAAAAAATTTTGCTGAATACTCAACAAAATAAAACAGTTGTTATTCATTGCATGGGCGGTTTAGGACGAACGGGAATGGTTGCCGCTTGCTGTTTAGTGGCTAGGGGTTATTCTCCTGAAGAAGCAATTGAAACCGTTCGTGAAACTCGCCAATATAGTATTGAAACTCAACAGCAAGAAGATTATATCTCCGAGTTTGCCTCTGCTTGGGAAACTTCCAAGTCCATGATGTCTCGAAATTTATCTCGAAATTTTTGCTAGACCTCAACCCAGCAACCGTGAAGTCTTTAAACGGTAACAAATGCAGCGGAATTTTGGTCAAGGTTAAGTATCATACAGAAAAAAATCTAGCGATCGCTAGCTCGGGTTCAGCTGGGATCAAAAGTCAACCCAGTAAATTTCTAAAGATCCGGAAAGATTTAAGGAAACTTTTAGACGGACTTCAGATCCCATTTAAACTCAGTTTGTAAAAATGTTAACATTAGAGCATTTCCAATTTACTAAAAGTCTAGCTACACTAAAATGAGAGGAGTACGACATCAATAACAAGTAGAATCCTGTTCGGATTATTTTGTTCACGACCCAGTATAAAGATTGTCTACATTCGCGAAAACCCAGAAAACGAAATCAAAGGTGGGCCAGTCCGGGAAATCTTAGAGTAAGGGAACTTATTGAATTTGGACTCAATCGTGAGTAATCATAAAGATTGAGGAACAATTCCTTGATCCCCAATGCGACCTCTCCCTTGATTGTTTGCTCACCAAAGTGGACGGAAAACGGGTTCACGGATACTGTTTACTCTAACTGTTAGATTCTCGCCCCAGGCGGAAATCAGCCGTAAATTACGTTTTTTACGGGGAAAAATTCCCCATCTTGCATTGTCATCCCCATGTAGGGAATTAAGCCAGAGGAAGACTAGATGAACGACTACGCAAAAAGCTTTTCTTCATTTTGTGATCGCCTGCTCAGTGAGGCAATTCGTAGTAAAGCTAAACGTCTAATGGCAATTGCAGCCATTTCGGCAATCGCGGTTCCCGGACTCAGTAATGCCGTTAATGCCAGCCTCAAAGATAGTCCGAAAGCCGTTGTTGATGAGGTTTGGCAGATTGTCTATCAAAAGTATGTAGATCCGAGCTTTAACCGCCAAAATTGGAAAGCCATTCGACAAGATCTACTCGACAAAGAATACTCTTCACGGGAAGAAGCTTATGGTGCCTTACGTCAAGCTTTAGAGAAACTTAATGATCCCTACACCCGCTTCATGGACCCTAAACAGTATGAGCGGTTAACCAACCAAACCGCAGGAGAACTGTCCGGTGTAGGAATGCAGCTTTCATTAGATGAAAAAACCAAAACTATAGTTGTTGTCTCTCCGATTAAAAATTCTCCCGCACAAGATGCCGGAATTCAAGCCGGAGATAAAATTATCGCTATTGATGGAACCTCCACAAAGGGCATGAGCGTCGATAAAGCCGCCGAAAAAATTCGGGGTAGCGTTGGAACTCAGGTAGAACTGAGAATTGAACGCCAGGGACGAGAAGATTTTGATGTGACTCTCACCCGCGCTCGCATTGAACTAGAAACCGTTTACCATCGTCTCAATACCGAAGGCGATCGCAAAGTCGGATACATTCAATTGCGGGAGTTCAATTCCCACGCCGCTGAACAAATGAAAGAGGCGATGGAGGAGTTAGCCGAGCAAAAAGCAGAGGCTTTTGTACTCGATTTACGCGGAAATCCCGGAGGGTTGCTCCGCAGTAGTATAGAAATCGCCCGGATGTGGATGGATGATGGCGTTATTGTTAGTACGGTCTATCGCGACGGCGACACCCAAGAAATTCGAGCCAACCGCACCGCCCTTAGCACTTTACCTACTGTTGTCTTAGTTGATGGAAACTCCGCCAGTGCCAGTGAAATTCTCGCCGGAGCCATGCAAGATAATCATCGTGCGGTGATTATGGGCGATCAAACCTTTGGAAAAGCATTAGTTCAATCCGTCTTTGCTTTATCTGATGGTTCAGGTTTAGCCGTTACCGTTGCTCATTACTATACGCCCAGTGGCACCGATATTAGTAAAAAAGGAGTCACACCTGACGTTAAATTAAAATTGACTGAAGCCCAGAAAAAACAACTTGCCGGCGATCCTCAATCAATTGGTACTCGCAAAGATCCTTACTATGCCGGAGCGATCAATTTTTTAGAAACTGAGGCGGCTTCACAACCTCTACGATCTCTATCGGTTAGCGAACGTCAGAACCGTTAACAACAAGACTGATTGTGGGCAAATTGTTCAGTTAAAATTTGCCCCGAGTCTTTTGTCTATCGAACGAACAATTGTCACACTGGAAAATAGCAGGTAATCTTGAGGATGATGTTGTCTGGATTAAAGTGTTATCATGTCACACTCAATACCTCCAAATTCATCATCGCCTCAAGATTCTTCTCGTAATGACGAATGGATTGCCGTTTTAGTCGCACTTGTCGCGATGAGCGGTATTTTCTTTTGGATCTTGGGTAGAGATGCTAAACCCAATAAGCAAAAATTTGCTTCGCCCACTGTTGTTCCTGCTCCTCAAACAACCATTTCGGATAATCTCAATTTATCTAGAGTTTTAGAAGAATCCTTCGCTCAGTATCGGAATCAAACCCCAGTTTCTTCTGAGCCTGTCTCTGTCTCCCCAACTGCCTCTGTGTTTAATCGGTTTTCGACGGCCGATGTTACGGGAACTGATTCTAACTCAACGGCGATCAATCCGGGGTGGAGTTTTACTCCCTTCTTCTTTGCACCTGAAGACACACCAGAGTCAGGGGAAAATATCGGTTCACCAGTCACAATCGCACCGATTCCCACTCGAGAGTCAACGGCTACTCAACCGGAGACAGAAGCTAGTCCGAAGCCCCAACAACAAGCGGCTCAACCGGAGACAGAAACAACGATAGTACCCATCATTCCGCCTCAAGAGCCAACGGCTACTGAACCGGAGACAGAAGCTAGTCCGAAGCCCCAACAACAAGCCGCTCAACCGGAGACAGAAGCTAGCCCTCAACCCCAACAACAAGCGGCTCAACCGGAGACACAAACAACGATAGTACCCATCATTCCGCCTCAAGAGCCAACGGCTACTGAACCGGAGACAGAAGCTAGCCCTCAACCCCAACAACAAGCGGCTCAACCGGAGACAGAAACTCCAGCGACAGCACCATTCGTGCTTTCGGATGTACCGGAAGACTTATGGGCCAGAGAGTTTATTGAGTATACCACTCAAGAGGATATTATTATCCCCTACGCCAATGGTACATTTAAGCCCGATCAACCGATCACTCGGGCTGAATTTGCCGCTCAAGTCGAAAATGCCTTTATTCCCGAAGAAAATAAATCCGGCGGACCCAGTTATAAAGATGTAGATCAAAGCTACTGGGCGGAACAGGCAATTGTTGATGTCACCAAAACCGGTTTTATGACCGGTTATCCCGGCGAGGTGTTTAATCCTAATTTAACCGTACCTCGGGTTCAAGTATTGGTGGCGTTAGTTAGTGGATTAAATCTCAAAATCCCGAAAAATCCTGAAGAAATCTTAAAAGTTTATCAGGATGCCGATCAAATTCCCCAGTGGGCTGTTGAGCAAATCGCCGCCGCCACAGAAGCCGGATTAGTGGTTAATTATCCAGAAACAAAGACTCTCAATCCCAATCAACCCGCAACTCGCGCGGAAGTTTCAGCAATGATTTATCAAGCTTTAGTCGCATCTGATCAAGCTGAATCCATTTCATCCGATTATATTGTCAAACCGGATTAGAGTGGAATTTTACACTTTTTTAAAAGGTACAATTTTAAAGCTTAAAACTCCCCTAGTCTGAACGTTAACAAGCAGAATTTTAGGGGAGTTTTTTTATAGAACCGGAGTAAAATTTCTATGTACTATCAGTATAAATATTGTTCCCTAACAGTATTTTTAACTTTACTTTTAAGTTCAAATTTTATGATTCAGCCTCTGCGATCGCAAGAGACAGACACCCCGATTGTGAGTAAATCTCCTAAACCTTGCTTCTGGGAAACAGATGAATTACCTTCCCCTCCCCTTTCTCAAACTGAACCCAGTATTCCGAGTTTATGGTTAGCCCAAGAACTCTATGGATATTCAACTCTAGAACCTCAAAAAGTTGAGGAGGTTCAAAGCCAAACAGACATTCAACTCTATGTCGAACAACCCCCAGAAACCCGTCAACGATATCAGTTGCTAGAAACTTGGTATATTGAACCCAAAATTACCCAACTTCAGCCCGATTTGTATGTGAATAATTTAGTTACTCTTGTAGTCAATCGAATCAATTGGAATCGCGAAAAATACATGGGGCAATATGTGTTTATCAGTCGATTTTCTTCAGTGACTAGAAGCTATGGTTATAATTTACGGGTTTGTAATAGTCAGGGTGATTTACTCGGTTACTCTATTTGTGATTTTGAGAAAACGCCCTTAAATTGTCAGGTAAAAATTCTCTCAGAAGGGTTAAGAGTTAGAGATTTTAGGAACTTTAATCCTGAGTAGAGATCATTGATCAATAATCTACGGTGACTGTAAACAAAAAAATCCTCTGCCTTTTGTTGACAGAGGAACATTAAAATTTCGAGAATAGAGAAATCATTCGAGAAAGATTACTTAGTGACGTTTAAAACCGCAGCATCTTGATTGTATTCTTCGACTTGAATCGGAACAGGTTTAACATTCCAGATCTGTTCGCAATATTCTTTGATCGTGCGATCGCTAGAAAACTTAGCCATGCGAGTTGCATTCTTAATTGACATCCGAATCCAACCAGAGCGATCTTGAAATGCTTTGCTAACTTTGTCTTGACATTCAATGTAAGACTGATAATCAGCAAACAGCATATAAGGATCATGGTGCATGAAAGAATCAGTCATGGGTTTAAATAATTCCTTATCCCCATGAGAGAAATATCCCGATGTCAAGCGATCAATCACCCCTTTCAACTCAGCATTTTTGCTGTAATATTCCCAAGGATTATAACCCGCAGCTTTTGTCTTATAGACTTCATCGGCTGTCAAACCAAATAGGAAGAAATTCTCCTCTCCAGCTTCTTCACGAATTTCAATATTTGCACCATCTAAGGTACCAATCGTCATCGCGCCATTCATGGCAAACTTCATGTTACCCGTGCCAGAAGCCTCTTTACCCGCAGTAGAAATTTGTTCAGACAAATCCGCAGCCGGATAGATTTTCTGACCCAGAGAAGCATTAAAATTCGCCAGGAAAACGACCTTCAAGCGTCCCCGTACATCCGGATCATTGTTTAAAACTTCAGCGACGGCATTGATGAGTTTAATCATCAGTTTTGCCATGAAATATCCAGGTGCCGCCTTACCCCCAAAAATGAAAGTTCGAGGTGTAACTTCAATATTGGGATTTTGTTTAATCCGGTTGTACAGCGTGATAATATGCAGTACACACAAATGCTGGCGCTTGTATTCGTGAATCCGCTTGACTTGCACATCAAACATCGAATTGGGATCAACCCCAATGCCGTTATGCTTCCAGATGTAATCAGCAAGTTTGCGTTTGTTCTCTAGCTTAATTTGATCCCATTGTTCACAGAATCCAGGATCTTCGATGAAATCTTCAATCTTGCGAAGTTGCTCGAGATCTTTGAGCCAACCATTACCAATTTTAGAGGTATAAAGCTCAGACAGTTTAGGATTACTCAATAAAATCCAACGACGAGGAGTAACACCATTTGTTTTATTGAAGAATTTCTCCGGCCAAATCTTGTAGAAATCGCGCAGAGTGTCTTGCTTCAACAATTCAGTATGCAGTGCAGCAACACCATTAATTGCGTGAGATCCCACACAAGCCAGATTCGCCATGCGGACATATTGTTCTGGCCCTTCTTGAATCAGAGACAAACGCGCCAACATCTCCTCATCATCGGGATACCACAGCCTCACATCTTCAAGAAAACGACGATTAATTTCGTAGATGATTTCCAGATGGCGAGGCAAGAGATAGCTAAACAACTGCACAGACCACTTTTCCAACGCCTCCGGCATCAGAGTATGGTTCGTGTAAGCAAAAGTATTTTGGGTAATCCGCCAAGCATCATCCCAGTCCATGCTATGTTCATCAAGCAACAACCGCATCATTTCCGCGATCGCTACTGCCGGATGAGTATCATTAAGCTGAATAGCAGCCGTTTCATTGAGGTTATGTAGATTCTTGTGACGCATCAGATGAGTGCGAAGAATATCTTGTAACGTACAAGAAACAAAGAAAAATTGCTGCTCTAATCTCAGTTGCTTACCTTGAGGGGTGTTGTCGTTGGGATAGAGAACCTTAGAGATGGTTTCAGAACGGATTTTTTCAGCAACCGCACCATCGTAGTTCCCGGAGTTAAACGCATCAAAATTGAAGTCATCACTGGCTTCTGCCCGCCACAACCGCAACGGATTAACAGTATTCGTGTCATATCCAGGAACGGGCGTATCGTAAGGAATTCCAATGGCAGTGGTTGAGGGAATCCAAAGGACTCGATAATGACCTTTATCATCATGGTACATTTCCGTATGGCCGCCAAACTTCACCTCGACGGCCTGATCGGCCCGAGCAATTTCCCACGGGTTGCCAAAGCGTAGCCATTTATCTGGAACTTCAGCTTGCCAACCATCTTGAATCGTTTGGTAAAAAATCCCAAATTCATAACGTAGACCACAGCCTACCGCCGGAATTTCTAACGTCGCCAGAGAGTCAAGGAAACACGCGGCTAAACGTCCTAAACCCCCATTTCCTAAACCGGGGTCAGGTTCTCGTTCTAGCAGTTCATCTAAATTGAGTCCTGACTCCTCAACAGCTTGACGAATTTTTTCATAGATGTGTAGGTTGATCAGACTGTTGCCGAGATGGCGTCCCATCAAAAATTCGGCTGAGAGGTAATAGACAACCTTGACATCGTTTTCGACATAGGTTTTAAACGTTTTCAGCCAACGGTTGAGTAAGCGATCGCGGAGTGTATACGCAAGCGCCATGTAAAAATCATCTGCTGTAGCAAAGGACTCATACTTCCCTTGCAAATAGAAAAGATTATCCGCAAAAGCCCGCTTGAGCGTGTCCACACTCATTCCGGTGCGGTCGTCCTCAATTTGTATCGGACATTCATTTGCGGGAATTAGGGATTGAGTCATAGATTCTCCTTTCAATCGGCCTGTTGGGTTCGGACAACTTTTCGGTTGCAGAAATAATATCAGGCTGGATTTAGTTGTCTTGCGTAGCAATCGTTTCCAGCCTGTCTTTACAGAACCCCTGCTCCCGATGCAAACTATTGATAAATTTCTTTGATTTGAAGACCCAGAGTGTTAACTTTCGGGTCTATTGTATCCTGTTTGTTTGGATTGAGCTACATTGACTCAGAGCGAGATCCTCCTCCCACGCCTATTGGAATCTTAATGATCGCTTTAACGAACTCAAAGTGCTGCCATTGTCACATTTTTCAGGCTAGCCTAAAGTAGTTAACAGTACATTTTACAGAGGGGTCTCTTTCACAATTTAACTTAACGGGATCTCTATTGGCACTGAACTTTCTTTGCCTTTTCTTTAGAAATGCCGGGTCAGGAAAAAGGAGAAAAGTTGCTGCTCAATCACAGTCTGATCACGATTCTGGGATGGATAGGACTCAGCTTCTTTGGAGTTGGAGTCATTTTTGTTTACCTGTGGTTTGAGACGACCGCCCTCGACAGTTCCAGTCAATCTCAATTTACTCAAGCAACGCTAAACCTAGAACATCAATGGATCGTTAGTGGCGAACACGCTAAAAGTCTCGTCGAACAAGGGGCAACTCTGTTAGATGCTCGTTCCCTCCAGATTTTACACTTAGAACGTCTCCAAAATGCTACTTTTGTCAGTTGGCAAGACTTCTCACTTCCCAACCCTCCTAATCGCGGTAAACTACTAACCGATGATCGGGTTTTAACTCAAAAATTACAAGCAATTGGTATCTTTCAGGATCGACCTGTGATTGTCTACATTGACCCCAAAACAGGATGGGGCGAAGAGGGTCGAATAGTTTGGATGTTACGCAGTCTGGGTCATTCTCAAGCCGTTTGGGTTGATGGGGGTTATGGGGCTTTAATTAAAGCAGGTGTAGCTGTTGAAAACCGTCTCCAATCCACTCAACCTTCACCAGGAGATTTTCAAGTTCAACGTCGTCAAAATTGGGAAATTAATCGCGAGCAACTCAAACACCGTTTAAATGACAACAATTTAGTGATTGTAGATAGTCGAGAACCCCGAGAATATCAGGGAAAAACGCCCTACGGAGAACAGCGAGGCGGTCATATTCCCGGAGCAATTCACCTTTATTACAAAGAGTTGCTTGATGAAAATGGAATGTTATTTTCTCGTGAATTTATTTTAGAAAAATTAGCAGAAAAAGGGATTACACCCGATAAAGAAATTGTCAGTTATTGTACCGGAGGAATCCGTTCAGCTTGGTTAACTTCGGTGTTAGTAGATTTAGGATTTTCCGCCCAAAATTATCCGGGTTCAATGTGGGAGTGGTCAGCCTATCCCGCAGAAGATTATCCGCTGTTAAACTCCAAAAATCAATCGTGACCAGTAACGAATAAAAACTAAAAAAATGCACCCGACCAATAAAGGAGAGTGCATTGGGGTTCCAGCTATGAACGTATAACACTTAGAGCCATTCACCTCAACATACATCTGAGTGATCCGATCTTATGCAAAATCTCCCGATCTTTCGATCTGCCCACCCGTAGAGACTCCAAAACCCCACAATAGAAACAGTAAAATAATGACGGAAAAGCATCTTAACAAAATATTGCCATGAAACTGAAACGATTAGGACACGTCGCAATCTGTGTTAAGGATATAGACAAAGCGGCTCAATTCTATAAAAATTTAGGAATGAAGTTGGTTTGGAAAGATACAGACTGGGCCTACCTCAAAGCAGGAGAAGATGGGCTAGCCCTTCTCAGTCCCGGTTACGACCAAGCCGGCGCCCATTTCGGATTTGTGTTTAGCGATCGCCCAGAAATGGAAACCGCCTACAAACAACTCCAAACCCAAGGGGTAGAAGTCAGTCCCATTCACGAACACCGAGATGGGAGTGCATCCTTCTATGCCCGAGATCTCGATGACAACACCTTTGAGTACCTGTACGAACCCGTAAACACTTCTAACTGAAAATTCTCAATCTGGAACTCCCGACTGTGCCTGAAAGGGTTTGAAAACAATAAATAAAAGACCACCATTCAAAACACGACCCGAAACTATGTTAGAAAAAATACGCCTGGGAAGACGTCGGCAAACCCCCTTTTCGGCTTGGGAACAAGTTGACTACTTTCTCTTTCTCCTGTCTATTGGTCTGACCGTTTTGGGCGGAATCATGATCCGCAGTGTCGAACTCAATCAAGGCTTAACAGACTGGTGGCAACATTGGCTGATGGGCGGTATTGGTCTGGTGAGTGCCATTTTTATTGCTCGATGCCGTTATGAACATTTATTGGAATGGAAATGGGTAATTTATATCGCCACAATTATCGCCTTAATTGCGGTACAAATTATCGGGACAACCGCTTTAGGGGCGCAACGGTGGATTAATATTGGTGGCTTTCACGTCCAACCGTCAGAATTTGCCAAAGTCGGGATTATTATTACTCTAGCTGCCTTATTACACGAACGTACAACCCCTACTATCCTCGATGTCATTAAAATATTAGTAATCGCCGCTGTACCTTGGGGATTAGTTTTTATCGAACCCAACTTAGGGACTTCTCTGGTTTTCGGAGCGATTACACTGGGAATGCTGTATTGGGGAAATGTTCATCCCGGTTGGTTAATTTTATTAGTCGCCCCCCTTGTTTCGGTGATTTTATTCACTGTTTATGAGGATGCGGGGATCATTTGGGCGGTATTAATGGGGTTTGTCGGTTGGTGGAGTTTACCTGTCCGTTGGTTAACTGGCCCGTTGGCGCTGTTGGCAAATTTAGGCGCGGGTGAATTGGGAAATTTCTTTTGGGGTTTACTCCAAGATTATCAAAAACAACGTCTGACCGGATTTCTCAACCCTGAACAAGATCCGCTCGGTGCAGGTTATCATTTAATTCAATCTCGAATTGCTATTGGTTCCGGACAACTCCACGGACGCGGACTCTATCAAGGTACACAAACTCAGTTAAACTTTATCCCCGAACAACACACTGACTTTATTTTTTCAGCCATTGGTGAAGAATTAGGGTTTATTGGGTGTTTGTGTGTATTAGCAGCATTTTGGATTTTATGTTGGCGTATCGTGATGATTGCTTTAACGGCAAAAGATACCTTTGGTTCCCTGATTGCCATTGGGGTTTTATGTATGATTGTGTTTCAGGTTTTTGTTAATATTGGCATGAACATTGGGTTAGCTCCGGTTACAGGTATTCCTTTGCCCCTGCTGAGTTATGGTCGTTCGGCGCTATTGAGTAATTTTCTGGCGATAGGACTGGTGCAGTCGGTTGCTAACCATCGACAACGAATTAAGTTCTAGTCGAGACGTGATCGAGTCAGTGACTCATTGTGACCCCCTAACTTCCAATTCCTCATTCTTCAGGTCATATCGGCGATGCGGATTCTTCAAATTATTCCTTCAATAGCCTTAGTGTATGGTGGCCCGAGTCAGATGGTGCGAGGACTATCAGCAGCGTTGGCAACGCAAGGGGTATCAGTCACCATTTTAACGACTGATTCTAACGGAGACACAGGCCAACCGCCCTTAGAGGTGCCACTCAATCAACCTGTGTCTGAAGACGGTTATACGGTGCGTTATTTTCGCTGTTCACCATTCCGACGTTATAAATTTTCGCTCTCTCTTTTAAACTGGTTATGGTATCACGCCCACGAGTTTGATGTGGCTCATATTCATGCTTTGTTTTCTCCCGTCTGTAGTGGGGCGGCGACAGTGGCGAGAATGCGTCAATTGCCTTATATTTTGCGTCCTTTAGGAACACTTGATCCGGCGGATTTGCAGAAAAAAAAGCAATTGAAACAAATTTATGCAACGCTACTAGAACGGAGTAATATTGCCGGGGCGTCGGCTCTACATTTTACCAGTGAACCGGAAGCCAAAATTTCTGAACGTTTTGGGGTGACTACACGAGATTTGGTGATTCCGTTGGGAGTCAATCCCCCTGTTCATCGGGAAGAAAAGACAGAACCTAACCATCGGCCAGTGATTTTGTTCATGTCGCGCATTGAACCCAAAAAAGGGCTAAACTTACTGATTCCGGCGTTAGAAGGAGTATTAGCCGCAGGACATCAGTTTCAATTTATTTTAGCGGGATCAAATCCTCAAGATCCCGCCTATGAAAGTCAAATTCAAACCCAGATTCAACAATCCGCGATCGCAGACTACACCACGATTACAGGTTTTGTTACCGGAGAACAGAAAGCGAGATTATTACAAACGGCTGATTTGTTTGTTTTACCGTCCTATTATGAAAATTTTGGGATTGCTGTCGCTGAAGCCATGGTCGCAGGAATACCTGTGATGATTTCCGATGGGGTGCAGATTTGGGAACAGATCAAACGAGCAGAAGCAGGTTGGGTGAGTACAGGGGGTGTAGATGAAATCACGGCCTTGATCACATCAGCTTTGCAAAATCGACAGGAACGAGAACGACGCGGCCAAAATGCCAGAAAATTGGCAACAGAGCATTATAGTTGGGATGCGATCGCAACCACGACCATTCAAGCCTATCAGCAGATTTTAGATCAAAAGAAAGTTGATTGAGTGAGGAGAGGGTATTGCTTAACTTTGATTGGCGACTTCAACCGCGTCATACTCCTCTATTTTTAGATCCAAAATTTGAGAAGCTGTTTCGACTGGAATATCCATAATATTCCACAGACGCACTAAAAAGCTTTTTTCTTTGGGGGATAACTCACCATCGACTAATACTAAGTCAACGGCGACTGTAAATGCTGTTTCTTGCAATTGGTGCGGTAAAGACTCCCTGGCGATCGCCACTAACGGATCAATTCCTCGAACAGACAGGAGATTAAACAGCTTTTCGAGTAGTTCTGCCAAGCGTTGTTCTGAGTACCCTTGAAACAGATCAACTTGAAACAAGACTTCGACGATGCGATGACGTTCTTCGTTGGACAGATAGCCATCAGCCGCGATCGCCGCGACTGCAATCGCTGCAAATGCTTCGGCTGGGGAAAGTGATATTCGACGAGCTGTATCCTGAACACCAAACATTTTTTCTAATAAATTCATGTTTTGAGAATTCCTCTCTAAGGTGATCGGTATTGTTGACCTGCTATATGCTAGCTAGGATCTTCACAACCGTGCAACTTGCTTTAGACAGACGGAACAGGGACACTTCCAAAAAAACGATCAGAAATCAATACAAAACTTGACCTCAAAAACTCCCGAAGCCACGATTACACCTGCTATTATTTACCATCCCCGACTTGATATGAGCGGATTTATTATGAAAATCTTTACATTTTGTCCCTATTCCCCATTCCTGAATGAGCTATCGACCGTTCGGCATTCCGGGAAGGGTTAAACCTTCAGCCGCTGCACGATACTGTTCGACATTTTCACTAAAATCAATCGGCAGAACGGCAACCACGTTTTCATGGGGACGAGGAATAATCACCCAGGTTTCCAATGCAGCCCCATACACCTTTTCTATTGCCGCAATTCCGGCATCCATAGCCGTCTTAACTTCGGAGACATCCCCCCGAATCATTACCGTAAAACGCGCACTTCCTGCTCGAATATAACCCACTAGCGTAACTCGGCCCGCTTTTACCATCGCATCGGAAGCGGCTAGAATTCCTGGAAATCCTTTGGTTTCGAGTGCGCCAACGGCTTGTTGTGACATGGAATTTCTCCTGAATGAATGCAAACTTAATGAGATTAAACTAAACTGATTGTAAAAAGATTGGCGACTCTCTAGGCTAAATTCAAACTGATGTGAAGCTCACGCATCGCTAATCTGTGAAAGAGTATTAAACTCGGAAGGGTTCACTTTCTTCGCTATAAGCAATCGGAAGAACCGCTTCTAAGTTTTCGGGAGGATTGGGAATGGTGTAGTGAGTAATAATGGTACAACCAAAGGTATTCTCTGCCGCTCTAATTCCTGCTTCCATTGCAGGTCTAACTTCAGAAGTTCCTCCCCGAATAGCAACCATGAACTGACCCCGTTCAGCTAATCCATAATAAACTAAGGTCACTCGTCCGGCTTTCACCATCGAATCCGCCGCAGCTAGCACACCCGGGAAGCCGAGGACTTGAATAACGCCAACCGCTTGTGGCATTGAATCGGTCTCCTAAACAATGATTGAAATCGCCAAGTGTTTATTGTACCACCGAAACCGTCTTTTACAGTGACCTGTGTAGAGGCAATTCGTTAATTTCCCATACCCGTTGTTTCTGTGAACAGTTAAGATTAGGCAAAAATCGGTCAGTTTTAAGGAATTAGATTGTATGGCGACGCGACGTATTGCAGAAATACTCAGAAGTGGTCAACCGGATGAAGCACTAACGGTTCAAGGTTGGGTGCGAACCAAGCGAGAGTTTAAAGAATTTGCTTTTGTTGAAGTTAATGATGGTTCTGCGATGGCGAACCTACAAGTGGTTCTTAATCTTGATTTAGAGAACTATCAAAATATTCTCAAACAGCTTAATACAGGCGCGTCTGTGGAGGTTGTCGGCACCTTAGTGGAGTCTCCAGCCAAAGGACAACGAGTGGAACTCAAAGCAGAGTCTGTAATTGTTTACGGTGATGCTGACCCCGAAACTTATGTTTTGCAGAAAAAGCGTCATTCTTTTGAATTCTTACGCACAATTGCTCATTTACGAGCGCGTACTAATACTTATGGTGCCGTTTTTCGGGTGAGAAATGCTTGTTCGGCGGCGGTTCATCAGTTTTTTCAAGAACGGGGTTTTTTATGGATTCATACTCCGATTATTACCGCGAGTGACTGTGAAGGTGCAGGAGAAATGTTTGGGGTCACAAATTTAGACTTCAAAAATTTACCGTTAACTGAATCAAAGGAAGTGGATTTTAGTCGAGACTTCTTTGGAAAACCCACTTTTTTAACGGTTAGTGGTCAGTTACAAGCCGAAATTATGGCACTGGCGTTTGGAAATGTTTACACGTTTGGGCCGACTTTTCGCGCCGAAAATTCTAACACTTCTCGCCATTTAGCTGAATTCTGGATGATTGAACCGGAAATGGCATTTTGTGATTTAGAAGGCAATATGGACTTGGCTGAAGATTTCTTGAAATACATCTTTAAGTTTGTCTTAGAAAAATGCCCGGAAGATATGGAATTTTTCAACAAGCGGATTGATAAAACGGTCTTAGAAACGGCTGACAATATTATCAACAATCAGTTTGAACGTCTCACCTACACAGAAGCAATTAAACTCTTGGAAAAAGCTGATAAAAAGTTTGATTTTCCCGTTAGTTGGGGTTTGGATTTGCAGTCAGAACATGAACGCTATCTCGCCGAAGATTTGTTTAAAAAGCCTGTCATTGTGACCGATTATCCCAAAGATATCAAAGCCTTTTATATGCGGTTAGGGGATGACGGAAAAACCGTTCGAGCGATGGATGTTTTAGCTCCCAAAATTGGAGAAATTATTGGCGGTTCTCAACGGGAAGAACGTTTAGATATTCTCGAAAGCCGCATGAAAGAAATGGATGTAAACTCCGAAGAACTTTGGTGGTATTTGGAGTTAAGAAAATATGGAACTGTTCCTCATGCGGGATTTGGTTTGGGCTTTGAACGAGTGGTTCAGTTTATGACGGGAATGGCTAATATTCGAGATGTAATTCCTTTCCCCAGAGCGCCATTAAGTATTGATTTTTAAACGATTTTTTCCTCCTTAACTCTTTTCTCAACAGTGCGGGCATCTTGCCCGCTTAATAATGAAACTTAATTAAAAATTGACTTGACTTTTTGCAGTCTGAATTATAGCGCTACGCGCTAGGCAAAAGGCAAAAGGCGCTCTTGCAAAAGATGAAGCACTGCCTCAACTTTTCGCTTTTACCAATGTCCTAACCTTTTTGAGTAGCGCTATAATCCCAATTTTAATCGTAATTTTCCTTAAAAAACTGAATTTTAAATTAATGTTTAGACTGTTGTTTGTACAAGTGCTGAAAATGAAGTAATCCATAAATTGACATCCCTAAAAAAACAATATATAATCCACTGGTGAGGTATAATCCTTGGGAAGCATAAAAAGGAATATAAATCAGATCAACGCCAATCCATAAATACCAACTCTCCACATAACGTTCCATTAAATAAAGTTGAGCAATTGCACTCCCGACTGTGGTAATAGCATCCCAAAAAGGAGCTGCTCCTTTCACCGCAATTAAAAAAGTTTGTAATCCCCATACGCTCGGAATAAAGCTGATTATACTTAATTTTAGTTGAGATTTAGGCAGATGACTAACAGATTTTTCTGTATTATTTTTACCTCCTTTTAACCAAACCGAAATCCCCTTAATACTGGTAAAAAAATAAAAAACTTGTATAGCAGTTTCAGCATAAAGTTCAACTTGATAAAATACAACCGCATAGGCGACAACTCCCACTAACCCCACCCACCATCCTAAAGGATTATTTCTGGCGAGTAAACCCACACTCCAGGCTGAAGTCACAACCGCAAAGACTTCTAAAAAACTAAGTTTTACTGCAAAAAATGATTGCCAAGGTATTAGCACAATTAAAAAGCTGATGATTACAGCCAGGACTAAAATTATCCTACTTTTATTCATTTTATTTCCAAAATAGTGAGATTAAATTATGGTTTAATACTGATCGAATTGCCTAAATAGCTTGCGGCTATTATCACTGATTTAACTCCGGGTTTCAATTATTATAGTATGAACGAAAAAAATATTCTATATAAACCAAAACTGTAGTACAATAAGAAAGACTGATCCTCAAGCTCAATCGTTGTCATTACCGACCCTTAATGATGGTTTCTGAATTCAACTTTTTTCAAAACTGGTATCCTCTTTCACCCATCGAAGATCTCAATCCTGAACAGCCAACCCCAGTTATGCTGTTAGGAATAAATCTAGTAATTTGGAAGCCTAAAAACAGTCCAACTTATCAAGTATTTATCGATGAATGTCCCCATCGTTTAGCCCCATTGAGTGAGGGTAGAGTTGATGAAAAAACAGGAGATTTAATGTGCAGTTATCACGGCTGGCAGTTTGATCAAAAAGGGATTTGTACAACAATTCCTCAAGCTGAAAAACCAGAAATTGTGAGTAAAAATAAAGATAATTTTTGTGTAGTTAAATTCCCAACTCAAGAAGCCAATGATTTACTTTGGGTTTGGGCTGATCCAAATTCCAGCGAACAAGCAGCCAATACTCCGTTACCATTATCCCCTCAAATTGATGTGAGTAAAGGTTTTGTTTGGTCGTCTTTTGTGCGAGATTTAGAGTATGATTGGCAAACGTTAGTTGAAAATGTTGCTGACCCCAGTCATGTTCCTTTTGCTCATCATGGAGTTCAGGGAAATCGGGAAAAAGGAAGCCCTATTCCTTTGAAAATTATTGAATCTAATCTCAATTTAATTGAAGCAAAATATAAAGGATTTTTTAATACAAAAATCACCTTTGAACCGCCTTGTCGTTTAGAATATGAGATAGAATTTGGAAGCGATGGTAAACAAGTGGGTTTGGTGACTTATTGTCTTCCCGTGTCTCCCGGAAAATCAAGAATTGTTGCTCAATTTACCCGCAACTTTGCCAAAAGATTGAATAAAATTATTCCCCGGTGGTGGGAACACGTTAAAACTCGGAATTTAGTCTTAGATGGAGATATGATCTTTTTACATCAACAAGAACGTTTACTCCAACAAAAGCAGAAAACCGAAAGTTGGAAAACTGCTTATAAACTTCCCACAGAAGCAGATCGTTTAGTGATTGAATTTCGGAAATGGTTCGAGCAATATAGCGGGGGAAAATTACCTTGGGAACAGGTAGGAATTTCTCAGCCGGAAGTCTTACCCATGACTAAAAATAGACACGAAATTCTAGATCGCTACCAACAACATACTCAACATTGTAGCAGTTGTAAAGGAGCCTTAAAAGCAGTTAAACGCTGGCAACTGGGCTTACTCATTTATTTTATTGTCGCCATTTCTACTGCTGCTATTTTACCAGATTTTTGGCGTTTCAGAGTAGGTTTACCATTAGTATTAACCGCCTTAACAGGTTTAGGGATTTACGCTTGGCTGAAGTATAGATTAGAACCCAAATTTTACTTTGTTGACTATGTTCATGCCGATAAAAAGTAATTCTAACTCTCAAAAATTTTAGCTTCAACTTTGGAGATTTTATTCGTTCAAAACTTGATAAAAATCTTCCTAGAGATGAGCAACTCAAATCGGTTATCAGAGAACGAGAAAATATTCAACCCCGCAGTTCTATCTAAAATCAGTATTTTCCCTGGGTTTTAGGCTTGTAACTCTAAAAAATTCTCTCTATCATTAAATTAAGAGCTATCAACCTCTTTGATCCCTACTCCCAGGCTTTACATGGATATTCAACTTATCAATATCGGTTTTGGCAATATAGTCTCAGCCAACCGAGTGATTGCCATTGTTAGTCCTGAATCTGCTCCGATCAAGCGGATCATTACAGATGCACGAGACCGAGGACAATTAATTGATGCCACCTATGGCCGCCGAACTCGGGCGGTTATTATTACTGATTCTAGTCATATTATCCTTTCTGCTATCCAGCCGGAAACAGTTGCTCATCGATTTGTCGTCAATCGAGAAGATTCCAGTGTGTGAAATTAATCGGGGAGGGAACTGGGATATAAATTGATAATTCTTTTGAGTCGTATGGTGTAATAATATCAAAATATTTTCAAGGTTCATCTCTTGAACCCGAGTCACGTCTAGCAAACTTACAAAAAGTGGTATGGTTTCTCAAGGTAAATTAATTGTAATTACAGGACCCAGTGGGGTAGGCAAGGGAACTTTAGTTCGCCAACTTTTGCAACGTCATCATGAACTTCGTTTATCTGTTTCTATCACTACTCGTTCCCCACGTCCAGGTGAAGTCGAGGGAAAAGATTACTATTTTGTTGACCGCAAGCGGTTTGAACAAATGGTACAAAATGGAGAGTTACTAGAATGGGCAGAATTTGCGGGAAATTATTATGGGACTCCTCTACTTCCGGTTAAACAACGCATTGAAGCGGGAGAGTCGATTTTATTAGAAATTGAGTTGGTGGGGGCTAGACAAATTCGAGAACGGTTTCCCCAAGCTCAACAAGTGTTTATTCGACCCCCTTCAATGCTAGAATTAGAACGTCGGCTCAGAAGTCGTGGTCAAGACTCAGAAGAAGCGATCGCCCGTCGTTTGAAACGATCTATCGAAGAAATTAATGCAGCCAATGAATTTGATTTTCAACTGGTCAACGATGACTTAGACGATGCAATTAAACAGCTTGAAAATGTTTTGTTTGCAGTCGTTTAAAGAGGGCAGAAGTTGAGAAAAGAATGCCAGCATCTTGCTGGCAGGAAATTATTTTCGGTTAACGGGTTTTATACTACTCATCTCCAGTAGTCAAAAGGCAAAAATCAAATCGTTAAACAACAGGAGTAATATTTCCGTCAATTTCTAGCTGTCCAGCATTTACACCGGGTAGGAAAGCAATTAAATCTTCATTGGCAACAATACCAACACCTGCCCCTAAGTCTCCGAACGTAAAATCAACAAATCGAATTTCACTATTACTACTATTAATATTAATTCGATCTTCTGTGGGTGAAAAATCAGTAATCAAAGCAAAATCTGCATTCCCGCCCCCGAGATAATAAGATTGGGAGTCATCTCCGATCACAAAAACATCAACCTCTGTTCCCCCACTCAATGTATCTATTTCTCCCTGTCCAGGATTGGCTGTGGTAATATCAACTCCAATCAATAAATCTTCACCTTTATCCCCAGAAACAATATCATTTCCTCTGCCCCCAAAGATGTTATCATTGTCTTGACCCCCAAAAAGACTATCATCTCCGGCACCTGCGGCTAATAAATCATTGCCTAAATTGCCAAAAATTTGATTAATACCTTGTTGATCATTAATAAAATCGTTATCTCGGCCACCAAATAAAATATCATTCCCTTCATTTCCAGAAACAACATCTCTACCTTGATTTCCAATAACAGTATCATCTCCGAGATTAGCATTAATCGTATCTTGTCCTTCTAACCCAAAAATAAAATCATTTTCAACAGTACCAGAAAGTTCATCGTTTCCTGGAGTTCCTAAAATTTCTGCCATACTCTAGAGGTAACTCAGTTTAAGTGGACTAACAATTTGAATACAAACCTGTTAAGTAAAGAAGTAATCATGATCCGTTCAGCTCAAGAATACTTTCTAATTGAACTCTGAAGCATTATACCATTTGAGGAATTAGTTACAAAACTTTTGAGGAATTGCTTTTTCACGAAGTTCTTGTAATTCTTTAGTTGGATTTTCCACCGAAAAAGCTTCAGCCAAAGCATCAGACCATAACTGATTTTCTGCTAAGTAATTAAAACGGACAAGGGCAATGATTTCTTCAGAGGCATTTTGTTGTTTAAGTTCACGGTTGAGTTGTTCTAACGCCTGACTCACTTGTTGACGCTTTTCTCCGTCCATCACCGTAAACGTCACCTGGGTTGCCGGAAAAGGGAAGTTATCCGAAACCGTCTCATACAACATCAAATTATAAGTCTGACCGGGTTTTAGAGGATCTCCTGTATACTGTACTTGTTGATCGTCTTCAGCGAGATCCTGACTCCAGATCGACTCATCTTCATTCTGATCATAAAGTTCAACTCGCATTAACTGTCCTTGCCAAACAAATGTGGGACGATCATTCCACACTTCAATTCCAGTTGCTTCATCTAAAGGCGTTAGGGGACAAAGTGGCCCGCCTCGTGATCCTCCATCTCCCGACTGAGGAGGTTGATTATTAAAAAAGGACTCTCTCCAAGAAGTATCTGCATAACGCGATCCCCCATCACTCGACTGAGGAGGTAAGTTATTTTGAGATAAAAACAGCCTCTCCTTTCCCAAAGCTTGTACAGGGCTAACCGTTGCAGTCATCGGGATCAGAACTTCCCCACTCAAAAACACAGTCAAGACAACTGTCGATAGCATCCCATAATATTTAACCATAAGATTTCCTCTCCACAAAAGCAATAATAAGATACGTCCAAAAAGTTAAAGTTGGTAAAAACCAAGGCAATAATATCCCTCCCGTGATATAAAGTTGTAAACTGGCTCCGCCATACATCCCACTAACAGCAATCATTACTAGAATTTTTTTCCACTGCTTGCGGGAAATCTGCCCCACAGCCAACACAGTACCCTTTCCCAACACAGCAGCGATCGCCACCATCCATAAATCAGGTATCGGAGTCACCAATCGCCGATTTAACCAATGATGTACCATATACGCATGAACTTCACCTCCTGGCAAAATCTGACGTAAATCCGGTGGATTTTGTTGAGATCGCCAATAAGCAAGAGCGCTCGGTACGGGATAATTATCCTCCCCCTCCGTCTCCACACCCGCTTCACCGTATCCACCTGGGGCGATCAAAATGACACATTTATCTAAGTCAATCAGTGACTCAATCTGGGAGGGTTGTTCGAGGAGTTGCCAAGCCGGAATAGTTTGATAAACTTGTTCGGGAGGAATCGAAAAATCAATAATCGGCTGTTACCACCATTGACGCAATAAATAAGCCCAATTGGTTAAGGGGTGTAATACCGCCTTCGGGGAAAAAACCTTTCCGTAGTCTTTTGTGGTGGTTTCGAGTAAATAAGCCCTCACCTGAGATAATAATTGGCTCGAAGCGTCGAGTTGGGGTTTGGGTATAGTCGTGGCGGTAGGTGCAGATTCATAATGAACCCAATATCCCAACGCGAGTAGATAAGACAAAGGTAAACGCTGTTGGGAATTCTCCTCGGGTAAAGGAACCAGACTCATATAGTGGGGAGGATAACCCAAAACCCGCAGATCCCCGTTAAAACTCCAGTTGGGATCGGCAATTTCCGGTAACACTTCAAACCAACCGTCTACAGAACGGTTTTTCGTGGCAAATATAAACCAAGTTCCTCGCTTTTCTACCGCTTGACGAATCGAATTGGCTAAAATGGGGTCATTTTCGGGTTGATGGCGATCGAGTAAATAATCCACACCGACAACGGGGGAATCTAACAGGGCGAGTTGGTCGATGATTTGGGCTAAATAGCGGCGATTCATGGGCCGGGGAGCGGAGATTTTAGCCCGTTTAATCGATTCTTCGTCAATGGAAACCATCAACACCGGGGGCGAATTGGTGGGAGTCTGAAGGGTAATTTGACGATAAACCGACTGTACCCACAGGCGTTGGTCGAGTAACAATTCCTGCACAGACAGTTGCCAACTTAATCCACACAATACCCCCAAAGCGATCGCTTCTGTTTTGGTGGGCAACCAGCGTTTGAGTTTTTGTTTCCAACCGTAGGGTTTGAGATGAAAAACCGGTGCCTCGGGATGGCGAAACAGAGAAGGGATTAAATAAGCGCTGGGATAGGTTAACTGTTTTTCGAGTTTGAGAAACTGACAGGCCGCTAGCATGGCATCGTGAGCATCTTTATATTCTGCAAGACTGCGGAGAAATTGCAATAAAAATTCTTGAGCAACACAATTATGAACAGGTTCACGCATCACGGCAACTTGGCTTAAGCCCAAATTAATCAGAGAATTGGCTAGACTTAAACCCATACAGGAGTTAAATAAAGCAAATTGTAGTCCCCGTTGCATCGCCAAAGTTAGCGGTTTTTCAATCTCACTCAGAGATAAGGAAATATTCGGGGCAATGGCGAGTTCTCCTCCGGTTAGAGTGGTTTCATTGCTATGACCTGCAAAAAATAATACATCCCAGCCTTTGGGATCAGTAATGGCTTTGGCAATTTGAGTTTTCAATTCTGTAGAACTTTGTCCGGGTTGCCAACCCACAAACTCAATGTCAGCAATGTCAGACAGGGATTTTACCGCTTGTTTATCGACTTTAAAATCTAATCCGGTATCATCTCCCAAAATTGCTAAAACTCGGGCTTTTCGCTGACGAGGCGAGGGCTGAATGCTTTTAGATCGAATGTTAGCCGGGGTGCGAACAATCCGAATTTTTCCCGGTGCGGCAAATTCAGTGCCAATCTCCCAAGCTTCCCACGGGAGGCGGGATAAGTCCAGGGGAGTGACACACAGACACAGTTCGACGAGCCAATGATCAGAAGCGGCTTTAGCGAGAGTGGCGCGGATCTCAAACAAGTCTTGGTGTCGTAACCAGCGATGAAATTCTGAGAGGAGTTTGGCTTCAGCCTCAACCAGTTTAGCGTGCCAATCGACAGGAACGGAAAGTTGACCTGTTCCTTCCACTCGACCTCGCAACGCTTTTTTATAGAAGTTTAAATAAGTTTGTTGCCAATCTTGGTAAAATCGGTTCAGCGTTTTTGGATAGGGAATTTTGATTTCTAAGTGTTGTCCTTGACCCCAAGATAATTCAAAGAGACAGATTTGTTCAACAAGTTGAATTTTTAAATTAAATGAGGAAATAGTTTGATTCATCTTGATGGAGGATGTGCCGACAAACAACCTTAGACTTGTGACCTTTCGGGTTCACTATCAGGATAATTCATTAACTATCTGTAATAGTACAAGACATCTGGACAGACATCGGATCTCACATCTCTCCCAATACCCAATATCCAATTCCCGACTTCTCTGTGAGAATTTTAGCTAACTTCGGTTTCCATGACCTGAAATAGTTCCTGAACACGCTGATACAATTTTACGCCCTGATCGCAGATGTTGAATCGCTGATAAACGGAAAGGATATGAGGTAAGTAGTTTTCTTTAGACTCGGAATTTTGAATTTGTTCAAAGAGTTCCAAAGCTTTAAGATGATACCATAAAGCCTGAGAAATATCAGCTTTTTTGTAGCAAGCGATTCCGATGTAGTTCATCAGTTTGGCTTGTTCTTCGAGTTGGTGATTTTGTTGATAGATTTGGATTGCTTTTTTGTAAAAGTCAATTGCAGTTTTATACTCTTTGAGACTAAAGTAAACAATCCCGATTTGCCCAAGATTTTTTGCCATTTCAGAATGGATTTTAACCAATTTTGCAGAATATTTGTTTTCACCTCGATCCTGATTTAGCTCGGCTGAACAGAGCTTTTGACGAATATTGAGAGCTTGATTGAGAAAGGCTAAGGCTTGTCTGGGTCGATCTAGATGATATTCTGCTAATCCTAGATTATGCAGAGCGGCTGCTTCATGGACACTATTTTTTAAGTTTTCTTCTTGAACGGTATCATTGAGATCTTGAAAAATCAGTAAGGCTTTTCGGCAGGATTGTAGGGTTTGTTCAAACATACCCAGGTGATTATAAATTTCTCCTAAATAGTTTAAAGTTATTCCGATGCCGTTGAGATGGGAAAGCTTCAGAAAGTTTTCGAGTGCTTGAGCCGAATATCGTAATGCTTGAGAATATTGCTTGGTTGCACAATAAACCCGAGCAATATCATTATAAACGGTTGCGACTCTTAAAGAGTTTGAGTTCCCCTCAGCCAGTTTGATAATTTGTTTGAGACAGTTAATAGACCAAGTATAATGTTTCAGAGAATAGTGAATGAGTCCGATCTTATGTAAAGCCTCAACGTGATACTCTAAACTTTCTGTTTCTTGAGCAATGGCTAGCACTTGTTGAAAGGTGTTAAGTGCCGGTAAAAGTTGTTCTTGATTTAACTGTTGAAGTCCAGTTTTACGGAGAACTTTTAACCGAGATTGTAGAGAGGAAGTAGATTTCATAGTCATTTCCAAGAAAGTAGCAACGTAGACGAGAGAATCAAAAAATTTTAGAGTCTATACAACCGCTTATCGATCCGCCAGAATGACAGAATTGAGGTTAGCAAGTGAATTTTCGGCTTTTGTGTGTATTTCCACGGTAGCCGAAGCAGTCGCTGTCACAAAAGCAATTAACGCACTGAGGATTAATTTTTCAACTAGGGTGGCTTGCGGTTGCATGGCTTCAAGACAATTCTGCAATTGGGTTATCTACAGTGACATATGTCTCAAAACAGGAAGCTTATGCACTAACGGGATCAGAAAACGCGATAAGCTAGATATAGTCAGCATTTCAGCGAATTGACTTTTGAGTTTCCCCACCGACAGTTTAGGTAGAACTGTATAACACCTGTCAGTAATGGAAAAAAATTAAAGTTTATGAATTTCGTCTTTGTATGGATGTAAGAATTGATTAAAAAAGCATTCAGCGTTTATTCTATTGAAAGACTCAGATCAAATTACTAAATATTTAATCTAGATCATTCATGGGGAAATTGGGCGAGAAAGGTGTAGAATTATTTTTTTAAATTTGATATTAAATTTAATGATCACGGTAGATGTTTTCTAGCTTAGAGACTGATGCTAAAATCAATCATAACGATTATATCTCTAACTTGAGATAGATAAAAAGTAGCAAGAATTTGTTTTAACCTTAATTGACTAGGAGAAAACTTAAAACAACTACTTAAGGAGTTGACTGTGATTTCACATCTCGATTCATTTATGAATCTCTTTTCTTATCTATCTCAAATTCCTCAAGGAGAAATTCCTGAAGGATTAAACTTAGAAAATTTACTCACCTATTCTCCTCTTCAACACCAACTCATTTCTCATTTACTTGTATTAGGTGTTAGCGCTCAAGCCGTTGGTTTTATTTATTTTACCGCCACCCGCCAACGTTGCGCGCCTCGCTATCGACCTTCTTCCGTACTTTCAGCCGTTGTCATGGTGTCCGCATTCCTGATTCTAACCTGGCAATTAATCGGATGGTCACAAGCTTTTGCCTTTGATGGAGAAGTTTGGAGCCTGACAGATACGACCTTTTCCAATGGTTATCGCTATTTGAACTGGTCTATTGATGTTCCCTGTCTATTGACCCAAATGTTATTTATCATTGATATTTCACCCGGTCAATTTACTAAAACACGCAGACGCTTTGTAATCGCCGGATTATTGATGATTTATACTGGATATATCGGACAGTATTATGAAGTTACCAATACTCCAGCTTTTCTGATTTGGGGTGCAGTCAGTACCGTCTTTTATATCTATATTCTGTACTTGGTTGGTAACTTAATCTTTCGCAGTCGAGGAGATTTACCCCGCAAAGCTTACAATACGATGGGTACAGTGTGGTGGTTAATTATCATCGCTTGGACGTTATATCCGTTAGCTTATTTAATGCCTTTCTTCTGGCAATTATTCCCCGAGTTAGGGGCTTGGAGTGTCGTAATTAGACAGTTTCTCTACACGATGGCAGATGTTTTCTCCAAAGTCGTTTATGGGGTATTACTAACCAGTATTGCTCAAACTCGCAGTGCTGCCGATAGATATGAACCTGCTTTAGAAGCTCAACCTGGAAGCAACGGGAATTATCAACCGGAGTATGTCGAATCTAATCAACAACGCTAGTTCTTTCTAGTAATTGTTTATTTGAGATAAAATTGAAGTCAAATTCAAGGATTGGGAACCGTAAAAGATGCCCAATCCTTTTTTATGATTAACTAATTATCCTATATGATAAAACAAACTAGATAAGGGAATTGAACACAATTGCTCCTGATCAATCCTTTTCCAACACCCCTCTTTTCGCTTGTAATCAACTAAATTTTCCGGATTTTTGAGTCACATTCTGTATTAACTAGATCTCCTAAAGTTAAATTTAGTTTACAAAAAGTTTACATACTTTTCACTCGATCTTTACAAAAGCCCCTGTCTATTTAGACTCAATATAGATTAGCTTGTACATAGAAAAAGTTAGAACTGTGTTTTTACAGATTCAAACCTACCTCGGTTTTAGGAGATTTTTATGGCAATTCTTAGTTTTACAGGACAAGCAAAACAAATTGACATTGATGATTTTTGGTTAGATGATGCCTCAGACAGCTCTAAATATTCAAGCAGGTGGGCACCTAGTGCCAATAGCTTTCAGTTTTTTAATGAAGCTCAAGATCTCACCCTCTCACAAGACATCAAAATCAGTAATCCTCAAAATTGGGAGGATCTCAATAACTTAGGAACAATTCCAGCCGGGACTACTGTTAATAGTCATTTTATTTTTGTTAAACAGCTAGCAACATCCAGAGAAGAATATACAGCCACCTTTACTTTTGACACTCCGATTATTGGCTTCATGGCTGATGATGAGTTGTTTGGTGATGCAAACACCTTACAAACTCTTAATGGTAATGACGAATTTGTTGGTTATTCAGCTAAGATATTAGCACCTAATAATACTTTAGAAGGGCCAGGTAGTGGACTTCCTGAAGATACCGTTAAAATTTTGGGAGATAATAACAACACTATAGAAGTTAAATTTACTATCCGTAATGCTGTTGATCCTCTGCGAGTAATTACACTGGCATCTGGAACGGTAACAAACCCGAACCCAGTTAACCAAGCACCCACAGCCACAGACGATACAGACAGCACTGACGAAAATACAGCCATTAATATTGATGTCTTAAGTAATGATAGCGACTCAGACGGTGATAGTCTCAACGTCAGTATGGTTGATGGTACAAACACCAAAGGTGAAGTTAGCATCAACAACGACGGTACAATCAGCTATAACCCCAACGGTCAATTTGACGCTCTCGAAGCAAATGAAACCGCAACAGATAGTTTCAGCTATACGATTAACGATGGTCAAGGGGGAACCGACACAGCTACCGTTAACCTGACTATCAACGGAGT
>NZ_AUZM01000005.1 GCF_000478195.2 Lyngbya aestuarii BL J | reverse complement strand
TAATAGATGTTGAGACATGATATTAATAGATGCACCCAGATGGTAGGGGGAGTTGCTAAAGTAACTCTCTCTCTTTATTTTTTAGAGAAATATTCATAAGCTTACCTAAAAAATCAAAACCAAAGCTTCATAATTAAACCTAATTTTTTACAGAATCTTTAAAGTAAAACCTTGACTTTATAATAGATGTTGAGACATGATATTAATAGATGCACCCAGATGGTAGGGGGAGTTGCTAAAGTAACTCTCTCTCTTTATTTTTTAGAGAAATATTCATAAGCTTACCTAAAAAATCAAAACCAAAGCTTCATAATTAAACCTAATTTTTTACAGAATCTTTAAAGTAAAACCTTGACTTTATAATAGATGTTGAGACATGATATTAATAGATGCACCCAGATGGTAGGGGGAGTTGCTAAAGTAACTCTCTCTCTTTATTTTTTAGAGAAATATTCATAAGCTTACCTAAAAAATCAAAACCAAAGCTTCATAATTAAACCTAATTTTTTACAGAATCTTTAAACTAAAACCTTGACTATATAACAGATGTTGAGACATGATATTAATAGATGCACCCAGATGGTAGGGGGAGTTGCTAAAGTAACTCTCTCTCTTTATTTTTTTAGAGCAATATCAACAAGATAAACCGAGATTAAATCCAACAAGAGTTCATCAATCTAAAAATTAGTTTTTCGCCACATTTGCCCAAACAGACAGAGAACTCATCCAGTAAATCCAAAGGTTTTGCTCAAACCCAGAACAAATTTCGGTATAACTAAAGCAGTAAAGACGCTGCTGAAACCAACCAGAGATGCAACAACAAGCTGATCAGATATTCAAGCAGGGAATTCTACAATACCAAAGCCAGCAATTTGAAGCCGCCCTGCAAACCTGGCAAAAAGCCCTCACCCTCTATCACGATCTCAATGATCGTAAACGAGAAGGAGCAACATGGGGCAATCTAGGTGTCGCCTATGAAGCATTGGGAAATCTCGATCAAGCTATCAAATCTTATCAGCAACACTTGGCGATCGCAATCGAAATACAAGATCTCAAAGGACAACTCAACGCCTTAGGAAACTTAGGAAATACTTACTACACCCAAGGAGATTATCACCAAGCCATCAGCTACCAACAACAACAGTTAGCGATCGCCCGTCAACTCCAAGATCCCCAAACGACAGCCCAAACCCTCTCCAATTTAGCGATCACCTACCATACCTCGGGCGAGATTCCCCAAGCCATAGAATACTATCAGCAACAGTTGGCGATCGCCAAACAAACAAACAACCGCCCCTCTCAAGGAAACGCCCTCAAAAATTTGAGACTCGCTTATCAAACCCTGGGGGAAGATACACACGCCCAAAACTGCTATCAACAACAGTGGGCAATGCTGCGTCAATGGTTCCTAGACGAAAAAAGCGATGAATTCGTGCGAATTGCTCAAATTGTCGGTTTAAACCTCTTTGAAGACCTCGTAGGGGCAGATATGAGCGGTTTTGACTTGTATTATGCCGACCTTCAAGGTGTTAATCTGGAAAATGCCAATCTCGCCCAAGCAAACTTAGCCCTGGCTGACTTAAGTGGTGCTAAACTCACAAAAGCTAACCTCACCCAAGCGATTCTGAGTAATGCCAACCTCCGAGATGCCGATCTCAGCCATGCAAATCTTTATCAAGCTGATTTACGAACGAAACTACCTCGTGCTAACCTAAGCTATGCAAATCTCAGAGAAGCTGATCTCAGTAGCGCTTATCTGTCGCAGGCCAACTTGAGTCATGCCGACTTGTCCTCAGCTAATCTAAAATATGCTGACTTGAGTGGGGTAGATTTGAGAAATGCCAATTTGCAGGACGCTGACTTGAGTCGGGCTGAGTTAAAAGATGCCATTGTTGAGAAGGTTTGCTTTTCAAAGGCGATCGGAATTTCTCGGCGCATTCAATCTGAATTAGTTGAACGAGGAGCTATTTTTGAGCAGAATGAGTAATGTCTGGGCAAATAAATTTAACGCTGAAAATTACACTCAAACCTAAGATTAGTAATAGATAGTTAAGAACTACAATGACTCGTGTAGAAGGATTATGGCCCCACAATATTAGTCCAAATCGCTTGGCTGTTTTAGAATGTAAGTTAGCCATTTGGTTGCGATCGCAGGGCTTGAAATCAGAAGTTAAAGTTGAAAATCTGCAAGTTCTCACCCAAAAAGCTGCCGCCGCAGGTGTTGATTTTTCTCAACTGCAAAACCAGATTAAAACGATTATAGAAGCGAAAACAGAAAACCTTTTAGAGTTGGCAGATTTTGTTGGTTTAAATCCCTTAGAAGATTTTGCAGGTGCGAGACTATTAGGCGTAAATCTAACAGGTTTAGATTTGAGTGGGGCTGAGTTGAAAGGGGCTTATCTCAGAGGTTCAGATTTAAGTGATGCTGACTTGAGTAATGCTGATTTACAAGAAGTTAATTTAAGCGGGGCTGACTTAAGTGGAGCGTTATTGAGTGATGCAAATTTAACTCAAGCAGATTTACATCGGGCGAGTTTGGCGTTAGCGAATTTAAGTGGAGCGAATTTAAGTGGAGCGAATTTAACTGAAGCCAATTTAAGTAATTGTAACTTGAGTAATTGTAATTTAAGTCATGCGATTCTTAAAAATACCAACCTTAATCAAGCGGGTTTTGCGTTAACCAACTTAACAGGTGCAGATTTTACCGGAGCGAACGTTAAACAGGCGAGAATGTGGCATGATGCGGGTTTATCGGAACAAGTTAAACAAGATTTAATTAAACGAGGAGCTATTTTTGAGGAGTAAAACTATCTTTTAAGTTTATGGGGTTTTTGGTAATTAAGGGTTTAAGATGTGTTCGGGGGTTAAGTTTAATTCTGGAAAACTCGGCGAATTAATTCGATTTTCTCCCCGGAATTCTGCGCTATCGTAAAACCCCGAAACTAACGTTAAAACAGAGACTTTGAGTTCTTGCGGATCGATAATCCAATATTCGGGAATTTCTAAAGCCGCATATTCAGAGCGTTTGTAACGGTAATCATCATCGGGGTTATTAACGCTCACAATTTCAACTGCTAATAGGGGAGGTTCTTCGAGAATTGCCGATGGTAATGTTTTGAGAACTTGACGTTGAGTTTCAGTAATTACGATTAAATCAGGAATGCGAGATTTTGTAATTCCCGTTCTCACTCCCACATTTCCAGGCATTACAACCCAATCTAATTGTATTCGTTGAATTTCAGCCGATAATGCTTGAAATAAAAACAGAAGAATCAAAGCGTGTAATCCACTAGCAGGAGGCATCGGAATTAATTCTCCGTTGAATAATTCATATTTTAAATCACTATTATCTTTCAAGTCAAGATAATCTTGAAAGCTGTAAGCTTTGGTTGCGGTTTCTAGCATAGGAGTTGCTCAACTGCAATTAGGGTGTAAGATTATTTTAGCAAACACTGACTGAATAACATCTAATCTCATCTGAGTGAAAATTAATTAAACTAAACCCTCAGTTGATTATATCAATCACTAATTTAAGTGATGCTATCGTCAAAAATACTAACTTAACTCAAGTAGGTTTTAAGAAAAGAAAACAGCCAGACTCAGAAAAATAGTCATCTGGCTGCTAGAATTTACCTCTTAAATCGGAGAAACCTCACCATTCAACTCAGCAGAATCATCAAGATTTTAGTCAGCCAGTTGTACACCTTTCAAAATGGCTAACAAGTCGTTGCTGGCTTCATCGTAGACTTTGGTATCACCTAAATCTTGTTCAAAGATCAGGGAGTCAAGGGTGAAACCGTCTGCAAGTTTAAACGAGTCTTGGGAGGGGAGGAAGTCGAGAATGAGTTGATATCCGTCTCCGAAAAACAGTTCAAACTCGTCTTCTCCCGAACCCCCCGTTAAGGTGTTGATGCCTTCTCCACCCGCCAGGATATCACTTCCATCCCCACCGATGAGGCGATCATTGTGTTCTCCCCCGTTGAGGGTATCATTGCCCTGGCCGCCGTCGAGGGTATCTTTTCCGGCATCTCCGGTTAACTCGTCGTCTCCTCCTTGGCCGTAGAGTTGGTCATTGTTTTCTCCCCCACTTAAGGTATCTTGACCCTCGCCTCCGTCTAACAGGTCGTTGTGGTTGCCGCCGGATAACTCGTCGTTGCCGTCGTCTCCCAACAAGATATCTCGGCCGTCTCCGCCGTCGAGGATGTCGTTGCCGGTTCCACCGTCGAGATAGTCTTTTCCGTCATCGCCTCGGAGGTGATCGCTGTCCTCGTGACCCCAGAGGGAATCTTTACCCTCGCCTCCGGTGAGGTCGTCTGCACCCTGGCGTCCGTAAAGGTTATCGTGACCGGTTCCGCCGTCTAGGATGTCGTTGTCCTCACCACCGTCGAGGAGGTCGTGACTGTTTCCACCGTAGAGGGTGTCTTCTCCAGTTTGACCCCAGAGTTCATCCCGGCCGTCGCCGCCGTCTAGGATGTCGCTGTCCTCGCCGCCGTCGAGGATGTCGTTGCCTTCATCGCCGTAGAGGGTGTCTTTGTCCTCGTTACCCCAGATAAAATCGTTTCCTTGACCCCCGTACAGGGTATCCTCTCCCTGGCGGCCGTAGAGGTCATCGTTGCCGTTTCCGCCGTCGAGGAAGTCGCGATCCTCCCCGCCGTCGAGGAAGTCGTTTTGATCTCCCCCAAACAGGCTATCTTCTCCGGTTCCGCCGTAGAGGATATCCTTACCCCCTTCTCCAAACAGAACATCCATACCGGCTTCGCCTTGGAGGGTGTCGCGACCGCTACCCCCGGAAAGGTAATCATCTCCCTCGCGTCCAAACAGTTCGTCGTGGCCTTGGCGACCGGAGAGGAAGTCATCGCCGGTTCCGCCATCGAGATAGTCGTGACCTTTTCCGCCATCGAGGTCGTCTCCGTCTGCTTGACCGTAGAGGGTGTCATCGCCGGCTTCCCCCAACAGTACATCTTCGCCTTTTCCGCCGTCGAGGAAGTCGTTTCCTTGTTGGCCGTCGAGGTCGTCGTTGCCGTCTTGACCCATAAGGCTGTCATCTCCCCGACCGCCAATGAGGTTATCATCTCCGGTTCCCCCGTCGAGGGTGTCGTCGCCGTCTCGTCCGTCGATGTAGTCCTTGCCGCCGAGTCCGCTGAATTTGTTGTCGTTGGCGTCTCCAATTAAGCGATCGCGAAATTCTGACCCTTCCAGGTTTTCAATGCCTTCATAGCGATCGCCCCGCGAGTCTCCACGACCACCGCCACCCCCGGTTGTCAGGTCAGCGATCACCCCGAAACTGGAGGTAAAGAAGGATGCGGTATCATCGCCCTCTCCGCCGTTGATGGAGTCGGCCCCCTCGCCGCCAACGATGAAATCATTTCCGTTATCGCCGTAAATGGTATCGTTGTCTTTGTCTCCGTAGAGGAGGTCATCGGCTTCGCCACCGGAGAGGGTGTCTTCTCCCTCGTTGCCATATAGTTCGTCTTCTCCATCATTCCCCGCCAACAGGTCGGCGCCGAAGCCCCCGTAGAGGCTATCTTTTCCGCCGTCTCCGTTGATTTGGTCGTTGCCGTCGTTGCCATAGAGTAGGTCTTGGCCAACGCCGCCGGAGATGTTGTCGTCGCCGTCGTTTCCTTCGATCTGGTCGTCTCCCTGGTTGCCTTCGATCTGGTCGTTACCAGACCCACCGGTGATCATGTCGTTGTCTTGGTTGCCTTTGAGGATGTCGTCGCCGTCGCCGCCTTCGATGTTGTCTTCTCCGAGTCCGCCTTCGATCTGGTCTTGGCCGCCGTTTCCTTCGATCTGGTCGTTTCCGTCATCGCCGGTGATTTGGTCGTCACCTTCGTTACCTGTAATTTGGTCATCATCTTCGTTTCCGGCGATCGCATCGTTGCCCTCTCCGCCGGAGATGTTATCACTGCCTTGGTTTCCTTCGATGTTGTCATCTCCGCCATCGCCGGTGATTTGGTCGTCGCCTTCGTTACCTTGGATAGTATCGTTATCATTACCACCTGAAACTGTATCATCCCCAAGCCGACCAAATAATAAGTCATTATCCTCACCGCCCAAAAGAGAATCATTTCCAGAACCACCATCAACAAAGTCCTGGCCATTTTCTCCTCTTACACTATCATTGCCATCGTCTCCACTAAGATTATCGCTGCCAATTCCACCCCGTATATCATCATCTCCACTATCACCATAGGCAATATCATTACCTGTACCGACATCGATAATATCGTTATCAGAACCACCAGAAACCCAATCATCACCATCACCACCAGCCAAAACATCGTTTCCAGCTTCACCCCTAATAAAATCTGTCCCAAAGCTGGTTTCAATGAAGTCGTTTCCTAGACCTCCTTGAATGTCGTCATTGCCATCGCCAGTTGTAACTTGTAGTGGAATCGATATTTCTACTGACTCAACGACAGTATCATCTTGACCCCCATCAATCAGAATTTGAGTGATTCCCGTATCATCGTAGGTTTGAGTTAAACCGAACGAAGTTACCTTGATAGAACCCTTTTCAACCTTGACATACTCAAAGTCGTCTTCAATGTTTACAATCTCCCGATTTTCGGCATTTTCCCCCAGGTTAATTTGTAAAGTACCACCTTGAATGGCAGTAGCCAACTTCGGAGAACGAGCCAGTGTCATATTACTCGTATCAAAGCCAGCTACCTTTACACGAGGGCTTTCCCACTCCCATCGCTTGCCGGCTCCCCAATCAGGCCAACCAACTTCAGCATAAGTTCTTACACCAGCAGTAATTTCTCCGGCAACTTGTAGAGGCCAAAGTTCTGAAAAACGTGCTTTTTGATCTCCATCTTCATCGACCACATCAAACCATAAATCTCCATAGATACCACCCTGGACTCCGCCACGGGCTACAATCGCTTCTGCTGCACCCCCAGCTTCGATGCCCACATCTAGGTTAAGGATTGGTGCATCATTCTCTGTTCCATTATCAGTGTCATCCACATAAAAACCATTTAAAACAGAAGCAAAATTCGCAGGATCAAATGGATCTTCACTTTCAATAAGCTGTTTAAAGCCGTATGTATCAAATCCCAAAGAAAGGGCACCTGCAAATCCTCCGCTACCAGCCAAAGTGATACCTAGCGGGCCTGTAAGGGGGATGTACTCATTCATGGAAAAGCTACCGCTAATACCCGGTGGAGTATATTTGATCAGGTCGAGGTCTTTTCCAAGAAAAAGATTAAAGAAATTCAGAGGATTCTTTAAAATGGGAATTTCAAATCCACCTCCGGGTAAAGTCTCAAGAGATGAAACAAAAGTACCATATCCAGAAAATGGATTCTCGGGAGGTAGGGGGTTTTCAGGATCTGGTGTTAGGTCTACAGCATCAGGTTCTCCCATTGATGTTAGTTGTTCTTGAAAGCTTTTAATCTCCTCTATCGGATTAATAGATGAAATCTGGCTAAGATCGAAGTTTGGATTGGTCAGATCGAAGTCTTGAAGTTCATAAGAACCAAGTTCGAGTTCAAAAGTCTCACCGTCTGGTACGCCTGGAAGTGCATTAATAATATTAACAAGCTGAGAGAGGTTATCAATCAAGCCCCAGTCGAGATTATCAGAGAAAGAATAAGCCAAATCAATAAGACTAAGTTTTCCATCGCCATTTGCATCAAAAATACTTCCCAACTCTGGGAAATCATTAAGAAGTATAATCTCTGCTTGTAGAGCTTCGGCAAAAGGCCCAATTGGTTGGGTTACGGACTGAACATTTCTCAAAACTGGATTGACAATATCAGAGAAAAAATGTCCGGCATCCAGGGTTATATTTTCAAATGCCACCTTCTCGGGCCGAGAGTTTACTCCGATGTATGATCCCTCACCACCTATTTGTGCTTCTGCAATATCCCAATCAACAGTAAAATCACTTGTTAAAGAGGGGAGGTCAATATCAGAATTAAGAATTTTTGTTTCCAATTCTAGGTTGATATTTAGCTTTCCTCCTAATTGTGCAGAAGTATCATCAATTGAAATTTCACCATTGCCATCGGAGTCTAAATCCATATTTAAACTGATATCAAATGAAGTACCTTCTTCATTTGTCTTATTTTTTGCATTGAGAGCCAAAAAACCTAAAGTGGCTTCAAATTCAGCAGAATCTCCAAGTTTAATTAATCCTTCTATTCCAATGTCATTTTCATTGTTAAATTTTAATTTAACACCCTCATTTTTAGACAGTTCAACATCAAAGTTTAGAGCGACGCTTAAGTTAGCTTGAACGTCATTATCTTCACCTTTTATTCGCATTCCAAGAGCTGGAAGCCCCGACTCCAGAGAGAAAGGAGAAGATACCCCAATTTGAGAGTTGATATTTACGGAAAAGGTTAAAGAATCTTCAGTTTGGTAAGTTGGATAAGTTACAGTTCCGAAGCTGCTGAGAGACGCTCTAAGGTTGTTAATAAAATCTGTTGCATTTGTAGGAGTTACTAACAAATTATTAAAAGCATTCTTGAGAGGGTTAATTAAATTATTATCTATGCTCTGCTGTAGGGCATTTTCCTCTAAAAGTGGAATGTCTGTTAAAAAAGCTGATTGACCTAAAATATCGCCCAAATTATTGGAAAAATTTGTCAATTCTGTTTTAACAAGCCCAAAGTTATCACCTTGATAAGTTGCCATTGAATTATCCTCTTTCAGTAAATAGCTTGGGTTAAGAGATGGTCTGGAAGTTTATGATTGAGATAAGTTTCTCGTTTAGCAAAATATTGTTTAGTATGATTAGATCAGTGTGAAAGTCGATTCTCGCCAGCATAAGCCGCATTCGCCCCACCCAACTCGGCATCCGATCGCACTTCAAACAGGGTTAAATCCTCAAAATTTCCCGACGCCCACTGTTGTCGCAACTCCTCCAACCGAACCGCATCAAAGCGATCGCCAAACACCTCTTGAATTTTGACCATAAAATCTTCGCTTAAAGCAAAGTCTTTCAAATAAATTTTGGCTGTCTCTAAAGCCGATTCTACTACTGTATAAAAGACCGTATAACTGGTAGTATACATCACCCGATCCTCCTAAAAAATACTTGATTAAGTCCGACAAAAAGTGTTAGACTTATGAACAATAAAAAGTATTCAACGATGTGACTCAGAGCCATCAACCGTTTTGAGTTGCGAAATATTTTAGATTCTTAATTTTGCATCAGAATCTAGCTTTTTCTGGGGGTTACTCGAACATTTCCTTAAGGGGTGGACTGAACAGATTCTTACCACCGGAAGGGTTTGCAATGGCGAGTGTTGTGAAGAATCTCGGAGATTCCTTGTTTCACTCAGAGCATCTAACGAACTATATAACTTGTTGGATAGTTCTAAATGTAAAGGATTTATTGATCCCAAGCAAACCCGTTTTAAAACGCTGGAAACCCTTGTCAGTTAAGGGAAAAACCTTATGTATCAAGAAAAACCTTGGTATTTTTGGGTTGTTCTTAAAGTTTTTTAATATTTTTTTAGATTTAAGCAATGAAAAGCGGAAGACGTTTGAGTTGGAAGTCGGGTAAGCAAAATGCCAAAATATTGGTTGCAGCCTTAAATGGTTTGGCGAATGGACAACTCGACGATACTAACCTCGATAAAGAAGTTCGGGTGGAGTGGGATGGAAATCATCTCCGGGTGAAAAAGACAACCCTCCAGGGGTTAAGCGAGTTAACCCAGGAGTGGGGTGAGGAAATTGATACCGAAAAAATTCGCAATGCGATTAAATGTTTAGACAAATTGGGATTTCTCGAAGATAAACGCAGTAAAAACAACTCAAAAACACAGACAGGTTCTAAAGAATGGCGGTTTATGCTGAAATTGGTGGATAGAGAACCCCAGAAAAACTTGGATTGGTTATTTGGAAAAGAAGGTGAATTAGGTGAATGGGATATTAAGTATGAACAAATGAAAGCCTCCGATTTATTATCTAAAAACAGTTATAACGGAAAACAATTGCCTCAAGAACAGATTATAGATGACTTAGAAGAAAAATTATTTCAGTGGAAAGTAAAGCAAGAAACTTTTTATAGTTCTCCTCCTGCGGCTTGTTTGACAGACGAACAGCCTATATTTTTTGATTCCTATGTTTTTGAAACCGAACCTTTCCGAATTTTTGTCCATATAGAAAGCGATTTAAAAACTTCAAGATTAACCCTTGATGAATATAAAATTTACAAAATTAGTAATAAAAGCAATAGTGATCAGGTTTTATCCATTGATGATTATAGAAAACCTGATTTAAGTCAATATCAAGAAACAATATTTAAGTTATTTTGCAATCAAATCTATCCTTACTTATTTAAAAAAACAGGATTTAAAATCACTGTGTTTAATAGTTTTAAAGCCAATATCGGTTTAAATTCTAGCGATGCCTTTTCTCTTTGTTTTGCTCAAGGCTTAGTTAAAAAATATTTAGATCTTGACAAGTATAAGCAAGCTTTGGGATTACAAGATGCAAGTCAACAAAAAGTTATTTTAGAATTAGCATCAGCACTCAACAATTGTTTTGATGAAAATCAAGTTGGGTATGACAAATCAGTTTGAGTTAGATCATTCTTGGGTTCACCTTGACTGACTACCCAATCAGCGGAGATCGCCCCCTTTGATCTGCGGCGTAATAATCAGTCTGGGTGCAACTGAAGCCGACGACTGCTGCTAAAATAGATCGACTTGGGGATCAGCCGAATCAAATTAGGGATTATCATAATAGATGTCGAGTCACAGATGACTCCGTTCCCAGCGGCCTCCTGTGACCCATAGCCCATTTGCTGCACGAAAAAATCACCAATTATGTTCGACGCCCTTGCTGAACGCTTAGACTCCGCCTGGAAAAAACTCCGGGGTCAAGACAAAATCACCGACTCCAATATTCAAGACGCCCTGAAAGATGTCCGTCGGGCTTTACTCGAAGCCGATGTTAATCTCCAGGTTGTCAAAGAATTCGTCGCCGAAGTCGGGGAGCAAGCACAAGGGTCGCAGGTATTGTCAGGCGTGCGACCAGGAGAACAGTTCGTCAAAATCGTGCATGATGAACTGGTAAAGGTCATGGGAGAAAGTAACGTTCCCCTGGCTGTAGCCGACTCAGCGCCAACGATTGTGTTAATGGCCGGTTTACAAGGGACGGGTAAAACCACCGCCACGGCTAAATTAGCCCTGCATCTTCGCAAAGAAAACCGCAGTGCGTTGATGGTGGCGACAGACGTCTATCGACCTGCGGCGATCGATCAGTTGAAAACCCTCGGCCAGCAGATCGAAGTTCCGGTGTTTGAACTCGGAAGTGATGCCGATCCGGTGGAAATTGCTCGTCAAGGCGTGGAATACGCCAAAACCCAGGGCGTTGATACCGTGATTATTGACACCGCAGGTCGTCTGCAAATCGATCAAGATATGATGGCGGAACTCGCCCGCATCAAAGCGGTTGTTCAACCCCATGACACGCTGTTGGTGGTCGATGCGATGACCGGACAAGAAGCCGCGACCTTGACCCAAACCTTTAACGAACAGATTGGCATTAGCGGCGCAATTCTGACAAAATTAGATGGGGATAGCCGAGGCGGTGCAGCCCTTTCAATTCGGCGAATATCCGGTGCGCCGATTAAATTTGTGGGGGTGGGTGAGAAAGTCGAAGCCCTGCAACCGTTTTACCCGGAACGGATGGCTTCTCGTATTTTAGGAATGGGTGATGTCCTGACGCTGGTTGAAAAAGCGCAGGAAGAATTCGACATCGCAGATGCCGAGAAAATGCAGCAGAAGATCATGGAAGCCAAATTTGACTTCACAGACTTCTTGAAGCAAACTCGGCTGATGAAAAATATGGGTTCTCTGGGGGGTTTGGCAAAGTTGATTCCGGGGATGAATAAAATCTCCCAAGAACAACTTGAACAAGGAGAACAACAGTTGAAGCGATCAGAAGCGATGATCAATTCAATGACGACAGAAGAACGTAAAAACCCCGAGGTATTGGCGAGTTCTCCCTCTCGGCGTCGGCGGATTGCCAAAGGGTCGGGTCACAGTGAAAAAGACGTGATGCGACTGGTGGGCGATTTCCAGAAAATGCGGGGCATGATGAAGCAAATGGGTCAAGGGAGTTTTCCCGGAATGGGAGGAATGCCCGGAATGGGAGGAATGCCCGGAATGGGAGGAATGCCCGGAATGGGAGGAATGCGCGGTGCAGGGGGTGGCAAAAAGAAAAAGAAAGCCAACAAGAAGAAAAAAGGGTTTGGACAACTGTAAAGCAGCGACAACAGAAACGTTAGACAATAGACCCATACACTATCGGCGAAGTCAATGTTTCCACGGTGATTATTTGAGAGATTACCTCAAAATAGCGATCGCGCTTTGTTGCTAGCTTGACCTCAAAGTTCATCAGTCTGACAACATCCCCAGTCCCTATCCCTATGCCCCAGTCCAAAAAAATAGCTTACAATCATAAAGGAGTGTTGTGAATTAACATGATCAAACTGCGATTGAAGAGATATGGTAAAAAGCGGGAAGCAAGCTACCGGATTGTTGCGATGAAAAGTTTATCTCGTCGCGAAGGTCGTCCCTTAGAGGAACTGGGCTTCTACAATCCCAGAACAGACGAAACTCGATTGGATGTCCCAGCGATTGTTCGCCGCCTTCAACAAGGGGCGCAACCTACTCGAACTGTGCGTAACATCCTGCAAAAAGCCAATGTATTTGAACAACTCAAGTCCAGATCAAACGCTGAACCCAATTCGTCAGAATCGGAACCCGAACCCGTCAGCTAGTCCAGACTATGCTCAGTTAGTGCGATTCTTGATCGAACCGTTTCTAGAAACTCCAGATTCCTTACGAGTCGATTGTGAGCGTTCTCTGGCTCAACAGAGAACATGGATTCGATTAGCTTTTGAAGCAGAAGATAAAGGCCGGGTTTACGGTCGTGGAGGACGCAATATTCAGGCGATTCGGACTGTGTTGTCTGCGATCGCAGAAGCTGCCGGAGAATCCGTTTATTTAGACATATACGATAACCAATCTAATGGTAGTAGTCGCCCGAGGGTTTCTCCTAGTCGTCCTTCTCCGAGACGTACAACCCGAACTCGGCATCGCCCATCGACTTCTAGCCAATTTGCCAGAAAGCCGGAGCGATAAAAGTTAGCAACTTCTCCCGTTAAACCCAGCGTATAACGGGAGTTAGCCCAAGATCAAAGTAAAAAAGTGTTGCCTCGTGAGTTTTTCAAAGTCATTTAACCCTCGAAAAACGGCGGCTCTAATTTGATTAATAGTTCAAACTCAGTTCAGACAATCAGCCAACCGTCTCATCGCCCGATGGGATTCGAGATCAACTGAGGAAGCGGTCGTTGTAAAGCCGCTTTTCCTCGTTGTTTAGTTTCCTCATTCAACGAATGTTTGTGAACAACTATGGTTCATTCAAGCTCCAGCAACAACAATAGTAGAAGTTCAACGCTTGATCGATACCAGCTATGTTAATTGAAATTGAAGCTGATGCAGTTGTCGTTAGTCAAAACGAATGACAGAGCGCTTAACCCTTGAATTCCCCAGTATTGAAAGTGCAATGGCCCTTTCAGGATACCAAGAAGATAACCTCAAAACCCTAGCCAAACAAACCGGCGCCCAGCTTGTGCTGCGGGGTCAAGAACTCCACATTAGCGGAACAGCGAGTCAAATTGAACTCTGTCAAAAATTGGTGCAGTCTCTCAAAGACTTTTGGAAGGTCGGTAAAACCGTGACAGGCGTTGATATTATCACGGCGCGTCATGCACTAAATACAAACCGACAAGAAGAACTCAGCGCTATTCATCAAGACGTTCTCGCTACCACTCGGCGAGGGATGGAAATTCGCGCGAAAACCTTTCGTCAACGCCAATATATTCAAGCCATCCGCACCCATGATTTGATCTTTTGTAGTGGGCCTGCTGGCACCGGAAAAACCTATCTCGCCGCTATTATTGCGGTTCAAGCCTTACTCTCTGACCAATACGAACGCCTAATTTTAACTCGTCCGGCAGTTGAAGCCGGAGAACGTTTAGGATTTTTACCCGGAGACTTACAACAAAAGGTTAATCCTTATCTGCGTCCGCTTTATGATGCCCTTTATGAACTGATTGACCCCGAAAAAACCGCTAACTTGATGGAACGCGGTATCATCGAAGTTGCACCTTTAGCGTATATGCGAGGACGCACGTTAAACAATGCTTTTGTCATCTTAGATGAAGCCCAAAATACGACTCCCGCCCAGATGAAAATGGTCTTAACTCGATTAGGATTTCGATCTCGGATGGTTGTCACCGGAGATACGACTCAAACGGATTTACCTTTAAATCAATCTTCGGGTTTAAGTGTGGCTTTGAAAATATTGAAGAATGTCGAAGGTATCGCTTTCTGTGAATTTTCTCAAGCGGATGTCGTGCGAAATCCTTTGGTTCAGCGAATTGTAGCCGCCTACGAACGGCATGATAAATAACCCCAAATCCTAACTGTATTCATTAATCAATCAATCAATTATGACCACCCTCAAAGACTTTTTAGAAGCTTGCGAATCCCTCGGAACATTACGTTTAATTGTCACCAGCAGTTCTGCTGTATTAGAAGCCAGAGGCAAAATTGAGAAGTTATTTTATGCCGAACTTCCCAAAGGAAAATACGCCAATATGCACAATGAAGGCTTTGAGTTTCATCTGAATATGGATAAAATTAAACAGGTTAAATTTGAAACGGGAGAAGCCAAACGGGGAAACTTTACCACCTACGCAATTCGTTTTATCGACGATCAAGAAGAAGTTGCCCTCAGTGCGTTTTTACAATGGGGAAAACCGGGAGAATATGAACCAGGACAGGTAGAAGCTTGGCAAGAACTTAAGTCAAAATATGGAGAAATTTGGCAACCTTCCCCTGTAGAAACGTTATCCTAAACAACAGATGAAATTCAGAAGATTAATCATTATCTGTCTATTTTTCGTCTTATTTCTGAGTGGAAATTCTGCGAACGCTGGACAACTAAGCGAACGAGTTTTAGAGTTTCCTGACTGGGACAGTAAACCCATTCTCAAAGAAGCAGAAGGGGATTTAATTTATCCTGAATGGATGGCGGGAGAATGGCAAGTAACCAGTACATTAGTAAAAATGGTTGCACCGAACCCAGAAGTGGTAACACCGGGTTTTGAACAGAATCGTCAATATCTTAACCAACCCCTAACCTTTAATGTTCGGTTTTATCCGCAAAAAAATCAGCTTATTAACGTTAATCTTCCGTTTCCGCAAACGTTAAATGTTCTGAATAATTCAGGGGAAAAAAATGATAAAATAGTCGGAGATCGGGCTTTTAATGGGTTAAATATTGCCCAAGCTATTTTAGGAGAAAAAGCCATTTTATCTGTGAAAGTTGATCCCCAAAATCCCAACAAACAAATTACCTTTTTTAATAATGATAATCAACTGCTTTCAACCGTAACCCGTCGAGGAAGCGAAACCCCAAGTCTTAATCAATTTGTTACAGCAGAAATCTTTCAGCAGATTTTTCAAGGAGAAACGTCTATTTATCTCAACGAAGTAGAAACCACAACCGCTTACACTGCTAAATTCAATCAACAAGATCCGGAAAAAGTTGATGAAGTTACCGCTAATCAGATCACAGCGATATATTTGTCTCCTCAAGATCCAGATTATTTTAAAGCCCAAAATCAACCCGTTTCTCTTTATCAGTATCAGTTAAAATTATTACCTATAAATTCTGAATCATCAACAGAGTGAAGGGTGTGTTTAAAATTCCCTTCACTGATTAACTACTTGGTTGCAAATCCACAATAAGCACTCGGATTAAATTCTCGGTATTTGGGTAAATTTTTCTCACAGGCTGATTTTGTTTCAAACCAATCTCCATAGACTTTATAAGACTTATATTGAGACCAATTAGAATAGTTTGGACTCCAAAATAAACCCGCATCAGAATAACCCTTTTCTTGTAAAGATTGACGTTTTTGTTCAGCATTTTCTGGGTCATTAAAAGCTGAATCTGCAATAAAATAAAAAGACATCGGCAGATTAGACAGTTGATCAACCGTTGAAGCTTGAGAAGACTTTTGTTGAAATAAAATCTTCAAAGGAATCGCAACACCCAATCCTAAAAAAGCACCCATGAGAATTCCGAATAACGTTGCTTTTTGCCAATCTTTTAACTGTTTAAACTGTTTAAAGAGTTTAAATTTAGAGTGAGAAGTTTTAGGAGACTGAAGGGGTTTTGGGAAAAATATTGTCGAAGGGGGTAAAGAAGGTTCAGTTTTGGGAATAGGACTCGGAATAGTTTTTAAAGCAGCAAACATTTCTTCAGACTTAGAAAAGCGATCACGGGGATAAAATTGAATCGCTTTATCTAAAATTTCAGCAAAACTTTGACTAATATCAGGAACATTTTCTCGCCATAAAATTTTACCTGTTTCTCGGTCAATATTCATCTCTTTAATCGTTTTTCCGGTTAATAAATAAATCGCTGTCATCCCCAAACTATACAGATCACTTGAATACAACGGATAACCCACCGCTTGTTCAGACGCCATAAAACCCGGTGTTCCAATTAAAATTGAAGCCGTCGGACTTCCCTGAGAATTTAACATCGTTCCCATTGTTTCCTTGACAGCCCCAAAATCAATCAAAACAGGTTTACCCATCGGATGACGTAAAATAATATTATCCGGCTTAATATCTCGATGAATTAAACCCTGCTTGTGAATGCGATGTAAAAGTGGTAATAATCCCAATAAAATCTCTTTAACTTCCGTCTCACTTAAGCGTCCTAAGCGTTGAATGCGGGTGGTTAAGGTTTCTCCCTCAATCCATTCTTGAACTAAATAAAACTGTTCTTCTTCTTCAAAATAGGCGTATAATCGAGGAATGCGATCACTTTTTTCACCCAGTTTTTCTAAAATTGCTGCTTCTCGGCGAAATTGTTCTTGAATTAACGGATAAAGTTCAGGACGATTAACACTCGGTTTTAATTGTTTAATCACACAACGACGACCCGACGGCATCTGAGTATCTTCTGCAAGAAACTTTTCACCAAAGCCGCCACTACCAATAGATTGTAAAATACGATAGCGATTATTGAGGAGTTTTTCAGGAGTTGGGGGAGTGTTAGTAACAATTTGCATGACGACCTCGATAAAGTTAAACCAGTAAGACTCTCTGCTTAACTTCACTGTATAAAAGCCTCAAAAAGTTATGTTCCCCTAACGTACAACTTTCTCAACCATCACATATATTTTTATCCCAATTTTTCGTTTAACTCCTAATTTCACTATCCGAACCGATATCCCCCCTAAATTCCACTGTGACAGCTTGAATGTTGTCACTCAAATGGAGTAATTTAATCTTTGCGATCATTGATCCAGGCGGTTTATCCGGCACGAAAGCGCAACTACAAGCTTAACTCAGTTCATAGTTTTCAGCCCGTTTATTCGGCACGAAAGCGCAACTACAAGCTTTTTTCAATACAAATGTAACAGAATCCGCAATATTTTTTGGGGTTGTATCTTAGGCAAATTCCGCAGCGGAAACTTGTTCGTGCGGCCCCGTCGGTTCCATCTCGATTAATTCACCATCTATCAGTTCGCAGCGATCGCGATCGCCGTATTTTATAATAAATTCATCGGCAGTCAGTAGGTTTGAGGCGAATTGAACCATTACCGTACTTCTCGATTATTTCTGCGATGACTTATATTTGATAATCTCGTGCTAAAATTATTCAAGCTAATCCCAATTCAAACCATCCAGTTTAACCAACGGCGAGAAAATCTCCTTCAGCGTTTTTTCTGAGATTGGAAAGTAACATAAGATTAAATGAAGTCTTAATTTGGCAAGGGAATGAGTGAATTTAATTGCCGGGTCACACCTCTAAACCGTCGAACCGTTGAAGCCACACCCGAAGGCGGAAAGATTGAGTATGAAGATTTTGGTTGTACGGTAGACATCACCGGGCCGTTGCTGTACACTCTGTTTCAAGAACGCTGGCAAGAGGTGCAGATTGGTCATGTCGTTGAGGGGGGAGTGTTAGAACTCGAATTTACTCAACCCCCGAAATTGTGCCTGATTTACGATGGTTATCTCACCGTAGCGACGGAAGCTTGGCATATTCATCTGTGTTTGGAAGATCATCTCGGCGGGCCGCATTGCAAGACCCCTGTGGAGTTGCGACAACGGCGACGAATTCATCGGGCTTCGCTGTATCGACGCTTGAACTCAACCGGAAGACCGACCAGTTGGGGAATTCAGTTTTGGAATGGGGAGCAAGAAAATATGATGACAATATTTTTGCCAAATCCCTGTTTAACAGACGATGAAGATTTACTTCCTTATAATAAAGCAGATTTGAGTAAATTGGCGCTTTACGAAGAACTGCGAGAAATCTATGTTTTGGGCAATCGTCCCATTCCTTTTAATTCTAATCCCCTCAAGCGGCCTTATTTATCAGTTTGTCGTTCATCCCGTTGTTATCCTTCTCGCCAATGGCAACCGATTTATCAGGCTTTGCAAACGGCCGTTAATCAAGCGGAACTGGAAGTTGATGTGATCACATCGGGTTGTTTGGAAGTGTGTAAACTGGGGCCGATTGTTTTTTATTCAGGAGATAGAACCTGGTATACTCGCGTAACTCCCGAGGTTGCCAATAAAATTGTAGCGCAACATTTGAGTCAAGGTCAACAACTCGCCGAACATTTATATCCTCCCGTTCAATCGAAGTCGATTCAAGAATGATTGCAGAAATATAGCGATGTTATTTGATTTATAAAAAATAAATCCATGTAAGCCCCCAGGGTTGGGGGTTTGGGGGCAATGCAGTTTACAAATCATTCGGCGATTGCTATATTCTCATTCATTATTTTGTTCGGAAAAGCAGTCTCAAAAACCAAGTTGAGGAACAAAAAATGAGTATAATTCACTCCTCCCAAACCCAAAATTATCTCTGGGAAAACCGTTGGATTGCCGTTGCTAAAAGTCGGTTTTGGCAAATTTTATTTCTGGCAATCGGTACGGGTAGCACAATCATTTATCCCCACGCCCCTTTAGTTGCTTTTGGTACAATAGCCGGAACAACCCTAAACCGCAAACGGGCAATTTTACTCGGATTAATCGTTTGGTTAGTAAACCAACTTTACGGCTTTCTCATTCGAGATTATCCCCGCAGTCCCGATGCGTTTGCTTGGGGATTAATTATGGGCGTTGGTGTCGTATTGGTGACGGGATTTGCGACTATTAGACCTCGGTTCAGTCGTCAACAGGGGTTCGGTCATATTTTGTGGATTATTCTGGCAGCAATCTTTGGATTTGTGTTGTATGAAAGTCTAATTTTACTCGCCTTTCCCGTGCTTACCGATGGTCACAGCATGGGATGGAATATTCTACAAAAACTGTTTGTTAAAAATATGATTTGGACGGCAGGATTGGGAATTTGTTACGGTTTAGTTTTGCGACTCACCACTCAATTTTCAGCCCAACAGTCTTCTTGATGAAGTTAGAAAAGCACAAATTTGAGAAGGGTGCTGGTAATTTTGCAGTTGTCGTGATAGAATACTTCATCTATCGGTTCTAGTGGGGGTCAGCTACTAGAGGTAACGGGGAAAGTTTGGTGAAAATCCAACGCTGTCCCGCAACTGTGATGAGATTTTAGTTGAGGTTTTATTTTCATCAAATCTCTGAGTCAGGATGCCCGCCGATGGAAATCTACAAACAACTCAATCTGCGAGGTACAGATGTCAAGAGTGAGTCGAATTTTCAGCCTTGTCGCGATGGCAGGGTTAAGCTTTTATCTCGTTGTGGGTGCGGCATCTCCAGCCCAAGCGATGCACATTATGGAAGGATTTCTTCCGGTGGGTTGGGCGATTTTTTGGTGGGTTTTGAGCTTACCTTTTTTCGTTTTGGGTGTGAAATCTTTGACCAAAATTACCCGTCAAAATCCCGAACTTAAGTTATTACTTGCCTTGGCGGGAGCGTTTAGTTTTGTGCTTTCTGCACTCAAAATTCCTTCTGTTACCGGAAGTTGTTCTCATCCAACCGGAACCGGACTGGGAGCGGTTTTATTCGGGCCTTCTGTGATGGCAGTATTGGGGAGTTTGGTATTAGTTTTTCAGGCCGTATTACTCGCCCACGGCGGCATCACAACCTTGGGAGCAAATGCTTTTTCTATGGCAATTGTCGGCCCCTGGACTGCCTATGGAATTTATCGTTTGTGTTTGAAACAAAGACAACAGAAAATCGGAATTTTTCTCGCCGCAACTCTGGGAAGTTTAGCAACCTATATTGTCACTTCGATTCAACTGGCTCTGGCTTTTCCGGCTGCAACCGGGGGCGTTTTGGCATCATTTATTAAGTTTGCCGGAATTTTTGCTTTAACTCAACTTCCCCTATCAATTAGCGAGGGTTTATTAACCGTATTGGTGTGGAACTGGTTACAATCTTACGCCTCAGAAGAACTTCAAACCTTAAAACTTTTGCGACAGAACTAGGAGAATATTATGCAGTCTGAAAAACAAGGAAATTGGTTTCTAGTTTTAGCCGTTATTGCCTTAGCAATCTTACCGTTAATATTTGTTCGGGGAGAATACGGGGGAGCCGATGGCGAAGCAGAGGAAATGATTACAGAAATTCAACCCAATTATCAACCCTGGTTTAATCCCGTAATTGAAGTACCCAGCGGAGAAGTAGAAAGCCTTTTATTTGTTTCTCAAGCGGCTATCGGAGCGGGACTTATTGGCTATGTAATTGGCTTGTACAAAGGTCGTCGGGAGGGAAGAAATTAAAAACCCCTAATGCACCATCAAATTGATTCTTTAGCCTATACGAACCGATTGCGTTATCTTCCTCCAGAACACAAACTTCTGTTTGGAATAACTCTATTTTGTTTGAGTTGGGCGGCTCCTTCGCCCCTTCAACTTTTAATAACAGTTTGGATTGCGATTTGGATTGTTATTTATGCTCGAATTCCGGCGTCGGTTTACTTGAAATTACAGGCGATTCCGTTAGGATTTTGGTTAACCAGCGTTCCGGCTTTGGTGTTGGCGGGAGTTGGGTTATCGGATATGGAGTCCGTTCAAACAGATGTTTTTTGGGGCATAAATTTCGGTCATTTTTTTCTGTATTTGAGTCAACAAGGACTTCAACAAATTACCATTTTGTTTACCCGTTCTCTGGTTCTCACGTCTTGTATGTACTTTATTTTGTTAACAGTTCCTTTTGTCGAAATTGTCAGAATTTTAAAAAAGATTGGCTGTCCGAGTTTAATCACCGAACTGCTAACTTTAATGTATCGGTTCATTTTTCTCCTCACAGAAACCGCCAGTGAATTGTTAACCGCCCAACAAGCCAGAATTGGTTATTGTAATTGGAAAACCGGAATTCGTAGTATTGGAATTGTCGTTAGTCAACTGTTACGACGCACCCTAGAAAACTACCGTCAAATTTCTCTGGGATTAACATCACGAGGGTTTACAGGAGAACTCAAAGTTTGGTATATTCGCCGCTATAAACCCGATTTTCGGTATATAATTGAAGCAATTTGCGGGTGTGTTTTATTGTTCGTTAATATTGGATGGCATTATGTCTCCAGAATTTGAACTTCTCAGTTTTAAAAATGTCGAGTATACTTATCCCTGTAGCCAACATCCTGCGGTTCAAAATTTAACGCTGAGAATTCCCAAACACCAACGCTGTGCGATTATTGGACGCAATGGTTGCGGAAAAACAACATTATTTCGACTCGCTAATGGATTGTATCGCCCCAAACGTGGTAGAATAGAATGGCAGGGAAAACCCTTAAACTACGACCGAAAATCCTTAAATCAATTGCGACAAAAAGTTGGTTTGGTTTTTCAAAATCCCGAACAGCAATTAGTCGCCACAACGGTCGAAGAAGATATTTCCTATGGACTGTGTAACTTGGGTTTACCCGAGTCGGAAATCGCCCAACGAGTTCAACAAACCTTATTAGATTTTGACTTACTTAATTTGGCAGATGCACCGATTAATTACCTCAGTTTGGGACAAAAAAAGCGGGTTTCTATTGCTGACGTGATGGTTCTTCAGCCCCAACTTTTATTACTCGATGAACCCACAGCTTATCTTGACCCCAAACAAGTTCAAAACTTTCGGACAACTTTAGAAAAAGTTCATAGCAGAGGTACAACAATTCTACTAGCAACTCACAATTTAGACTTTGTAGAAGCTTGGGCGGATTGGGTTTTTGTGATGGATAGCGGAGAAATTGTATTAGAAGGAACCCCAGAAACCGTATTTAACCAAAGTCAACAAATTCAAGAATTAGGTTTAGGAGTTCCCCTAATTGTTACGGCGTTAAATGCGATTCAAGATGAACTAACTCTCAATCAATTAACACCCTTATCTGCGGAACAATTACAAAAAATTCGCCAGCGTATTCGTCAACTTTAGGCGCCACCGCAGCCACCGCCACCACAACCACCGCCACCGCAACCGCCCCCACCGCAATCACCGCCACCGCCATTACTTCCGCCATTACTTCCGCCATCACTTCCGCCACCGCAATCACCGCCACCGCCAAACCAAAACCCACTCCCGCTACTGCTACTGTTATAGTTACTACTGCTATTGGTAGAATGGTAACGACTACTGCTGTTCTTGTTACCAGAACTTCTGTGAGAAACATTGCGACTTGATTGGCTAGACGGAAGAAAAGCAAGTGCAATCATAAGCGTAATAATGCAGAAAATTAATAGATATCCGACAGGTTTTCCCCGAGAAATACCCATGAAAATTTTAGCCACACCCAACGCTAAAACAGCAAATACAGGTAATGCGGGTAAATATTCAATGAACGAAGGTTTACGACTCCCTAACGAACTGCTTGTCGAAGGTTTTCCTAAGCTTTTTAAACCCAAACCTAAAACAATGGCAACAAGAACCAAAAGAAAGTAAAACCCTAAAAATTCCGAACCTGTAAAATTAAGAGGATTCAGAATATTTGTAAGAGAAACTTCACAGGCGGTTAAAGCTAGAGTTAGAAGAAATCCAATTCCTAAAATTGCGGGTTTAGGAAAGCGAAATTGAGGTAAATTCAGGTTACGAAACTTGGGAATAATCCAATAATCCTCTGTATTCACCCGTTGAACTTGAATATCGTGATTAAAGCGAATTTCCGCAGGGGGCCAAATCTCAACAGGGGGGAATTCTCCGAATAATTGGGTATAACTTTCTAAAGTTTTATTGTACCAATCATTGAATTTTTTCCCCTCTGAACTTCCGCCTTGAGTTGGGCTGTGATGTAACGGTTTTTGGAGAATATTCGGACAAAATTTATCCCAATAATAACGAGTATAAGCTAAGTGTAAATGCCAAACTTGATCAACTTGTTCAGAAGGCGTAACGGGATGTTCAGCAACAACCGCTAAAAAGGCAAACTTTTTATATTCTGCGATCGCTTGCTGAGTATATTCTACAGTCCAACCGTTCTCTCTGGCTAGACGTTTGCTAAAAGAATATTTGGCGTTAGGTTCATCCAGTGAAAACGTTTGTAAGCGTTGATAGAGTTCCTGTTGTTGAATGTTCATTGACTTCTCCTACAGCTTTCATGTAGATCTCTGTTATCACTTCAGGAGTTTCACTAGATTTTATGAAAACCTTGATTAATCAGGAGTTCGTATTGACTGAGATGGATGGATTAACAGATTTATGAATCTTGAACACTGTGAAATTTATTTTGTCAATCTAAATCCCGTAGAAGACAAAGAATAATCAACAAAACGACCTTTACTTAATTATATGTTATAGTTTTACAAGAAATCAGATGAGTCTAAATGATGAGAATTGTTACCTTTACCGAAGCGAAAAACAAGCTTAAAGCCATATTAGATCAAGTAATTAGTGATGCTGACTATACAATAATTACTCAGCCTGATGCTGATGATGCTGTGGTGATGTCCCTAGAATATTTTAATAGCTTGATGGAAACGGTTCATTTGTTGAAGTCTCCAGCGAATATAGCCCATTTAGAACGCTCTATTTCCCAATACAAACAGGGTCAGGTTACAGAACGGAACTTACTAGATGAGTAAGCGAAAGTTAGCGTGGACTGATGAGGCTTGGAAAGATTATCTCTATTGGCAAAGCCAAGATAAAAAGACTTTGAAAAAAATTAATAAACTCATTCAATAAACTCAGAATTCTCCTTTTAAAGGTATTGGTAAACCTGAACCATTGAAAGAAAATCTATCAGGATTTTGGTCACGTCGTATTGATGATGTCAATCGTCTTGTCTATGCAGTAGATGATGATTATTTGACAATCATTTCCTGTCGATATCATTATGAGCAGTAATGCGATCGCTTGCTGAGTATATTCTACAGTCCAACCGTTCTCTCTGGCTAGACGTTTGCTAAAAGAATATTTGGCGTTAGGTTCATCCAGTGAAAACGTTTGTAAGCGTTGATAGAGTTCCTGTTGTTGAACGTTCATTGACTTCTCCTACAGCTTTGATGTAGATCTCTGTTATCACTTCAGGGGTTTCACTAGATTTTATGAAAACCTTGATTTATTGTGACGTTCGTTGTTGCGTTTCAGCGCCATATATTTAATAGAAACGCAGACTTTCACAAAACGGTTAACTTAACAATCTGACACATTTTATCAACTCAGAAGAATATCAAATCTATATCAATTCAGCAGAAGCAAAGATTTGTTGTGCAGTGAGTTGTAAGTTCGGAAATATTGAAGAAACTAACCGATCATTCTTTTGAAATCGCTGTTTTTGATACTCGTCCTCTACCAATGTACAGATAGTCACGGTTGGCTGTTTAGGTTTACCAATATATTCTCGACCACCCATCCCCAAATAATCAACAATCCAATATTCAGGAACTCCAAATAAAGCATAATCTTCCGCTTTACGAGCATAGTCATTTTGCCAGTTTGTACTGACAACTTCAGCAATCAGTTTAACAGAGTTTCCCAATGTAATTACAGGTTCTTTTTGCCATAAAGGTTCATTAATCAGTTGAGATTTGTCTAATAGAATGACATCGGGACGAAAAGCCGTGTCCGTTCCTAAGAGTTTGATTAAGCATCGATGAGGAATAAAATAATTAAAATCCTGACGATCTATTTCTACATTTAGTTTTCGTCCAATAAAAGCTGAGACTTGCTCATGGGTTCCGGTGGGTTCTATCTCAATTAATTCACCATCTATAAGTTCATAGCGATCACAATCGCCGTACTGGATAATAAATTCATCAGCAGTCAGTAAGTTTGAAGCGAATTGAACCATTATCGTTTTTCCCGATTGTTTTTGCAATTACTTACATTTTAGATAATCATTAAATATTATACAATAAATAGAGGTTAAAAACTATTAAAATAAAGTTGTTAATTAAGCTTAAAATTAAGTTGGGTGTTGTATTGACTCGACCCAACTCTACAAACATCAACCAACATTAACAATTTGTCGAATATCCTCAAAAATTAGGGTCGATTTCTCAATTCGTTGACAATTTCTTGAGCCAAATTTTTTGACCATAACGAATCAAACGGACAGAGAATCTGGCGGTTTTCTGGAGAAAGCCAAAGGATCGCATTTTCCACATCCGAAATTTGATAGGATTCATTCAACAAAACAGAAGTTAGCAAGCGATGAACTGCATTAGCCTGTTCGTCTGTCAGTACAATCATTCTTCTAACCTCCGTTGACGAAGTTTAGTTTTAGCCGTTTCCCCTTTCGACAACATCACCAACGCCTGATCGATATCCCGAACCTTGATTTTTCGGACTGCGATCAGAATCGACTTGATCAACGCTACTTCATCATCCGAGAGTGTAACCATCGGTCAATCCTCAAAGAGTACATCTCAAAGTGGTGTATATACACCACTAATAATCCAATATACCGGAAAATAACTAAGAGTCAATACCATATCGAGACATGAACGCTAGGAAGGCAGATCAGAAGCAGTTGAAAATTACAGTGTCGGAAGATGTCTACAACTTGCTGAAACGCCTTGCAGGAGTAAAAGCCAGTTCCATGAATAAAGTTGTCGGTGAAGCAATTGACCGCTATTTAGAAGAAAGTGATATTCAAGAATTAATAGAGCGGTACAATCTGGAGGATTAGCATTGCACTCAAGAATTTTTGATACAACCCAATTTATCAAAATTCCGTACAATCACTAATTGTATGTTTGATTGGAATGATTGATAATAGTAACGACGGATAAAAAAGGGAATCTTAATCAAATTAAATTGTTTTTTTGAACAGGATTTTCGATGAATAATGGGTTAAGTTTTAGAGGTTAACAAACATGGTTATTCCAGGATGGACGGTTGTTCGAGCAATTCCCCCAGAAATTATGATGGGTATAATAACTGGAAAATACAAGCCTTATGGCGGTGTAATTCGTTGGGCTGCGGGAACAGAAAATGCAGGTCAAATTGTTCGACATTTAGTAGCATCTCCACTCAATCCTCTCAACGGTGCTGTTTCAGGGCTTAATTTAATTTCTGGAATTGCTGCTAATGCTCAACTATTTGGGTTATCGGGTCAGGTTAATTCACTTTCACAGATGACCCAACAAGTTCTTCAGATGACAACAGGTACAGCGTTTGTTTCAGGGCTTAATTTAATTTCTGGAATTGTTGGCAATGTTCAACTTGAACAAGTTAAAGGAGAAACTCGACAAATTAAAGAAATTGCCCAATCTAACACCGATCAATTATTTCAGTTGTCGGGTGAGGTTGATTCACTTTCACAGATGACTCAACAAATTCTTCAGATGGCAACAGGTACAACAATTTTATCGGGTTTGAATTTAACAGTCAGTTGTGTGGGTTTTGCTGTTATTAATAATCGGCTAAACGCCATCGATAATAAGCTGCAAGAAATCCAAAAAGACGTTAAGGAAATCAAATCTTTTCTAGAAACTACCGAACGCGCACAACTTTTTTATGCTCTCAAAGAACTGTTAAAAGCTGACGATAATATTCCGGTTGAACATCGCCATACAATTCTGCACGATTCCCGCAAAAAACTGGGTGAGATTAATATGCGCTATCAGGAGCTTTTATCTCACTCCAATACAATTGAGATAGCGATGGCTAATGAGGAATATTTTTCGCTAACAGCATTAGCCCATGCAAGATGTACAGCCGAATTAGGAATGCTTGAAATAGCTTTACAAGAAATTAAGGAGATGAACTTATTTTGGCAAACTCAAGCTCGTAGAGTCGCAAAATAACTTCTGATTGGAGAGTATCCCCAACGTTTTATAGCAAGCGATTTTGTTGATGAGGTTTTAGTCTTAGAGTTAACAAAATGGTTGGATTTTGCATATAAAGATGAGAAAGGACTGTTTTGGATTGATGAATTAAGACGCAATCATATTAACGAATTTTGGTATTCTAAAGGTCTTTTGAGAAAAGGTAAATCGGGCCTGAATCAAAATGTTGGCGTTGGTTTAGAAAAAGAGAAAACCCTGGTTATTCCAGCCCTGCGAAAATTAATGGCTCGGAGTGAAGTTTTTGAAGGTTATGTTTCTCAATATCAACTGTTAAAAAATTATCAAATGAAACCCTCTGAATTTGAAAAAGAAGTCGCAGCATTACCCGAATCCTCTGCTGTTGGCGGACATTTTATCCTTGAACCCACCTTTGAATTGACGGATTTCTGATCGGGCTTTTTTGGGTTTCGTTGCTCAACCCAACCTACAAATTTATACAAATTTCTCTACAAGGGAAGATACAATTGTCCCTCTCCTACAAGGAGAGGGTTAGGGAGAGGTTTTTAACCCCTAATTCTCAAGCCCGATCGCCGCCCCTTCTCGCCTCGGATCGGCGGCCCCTTCTAACACTCCGTTTCCCGTCAGTCGAATTAAATTGGCATTACCCCAACCGTCCCATTTCTCAATATCATGTCCGCGACGCCGCAACTCATCCAGCGTTTCCGGGTTCATTCTCCCCTTTTCAACAATTAACCGATCCGGTAGCCACTGATGATGTATTCGGGGTTCCGATACCGCCTCACCCGCATTCATCCCAAACTCGACAACATTCAACACCAGTTGCAGCGACGTGGTGATAATGGTACTCCCACCCGGCGAACCCCCCGCCATCACGAACTTTCCATCTCTGGTGACAATGGTTGGACTCATACTCGATAACGGCGTTTTCAACGGGGCGATCGCATTGGCTTCTCCCCCGACTAACCCGAACAAATTGGGAACACCGGGCGCCGCAGCAAAATCATCCATCTCATTATTTAACAAAATTCCCGTTCCCTCCGCAACCACAGCGGCGCCAAAACTCCCGTTAATAGTAAACGTCAAACTAACCACATTGCGTTCGTTATCAACAACCGTCAAATGACTCGTTTCCGGAGACTCCCAAAAATAACGCTTTAAAGTCGCCTCATCAACGGGTTTTACCTCCGTTGAAGGTCTGGCTTCGTTCATGTCGATCGCTTGACGCTGTTCGGCCGCGTAGGGTAAACTCGTTAAACCTTCTATCGGTACCGTCACAAAATCCGGATCGCCCAAATAAGTCGCCCGATCCGCGTAGGCAATTCGCATCGCTTCGGCCAACAAATGCAGCGTATTCGGGTCTTGTCTTCCCCAACGTTTTAAGTTAGTATCTCCGATCATATTTAAAATCTGAACCAAATGCACGCCCCCCGAAGAAGGCGGCGGCATCGAACACACTTGAGTTTCGCGAAATTCTCCACAAATCGGCTTTCGCCAAATCGGAGTATAAGCTTTTAAATCATTTAAAGTAATTAAACCGCCATTTTTTGCCATATCTGCGGCAATCGCCTCGGCAATTTCTCCGCGATAAAAACTGTTCGGATCTTCAGCAATTTTCTTTAACGTCGTTGCCAAATCCTTTTGAATTAATACCTCACCCGGCTGATAAAATTCCCCGTTACGAGTAAAAATTGCTTTCGCTGCGGGGTTGCTCAAAATAACCTCTTGACGCCGTTCAACCGATCTGAGAAAATAATCGCTAACGGGAAAACCGTTCTCGGCTAAAGCGATCGCCGGCTGAACCACCGTCGCCCAGGGCAACTTTCCATAATATTGATGAACGGTGTAAAGTCCCGCAACCGTTCCCGGCGTACCTGCGGCGAGATGTCCATCTAAACTCGATCTCGGTTTAACCTCTCCCGCTTCATCGAGGTACATATCCTGTGTTGCAGCTTTCGGCGCCCGTTCGCGAAAATCGAGCGCGGCAATGGTGTAATCTTCCCCCGCCTGTGGAGTCGCTGGCGGAAAACCCGCTAATAAAAAGCCGCCTCCGCCAATACCGGCGGAAAACGGTTCAACTACAGAGATGGCAAATGTTGTTGCGACGGCAGCATCAACGGCATTGCCTCCCCGTTTTAGCATCTCAATTCCGGCTTCACTCGCCAACGGATCGGCAGAAACCACCATACCCCGTTGACTGCGTTGAGACTCGGCAACCTTGAGTTCAGATTGACACCCAGTTGCCCAAATAAGAATAAATAAACAAATAAAACTCTGGAAAAGTTGCGGATACCAACGCCATCGAGCAATTCTAAGCTGAATTTGCACCGAATTAGAAAATCCCCTGCGATGTGTGCAGTGGAGATCTTAGCGCAAAACCGTCTTAGAGAAAAAATTGCTGGAAACCAGCAGCATCACCGTGAAACCCAGTTGCAGCACCCAGGGGGCGGCGACAAAAAACCAAAGTCCGCACACCACACCGACAAAAGACGCCAGCAGGCGGGTTAATTCTTTCGGGGTTCCCAACGGATCGCCCAAAGTCACCCAAACCGCCAGAAAGCAGATAACTAGAGGAATGATGAATTGTGCAGTCATAACTTTTCATTTCTTAATATTCTATCGATCACAGTATAGTAGATGGCTGAATAAATTGTCATATTGATATCTAGGGTTAGAAGTTTGAACTTAAGCAGTTGATGGGGAGTTGAGAAGTCGGAAGTTAGAAGGAAAGGAGTTCGGGAGTTGGGGAGTTCAGTTTTTACCGTTCACTGTTGGCCGATCATCGCTCAGCACTCGCTGAAAACACCGTTGCCTGTAAGTTTACCCATCTGCTGCGATATACTAAGCAGTGCGTGAATATTGCGACTGAGTCAAAGCAATGCTAGGCAAATTTTTTCAGAAGCCAGAATCCGAACAAAGCGATCGCGTTCCTCCGGGTCAGTACCTTGCTAAAGGGTTTCCCGTCCTCACCTACGGAGATACGCCCGAAATTCGCACAGAAGACTGGGAATTTAAAGTATGGGGTTTAGCCACACCCAAGACCTTTAGTTGGTCTGATATCATGGCAATGCCTCAAAGTGAATTTACGGCTGATTTTCACTGTGTTACTCGTTGGTCAAAGCTAGATGTCACCTGGCGAGGAATTAAAGTCACTGACTTTATGAAGCAGGTTGAAGTCGATCCTCAAGCGGTTCACATCATGGAACATTGCTATGGAGGCTACACCACAAATATCACCAAAGAAGACTTTCTGCGAGAAGAAAACTTTTTTGCCCATACCCTTTTTGATGAACCTTTAAGCGCTGATCATGGTGGCCCGTTACGCCTAGTCGTTCCTCATTTGTATGCGTGGAAAAGTGCAAAATGGATTAACGGTTTAGAGTTTCTCGACGAAGAAGCGCTAGGATTTTGGGAACGCAACGGTTATCACAAACGGGGCGAACCTTGGGCGGAAGAACGGTATAGCGGTTTATTTTAACAATCCTCGAATACCTTGGGGGAACTGATGTCAAACGCCTCCGAAACAGATGCAATGGGGATAGAGTCAGAGGTTTCACCTTGGCTGACTCCTCTGGCTTATTGGTTGTTTTATTATCTGGTGTTACCTCTATTTTTTGGCAGAATTGAGATTAACGGACAGGAACACTTACCCCGGGTCGGGGCGGTGATTTTAGCCCCGACTCACCGATCGCGTTGGGACCCGATTCTTTTGGGCTACGCCGCCGGTCGCAGGGCAACCGGGCGAGATCTTCGCTACATGGTATTGTTGAGTCAAACACAGGGGATACAGGGTTGGTTTGTGCGTCGTTTGGGCGGGTTTCCAATTGATCGAACTCGTCCGACAACTTCTAGTATTCGCTATAGTGTTGAATTATTACAACGTGAAAATGTTCTTGTTTTATTTCCAGAAGGACATATTATTTCCCATAAAGAAATGGGTGAAATTCAGCCCGGAGTCGCAAGAATTGCCTTACAAGCTGTCTCTCATCAATCCAATTTAACGGTTAATATTGTTCCGGTTAGTATTTATTATCAACATTCCGCCCCTCCGCCAATGGGTTGTAAAGTTTGGGTAAATATTGGTTCTCCTTTGAATGCGAGGGAATATCAAGAGGATTCGATTAAAAAAGCAACTCGACACTTAACAACTGATTTAAAAGAAGCACTTCAAGCCCTACATCAACCGCCGTCTGAACTTCTGTGACAGTTTATTAAAAGTCTACTATGGTTAGCTCTTTTATGCTAATGTATATTTACTTTAAATAGGAACAAAGGATGACAATTGATACCCGTATTGATCCTTAATTGTAACTCTTTATCTTGACTTTCTGTTGTGATGATTTAAGCTACAAAAAAACTCATCTTATCTTCTCGTATTCTATTCCATGAATACCAATGTTTCTTCTCAATCTCAATCCAATAATCAACCCCTTGTATTACCTTCTTTAACGCCAGAGATCGTTCAACGCGCCCGACAGGGTTTAGAAGCCGCCCAGTTGCTGAAGGCTGAAGCTATTGTTGAAAAATCCTTACATCAATTCGTTTTGGTCAACCCCTCACTTTTCCGCAAATTAATCGACCTAAACCCAAAGATATAAAAATTGCTTTAGAGACTCTGGAATCTGCTATTTTTGATTTATTACCTCAAAATTATCAAGAACCTGATGAACTTAAGTTATTTAGTGATTTTTTAAATCATATGTTGTGGTAAATGGAGTATTGAATGCTGATTGAGTTTAGTGTCGGAAATTATCTCTCGTTTCAAGATATTGTCACGTTAAGTTTAGTCACCGCTAAAATCCCACTTCCTCACAAAAAACTCCGCAACAATCGTGTTAAAATCGACGATCAACTGAGTTTACTCAAAACCGCTATAATTTATGGTGAGAATGGCAGTGGAAAAACGAATCTAATTAAAGCTTTAAACTTGATGACTCATTGGGTTTTGAACTCTGTTCAAGACACTGCTATCAACTCTATCTTTCCGGTTCAACCGTTTCGTCTCAACTCCAAAACCATCAACCAACCTTCTCTATTTGAAATTGTTATTTTAATTGATAAAATAATTTATCGCTACGGTTTTGAAATCTATTCCGAAGAAGTAATTGCAGAATGGTTATATTACGTTCCTGAACATCAAGAAGTACCCCTACTGAAACGAGAACTCAATCAGTTTGAATTTTTTCCCCCTTTCCCCACGATTCCTGAACTAACTCCCCAAATCAAACCCCATAATTTACTCCTCTCTTTTACCGAAAAATTTCAGATCGATATTATGCAAGAAATCTGGAAATGGTTTCATCACAATCTCAAAATTATTCCCAATTCTTTTCCAAACCCAATTAACGCTAAAACTATAAAATCCTGGAAAAATCCTCAGTATCAAGATCAAGTCATACAATTTTTAAAACCATTTAATCTAGGAATTAATGCTATTCAAATTGAACCTTTTTCAGACCCAAACCCCAATCAGCCCGTTGTGAAAATTATTCGTTCTAGTGATAATCAAATCACACCCGAAACTTCCTCCCAAACCTTTGATTTATATCAAGAGGAATCCCTTGGAACTCAAAAACTGATCCAACTCGCTATAATTTTAGTTGAAGCTTTAAACTCAGGTCAAGTCATCTGGATAGATTCACTCGATCTCAATTTACATCCGTTGATTACTAAAACAATTATTGAGTTATTTCATCAGCGAGAAACCAACCCCCAAAATGCACAACTGATTTTCACCGCCTATGATACCAGTTTACTCACTCCCAAACTCTTTAGACGCGATCAGATTTGGTTTACTGCCAAAGATATTAAAGATAAAATAGGGAAAACCGAGTTATATGCTTTAGCTGAATTCAAAATCAAAAATGATAGTTCTTATGATCAAGATTATCTTTTAGGGAAATATGGCGGAATTCCGTTGTAAATCGAACTTAAACAAGCCTGATGCAAAATAAAGAAGGAGGTTTCCCCAGCGGAAAACGAGGTTATTTAGAACGAAAAATAGCAGTTAGAGATTTAAAATTTGAACGATTTTTGATTGTCTGTGAAGGAGAAAAAACAGAACCCAATTATTTTAAAAGTTTTCCAATACCCGAAGAATGGTTAGATATTTACGGAATTGGAGACAATACATTAGGAATTGTTCGTAAAGCCCTTTTATTAAAAAAAGAAGGAAACTACGATCAAGTTTGGTGTGTATTTGATCGAGATTCCTTTCCCGCCCAAAAGTTTAATCGCGCAATTGAACTGGCTGGAAAAAATAATATTAACATTGCCTACTCCAACGAAGGCTTTGAAATTTGGTATTTGTTGCACTTCAATTTTTATGATACGGCTATTCCTCGCCGTGAATATAAACGGATGTTGAGTCAGTTACTCGATCATCGCTATCAGAAAAATAGTGAGACGATTTACGAAGAATTAAAAAACCGACAAGCCGATGCCATTCGTAATGCTAAAAAGCTACTCGCCCAGTATCCTTCGCCTCATCCCGTGCGAGATAACCCCTCAACAACCGTTCATTTATTGGTTGAACAATTAAATCGATTTATTACTCAATAAAATCTATTTAAGAACATCTAGAGCTGATCCCCTGGGCTTGATTCTCAATCCATCGAAATCAGCACCCAAGCGACAACTAAAATTAAAGCAATCACCACAAATTATACCAGCCCAGACCCCATTTTCTGTATTTTAAACCCCAAATTATAACAATAATAAATGTAAATTTTATGCCTGTTATTGCTTTCGACTCAAGCTCTCAAAAATTTATATCTAAAGAGTTAGATTAAAAGCTTATTTCATCACCTTAGGATAGATAATAAATATCTACTCAATCTTATAGAATTTCTACCAATGAACAAGACCCATCATAATTTTTACAAAAAAGTCGAGGAAAAACAATGGCTTACAGAACAGAAGATTCGGTGATACAACCTAGAACCACAGAAACAGTAGTCGATTACCACGATCGAGTACGTTGGGGTCCGATTTTTTCAGGTCTTGTGATTGCCATCGCTTCTCAACTGGTTTTAACCGCTTTAGGGAGTGCGATCGGTCTAACAGTAGGTTCAAATGGAGCAAATCCCGGCAGTATCGGGACTGGGGTCGGAATATGGTCAATTATTAGTTTACTAATTTCTTTATTGATCGGTGCATGGGTGATGGCTCGAATGTGCGGACCGATGAATAATAAAACAGCCCTTTTAAATGGTGCAATTTTATGGGCGACTACGTTAGCTCTGAGTACATGGCTTCTGACGAGAGGTGTCTCTGGAGTCTTTGGTATCCTGGCTTCTAACGCCGGAGAAGTGATTAACCAAGTTCAACAACCCGGTGGTGCTAATATTCCTAATCAAGCTCCTAATGTAACCGCTCAAGAGCTTCAAGCTATAGCCGCTAATAGTGCTAAAGCTGCTTGGTCATTCTTACTGGGTTCTTTATTTGGTTTAGCTGCTGCACTCGCAGGATCTTCAATTGGAGCAAGAAAGCCACGAGTTCGCGTGTAATAGAAATGACTTTTCAGAAATATTACAAATGATGGAGTGGGGGGAATAAGACGCCACAGGCTGCAAAAAATTTCTTTTCCCTCACCCCTGTTTTTTTGTTGTTAAATTTCAGCTAAAATCAATCAGAGATTATCTGCTAGGCGAGATTCCCACCAAATGGGAATAACCACCCAACCCACAACCAAAATTAAAGCAATCACCACAAATTATACCACCCCAGACCCCATTTTCTGTATTTTAAACCCCAAATTATAACAATAATAAATGTAAATTTATGCCTGTTATTGCTTTCGACTCAAGCTCTCAAAAATTTATATCTAAAGAGTTAGATTAAAAACTTAAATCAATATATTAGTATTATTTTTAGCTTTTCTGAAAAGCTAAATCGTATTTTTATGCGTTCAAATCGTCATACTAGACTGTACAGTATGAATATTGAGTCTAAACTCCAGTTGGAATCTGATGCACTCAAAATAAGCCGTGGGCATTGTTCTTCCCCTTACTGCCCGCCCACCATGCGTTGATCGGCCAGAAAGGACGGGGTTCGGGTGAAGAACACGCGCTTACGCGCTCAAAGCGGCATCCTCCATCGATCCCATAGCGGGTATTTTTGCCCGTGCGTTTGTCAGATAGCGACGACAAACGCTGGCGAAACGAACCGACGATGGTGTCAAACAAACCCCGTTCTTACAACCGCTCTAGCTCTCTTGGATCTCTGAGATATCATTACAATACTGAGATTCCCAGTGCTTGAACAGCTTCTTGCCCAAATGAGAATTGCTGGGGTTTTGAATCAGAACTGGTGCGCGTGCAGTACCTCCATCACGTCACAGAGATAGGCGATGCCCGAGTAATCGTCGAAAAACTGCGCTGCAACCTCATCCGAAATCTTCACGGCCATATCCCGATTGGGGGTTAGTATCTCGAACTTTACATTCGAGAAGGTGTCGCCAACGGTGGGTTGTCCCGACGAGCGCACGCCGCGACTGCCTTTACCGCCAGCGGCCACCACCGTATAACCGGTAGCCCCGGCTTCGTCGATGATCTTGGCGACCTTTTTCAGCAGCACCTTTTCCGTGACGATGACGAGCTTGCTGGCATTCTGGGTCATGTGGGTTACCTCTTAACGCGTTCTTTTAGGACAATTCAAGGCCAAACTCTATGGTTTTGCCTTGAACTATACCTTTAAGATTATGCCAAAGATCGGCGAATTCACTACCTTCTGTTGAGAAAGATTGACTCAGATTAGCGGAAGCATTTTATAAAAAACACTTATCCTTTCGGCGCTATGACCAGAGATGTACGGGTTTTCTGAAAAACAATAAGGAAAACTTATAATTTTAATTTGACATTACTTAGCAGATCCATGTAGAGCGATTGCAAATTTGTGCCGATTTTAAGATAAACTTAAGCACATAGACTTAAAGGTATAGAGATTTGAACTTGGATAGACTCGAGTCTATAGGAGACCATAGGGGCAACTTGTCTTCTCAACCCAGTTCGGAGAAATACCATCCCCGGATCGCTATCGTTCGGATCTCGCCCCAGGATTTGAGGCTGCGCTTGCCTGCCGTCCTGACCCCTAAAATCTGATTAAGGAGGAATTACAACATGGATTTTTTGTCCGATTTCTTGACGCTCTTTCTGGCGAAGTTGCAGTCCCCGACACTCGGCTTTCTGATTGGTGGTATGGTCGTTGCCGCCCTCAATAGCCAATTGCAAATTCCAGATGCGATCTATAAGTTCATCGTCTTCATGCTGCTCCTAAAAGTCGGCCTGAGCGGCGGCATTGCGATCCGCAACGCCAATCTGGCGGAGATGCTGTTGCCTGCGGTGTTCGCTGTGGCAACGGGGATCCTTATCGTGTTCATCGGGCGCTACACTTTGGGTAACCTGCCGAAAGTCAAAACTGTGGATGCCATTGCGACCGCGGGCTTGTTCGGTGCTGTGAGTGGCTCTACCCTCGCGGCCGGCATAACGGTACTGGAAACGGAAGACATCTTTTTCGAGCCCTGGGCCGCCGCACTCTATCCCTTCATGGACATCCCAGCCCTCGTGACTGCGATCGTCTTGGCCAGCATTTATACCAGCAAGCAAAAGTCTCTCAGCCAGCAGGAGCCTTTCGGCAAGCAGGAGTCTCTCAGCAAGCAGTCAGTTGCCGCAGGCGGATATCCCACCACCAGGCAGGAGTATCGCAGCCAGCAGCGCATTACCGCAGGCGGGTATCCCCGCAAGCAGAACGATCGGGTCAAAATATGGCCGATCGTGAAGGAAAGCCTTCAGGGATCTGCCCTATCGGCACTGCTGCTCGGCCTCGCTCTAGGCATCCTAACCCGTCCGGAAAGTGTCTATGAGAGCTTCTTCAATCCCCTTTTCCGCGGCCTGCTTTCGATCCTGATGCTGATAATGGGCATGGAGGCCACGGCAAGGATCGGCGAGCTGCGCAAGGTGGGCCAGTGGTACGCCCTATATGCCCTGGTGGGGCCGCTGCTGCATGGGTTTATCGCCTTCGGTTTCGGCATGATTGCCCACCACGCCACGGGATTCAGCCCAGGCGGCGTCGTGCTCCTGGCCGTCATCGCCGCCTCCAGTTCAGACATCTCAGGGCCGCCCACTTTACGAGCCGGTATCCCGTCGGCCAATCCCTCCGCCTACATCGGCTCGTCCACAGCCGTCGGCACCCCGGTTGCGCTTGCCTTGGGAATACCGCTCTTCATCGGCCTCGCCCAGGTGCTGATGGGCAGCTGATCCCAGACGGGTCGCGGCAAACCGCTATTAATGCTTTACAGCGTTGCTGGAGTTTAGACTAAAAACTCATACTGTACAGTCTAGCATGAGGGATGATTCACCAGAAATGTCTATTCCTTTGCCGAATTATCCCTCTCACCAGTATTCCGTCGAAAGTGGCCAAGTTTATACGGGGCGATCAATGATTGTCAGCCAAAAGTACACAAATTGATCAGACGTTATATCAGAGAAATCCCTACATCAACTGAATCACAGAGGATTATCGAAGCCGCGAGATCATACACCTTGGCCTAGAACAGAAGCGGTAACTTTAAAGGACAGAACTTATGAACATGGAGCCAAAGTTATTTCAGGCAAACCAATTACTTTGGGACATGGTTATAGTACATTGGCTTGGATTCCAGAAGACAAAGGAAGTTGGGCATTACCATTAAGACATGAGAGAATTGGCTCCCATGAAACCCCTATTACAAGAGCAATTTTACAACTCAAACAAGTGATTCGGTATCTTAAAGAAAGGCCGATTACATCGTTGCATCTATGCTGAACCGCCAAAATATCAAGGGAAAGGAAGACCGAGAAAACATGGTAATCAGTTCACCGCCTTTTCAAGGCGGTGCTTGCTTCGGACTCGATTCCCAAGTCAAAAAATGAAATGATCTGACCCGACAACTTGGGGAATTCCTGTTGAATCAGTAGAAATTAATTTCAGCTAAAATCAATCAGAGATTATCCGCTTGGCGAGATTCCCACCAAATGGGAATAACCACCCAACCGACAACCAAAATTAAAGCAATGATCGCAAATTTTGCCACCCCAGACACCAATTGTTCAAGCGGAACAACTTGACCCACAAAAAATGATAAACTTACCATCACAGAAGCCCAAGTTGCGGCTCCGGCGGCATTACACAGCAAGAACTTCCAGTAGGGCATTCTAGCAATTCCTGCCAATGGCCCGGCAAAAATTCGCAGTAACGCCACAAACCGACCTAAAAATACGGCTTTAGCAGCGTTGCGGCTAAACTGACTTTTGACTTCTGTAAGTTTGGCTTCTTGAACTCGAAACAGTTTACCAATAGCGAGTAAAAACGGCCAACCTCTCCAGCGACCAACCCAATATCCGCAATTGTCTCCCAGTATCGCCCCGGCGATCGCCCAACCGAGGACAAACCAATAGTCGAGTTCACCACTCCCGGCGAGGAAACCTCCAACCAAAGTGATCGTCTCTCCAGGAAGGGGTATTCCGGCATTTTCTAAAGTAATTCCCAGGAAAACAGCCCAGTAGCCATACTGATGAGCAATTTCCTGAATTGTTTCCAATGATACAATCTCAAAAGACATTCAATGCTGCCTTCATATTTTTTTGCAAAGCTTTATACTTCTATATTATCTTGATGGCGGAAATCTGTCCTCCCGAGTAGAATGGAGGGATCATCCCAAGTCGTCGGGAAAAGTCCGTTTTCAAGGTGTTGAAACTTTTATCAGAATTGCCTGGTCAAAAACAGGATAAGGTGAATTGGAAACAAGTCAGCTAAGATGTTTTACATAATAATCCTTGGGGAGTGATAAGTTATGAAATTAGCAGAATGTCCGCAGCATATTGTACTTCAGTCTCAGCCTCGCTTGGACTTGCAAGGGGGTAATGCTCTCAAAGATCAAGTCTTGGCGCTCTCAGCAGAACATTTTCGACTGTGGGTAATTGATTTGGCGGCAGTGGAGTTTATCGATAGTTCGGGGTTAGGTGCATTGGTAACAGCCCTTAAGTCGGCTCGCAGACAAGGATCTCGTTTAGTGCTTTGTCATCCTTCTGCAACGGTTAAACTGATTTTGGAGATCACCCAACTCGATCGAGTCTTTGAAGTCTTTGATGAGTTAGAAGCAGTATTCTTAACTGACTCTCAATTGCTTTCAGCATAGGGTTTACTCTCACCTCTAGATACTTTGTCAACGGTGTGAATGGGTGAGAGTTCTCCTCAGATAAAATTTGCCTATCATTGCCCAATCAAAAAGAAAAGAAGTTAAAAAACTCCTGCACTATCAACATTGACAGCAGGAGTTAGATTTTTGTAGATGAATTTGTAAATCCTCTATCCCCAAAAACTTAAAGGGTTGAATTTGGGATAGAATTAACAGAATGAACCGATTTCAAGCATTCTTAAAGCTCGGAAAATCAACACCAGAGCCACCAGATTGTCCACCCTGAAAACTGGGAAGATCCAAACCACTCGGACGACGACTCTTTTGAGCCAGACGGTAGCTCACACTTTGGAGTTCTGCATGAAGTTGGCGGTTTTCTCGTTGGAGTGCTTCGACTTTCTCCATCACCTCTTGGAGACGCTCTGAAAACTTCTGACGATAGACACCAGGGAGTTCTTGAACCACTTGTTCGAGCATCCGAGAGCGATCAGTTAATTCTTGAACCGACTGACGGAGTTGATAAACTTCCCCATCTCGCTCAGAAATTTGGTCTTGATAAAACTTCACCTGCTGTTCAACATCTTGCAGTTGTTCTCGCAATGATCGCATTTGAACCTGTTGGTGTTCAGAGAGTTCGGGAGTCGGCATCAAGCCAGTATTTCCCTTAACCAACCGAAACAGTTCTTGAGACAGTTGTTGGACGAGCTGATCACGCATTTTCAGCTCCTCGTTGAGACGAGTAATTTCAGCTTGTAAATCTTGTTGAGTAGGTTTGTTCGACTGACTTACCATGGCGGACTGCTCCTCAAATATAAACTTTATGCCATACCTATCTTAAATATCTTCACAAGCCCCAGGACAAAAACAGACTCAAACTTGACAGGGTAAGTCAAAAGTCTACCTTTGATCAAAGGTCACAGCACGCCGCGTTATTTCAGGACAAAATAACCTGTGACTTGACCCTGACCTCAGTTTGGGCTTGTGTAATCATGGGTTTGCAATGACTTCTATAGAATATTTCATCCAAAAGAAATCACTTCCTTATAACAGACTAAAATACCAGATTTTTGCTGAGGTGCAAGTTTATCCCAAACTCTGAGTGATCTTTGCCGAGTCACCGAGTCTACAAAATGCGATCGTTCAGCGATCGCATCGAGAGAAACGCTGATCCCGTTTGCAGAGAGCCTGCTTGTACTCCCACATCGCAAGCTCCCTCTTCTATTGCTATTGCGAGGGTTGAGAGACTTCCTCGGGTTCAGGTTCAGCAGCTTCTGTTGTTGCCTCGACTGGTAAAGCAGGCTGCTTTGTCGTCAAATAACGAATAACATCGTCACTGATCCGCATTGCCCTCTCCATGACTGCAATTTGATGACCGGGGCCATCATAGTTCATGAGAACGTAAACCCCTTCTCGGTGATTGTCAATCTCATAAGCCAGACGACGCTTCCCTAAATTTTGAATCTGAATATTCTGTCCACCCTGTTCTTGTAACAAGTCTTGATATTTAGCGATCGAAACATCAACCTGTTCATCGATCAAGTCTGGACGCAGAATATACATCGTTTCGTAAACAAATTCTTTCATTGAGAAAATCTCCTCATGGGCTATTAGGCTTCTCAGAATTAGAAGCAAGGAACTTTTCAATTCTACAATACCGAAAGACGAATCACCTGAGCGGATCTCCGTGCTAATATTTCTCCGTTAAGGCACCTGCATATAAACCGCATCCGAGATCGTGGGGATCTCTGCATAATGTCCACGAAGCGACTGCACGACTGAATAAATCACCGCCGCTAAAATGCCCAAAAACAGCATATTGTAGATCGTCTCTAGGATAAAGCCTTGCAGTCCACCGCCCAAAATACCCAGGATGATGCTACACAAAACAATAATAATGTCAAGCAAAATCGCCTGCATTGTGTTAAAGCGAATAAAGTGAGGAATATTTTGATTTCGCACCACCAGCAAAAACAAAGCAAAGAAAATCACCAAACCGATAAAGGGAACTGTTTGGTAGATTGATATTAAAGGTGCTAAAGGAATCAGAATAATAGTGAGTATGGGAAATTGGGCAAATAAAAAACGACTAAACTCTAACCCATACATTAAAGGAAGTAAATAAGGTAAAGCCGAAAAAATCCGATCCCGAATGGTTGTTTCGCCACGCCACGTCATACTTTGTTCTCCTGAGTATTGTTCATCAATCATTAAATTGCCTCTAAACTCAGGATAGCGCAGAGTTTCAAGAATATTTATCCTCAGTATTTAAAGTATTGCTTAAACTTCTATTCAATATTCGCAATTCTAAAACCCATCTGACACTCATATTGACTGGGAAGGTTTTCTGTCGTTTTACCAACCGGATGACCACAACTGAGTTGTCCTCCTCTCCAGCGAGGCTGACCACTACGATCTGAAAGTGGACAACCTTGACAAACTCGCTGCGGTTCGAGAAGTTGGTTCTCCATCAAAATCACTAACATCTTATCCCTCCAACAGATTCCGTCTTTGCCCTTCCAATTGTATGCCAAGACTCGAGAGAGACTCAGAAATTTGATCACAACTTAACATTTCTGTCAAGAACTTTACGCCTAGAACAATTAGACAAACAAGGTTATGATCTTTAAGTTCACAGAGTCACGAATCAAACAAAGAGAACTCCCAAATCCGTAAAAGCAATTCAAAAGATTTACCCCTTGGGAAACCCCTCAAGTCTTGATCGCCGACTCTCCCTGAAATTTCTGATCTGCAATCTGAGGAAAGCGACTGTGAGCGATACTAACTTAGACATCCTAGCCCAAAGCGATCCGATCGTCGCCGAAGGGATTCAACACGAACTACAACGTCAGCGAGATCACCTAGAATTAATTGCCAGTGAAAACTTTACATCAGCCGCAGTCATGGCTGCTCAGGGATCAGTTCTGACCAATAAATACGCAGAAGGATTACCCAGAAAACGCTACTATGGCGGTTGCGAGTTTATAGACACGCTCGAACAATTGGCAATTGATCGAGCCAAAGAACTCTTTGGTGCTGCTCATGCCAACGTTCAGCCTCATTCCGGCGCTCAAGCCAACTTTGCCGTCTTCTTAGCCTTGCTAGAACCCGGTGACACGATCATGGGAATGGACTTATCTCATGGCGGACACCTCACCCACGGTTCCCCCGTCAACGTCTCCGGGAAATGGTTCAAAGCTTGCCATTATGGAGTCAGTCAAGACAGCGAACGCCTCGACTATGACCAAATTCTTGAACTCGCCAAACAGCATCAACCCAAATTGATCGTCTGTGGCTATTCTGCCTATTCTCGGATCATCGAGTTTGATAAATTTAGAGCGATCGCCGACGAAGTTGGCGCCTATTTACTCGCCGATATTGCTCATATTGCCGGGTTAGTCGCAAGCGGACATCATCCCAGTCCGATCTCATACTGTGATGTCGTCACAACCACAACCCACAAAACCCTACGAGGCCCTCGGGGTGGTTTAATTCTCACTCGCGATCCCGATCTTGGCAAAAAATTCGATAAAGCCGTTTTCCCCGGTAGTCAAGGTGGCCCCCTCGAACACGTAATAGCTGGCAAAGCCGTTGCTTTTGGAGAAGCGCTCAAACCCGAGTTTAAAGCGTATTCTCGACAAGTGATTGAAAATGCTCAAGCCCTAGCCACTCAGTTACAAAAACGGGGCTTGAAAATCGTCTCGGGCGGCACCGATAATCACGTCATGTTAGTTGACTTGCGTTCTGTGGGCATGACTGGAAAACAAGCCGATAAACTCGTCAGTGAAGTCAATATCACCGCCAATAAAAATACTGTTCCCTTTGATCCAGAGTCTCCCTTTGTCACCAGTGGCCTCCGACTCGGATCTCCCGCGATGACAACCCGAGGTATGGGAACAACAGAATTTACCGAAATTGGCGAAATCATCGCAGATCGACTGATCAAACCCGAAGACGAAGCCGTTGCTCAAAGCTGTCGTCAACGAATACAGTCCCTCTGTGAAGCATTTCCTCTCTATCCTCATCTCACCGCCAAAGTCCCCGCTTTAGCTTAAATATTCAGCAATATTCAGTGAGTCAGCAAGGAGCAAAAGTTAAGTGGGTTGACAAGCCCCTTTTCCTTCGCTCCGGGTTGAATGAGAAGTTCAATTTAGACATCTCTGGTAGAAACGAGCAGAAATGTAGTAGACTCTGCCTGACGCTTTATTTTTTTTAAAGCCGCTCACTCAAAGCAACACTCAATCGTCTCAGAGTGCAATATCATCCGTTGATCCTCTCTGTAGAGCGAAGAGCTGTTTGTCTGCACAATGTCTTGCACCCCATAACTTCAGATGCCTCTCCATCTGTACCATCTGCTCGTGTTTCTCGTATCTGCACTTGTTGTCCTGGGAACGACACCCGTCGTCAAGACAATAGGCATCAAAAGTGGACGTGTCGATCTGCCCAATGATCGCAAAGTTCACCAACGTCCAATGGTTCGTCTAGGCGGTATTTCGATTTATCTCGGTACCCTGATCGGTTTACTGGTCGTTTGGTGGTCAGGAGGCTTTATTGATGCCCACGGCCAGCCTTTAGGCGTAGAACAGGAATATGAAATTTGGGGAGTTACGGTTGGGGGTTTAGCCTTCTTTTTGATTGGTTTAGCAGATGATCTGTTTAGCCTTTCCCCTGTGACTCGCCTGATGCTACAAATGACCGTTGCTAGTTTAGCGTGGATGGTGGGAGTCAACATTGAGTTTCTCACGATTCCATTTGTCGGATTAGTTTATGTGGGTTGGTTGAGTCTACCCATTACTGTTGTTTGGTTAGTGGGGATGGCTAATGCCATTAACTGGATCGATGGCTTAGACGGTTTAGCAGCCGGAGTCTCAGGTATTGCAGCCCTGGTGATGCTTGTAGTTAGTCTGCAAATGGATCAACCGGCGGCTGCTTTAATTGCGGCAGCTTTAGCTGGAGGTGCGTTAGGGTTTTTACGCTATAACTTTAACCCCGCTCAGATCTTTATGGGGGATGGTGGTTCCTATTTTCTCGGCTTTACGTTGGCGGCAGTCGGGGTGATCGGTCTGGTTAAAACAACTGTTGTCACTTCGGTTTTAATGCCCTACATTATTTTAGCGGTGCCGATTTTAGATATGTCGGCGGTGATTTTGGATCGGCTGCGTCATGGTAAATCTCCCTTTATCGCTGATCAACGTCATTTGCATCATCGACTGCTACAAGCGGGACTATCCCAACGTTTGACTGTTTTATTTATCTACTCTTTAACGTTGTGGGTGGGAAGTTTAGCTTTGGCTTTTTCGGGGCTTCCCAGTGGTTTGATTTATGCACTCGGGGCGACAGGTTTACTGGGTTATACCAGTTGGAAAGCCTTAAAACACGCCAAGTAACCAATTATGAATTCTCAATGATCTATCTTCTCTGTTCCCGATTTCCTTTTGTATGAGTGTCTCTTGCCTGATCACTGACTTTTGATCGGATGTCGGACGATTGAGTCATTATGAATGAGACAATGAAAACAGCGAACCCATAACGGAAGAATCGGGGAATGACTGCTGAAATTATCTGTGTTGGAACCGAACTCCTACTCGGTGATATCCTCAATAGCAATGCTCAGTTTTTGGGTAAACAGCTTGCTGAGTTGGGGATTGCTCACTATTATCAAACGGTCGTCGGTGATAACCGAGAACGCCTCAAACACGTGATTGCGATCGCCTCACAACGCGCTCAACTCCTAATTTTTACAGGGGGTTTGGGGCCAACGCCTGATGATCTGACGGTGGAAACAATAGCCGATTTTTTTGGGGTTCCGCTAATTGAACGACCCGAAATTATTGCAGATATTCGTCAGAAGTTTGCTCAACGGGGACGAACCATGTCACCGAGTAATCATAAGCAAGCTTTAATTCCGCAAGGGGCAGAGATTCTCACCAATCCTATCGGTAGCGCTCCCGGCATCATTTGGCAGCCTCGTTCTGACAAACTGACCATTCTGACGTTTCCCGGTGTTCCGGCGGAAATGAAGCAAATGTGGCATGAAATCGCTGTTCCCTACTTGCAAAGTCAGGGATGGTGTCAAGAGATGATTTGCAGTCACACGCTGAGGTTTTGGGGGGTGGCTGAGTCAGCTTTAGCGGAAAAAGTGTCTTCTTATCTCAATTTAACCAATCCCACCGTTGCACCTTATGCCAATTATGGAGAAGTTAAACTGAGAATTTCGGCTCGGGCTGAGTCACCAGAAGCGGCCGAACAGCTTATTGCTCCGATTGAACAGCAAATTAAAGACATTGCGGGTTTAGATTATTATGGTCGCGATCACGATACCCTCGCCTCAGTCGTCGGTCAACTTTTACAACAAACCCATTCAACTTTAGCGGTGGCTGAATCCTGTACTGGTGGCGGTTTGGGTCAGATGATTACCCGTGTTCCGGGGAGTTCAAGCTATTTTCGCGGCGGAATTATTGCTTATGAGAATGGGGTGAAAATGGCTTTATTGGGGGTTAATCCTTCGGATCTTGAACAATGGGGCGCAGTTAGTGAGAGTGTCGCTCAACAAATGGCGCTGGGTGTGCGATCCCAGTTAAACACAACTTGGGGTTTGAGTATTACCGGAATTGCCGGACCAGATGGAGGGACGGAAACCAAGCCAGTGGGATTGGTGTACATGGGTTTAGCCGGGCCAGATGGACAAGCAACAAGTTTTAAATTTCTATTTGGTCGTGCAAGGGGGCGAGAATGGATTCAGCGAGTCAGTGCAAGTTCTGCCCTTGATGTGTTACGACGTATGCTTTTATCCGCATGAGATTTCCCCCATTGATTAATTTGGGTTGGGTGAGGGGCAGAGATTGATTAGCATTTTCGATCTTTGTAAGTAATCTTGCACAAATATGTGAAGATTCGTTATGATAAGAGAAATACAAATAATTGAATGATTTAGGATATATTTATATCCGAATAAGTTTCAAGTTTGTAGAGTTTATTGAGGTTAGACCCACTGACTTACCCGTAGTAGTGTCTGTCTAAACTAAAAATAAACTCCATTTGTTAAGTTGTAATCGGTGTACAGCAAGGAGCCATTTTTGCAATGGAATACATTGAAAAAGTGCTGGAAAAACTGAAAGAGTGGGCGCGTGAATTGGTAGAAGGATTACTTGGCCCTCAAACTCATCCGGAAGTTGAACCCATTCCGGTTCCAGTCGATGATCTTCGACGTCGCCGCAAGTCTTAGGATTAAGCTTTTGCAGGAAGTATTGAAGTTGCCCAGTATTTTGGTGCTGCACGGCCCAAATTTAAACCTTTTGGGTCAGCGAGAACCTGGAATTTATGGAACTGTAACACTAGCAGAAATTAACCAGTGCTTACAGCAAGAGGCGCAGGCTCATCAGTTGGCAGTGTCGTTTTTGCAGTCTAACACAGAAGGAGTCCTGGTTGATGCTATTCATTCAGCCCAAGACCAAAGTCAGGGCATCATCCTTAATGCAGGAGCTTACACGCACACCAGTATTGCGATCCGAGATGCTATCGCAGCAGTAGGGCTTCCGACGGTAGAAGTACATTTAAGTAACATCTATCGTCGTGAAACGTTCCGGCATCACTCCTATATTGCACCTGTTGTTTTAGGACAAATCAGTGGTTTTGGTGCGGACAGCTATATTCTGGGACTGCAAGCTTTAATCCGACATCTCCGCCAGACAAAGCAGCTTGAGAGAGATTTGTCTTCTCAAGCCAAGGCTGAGTAAGGAGAGTAATCGATGCAATACTCATTGCTCAGTCGGTTTCAAGGAGCAATGGCAGGTTTGTCTTTTGGCAGTCGATTAAGAAGATTGCCCCCCGAAAAATCTGTCTTTCTCTCCAAGACTTCTCCCCAAAAAGTGAATCACGATTCCCAAACTTTGCTAAACTTAAAGCAGCATCGGTTGAAAGGATGTGAATCCAAGAAAAAGGATGAACAATTCACTTCAAGCGACAACGAGAGTCTTGTGATTCAAATGACTCGTAGCCTTATTCGATGCCAGGGATGGGAACGAGCCGATTGGAATCAGAGTTGGCAGGAATGGCAACAAAATCAACAAAATCAACAATCATCATCCTCCGCGATTGAATCCGTGAGCGATTTAGCTTGCACCCGTCCAAAATCCTTGGGTAATGATTGCCTATCTTTGGCAGAAGTTGCTGTAGCAACCGTACCGATCGCCTTATTGTTTCACGAGCAACCCGCTCAACTCCAGCAGCAACTTCTGCAAGGCATACAAGTTTGGCAAGAATCTCCCTCCTGTCAGGGTTTAGAACAGGCTGTCATTGTCTTTAACAAGGCGATCGCACTGGCATTAAAGGAAGAACTTGATCCCCCAACCCTAATTCCCACTCTCCTGAATCATCTTGATCCGCAAATCGATCTGCATCAGCAGTTGCAACAGGTTCAGAGCTTAGTGGAACAAAGGGTCAGTTTAGAAACAGCTCGAGAGTTGCTGCTCAAAAATTCTCGGGAACTTGCGATTCGCTCTCAAACCGAAGAGATCTGGGTCGGTTCACCAGATACAATACCGATAGCCCTTGCATTTTACAGCTTTGTCAGTACACCCCACAATCCCGCGATCGCCTTGTTGCGAAGCGTTGAGATGGATTCATTAACTCCAATTGTAAGTACACTCACTGGAGCATTGTCTGGTGCTTACAACAGTATTTCTAGCTTTCCCCTCTCCTGGCGACTGCAACTTCAAACAACGACAACTTCATCTTCACCTATAATTTCGTCAGAAACCCCAGCAAAGAGCCGGAAACAGTCAGTCGGAGAAATTCTCCAAAAGGCAACAGAGCTATTCGCAGTTTGGTCTGGGGTTTATAATACAGCAAATCCATTCTTAGAAACGGATTCAACCCTGGCTGTGGCTGCGCCCAATATAATTCGTCCACCTCAGATCTAAAAAACCTAGCCCAGATTCGTAAATCCCTGAAGTTGAAAGGGTTTACCCGCTCGAGAACACTCCGATTGGTAAAGTATATTAAGTTATTGTCCATAAAGATCGTATCCCAAAATCAGAAATCTGTACTCTAGAATTGATATGACACGGCTGCACTCTAGAATCTAGCTTCGATATAGATGAACACGTTCGAGTTAATCACACGGCAGATTGAACGGCTTCGTAGCCGTACTCACAGCTCGTCGTTGCGAGTCAATGGGACTCGGGCTGAAAATCGCAATTCGGATCGCTCGCAGCAACGCCAACCTGGATCGTCGTCTGACGAGTCTCAAGGCCAACAGACATCTTCTAACCACTTCAAGCGCAAATCACCTAAGTCTCCTCAAGCCGGCTCTCCAGCACTACTGTTTTTGGCGATTATTTCGTTAACAGGAGTGATGGGTGTTCGCTTCTACAACCAACCCAAACTCGCCGTTGGCCGGGAGGCTCCTGAGACGATTTTAGCGCCGACCGATGCAGAACTAACTGACATGAAAACCACAGAAGAAAGACGTAAAGAGGCTCTCTATGGCGTCGTTCCTGTCTTGGTGCCTAATCCCCTGGTCAACGAAGAAATTAATCAGAGAATCGAAACCGTACTCGCTCAAGGTGATGTGGTCAGAGATCTTGCTCGACCCTTTCCCTTCCTTGACTCAGGGACACTATCAACAGATGTTCAATCCTACTTGCGAAGAATACCAGAGTGGCAATGGAACGAATTACTCGCGCAAGTCGAACAAACAACTGTGCAACCCCAACTCAATTTAAGTACCTCTGGGAGCTTATCAACCGATAGCGGCAAATTTTCATCCACTCAACAAGAAGGAACCGATCAACTGCGCTGGAAAGCATTTGCTCAACTCCGAGGGTATGGAAAACGAGCCTCTCCTCAAGAGTTTGCTGCTCTAGTGACGGATATTGATGATGCTCGCAAGCGTTATGCTAAAGCTTATACAGCCTTTTCTAAACAGCTTCCCTCAGATCAAACTAGCTTTTATAATCAGTCTTTGCTCGACTGGTCCGATCAAACTTGGGAGCAAACTCAAGTTGGGATATTACAAGTGGCAATGGAAATGCTGAGTCAGGGTATTGCCCCTGGATTACCGACTGAGATTTTACAACAAGCGGTTAATATTCAGGTCAAAACAGCTCTACCAACCGAATCTCAAGACTTTGCGGCAAAGTTGCTCACAACCGCTTTGCGAACGAATCTGATTGAAGATCGAGATTCCACTCGGACTCGGGCTGAACTCGCCGCTCAAAGTGTTGATCCGGTGGTTGTCACTATTAGTCAAGGCGATGTGATTGTTCGTCAGGGCGAAAAAATTACTCAACGTGAGTTCGTGATGCTCGATCATTTTGACAAGAGCGAACGAGGCATTAATTGGAAAGGTTTACTGGCTTTTGCAGCTTTAGTCAGTGGGGCGGTTGTGGTTGTGTTATTTGTGGGAAGACGATTTCGGCCGAGTCTTCGCCACAGAGACTATTTATTGCTGTTGTTGCTAACTTTAAGTACACCTTTGCTGGTGCTGTTAAAAGTTCCTTCCACGGGTTTACCCGCAGTGGGTTTATTAGCAGGTAGCTTCTACGGTTCGGCGGTGGGTGTAACCGTTGTGGGTTTGCTCTCGGCGATGATTCCGATTGGTCTGGAAATTGAGATGATTCCTCTGCTGGCGAGTGCGGCGGGGGGACTTCTAGGAAGCTTACTGGCGGGACAATTGCGATCGCGAGAAGAACTGGCTTTATTAGGAGGAGCGGTTGGTTTAGCTCAAGGTACTGTTTATCTCCTGCTGACGCTAACGGTTGTCGGTACAACGGCGAGTTCGATCTGGTTTATTCTCTTACGCCAAGTCGTCTTACAAGTTCTCGAAGGGTTGGCTTGGAGTGTTGTGGCTTTGGGATTAAGTCCTTATTTAGAACACGTCTTTGACTTAATTACACCGATTCGGTTAGCGGAACTGGCGAACCCCAATCGACCATTACTGAAGCGCTTGGCAACGGAGGCTCCTGGTACGTTCCAACATACGATGTTTGTGGCAACTCTCGCAGAAGCAGCGGCTCAAGCTTTGGGATGTAATGTTGAACTGGTGAGAACGGGAACTCTGTATCACGATATTGGGAAAATGCACGATCCGCTCGGGTTTATTGAAAATCAGATGGGAGGGCCGAACAAACACGACGAAATTAATGATCCTTGGGAAAGTGCCAGAATTATCAAAAAACACGTCAGTGAAGGGCTAGCAATGGCACGTCGTTGTCGCTTACCAAAAGCGATTCAAGCTTTTATTCCCGAACACCAAGGTAAAATGCTGATTGCCTACTTCTACTATCAAGCCCAACAACGGGCAAAAGAAGATTCTGCTATTGCAGTTAAAGAGGAAGATTTTCGCTATGATGGGCCAAGTCCACAATCGAAGGAAACAGGAATTGTGATGTTAGCTGATTCTTGTGAGGCGGCGTTGCGAAGTCTTAAAGATGCCACCCACGAAGAAGCCCTACAAATGGTGAATAAAATTCTCCGGGCGAGATGGCAAGATAATCAATTGGTAGACTCTGGACTCAGCCGAGAAGATATGGCAAAAATTGCTGAAGTTTTTGTCCGAGTTTGGGAACAAGTCAACCACAAACGTATTGCTTATCCGAAAGGGGTATTTTCGGCTCGATAGGGTGAGGTTATGGAATTATCCTTTGACCCCTGTTGCGGCGTCTGTTGGCACTATGTAGCGTTGAAGCAACAGAAATAATAACAATACGGGTGCTATCGAAATCACTGATCCCGCAGCCACCAAACGCCAATCGAAAGAGAAGGTTCCGGCTAATTTGGCAACTCCTAAAGGCAGGGTGTAGTATTCGGGTTGATCTAAAATCAGCAACGGCCAAAGAAAGTCACTCCAAGACCCGATAAACACAAAAATTGCTAATGTTATTAAAGCAGGTCGCACAGCCGGAAGCATAATGTGCCACCAAATCCCCAGTTGAGAACATCCATCAATGCGGGCGGCTTCAACGAGTTCTTTGGGTACACTCAAAAAGGCTTGTCGCAACAAAAAAATGCCAAATGCTGAAGCTACACTGGGAAAAATTAAACCGAGATAAGTATTTCTCAATCCTAACTGCACGGTTAAGACGTAGAGGGGAATCATCACAATTTGAAACGGGATCATAATTGTGGCAATAATAGCGGTGAAAATGCTATCCCTTCCCCGAAAGTCTAATCGCGCCAAGGGGTAAGCCGCTAACGCACAGAATAACAAATTTAATTCAACAGTCAGACTCGCCACAATCATACTATTGACAAGATAACGCCCCATCGGGTTTGTTTGCCAGACTTTGATTATATTCTCAAAAGTCGGTTCACGAGGGAATAGCTGAGGGGGAAATTGAAAGATATTTTCGTTCCCTGACTTAAAGGCTGTACCGATCAGCCACAATAACGGAAAGAGCATCAAAAGAGCAATGACACTCAGCAGTAAATAATTCCAAAATCTCTTGATTATTGGTGATTTTAAGTTCATTGATTATTTAACTTCAACCCTTCTTCTGTACAACATTCATTTAAAGGTTGATCCCAATTCTCAATCGGTAACTCGGTCAAATAAGCAAAATCAAATACAATTCCTATCGTTGGAATAGATTGCCACTCAGGAGAACTAAGCATCCGATCATAATATCCTCCACCGTATCCTAAACGATATCCTCGCTGATCACAAGCAACAGCCGGAACTAAAATTAAATCAACTTGAGACGGTGAAATTAGGGGTAAGTCGGCGTGAGGTTCCCATATTCCATAAGCCCCTGTTTGCAAGAGTTCGCCGGGTTTCCATTCATGCCAAATTAGAACATTTTCAACACATCTTGGAAATCCCCAAATTTTTGTTCCTTCTTGGCTGGTTTCTGCAAAGAGACGACTCAAATCAGGTTCTTGACGAAAGCTAACATAAGCTAAAACTGTTTTTGCGTGTTGAAATATAGACGAAGCTTGTAAATGAAAACTAATGCGATCGCTCTTTTCTCGCCAATCTTCTGCTGACATCGACTGACGAATATGCAGTAACTCTCGACGAAGCTGATGTTTACTTTGGGGAGTTTGTTTTTGTTTCACGACGTTTGTAGAGGTTTGATCTATCTTGGGAGTCATAATATTCTAATAATTAAGCTTTAGTTCGATCATAAATTTCTAATGTTAAACAGAGAAATATATCCAACAATTTTTATGATTTTCCAATCAGAATATACTTTGTTAACAGTAGAAAAACTGATTTTTTTAAAACTTTTTATTTAGACTAAAAATGAACTTTTTTTGTTTCAAAAATAGAAGAATTTGCTTGATTTAATTTAAAAAGAACAATTTAGTCAAAGTTTTGTTGAACTAAAACACTCTGAAATATCAGTTCAAAAAGGCTTAATAGACTCTATCGATCATCTAGATCGGGTGTAAATGCGCCCTGAAAAGATTAAGTCTTGAAAATTATGACTGAGAAAAAAACTGACAAAAGTTGAAGCCAGAAATTAAGAATCAGAAAAGTTCATGTAGATGCAAGCGATCACTTCAAAACCCGGCTCTTTTGAGAAACCGGGTTGATGGTGATTTAAACCGCTACAGGTTCAGCGTGTTGACGATACCAATCAATGGTATTTTTCAATCCCTGTTTAAAATCGACTTCCGCAACAAACCCAAACTTTTCTTTAGCCCGTTGGGTATCCAAACACCGACGCGGTTGACCATTGGGTTGATCGGTTTCCCAAACAATTTCCCCTTCAAACCCCATTAATTCACAGATAGTTTCTACTAAATCTCGAATTTTGACTTCTTGGTTTGTCCCTAAATTCACCGGATCAGGTTCATTGTAATCTTGAGTTGCCATCACAATTCCCAGAGCCGCATCTGTAGAATAAAGGAACTCACGACTGGGACTTCCATCACCCCAAACCGGAAGTTTTTTGTCCCCTCGTTGTTGAGCTTCATAAACTTTACGAATTAAAGCCGGAATCACATGAGAACTGCGGGGATCAAAATTATCTTCCGGGCCGTAGAGATTGACAGGTAACAAGTAGATGCCATTAAAATTATATTGTTGGCGATAGGCTTGCAATTGAACCAGCAAAGCCTTCTTCGCAATTCCATAGGGAGCATTTGTTTCTTCCGGATAACCCTCCCAAAGATCATCCTCTTTAAACGGTACGGGCGTGAATTTGGGATAGGCGCAAATCGTTCCCACACAGACAAACTTTTCGACACCTGCTTGATAGGCGCAATGAATAAGCTGTGTACCCATCATTAAGTTATCATAAAACAGTTCGGCCGGTTTTTCTCGGTTCAGACCAATTCCACCCACATGAGCGGCCAAATGAATAATAATATCTTGACCCTGAACCACCTTTTGACAGGCTTCAAAGGTACACAGATCATACTCTTGTGATCGCGGAATCAAAATTTTATCTAAATTTGCGCCCGCTTTGAGTAACTGATCAACCACTTGCCGACCCAGAAACCCCGCGCCTCCGGTCACAACAATTCGTTTATCTCGTAAATCCAGTGTATTCATGGATTAAACCTCATTATGTACAAACGATTAGTCAAAACCTTGGGCGATCTTTTTAGATTTTTCCAACGCTTGAATATCGGCATCCACCATTAATTTCACCAACTGGTCAAACGTCACTGAAGGTTCCCAGCCCATTTTTTGTTTAGCTTTGCTCGGATCACCAATTAAGAGTTCCACCTCTGCCGGACGAAGATAACGTTCATCGAACTTGACATAATCATGCCAATCGAGGTTGACATAATTAAAGGCAACATCGAGAAACTCACGAATCGAGTGGGTTTCATTGGTAGCCACGACATAATCATCCGGGGCATCCTGCTGAAGCATCAACCACATAGCTCGCACATAGTCCTTAGCGTAGCCCCAATCGCGTTTAGAATCGAGATTTCCGAGATAAACCTCTTTCTGCATTCCCTTGACAATTCGAGCCAATGCACGGGTAATTTTACGGGTTACAAATGTCTCACCCCGTCGGGGACTCTCATGGTTAAATAAAATACCGTTACAGGCAAATAAATCGTAGGATTCTCGATAGTTAACCGTTTGCCAATGGGCATAAACTTTAGCACAGGCGTAGGGACTACGGGGATAAAACGGTGTTGTTTCCTTTTGAGGAACTTCCTGTACCTTCCCAAACATCTCCGAAGAACCCGCTTGATAAAAACGAACTTCAATCCCAGTACGATGTTGGTAGTCGCGAATCGCTTCTAAAATCCGTAACGTTCCCATTCCCACGGCATCAACCGTATATTCGGGGGAGTCAAAACTAACTCTGACGTGAGACTGAGCGCCGAGATTATAAATCTCTATCGGTTTAACTTCTTCTAAGATACGACGTAGAGTTGTCCCATCTGTAAGGTCTCCATAATGAAGAAACAGGCGAGCTTCTTCGTTATGAGGGTCTTTATAGATATGATCAATCCGGTCAGTATTAAAACATGAACTTCGGCGAATAATGCCGTGAACTTCATAGTCTTTGTCGAGTAAAAGTTCACTCAGGTAAGAGCCATCTTGACCCGTAATTCCAGTAATGAGGGCGCGCTTGCGTTCGTTCATCTCAATGTTCTCTTTGGGTTAATGTAAGTCAATGTTGCCGCTACTGGTCAGATCAGCGATGTGAGATCGAGATCAAACTTGATGTTTGGATCTCGTCACGACCAGTTTCTCGCCAGTGCAATCGGAATTGTACAGATAGAATTAAGCGGGTAATCGATCACTACAGCCAAGAATCCCCGATGATGACATCTTGTCAACAGACTGAAAATTTTCAAAAATTCAGTTTGGGATTTGAGGATCAGGGGATCAAGGCTATTGTTAAGCGAGAACACTGCTGAAGTCATGTCTACCTTAACCCAAAACCGACTGCACAATAGGGAAACGGTCGAACCCGGATCAAAGTGCTTACATTGACTGACAACGAATCTTTGTCACCAAGCTAGTAAGCTCCATTATTTTTGGGAAAAATGACAACACCGATGGTCTTAATTATAATCGACAGGTCAGTCCAGAAATTTTTGAAATTCACATAATACAAATCAATCTGAACTCGTCGAGGATAGGGAATATCATTGCGCCCAGAAACTTGCCAGAGGCCAGTAATTCCGGGTTTAATCGTTAAAATTTTATCCATGTGACGCCCGTACTTGTGTAATTCTTCAGCAACAAGAGGCCTTGGCCCGACAACGCTCATGTCCCCTTTGAGTACATTCCAAAATTGAGGAAACTCATCAAGACTCGTCACTCGTAAGAAATGACCAATCCAGGTAATTCGGGGGTCGTGTTTCAGTTTGAAATTGTCCTGAAATTCTTGACGCAGATGGGGGGATGTCTCCATCATTTGGGTCAACATCTCATCAGCATTTGTCACCATTGTTCTGAACTTAATACAGTCGAAAGACTTGCGGTTCTTGCCAACTCGTTGCTGTACATAAAACACTGACCCTGGTGAACTAAGCGAGATCAACAGAGCCAGAAGCAAGTAAACTGGGGAAAACAGGATCAGAACCGACAACGAAAACAAAATATCGAACGATCGCTTGAAAAACTCTCCGTTGAGGTTCTGTAGAACAGATAAACCTCGAACCGGATGTTGCCGGACTAGGGGGACAAAACTACGCCTTGTGAACGCACGTCGTAGTCCCCTACCGAAGATGAGTTGGCTGTTGGCAGTCATCTTACTCCTTCAATTCACACCACACACAGTCCTGATCATAAAGCTTCCAGACACCTTGCGCGCGAAATCAAGGTGCAAGAAAGTCTTCAGTCCAATTGTCATTCGGGGGAGCGTACCCGAAAATAGTTTAACGGGATAACCCATGATTGCTTGATTCTTTTCGTTTTGAGCAGAATCCGCAATTATGCAAGCATTTTAGCCAAATTTTTCCGAACGCGACTTCTTCGGAGTATTGACCTCTATCAAGATACTGTTGTCAAATCTTCGGAAACTGTTTTTTCTGACAACGTTCTACAAATTCCAGGTACTCCTGTCCAAAGCGTTTTCGCTCAAACTGAGTGACATGGGATTGCATCTTCTGGGGGTCAAACTGGGTGTTGAGTTGCTCAAACGTCTGTACTGCCTCGATTAAAGCAGTCTCGGTTTGAGGGGAAAACAACAACCCCGTTCCTGAGTTCGGATATTGACGAAGATCACGAACGGTTTCGAGCGCTCCTCCTGCACCATAAGCTATGACGGGAGTTCCACAAGCTTGAGCCTCAATTAAAGCCATTCCTAGATCTTCACAAGCCATATAGACAAATGCTTTAGCCTGTGACATATACTGTTCAACGATTTCATCGGGTTGCCAGCCCAACACTTGTACATTTGATTTAGCCATCTGTTTAATTTGATTTAATTGGGGGCCTTTACCAATCACCACCAGTGGACGCCCGAGTTGATTGAAGGCGTTCACAATTAAGGAGATTTTTTTATAGTTCACTAGACGGCAAACGGTTAGATAAAAGTCTTGCTTTTCCGTCTGAAGTTGAAAGCGCTCTAGATCCACCGGGGGATAAATTACTCTAGCGTGTCGTCGATAGCAACGCCAAATCCGCGCCCGCGTATGTTGGGAGTTGGCGATAAAATAGTCTACACGATTGGCAGATAGCACGTCCCATTGGCGTAGCCGATGCAATAAGTACCGCGTGAGCATCCCCTGTGGCCCCCAACCTGCCAAACTGCTTTGTAAATAATCAAAGGTTAAGTCCCAAGCATAGCGCATTGGCGTATGACAATAGCAGATATGCAGTTGGTCAGGACTGGTTAACACGCCTTTAGCAACTGCGTGGGATGAGGATAAAATCACATCATAGGCTCGCAAATCCAATTGTTCGATTGCTAACGGTAGCAAGGGCAGATATTTCTGAACACCATTTTGAGCCAGGGGGAAGTGTTGCAAAAATGTTGTGCCAATCAGACGATTGAATAAGTAACTTTGAGGGTTGCTTGACTCAAAATCAATCAAAGCGTACAGATCTGCATCGATGTGTTTGAGAATTTCTCGCACAACCAGCTCAGATCCGCCTGTTGCTTTCGGGGTTAACCATTCGTGAACGAGAGCGTATTTTAATGGCACGGCAAATTAGGGGACGCTTAAGCTAGAGATCGTATCCATCAATATCTCATAGCGATTACTGTATCGTACAGATCAGGCTACGATCACCGACAAATTTTGCCGTGAAATTCATTACACACAATACTGTACATTCTGCCCAGATAGTTTAATTTATCTTATGAATCAATTCAATAATTATTTTCGACACGTAGGTATAAGTACGGTTTAACGATTGTTAAATTGCTACAATAGCCATAAGTAACTGATGAGGCTCAAACTCAAGTCCGTCATTGTTTCAGGTCATCTAACGACACGGTAATCCGTTCTATACCGGGTAAGAATAACAACATTGGGGTGTGATGTGAGTAGAGCCGCTCAACTGATGGAATTACAGATCAGCCCAATAAAAAAATCACAGAGTTTAGTCACAACTCAACTGTATTTTTTCTGAAAAAAGTTAATATCGGTTACAATCTTAGATCAAATCACGCATCTACTCGGTTAATTGCTCTAAACTATCAGCACAAAAAAGTTGACCTGAGTCAATCAGGCTCATGGAATAAAAAAATCGATTAGAGAGGAGACAAAACGCTCACGAGATCTCATCTGAGCAATCAGTTAGACATTTCCCCAAAGAAAAGTCTATTTTTTCTCCTAAATTTTTAATCTTCTTTTTTAGAGCTTTGACTTAAAAATATCAAGAATCTTTCTTCATTTGAACTCACTCACAATGTTGATAATTCTGATTAGACAGTTAGAGGATCAGCAGGGTGTATCTATTTATAAACAAATCACTGAGTTCGACTATCCTCAAACAATCGAACCTAAAAACTAGATAGATAAGCCTTGCCATGATGCTGAATCCAATCCAATCGCATGAAGAACTTTCCTGGGATGTTAATCATTCTTTGTATCAAGAAATCGAACATCTAAGACGTGAAAATGCAACCTTGAAAAATTGGCTCAAAACAATGAGTCAGTTGCATCCCATTTCCATGAAAATAGAACCTCCCGATCTTGAATGGAAAATTGGACAAGTTGATGCAACTATTAACCTCTTTAGCAATCAATTATTAGAAAAAATAGACGATAATTTATCGGCTCAACCCCTAACAAAAACCGATTCTCTTGAGCAAACTACACTCAATTTTTCTAACGATAGTAATCTAGATTTATCTGCTCAATTAACTCCCCCTACGGTCAATGAACAACCCCACCGTCGAATTTTAGCTTTAGAACATCTGCTCCGTCAACACAATCACCACTACAATAATCCCCATAGTATTATTCAACAAATTACTGAAACCGCAGTCCAGACTCTAGAATCTGTCAAACGGATCAGCTTGTGGTTAACGCCACAAACTCTACTTTATTCCCATTTTCCATCTTCTTTAAATCTCAATTTACATTCCACAAATAAGCTAAAAATAAATAGTTATGAACAAGTAAATCACTGCTATTGTACTCTTTTTAAACCTAATGCAAGAACGTCCTACAAACAGAATGATTTAGGAAAATCTTCGCTAGAATGGACGGGAGTAAATCTTCAGTCCGTAGAAGATCATCTATTTTTTTCCGGCTTTCCGAATATTGATTTTTCAGAACCTTTAAATGTATTAGATATTCCCATCAAACTGGATCAACATAAAATTGGATTTCTCAGAGTTGAACGGACAAATTTAAGGGCTGAGTGGACAGACGAAGAACAATCTTTTCTTGAAAGTCTAGCTAACTTAGTGAGTTTGGCTTTAGAGCGTTCCAGAAGTCAACACTTGGAAAAACAACTCTCGACTCAAAACGAAAAACTCCAGGCTAAATTCGATCAACAAACCGCCCAACTTCAAAAAACCCGTCAAAAACTGCGATCGCAAACGGATGAATTCCAAAAACTAGAATACGCCTTAAAAGAAGCTCAAAATACAGCTCAAATAGCACTCAGAGCAAAAAGAACTTTTCTTGCCAATATTAGCCATGAATTACGCACTCCTATTCACGCGATTATTGGCTATAGCGATCTTCTCTGCGAAGAAGTTCTCGAACAGGGACAACTAAACTGTCTCGAAGATGTTCAAATCATCCGTCAAGAAGGGTATCGCTTACTTCATGTCATTGATAGCATTCTGGACTTAGTTCGTATCGAAACCGGACAGATGTCATTAAATCTAGACATTTTTGATCCGGTCAATGTTATTAAGGGAGTTGTCAAAAGCCTCGTTTCCGTTGCAGAGAAAAATCGTAATCAACTCAAAATTCACTATGGGCGTGATCTAGGACTCATGCAAACTGATCTCGGTAAATTACAAAAAATCCTGCATCACTTATTAGAAAATGCTCTGAAATTCACACAAGACGGACAAATTAAGCTCACCATCCATCGCCAGGATGATTGGATAGAATTCTGTCTGAGCGATACTGGAATTGGGATTTCGGTTGAACACCAACACTGCTTGTTTGAAGCTTTTACTCAAGCCGATGATTCACTCTGTCGGAGATACGGGGGAACTGGACTCGGATTAACGATTTGTCGCCATCTCTGTAAAATGATGGGAGGTGATATCACGGTTTCTAGTGAATTGGGTCAAGGTTCTATGTTTACGGTTCGTCTGAAAGCTCAAGTCGAAAAAGCTGTGCAGTATCGCGCGGGTTGACATTTTCCCTGCTCTCAAGAAATAAAAATTCCTAGCTCACTCCGAGAGTTTTCTGCTTCGTTAAGCTAACTGCTTGGGATAATTTATTTACCCAAATTGATAGAGATCATTCTTTCCATAGACTTTGAATCCCGTATACCCTAAGATATTTAATCCTTATTTTCAGGATATTTAATGCAGTATTATGATCGCGCTCCCAAACAGTTCCCCAGTGGGAATATTCAGGGGTGCGAGTGGAGAGTTTTTATTGACTTTTCCTCCACGATTAGAACAATTGATCACAGTGTATTGGGGACAACTCTACCTGCGATAGATGTCAAGCTAATCTATTTTACTCTAAGTTAATAAGTGAAATTATCAATAAATTCAGGAGAAAATAATGAAACGTTTATTTTATGGTTTTCAAGTGATGAGAATGCGGTTCATAAAAGTATTCGGTTTTGTGGCAATATTTGGGGTTTTATTGTCAAACTTGAATGGTTTAAGTTCAGCGACAGCTTTGGCAGCTTCTCTCACACCAGAGGCAGATTACTATCATGTGAATGGCGGCATTAATAATCAGTCTCAACAAGATCAAGAATTAGATTTAGAAACGGGAGCTAATCAAGCTGAAATTGCTGCTGATAAAATCTATAAAGGTTTAGATCAGACAAAAGATTTTATCGGAAAAACTGAACAAAGAAAACAAGTCATTGAACAAGCAAGAGAACACGCCAGTAACCGACTAAAAGAGCAGTCTGAACGAGCAAAATCTGCTGAAAGCCCTGATTCACTCGATCCTAATGAACGAAATTTTCTGAAAAATATTCAGTAAAATTAAATAAGTAGCACAAAATATTGGTGACAGTTGTTTGTCATATTTACTGATAAACCTGATTTTTTAAGACTGTTTTATTCTCAAGAAAAAATTGTTAGAGTTGATGGTGAGTCCAGTCTTGAAGGCACAATTTAGAAGACAAGAGGCAAAAAGTAAGAAATAGAAATAGTAGTAAATGCTGATCACTGTCTCCCCATCTAGTCTATACTCCGAGTTGAAAACCCCCTCAATACAATCGCTTGTTTATTGTAATAACTCTGTAAATATTCCGGATAACTCAGAACTCGAATGTTATCTTGAAGATAGATAAATCACTCGCAAAAGCTTAAACTTATCCGTTGTTTAGACTCTCTTTCTACCACAGTTGATCAGCTTTGGTAAGGAGTTGCTGTTGCGAGTGAAAGTGTTCTTTTATTCAGGATTCGTGATTGATATTCACGGCAAAAAACAGGAGGTCAATGATGCAACTCAATCGATTCAGGTTCGGCTTTGTTCTCACCAGTGTAACCCTTCTCAGCCTAATGACATCTAAGGTGATGGCACAAGAATTGGGTTTTTGGGGAGAACAGACCAAACCCCACTGCATTCAGGACGCTTTACCCAAGCAAGATGTTTCTCAGGAAGAAAATTCCAAGATTATTTTGTTTCATTGTGGTCGAGAAGAATACACAACTCAACCCCCTTTTCGATAAAATCTGGACTCAACACCGAATTTGTTTTTCTCTCATCCCTCTCGGTGTGCCTTCTCGGTTTTCTTGCTTCTGATCATTAATTCTCTAGGCAAAAAAATCAACCTAAAAATTTTATTAATAAGATTGATATTCATTAAATGTTTTTACACGGCCATCGGGACGAAAAGACAACACTGCAAAAGGTTCTTTAATATTACCCGATTCCATTCCCGGTGAACCGATGGGCATTTGGGGGACAGCCAAACCGGAGATTTGAGGTTTTTCAGCCAACAAACGCTTAATATCCGCAGCAGGGACATGACCCTCGATTGCGTATCCGTCAATCACCGCAGTATGACAAGAGGTTAACTCACTCGGTACTCCGTATTCCTGTTTAACCCCAGTCACGTCTTCTGTGACGATATCGGTGGTTTGAAAGCCATTGGCTTCGAGGTGTTGTACCCAGGCTTTGCAGCATCCACAAGTCGGACTGCGATGCACGGTAATATTGAGGGGAAGCGCAGAGGATGCTATATTTTGGCCAGGATTCGTCGCTTGAGAAGGACTGACCCCCTGATTTGCAGATTGACTCCACACCGCAACGGTTATACCTGCAATAATAGCCGTTCCTGCAACTCCAGCCAGGAGAGAACGAAGATGTTGTTGAAGCCAATTTGTCGGAGGTTGAGTAGACATAGTTTTCTGGAACCTCAAAAATGATGAATTTTAGTTTCTTAGATGTTCTTTCTCTAGAATAGCTTGTAAAATCCCAACTGGAAAAGTAACCTTCTCGAATGTTGGTTTGATAATTTAGAGTTTATAATTAGGATTTGATCATGAATTTACCTGTTTTTGCAGATATTCAAAAAGCAAAGCAACGCCTCCAAGGATATGCTTATCAAACTCCGGTTGTTATTTCTCGAACGGTTAACCAATTAACGGGGGCGGAAGTCTTTTTTAAATGTGAGAATTTTCAACGGACGGGTTCGTTTAAATTTCGGGGTGCTTTTAACGCTTTGTCTCAACTTTCTGATCAACAAAAGTCTCGCGGTGTTTTAACATTTTCTTCGGGGAATCATGCCCAAGCGATCGCACGTTCGGGTCAGATTTTAGACATTCCTACCACTATTATTATGCCTTCAGATGCTCCAGTTGTCAAACAATCAGCAACACAGGGTTATGGGGCGGAAATTATTCTCTATGAACGTTCGGAAATTGCCCGAGAAGTTTTATGTCAACAAATCGCAACTGAACGAGATTGTACTATTATTCCTCCTTATGATCATCGGGATATTATTGCCGGACAAGGAACAACAGCATTTGAACTTTTAGAAAAAGTAAAAACATTAGATATTTTACTGGTTTGTTGTGGAGGTGGGGGTTTACTTTCGGGTTGTGCGATTGCGACTCGCCAGCTTGCACCAAACTGTAAAATTATTGGGGTTGAACCTGCAAATGCAGATGATGCAACTCGTTCTTTTCAAACCAAAACGTTACAGAAAATAGAAAATCCTCAAACGATAGCAGATGGGGCAAGAACGTCTTATTTAGGGAAGTTAACTTTTCCATTAATTTTGCAAAATGTCGATGAGATGGTTACGGTTTCAGAAGAAGATATTATTAAAACGATGTTCTTTGTTTGGGAACGAATGAAGTTAGTTGTAGAACCGACGGGGGCGTTGGCTGCTGCTGCATTACTTCAAGGGATTGTCAAAGCACCGGGTTCTCGAATTGGGGTTGTAATTAGTGGTGGAAATGTCGATTTAAAACAGATTAGTCAACTTTTTTAATCATGTTAATAGGCTGTTAATTAATATCTCAGTGAATAATACAATGTCATCTGTAGCGGATGTTTTTGATAGTTCCGTACAATTACTGAGGTGATCTGTTTTGATCCTTGGTATTATTGAAATGAGTGAGTTTCAATCAAAGAAAGTTGTTGCATTATAAACTTGATCAACAATCATTCAGTTCAACTTACTGATCTATCTTTAAGTATTAAGGACGTTAATATTATGAATTTACCTCATTCAGAATCTCAAACAGCACAGCAACGTCTATTGGAATTTGCTAAACAAGGAAATCCGAAAGCAATTGCAATGCTTTTAAATCGTTTTAAGCCATCAGAAGACATTATTACTATTATAGAAGACAATGCTAATCTTAAAAATAATTGTCTAAATATTAGAGTAGAATATTCTCAATTCCCCCTAAATTACCCGTCTAAAAAATACATCTATGATGCCTTGAAAATTTTAGCAATAGAATATATTGAATATGTCATAATCGAACCTAGCATCCAGACAAACCCTAAAAAACCTTGTAAAGAACGTATTGATTTAACCAAAGAATTAGAAAAACCTGAACCTGAACCTCCAGTATCAAAACAATTAAAATGGCCTGTTTGGTTTCCCTATCCAAGTTCGTGGATACGGATGATAGTATTAATATTATGGTTATTTATTGTTATTAGAATTGTTGCGTTTGGGGGAGTTATTATTGGGGGAACTGTGTCTGTCGTCTCTGAAGATTTAATGCCGTTTTTTCAAGCTTTAGGTATTGGCGTTATTGGTTCAATATTCATTCTAACGTATTTTTATCATATTTTATCATATATAGAACGGGTTTTGTTTGGTAAATCATCACCTAGCTCCTTTCAATGGTTCCCCACACCTTTAAGTTTATGGGAAGGAATATATACGCCAATTGTTTTACTGTTGTCTATTTCAATTGTTGTCTTAGTTATTTTACCCTTTATTCCCTGGGAAACTTGTCAAACAGAACTTCTATTTGAAGATACAAGTTGTCAAAATCGTATTCAAAATTATTTGGATAGTTTAGAAGTTATTGCAACTATTGTTTGGATAACATCAGGTTTATATCTTTACCAAATCGAGTCTTTAATTCGCACAAGAGTTCCATTTCAAAAAGTCCTGAAATTTATAGCTTTAGTCTTTTTCTCTTTCATGTCAACGGTTTTAATTTACACAACTGTCACAAATTGGGACTATATTTACAGTGCATTTGCTAATTTTGAAAATACTTTGGTGTCATCAGAATTATCTGAAAATATTAATGCAACAGAACTCCCCGATGTAGATGTTGTAAATTCACCAAAAATTGAAACCGAAAAACCCGAAGTTATTACGCCTAAAGTTGCCGATGAAAACTTTAAAAAAGGCATAGAAAATGCGACAAATGCTTCGGAATTAGTACAAACTGCCAACTCTAAACCGGAATGGGAATTTGTCGCTACCCAATGGCAAAATGCTATAGATTACATGAAGCAAGTACAACCCGATGATTCTAACTACAAAGCAGCACAGGAACGGGTTGTACAATATCAGAAAAATCTCGAATATGCGCGTTTAGCGGGAAGTCAGGCTAAAGAATAATCCCGATTTTCTCTTTAGTCTAAACTGAGAACATCAAACTCAACTTGACTCCAAACCATTTGCTTATCTAGTGCAGATAATACCTTGTTATTCGCCGCAGAAGACTGCAAACACCGACAGGCTAACTGGGCGACATCTGCCCGATGAATGCTTCCAGAAACGCTATAATTCTCGGTTAAGATACCATTTCCCGTGGCGGGTTCTGACTTTAATCCACCCGGACGAATTATGGTATAATTAAGACCGCTATCGATTAAATGTTGTTCAGCTTTTTCTTTTTCGACTAACACCGCCCCCAGGGTTTCCAAGGCTTGAGGGGGTAAAGCAACGCGACTGTTACCCGAACCGATAGAAGAAACTAAAATAAACTTTTGGGTATCAACTTTAACTGCTGCATCAATTAAGTTTTTATTCCCCAAATAATCAGCCCTTTCGCCATCTTTCGGTAAACCACCAATGGTACTAATAACAGCAGAAATAGGAGAACCTGACATCGCTTGTTTAACTGCTTCAGCATCGAGGGCGTCTCCCATCACGACTTCTATTCCCATTGCTTCTAACTCGGGTTTTGTATCAGGCGAACGCAATAAAGCCTTGACTATTTTACCTTGTTCGCGTAAACATTTTGCAATTTCTCGACCCACACCTCGGCTAGCGCCTGCGAGAAAAATAGAAGATTGAGAATTCATCGTTTTTGACTCCAATTAAATGTATTGACATGATCAATTTAATAGGGCAATGGATGAATTGCCCCCTATCCGTTACTCAGTAAATATTGATTATAATTAGTCTTTCTGAGGAATCATCTTTCCTAAACTCAGATCATCTAAGTCTATTCCTTTCGTGCCTTTTTGTTCGAGTTGAATGAGTAACCGAGTCAACTGATACCAAACTAACCCCGCCATCAATACTGTTAACGGAATCGAAAAAGAGTAAGAAAACATCGCTGAAAAGGTAAAAACTTGTAAACAGGAAGCTAAAAACAGGCAAATTCCAACCGTAATTCCACTATAGGGAAGCAACAATTGAAAACCTCGCAAATTGGCTAAAACCCGAGTTGAACGACTACTAGACCATTCTTTTAATAATTGTTTGAGAGTTGTAATAAAAGCAGTACAAGAAGTAATTCCTGCAAATAAACCCACAACTAAAATAACGTAAGGCGGATCAGATATTTCATACATAAGTGTTGAGTTCCTCAATATTAATTTACAGGATGGTTGTTGCGCTTTAACACCAAACTACAGATAGCTTGAGTACAACTACCAGCTTTTCAAACAGCGAGTCATTGGATGCGCGTACATCAAAACGACGAACTTTTTAGATAGTGCGGTTGCACGACAACGGGCTTTAACATGATATTACATTATTTTCCCCTGCGTCAGTAACAGGGGATAGTTGTTTTTTAAATCCAAATTCAAAACTTGCGATTTAAACTTGTATTTTATGATTGAGTTTTTTATTGTTGTCGTAAAGCGGCGACTTGGGCTGTCGAAAAATCGGCGATCGCACCGATAGCAACATCAAACAAACGAGCGGGTTTAATATGATTTCCGACTAAACTCCAAATCCGACTGACTTCTTCAGTATGCAAGCGCTCATCTTCAGTCAGAGCTAAAATGAGTTGACGGCGCAGAAAATCTCCTTCTGGCGACAGTAAATATTGCAAACCGAGTTGAGCGGTGGGTAGAATATCAAAAGTTTGATCAGACTGAGCGATCGCTAACATATTCTCCAACCGTAGCCAGTTAAACTTCCCATCTTTTATTAATACCTCAATCAAGCGACGACGTAAAGCTGGAGTTTCGCCTTTTAGCAAGCGACGAGCGACATAGGGATAAGCAACATCAACAATTTTAAAACCCGGATTAAGCGTTAAAGCAATTCCTTCTTGCGTTACCAAAGAGCGAATAATCAGGGCAAATTTTGCGGGAACTCGGAAGGGATAATCATACATCAATTCCGAGAAACTATCCGTAATCGTTTTGAAGTTAAAATCCTGAACACTTTCACCCATTGCATTTCCTAGTACCTTTTCTAAGGAGGGAACAATCGGTGTAATATTAGTTTCCGGTGTCAGAAATCCTAATGTAACAAAGTCTTTGGCTAAATCGTTGTAATCTCGATTAATCAGATGAACAACAGAACCCACTAAGGTTTCTTTAACATCTTGTTCTAGCTGATCCATCATGCCAAAATCAATAAAAGCCATGCGACCATCAGGCATTGCAAATAGATTTCCAGGATGAGGATCAGCGTGGAAGAAACCAAATTCTAGCAGTTGTCTTAAACCGCTTGTCACTCCAATGAAAATGAGATGATTGAGATCTAAACCTGCGGCTTGAATACTGTCAATATCAGTCAGTTTAAACCCATTAATCCATTCGAGAACCAGAACCCGAGTGCTGGTATATTTCCAGTATATTTCGGGAACTTTGACCGTCGGATCATCACTAAAATAAGCCGCAAATCGTTCGGCATTGCGACCTTCATTGAGATAATCTATCTCCTCAAACAGTTTAGTTCCAAACTCATCAACAATTAAAGTCAAATCGTGACCCAAATTGAGCGGTAGCCAAGGGGCTATCCAACCTGCTGCCCATCGCATCAGATACAAATCTAAGGTGATCATGGGAACTAAATGGGGTCGCTGAATTTTAATCGCGACTTCTTCACCTGTTCGCAAACGGGCGCGATACACTTGACCTAAACTAGCTGCGGCGACAGGTTCGGGGGAAACTTGACTAAAAACACTTTGGATGTCTCGGTCTAAGTCCATTTCTAAAATTGCCATCGCCACTTCAGTATTGAAAGGCGGTAACTGATCCTGAAGTCGCGTTAATTCTTCTAAAAAGTCTTTGCGAATTAAGTCAGGACGGGTCGAAAGGGCTTGACCCACTTTGATGAATGTTGGGCCGAGATAAGTTAGGATTTCTCGGAGTTGAGTCGCTCGTTCCGGTGTATGTTCAACTTCGGGTCGGCGCCATCGATCCCAAAACAGACCCCAAACAAAGCCTGCAAAAAACCAGACTACAGTAATAGCGCGCCAAATAGCCTGCCAGGGACGACGGCGATAATACTGGGCGATTACTTTTGGGTCATAACACCGTTCAGATGTGAATGGGTGTGGACTCACGCTTTTATTTTTCCTCTTGAACGCTGAATTTTAACAGGGGGGTTACAGTGGACAGATCGACTCAGGTTGAGCGGATCTATTCTGTAATTTTGTGTTTATCTTGTTGTTATCGTTTTGTTAATTAACAGTATACAAAACTACACACCCAGATTGAAAGTAAATTTACCTATTGGCTCAAACAATCCTTGATCGCGTAGATCACACAGTCTTGTTGAACGGTTGTCAGTTCGGGAAATATTGGCAACGATAACACCTCCTGAGACAGTTGTTCAGCAACAGGAAACTGACCCGGTTGATAGTCTAAATTTTGATAAAGAGACTGCAAGTGCAACGGTACGGGATAATAAACCATCGTACTAATTCCCCGTTCAGCTAACTGTGCGCGAACAACATTTCGATCAAAGATTAAATCTGTTGATCGGTGTTCAACTCGAACGGTATACTGATTCCAAACACTTTGTCCGTCCGGGAGTTCTTGAGGAACAGTCAAGCCGGGAACCGCCCCAAGAAGCTGATGATAACGTCTAGCAATGTGAGATCGTTGAGCATTCCATTGATCAAGATAACGCAGTTTAACGTTCAAAATCGCTGCTTGTAGGGTATCCAATCGACTATTAATCCCCACAACAGCCGAATTATACTTACTCGACTGTCCATGATCTTTAATCATCCGCATTTTAGCGGCGATCGCTTGATCATTAGTTGTAACGGCACCTCCATCTCCACAAGCCCCCAGATTTTTTGTTGGGAAGAAACTAAAACAGCCAATATCGCCAATACAACCGACTTTTTGACCGTCCCAAGTTGCCCCGGTCGCCTGGGCGCAATCTTCAATCACAGCTAAATGGTGAGTTTGTGCAATTGCCATTAACCGAGTCATATTCACCGACTGACCAAACAAGTGTACCGGAATAATAGCTTTGGTTTGAGAAGTAATCGCCGATTTTACCTGGTCAACATCGAGATTAAACGTATTCGCCTCAATATCAACAAATACCGGAGTCGCCCCGACAGCACTCACCACTTCTGCGGTAGCAATAAAGGTAAATGCTGGAACAATCACTTCATCACCCGGGCCTATATCGAGGGCACGGAGGGCGAGAAATAACGCATCGGTACCGGAGTTACAGCCAATACACTCAGAAACCCCAATGTATTCACCAAACTGTTGTTCAAACTGTTCAACCTCAGATCCCCCAATATAGTAACCCGAGGCTAAAACCTTTCCAACGGCGAGACTGACTTCCTGTGCAATTAATTTGTACTGTTGACTAAGATCGAGAGGAGGGATTTTGTTCACGCTTCACACCACCTTAAAATCTAAGATTAGTTATCTGTTATCAGTGAATAGCTTTGTTAATTCCCTTAGATTTTACAGACTTGGCGTTAGCATTGGGACTGATTGTCATTGCGATCGCTTTATCATTTTGGCAGCAATTAGGCTTAGAGGGGCAATTTCTTCTCGCGACGGCGCGAACAATTGTCCAGTTAGCGGTTGCGGGTTATGTTTTAGCCGTGGTTCTCGATCCCGATCAACCTAACCCTGGGCTGGTTTTAGCCTTTGGGCTGTTAATGTTAACGCTTGTTACCGTTGTCACCCGCAACCGCATCAGCAAAAAAGTTCCTCGACTTTTCCCGTGGGTTTGGGCTTCCTTGGGGTTGAGTGCGGTATTGATTGTCGGTTATGCTCAATTATTGGTAATTCAGCCGACACCGTTGTATAGTCCTCAATATCTGATTCCGTTATTGGCGGTTATTTTGGGCAATGCCATGAATGCGGCTTCGATCGCGGGGGAACGTTTAGTCACGATGTTGAACCGTTCACAGGTGGAGATTGAAACTCATCTGAGTTTAGGGGCGACTCCGACTCAAGCACTCAAACCCTACCGTCGAGAGGCGATGCGGGCGGGGTTGCTTCCTACACTGAATTCTATGACAATTGTCGGAATTGCAACGCTTCCGGGTATTCTAACAGGTCAGTTGCTCGTTGGGGTGAATCCGTTGGATGCAGTGTCCTATCAAATTTTGATTTTATTGATGATCACAGTTGCGAACTTGATTGCTATTCTAGTTTTGAGTACAGGCATTTGTCGTCAGTTTTTTAACGCTGAGGCGCAATTGCAAAAACGTTAAGGATTGGCTAGATTTAATCTAATCAAATCTAGTCATCTAAAATACCAGTAACCGTCATTCTTTTGGATTAAAAATGTCAGAATTCCTAGATTTTCTCAAACATAAATATGCTTACGTGGCGATTGGTGAATTTAAACCCGGTAAGTTTGATGAAGCTGAACAACTGTTTGAAAAAGCGGTTTCGACTTATACAAAAGGGTTTAAAGGGTCTTATCTGTTACAAGAACCGGGAACCGATAAAGGAATTGCGATTATTTTTTGGGAAAATATAGACGATATGGATGAAAATCATAGCGATGTCTATGAAGCCATTATGAATGAAATGGCGCATCTATTTGCCAAAGCACCCAAAACCTCTTTTTATGAAGTTTGTAGCGAAGTTCATCCTCAAGAATTAGCCAGCGAAGAAGGATAAATTTTCAATATCCTTCAGACTTCTAAAACACCTGTAGGGACGCTCTTACTTGCGTCCTAATACAAATTCTCTATTTAGTGGTGAGTTCTCCGAATCAAAATACACGCTACTTCAGGAATTTAACTAACTGTTCGAGTTTCGACCAAGCCGCACCACTGCTGATAATATCTTGAGCAACAGACAGTCCAGAAACATGATCTCCTATCGGCACAAAACCGCTAATTTGTAACGCTAAAGACGCATTTAAAGCCACGACATCTCGTTGAGCAGGTGTTCCTTTTCCTTGTAAAACATTTTGTAAAATTTCCGCATTTTCCGCAACTTCCCCGCCTTTTAAAGCGGTTATTTCTGCCGAAGTTAAGCCCAATTCTTGCGGGTTAACTGTTCCTTTTTCGACCTTTCCTTCCGATAATACTGCCAAATCCGTTAAATCTCCCAACCCCGCTTCATCGAGTTTTTCTCGTCCGTGTAATACAATCGCCTGTTTTAACCCTAATTTTCCCAAAGCTTCGGCAATCGTTTCGAGTAAATTAGAATCATAAACACCCATCACTTGACCCGATGGTTTTAAAGGATTAACTAACGGCCCCAACAAGTTAAAAACCGTTCTGACTTTTAACGTTTTTCTAAGCGGAACAACCGCCTTCATCGCCGGATGCCAACCCGGTGCAAATAAAAAGGTAATTCCCACTTCTGTTAACGCCGAAGTAATCTTTTCAAAGGGCGAATTTAACTGAATTCCTAGAGCTTCTAAAACATCAGCAGAACCCACCTTACTCGAAGCGGAACGGTTCCCATGTTTGGCGACGGGAACCCCCGCAGCCGCAGCCACAAACGCCACAGCAGTCGAAATATTAAACGTAGAAGCGCCATCTCCCCCGGTCCCACAAGTATCAATAATACGATAGGGAGAACTCGGTATTTCAACAGATGTTGAAGCCGACGCCGACTGAGACTGCAAAACAGAAGCCATTCCCGCCAATTCTTCTGCGGAGACGCCTTTGGTTTGTAACGCCATCAAAATTGCACCCGAAAGCACTGGGGGAATTTCCTCGTTTAGCCATCCCTGCATTAACGTTGAGGCTTGGGAGACAGAGAGGGAGTCACGGTCGAGGAGTTGTTGCAGTAAATTCGGCCAGAAGTTAGTATCGTGAGTTGGGGAAGCAGTGACAGTCATTTCAGGATTATTAAATCTAATCGGCATTTTGACAACCTGATGATTAATTGTACCGTTAACGGGGTACTTTCTTTGTTAATTCTGTCAACCGGGAGAATTTTAAAAATTTAATCAGACTAAAAATATCTACAAATCCCAATCAATGTAGGGGCGTAAGGCTTGCGCCCAATTTCCTTATCCTACGTCAACTAACCCGAAAGTTTAATCAAATTGATCCTCAAGTTCGCTCTCAAATTGAATTGCTTTCATTAGAACAGTTGGAGATGTTAGCAGAGGTGTTGTTGGATTTTTCATCTTTGCAAGATTTGACCCATTGGTTACAGGAAAATTTAAGGGAATAAAAGGTGCTAGGGTTGACAGATTTGAGAATTGGGACGTTGACGAATGATTCCGGTTTTTGTGGGGTCATAACCCACTAAAATAACTTCACCATCTTCGGTTCTTATCCAACCTCTCGCCGGAACAATTGTTCTTGAATCTACAGGATGATCGTCAAGATTATTATCACGATTTCGGGATTGTTGTTGAGGACGTTGTGAGGAATTATTATTAGGTTGAGGAGTCACAGGTTCAATGAGTAGAGATTCCCATTCAACTAACCCTTGAATTGCTGATAAAGCTTGAGTGGGGTCTGGTGCAATTCCACCCCGTCCGGTGATAATAAACGAACTATTTCGACCTTGAATACAGGGGTCTTGAGCGATTAACGCCGCCGGGTCAACCACTTCAACTTGAAGGGATTCTGGAGGGTCAAAATTAAGCGTTGTATCGATAGAAAGTTCTCCAGCAGCATTAATAATACTATTTTGAGATTGTAAAAGTCCGAGTTCTGAATTACCTAAAGGACGAATATTAATATTACTTCCTCCCGTTGGGTCAAAGGCACTGGTAACAATTTCGCTATTTTCCAACAATACTAACAAATTGGAATTAATATCAATATTTCCATCAAACGTTTGACCGCTTTCGCTTCCGGCTGCCGAAATTCGACTTTCACGCCGCACGCTAATATCCGGCGAATTAATAGTAATATTTCCGCCTTCACCTGTTACTGATTCTGCAACTAGACCTGCTTGTTCCAAACGAACTTGGGAAGCATTCACGTCTATATTTCCGGGATTACCTTCACCTTCACTACTTACACCAATAATAGACTGATTTCTAACTGTTAATTCGTCTGCATCAACAGTTATCGTTCCCCCATTTCCAACCCCGGTTTCTGAAACGTTCGCAAAGATAAAAGAACTATCTATTAATTCAATATTTTCAGCCTGTATATTAACCGAACCTGCATCCCCGTTTCCTTGAGTTCCTGTAGATAGTGAAGCTCGATTATCTATAGTTAAATCTCCAGTTTCAATCGTGACATTCCCTCCATTTCCGACTCCGGTTTCAAAAACTGCTGTACTGATGCCAGAGCTACCCGTTAATTCAATATTTTCAGCTTGTATGTTCACCGAACCTGCATCCCCATTTCCTTGAGTTCCTGTAAATAAAAAAGCTTGATTATTTATAGTTAAATCTTCGGTTTCAATAATAACATTTCCGCCATTTACTCTGGCTCCTTCTTCACTGACTCCAGTGCTAATTGATGTTCCTTCCCCCTCTACATTAATCGATTCTGAAGCTTGAATGAAGACCGTTCCTCCTCGGCGATTCGGGGGAATTTCAACAGAAGTAATTTCGGATTCATCTGGTGGTAACGAAATTCCCGAAAAAATCCTAGAATTATTCTGCATTGTAAATTGTTCCGTTTCAATGGTAATATTTCCTCCATTACCTGCACCTGCCGTTCCACTAGAAATAAACACCTGATCATCAAATAAAACCTGTTCAGCTTGTATTTGAATTGAACCCGAAGAACCCGTTCCCAAACTATCAGTGCGAATTGTTGCTCCATCTTGTCCGATTAATGTCTGTGCGGTAATTAAAATATCTCCGGTGTTACCTCCGTTACCCGCTTGAGCGGAAATTTGGCTACCTATTGTGGATGGTTCTCCTGTAAATGAAGTAATCGTTCGAGTTCCCCTTCCTCTAATTTCGATAGTATTGGCACGAATATCGATTAAACCGGAACTGCCTATATTCCCTGTAAAAGTTGATATCTGCGCTCCGTTGAGAATTCTTAATTGGTCAGCTTCGAGTGTGATACTTCCCACGCTACTATCGCCTGGTAGTGTACCTGTTGTCACAAAAATCCCACTGGAAAGTATACTCTCTCCATTTTCACTGGGAAATCTTCCTTCTCCAATTAATTCAACAACCGAAGCTTGAATATTAAGGGAACCTGCGCTACTATCGTTTAAACTTAATACTGATATATTACCTCCATCTCGAACGGTTAATCGTCCAGTTTCTAAATTGAGAGTTCCTGCGGTTCCTTCACCATTTGTAAAGACATCTAAGCTACTTCTTGAGAAACGTCCACCAATATTTAACTGTCCCGCTATCTCTATTTCATTTGCTTTGACTTCTACCAAACCCGAACTCCCCCTTCCCGAAGCAGAAGTTCCAATTCTTCCTCCCTCTTGAATTGTGAGTTTATTTGTTGTGATGAAAACACTTCCTGTGCTTCCTTCTGCACTACTACTCCGGGTTACTATCTCACTAAAACCTGCATTGATATCTTCTGGAGAAATGGGAGGTTCTGTACTAAATTCAATGGATTCTTGATCGATTTGAACGGGGCTTCTTCCGCTAACTTCAATAGATTCTGAAGCATTAATAATGACATCCCCTGCTTGTCCGGTATTGAAGCTACTAGCAAAGATTTTCCCTCCATTCCGAACGGCTAATCTGGGAGTATTAATAATAACGCTTCCTGCATTACCATTGCCAAATGTGCGGGTATTGATTCGACTGCTAAGACCAGTCGGTGAAACGCCTATTATATTTACAGATTCGGAAGCGTTAACGGTTATATTCCCCGTTGAACCTATTGCTTCTGGGTTAACATCAAGCCGAATGTCAGCACCATCACGAAGGACTAAATTTCCGGTATTAATAATAATATTTCCAACATTACCCGTTCCAGAAGTTTCGCCCGTTACAATAGAATCTGAAAGATTAATTTGCTGGGCTTCAATCCGAACATTTCCTGCGTTTCCGTTACCGAATGTAATTAAACCAATCTCTCCATTTACTGCATTAAGCGATGAGGTTGAAATTTCAATATTTCCCCCATCTCCAACAGCATTTTCTCCAACATTGCTGAAAATACCATTATCTGCTAACTCCAGCGAATCGGTTGCAAAAATCGATATAGAACCCGAATTTCCTTGTCCGAATGTACTGCTTGAAATTATCGCTATATCAGTCATTCGTAACTGTCCAGTTTCTATGTAAATGTTTCCTCCATGACCCATCCCTGTCTCGTTGACGTTAGCAAAAAAACCACTCGACAACTCACCGTTAGGAGAAGTACCCGTTACATCAATGGATGCAGCTTGTACGTTTATGTTACCTGCATTTCCTTGTCCAGAAGTGCTAGTATTAATTCGCGCTCCTTCAGACAGCAATAAATTCCCCGTATTAATCTCAACTGTTCCACCATTTCCTCCTGCACCCTCTCCAACATTACCAAAAATATTACTGTTGGATAATTCAACTGAATCTGTAGCTAAAATTGATACTACACCTGCATTTCCTTGTCCGAAGGTACTACTTTGTATTCTTGCTCCATCTGTTAATCGTAATTGTTCTGTTTCTATGTAAATATTTCCTCCATTACCAATACCTGTACCATTGACATTAGCAAAAAAACCGCTAAAAAATTCACCATCAGGAGAAGTACCCGTTACATCAATGGATGCGGCTGTGACATTTATATTCCCTGCGTTTCCGTTTCCTAAAATAGAAGTGCTGAAAAAAGCACCGCCGTTTATTGAGAGTGAATTAGCTGTGATGTTGATGTTTCCAGATAGACCCGTTCCACCCAAATCTATTCTATTGGTAATCGAACTATCTGCACCTGTTAGGAGAATATTTTCCTGAGCGTTAATATTAATATCTCCAGTTTTTGCTTCTAGAAACCCTAAACCTTCATCAATTCCGACCCGAATAACACTATCACCAGATATCTCAGCATTTCTCGCGTTAATATTAACGTCTCCACCTCCATCCGCACGAACGTTAATTTGAGATTCATTGGTTAACCTAACATTTCCCCGTAGAATATTCTCAGGAAACTGAAGAATGGGCGTATTGCCATTCGCCCCTACATTTGTTAATTCAATAATTCCCGGTTATGATAATCCCCCCAATTGAATTCGACTCCCTGGAGAAATGGCAACTCCATTATCAAATAATACATCTCCCCCAACCAACGCCAAGGTTTGATTTTGAGGAACGTTTAAACCTTGGGGAACGAGAAAACCTGCCTCATTTCGTAAAGGACTGCCATCTTCTAAGGTTGTAATAGTCGCTTGATTCTCAATACTGCCTGGATTTTCTCGAAGATTCAACCCCAAGGGCATATTAATCGTTAATAATGGCGGTGCTTCCGGGTTACTGGCGGCAAATTCAAACCCATCAAATAAAATACCATCGGCTGTTGTGGCAAAAAATGAACCGCCGACATCTAACCGTGCATTCGGCCCAAATACAATTCCATTTGGGTTAATTAAAAATAGGTTAGCATTCCCTAAAACACCTAACGTTCCCAGAATTTGGGAAATATTCCCACCCGTAACCCGAGTTAAAATATTAACAATATTATCGGGATTGGAAAAGTAGGCTCCCCGCCCTTCATCTATGTTAAATTCTTGAAAACTATGAAATAAATTTCCCCCTCGCACCGCACCCCCATCTATGCGATCACTATTAATTCCGCGAATGTTAACATTAGGAGTAACAACGGAGTTTTCATTACCCAAGCTGTTATCGGGAACAATTTGTGCTTGTGTTGGTAAAACTGGAATAATAGAAGTCAAGGTGATCAAACCCGCGAATAAGGACAGGTCTAAGAGGGGATGCTGTACCACTGGCTTTTGGAGAATTAAGGGATAATTATTATTTATAAGTATACCACTAAAAAACACGATTGGTCAATTTTATAGACTAAGAAAACTTGTTTTGTAAACGACTGAATTCTCTCAGATTTTGCTAAAAATAAAGCTTTTCAGGGCTATAGCAATCGGAAATACTGACGAAAAAGATATCGCCCCCAAACCCCTCCTCGCGCGTTCCCTAGCGCCCACAAGTGGCGCGGGGTCGCTCGTCAATTCTGGGGGCTTTGAGAGGATCGAATTTTTACGAATCATTTCACACTGCTATAGATGGAAAAACCCGGTTTCTTATGAGTTACCGGGTTGATAGGATAGACCATTAAATCGACACAGAATGCTATCAAAAATTAAGGATTTACGGTCTTTGTTGAATGCCATTACCAATGACGGCTATTTTATGGCGATAAACGAGTTCGGCGCCAAACCAACCCGTAAGTCCTAAAGCAGAAGCAACAATTAGTGATAGAATTAATCCGATGGGTAAGATAAAATCTCCAGGCTGTTCCCAACGAAAAAACAGACTAATTCCGGACAATAACAAGGCGATAATATTGCCAATCATATGAATCCAACCCGCGTTGTGTTGTCGAACCCGATCAATTTCTAAAAAGTCGATCATTCCGGTAATTGCAGCTACCAGCCCCGTTAATAGTCCGGCAACTAATAACAAGACAGAAGCCCTCGACCAGAAGATATCACGGGTTAACCAATATCCTAAATCTGTTCCTAATACTCCGACTAAAAAAGCGATGGGAAAGGTGACAATTAAGGGATGCAGGGGATGTCCGGCAACTGCGACTTTACTCGGAACTCCACTGTCTAAATACTCTTGTTCGTCGTTTTCAATAAAGGGGGGAACATTGGGATACTGAGTCATCAGATTTCCGCTCCTTAAATTAATTGGTTGTTGGGATCATCGCATTATTATTATTAGTTCTACATCTATCTAAGTAAGTAGGTCGAGAGGGAAATTAATTTAAGTTTAATTACGGTTCTACTATTACGGGTGTGCCGATGGTAACTTTATCGAATAATAACAGTACATCTTGGTTCAACATTCGGATACACCCATGAGAAGCGGCTTGTCCTACGGTGTCTTCGTTGGGGGTACCGTGAAAGCCGATATAGTTGGTGCCATCCGTCCAAAACCCGATCCAACGCATCCCCAAGGGGTTCTCAGGGCCAGGAGGGATAACTTCTCCGGTAAAGGGATGTTCCCAAGCAGGTTCTTGAATTTTCTGGATGACTTGATATTGACCTGTGGGGGTTTCCCAACCGTCTCGACCCACTGCAATGGGATAGCTAGTCAGCAGTTGATCTTGGCGATAAACGTATACACGGCGATCGCTAAGTCGTATAATTAATTGTAATTTCGGTTGGGAAGGTTTAGAGATTTGGTGAAGAAGGGAAGATTGAGGAGTTGAGAATTTGGTAACGGATAGTTTTGCTGCCACAACTCCATCATTGACGGGGGAGGAAATGACGGGATTAGGGGTAGCGAGTAATAGAAAAACAACGAGGGAACTCAGGGAGCTGAGACGGTATATTATAAAGAATTTTCCTCTCACCATATACTGTTTGTACTGCACGAACCCGCAAACAAATTTTACACAATTTGACGTTCTATATCCGGAATTTAACATAGCACAACCGAATCCTACTAGCACAAGAGTCAGATCTAGTTGAGGGGTGTCTCTCTACCCGGTCTTGAAGTTCTTTATCTTTCGACAAAATAGCGATCAGAAAGGACATAAACTTGTTAAACTAGGAAGTATAGAGTATGCAAAAGTTATAAAAGCCAGGGTAAACTTTAGACATCTACTAGACTTGCACCACTCCCAATTTTCACGGAAATTTCACCGTTTCTGATTGTTCAATGGTGTCGATGTAGGAAAGTGATTTCCGACGATGAGCTTCTAGGATTGGAGTGGGTGTTGAGGAATCCACTATTTTTTTTTATCGGCAAATGTTAGCTCAAACTCCCACCAATGAGGCGACTTCTATGGATGCTGAACAGATTTTTCCTTTAATTGACAGCATTCTTCCGTTTGAAGTGTGTTTACACTATCAAGTTTTACCATTATCGTTAACTGATGATTGTTTGCATTTAGGGGTGGTTGATCCTGATGATCATTCGGCTCTAGATTATATCAATAAAATTTTAGCCTATCGCAACTGCTCTATCGTCACGCAGAAGATTTCTTTTCCAGAACAAGAGGTGATTTTATCCGCGTATTTGTATCATACTCAGCATCCTAATCCTGAAGTTGATACACCTCAAAATAACTCAAAAAATAATTTTAAGATTGAGCAAAAATCAACTTCAAATCACAAGGAAGTTTCTAATAATTGTTCTTGTACAGAGTCTAAATCTACACAGACTAGGGTTAATTCATCTTTAAATTCTTCAACTCCAGTTGCTCAATCTACTTCAGAGACTTCTAAAATAGATAAGTCTATGGAGCAAAACTTGCTGAATTTAGAAATCTATACAAATCACTTAAATGATCCTCTAGAAATTTTAGCAACATTAACGCCAGACCACTTATTACATGAACTCTTAGGTCGAATTCTCGCAGGTGGAATTGGTCGCCTGTATTTTGAACATCAAGCCTCTACAGGCCGAATTTTGTGGAGTCAAGATGGAGTCTTAAAATCAGTCTTAGAAGATTTAGAAGCCAGTCAATTTCAAGGCGTAATTAAGGAATTAAAGCGGTTGATAGAACTTCCGTTGATTCCAGTTGATAAACCCAAACAAGCTGAAGTTGAGCGTATTTATCGGGGAAGTCATATTTTGTTGCGTCTGCGAGTGACACCCGGAGAATACGGGGAAGAAGCAAACTTACAAGTGTTACGAGGTGCGGCGTTAAAATTTCACCAACAACATAAAATGACTGTTTTGAGTCGAGATGCTTTACGGTTAGCCCAACAACTCGAGAAAAAATTAGCAGAAATTGAAGAACGTGCAGACTCAACGGCTCTACCGTCTGATAATTTACCGTTATTAACGCAGTTGCTCAAAACAATTCTTCAACAAGTCGAGGAATTGCTTCATAAGAATGAACATTGATCGAATAGAAAAAATGTCTGCTGAATTCTTCTGAGTCAGTATGAATTAAAAGATAGCTCTGAAATTTGAGTGAGCCTTTCTCTTAAAAATTAACAATGTCGAGTTATCTATCTACAAAATGCGTGGTTCGACGAGAGCGCTTCACGGCGCACTCTTGGCCAATTTAGTCGCACTGGACTGGCCCCTGGAGTTTTATCCCGATATGTCCCTGAGTCGAGGTGAAGCTGCGGTAATGATGTATCTGACTCTGGCTTATCAAGGTCAAGCGAGTTTGGATAATCCCATTCTCAAGCAAGAAACGGTTCCAGGATCGGGTGAATATGTGTTTAGACACATTCGTATGGCTGGAGAACCTAATTTTTCTTTTGGCCCCCCTACGATCAACGTCAATGTAATCCCAAGTTATTCTGACACATGGGTTCAGTCTGCCGGGAATAGAGGGGTTAACGGACGGAGGTTGATTGATTTTTAGGGACTCACCAGTGGCAATTGTTTGTTGATTTTCAGTGGTTGATCGTTGATTTTAGGCACGGGTATAAAAATACCAAGTCTGTGCTTATTTTTATGGGAATTTTAAAATAGTCTCCAGGGCTACTCAATTGACTCGCCATCAACCCAGAAGTGATTCAGATATATAGAATGACTCCTTAAAGTTTATTCTTGACTTCATTGCACACTTGAAATTATTCTTCAGTCCAAGGCATTTTACTCTGCCGTCTCTGAATATTGACTTAATCGGAATTCTCGTTGTAGAGGATTAGTCATATCTTCCAGAGAGAATATTGATTATAATTGAGTTGATTTCAGAAATTGTAGTAGTTTAACTTTGATCTATGACCTCTAAATTGGGCTAAAATGTGAAATTTTTGTGACAATAATCCCTATGGGGGGGATATTTAAGCCTTCAGAGCCATTGGGTTGGCATTTTTAAATCTGCCTAAAAAAGGATTGTAAAATTTGTACAAAACTTGTCTAGACATTTAACTTGTTTTTGAGTTGTGAGTGTGTTTTTTGTAACTTAGTATGTGAAAAACTTGTATTAACTTCATAAATCAACCAAAAAAAGAGAGTATATCTTGTTCAAAAATGGCATAATATATCTATACTAAAAATAGTGATTAAGTCTCTGCGGTTGGAAAACAACTAATTTAGCAGGTATAACTCTATAGACAGTCAGGAGATTGTATCTTAAGCAAACTCGGTCTGCTGTCTTTTTCCTCGGCTATAGTCTCAAACTTTAGCTCTGGAATAGCTCTTGACGTTAACAGAAAAAAAAATTGATGGTCACAACTTCTCTAACTTCACCCTTTGAGGTTGCATCAGGCTTCCATGCCTTATCTGACCCCTTGCGAGTTCGAGTCTTAGAATTGCTGCAACAGCAGGAATACTGTGTCTGTGAACTGTGTGAACAGCTTCATGTCAGCCAGTCTAAGCTCTCGTTTCACCTGAAAGCGTTAAGAGAGGCTTCTCTTGTGCGGGCCCGTCAAGAGGGTCGATGGGTCTACTACAGCGTTAACCGCCGTCAGTTTAATCTGCTCGAACAATATCTCTCCGAGTACAGTCGCCGTACAGCGGGGCTATTGTCGGGTCGTTATTCGTCATGTCAGTGAAGCCGACTCACAAAAATAAATATCAATAAAGCTCGTCTCCCCCACTGATCTCAAACGGATCTCACCAAGTGGGGGAGTTGATCCTATAGGAGACTATTTTGACAACTTTTATAACTGAGTCAGTATTAATACTTGCTAATCTGCTGTAGAGTCGGTACACTTGAATTTACCATGACAGCATACTTCTAACCAAAACTTTAGAATAAGTTATAGACGCTTGACTAAGGTTATAGACTTCTCTGGGGCTTTTCCTGGGAGAAGTTACCCGCTTACACCAATGTACAAGCTGATCTAACTGCCCATCGTAGCCCCTGTATATATATAAATGATGCCTCGGATATTAGTTATCGATGATGATCCTGCGATCGCAGAACTTGTAGCCATCAACTTAGAAATGGCAGGTTATGAAGTCAGTCAAGCTGAGGATGGCATTAAAGGACAAGCCTTAGCCCTACAGTTATTACCTGACCTGATCATTTTAGATTTGATGCTACCTAAAGTCGATGGGTTTACAGTCTGTCAGCGTTTACGACGAGATGAACGCACAGCAGATATCCCCATTGTCATGTTGACGGCATTGGGACAAACTCAAAATAAAGTCGAAGGCTTCAACTCCGGTGCAGATGATTATCTGACTAAACCCTTTGAACTCGAAGAAATGCTGGCGCGAGTTCGTGCTTTACTCCGTCGAACTGATCGGATTCCGCAAGCGGCTAAACACAGCGAAATTCTCAACTATGGGGTTTTAACCTTAGTTCCAGAACGGTTTGAAGCGATTTGGTTTGACAAAACCGTTAAATTGACTCACCTAGAATTTGAACTGCTACACTGTCTACTTCAGCGTCATGGTCAAACTGTCGCACCCAGTGAAATTCTCAAAGAAGTCTGGGGTTATGATCCCGATGATGATATCGAAACCATTCGAGTCCATATTCGACATCTGAGAACTAAAATGGAACCCGATCCTCGGCATCCCCGCTATATTAAAACTGTATACGGGGCAGGTTATTGTTTGGAGTTACCGAGTAACGGTTCTATTCAAAACGAAAATGAGGAGGAACCCACAGAGGAGTCAGTTAGTAGCAATGGGGGTTCTAAGGTTACAAAAGTAGACTAGATAGAGTTACTGGTCACTATCAGGATCAATGATCGACTCAATGATCAGTTTTCACAGTAGACAATTTTGACTCTCAATCCCTCACACTCAACTCACTCACTTCTGACTTCTACATTTTTCTTCACCGACTCCTCTTACTTGAGAAGATCATGATCAGCCAGTAATTTCTCGATTCGGGCTTCATCAACTCTCGATACTAATTTATAAGTCTCGTGATTATCTCGAATGGTTTTAGCCAGGGTGAAAGAAGAACCAATTGAGAACGTCATTCCCATACCCATAAAGCCTTTTACCCAGTTATCAACAGGTAGATAGATAATTCCCAGGGCAGTCGCAGAAACAGCAAGGATGAAAGAAAGCCAAACTTGAAAGATCCACGCTGATGTATCCTTTAGAGGTGGGGCTTTTTGGCTCATGATTTAAGACTCCTGAAGTGGATTCGCTTTGCCGCTATCATAAATTGGAATTGGGAGTCACTCAGTGAAGTGATGGACAGTTTAGACAAGTGTACACTACTAAAATTGTTGTCAGGGCGATCGCAGGCAAGTTTTACCTGTGTTTGTTAGGCAGAGAATTCATCCACTTGAAAAACTGTCTATTGCAGAGAACAAATTGAAACTTAAATCTCGATAAACTGGTTGTGAGTCACCCGCACAGAAATAAGCAAATGAACTCAGAACCACCTGCGTTACTCCATACCACTCAAGTTTAGATTGAACTGGACAATCCCAAATTTTTAGACGGGTAATGGCTTGAGTCTGAAACTTCCTGACAACCAGTTTAATCCCAGTCAACTAAAATGAAGATGTCATTATTCTAGAACTTTATATCGATGAATGATCCGTCCTCAAAACCTGTATCTTCGCCGACTCAGCAATCCACCTTTGCGACTCGTCTGAGAAATCTGTTAATTACGCTAGTGGCTGTTATTTTAAGTGTAGCTATTCTGGTGGGTTTGAGAACTGAAGCGACTTCAACTTCTCTTCCCGAACTCGCAGAAGAATCAACTCCGTTTGAGGTTGCTTTGAGTAATGGAAAGCCAACTTTAATTGAGTTTTATGCCAATTGGTGTACGACTTGTCAAGCGATGGCACCGCAGCTAAAAGAGATTAAGCATAACTATGAAAATCAACTCAATTTTGTGATGCTCAATGTTGATAATAGTAAATGGTTGCCGGAGATTTTAAATTATCGAGTTGATGGGATTCCCCATTTTGTTTTTTTGAATGAACAAGCAACTGCGATCGCTCAAAGTATTGGAGAAATCCCCGCGACGGTGATGGAAGCGAATCTCGATGCTTTAATTGCAGGTAATTCTCTACCCTACGCTGAAGCAACCGGACAAGTTTCTGCTTTTAAACCTTCTGTTACCACCCCAGAAAGCAATACTGATCCTCGCGCTCATGGAAGTATGATTGTTAATTAAAATTATCTAATTTTCCAGAGCAAGTTTGATTTTTGAAAGGATAAAATCAGGGAATTAGAATGATCTGAATTCCCTGAATATTCAACACAAAGCTTGGATTGAGTTGTTGATGCCCCTGATAGAACGCCTAGTCTAGTCTAAAGTGTTTGCTTAGTTGTTAAGCAGTACCTCATTGATTAATAATCCTACAATATTTTTTGTTCATTAAATCGTGATTCGTGTAAATTTTACCGTTAGAGGATGTAAAGTTTTTGTAAAGATCCTCTCATCAACATCTTCAGATCTATTTTAGTCACCAATCTCAAATCAGACTTAAAAAATTGTTAAATCAAATTTGATATAGCATTGAGTAGGGGAGAATATCCCTAAAAACGATTGCTCTTGAGCCAATTTAAGTGATCGCACTGGCTCTCTGATTAATTTATTGATCTTAAAAGGTTCAAAACAATGGAAACAGCAACATTTGGTGCAGGCTGCTTTTGGGGAGTAGAAGCTGCATTTCGTCGAGTCAAAGGCATCACCGCTACCTCTGTCGGATATATGGGCGGACATTTTCCCAACCCATCCTATCTTGACGTCTGCGCCCGGATCACAGGTCACGCCGAAGTCGTTCAACTCCAATATGACCCCGATATTATTTCCTATGAGAAGTTATTAGAAATCTTTTGGAATATTCATGATCCAACCTCCTATAATCGTCAAGGGGCAGATCGAGGAGAACAATATCGTTCAGTGATTTTTTATCATACACCCGAACAAGAACAGATTGCCAGACGATCTAAACACAAACTTCAGATGTCTGGACAGTACGAAAAAGAAATTGCGACTCAAATTCAAGCTAGTTCTGAATATTATCTTGCCGAAGCGTACCATCAACAATATTATGAAAAGCAGGGAATTAGCAATAGTCGCTAACGAAAAAAACGCAGAAGACTATTTTCAGATTAACTAATATTGGGTGAGTGAGGTAACTTAATGGGATATAGCATAGAGGTCAACAGTGACAACTTTGAAGTTGAAGTTTTGCAAAAGTCAAACGAACAGATCATTCTCGTAGACTTTTTTGCGACCTGGTGTGGGCCTTGTCAGTTGATGAAGCCCTTACTCGAAAAACTGGTCAAAGAATACGACTTTATTTTAGCCAAAGTTGATATTGACAAAAATCCCGATCTCGCCAATACTTACAACATTGAGGGTGTTCCCGATGTGCGAATTGTGCATCAGGGAGAGGTTAAGAGCGGATTTGTGGGTGCATTGAATGAAGTACAACTGCGACAAGTATTAGCGCAGCTCAACTTAAAATCTGAACTAGAGAAGGGATTAGCTAATATTGAAATGGCAATTGCCAATCAAGATTTAGACTCCGCCCAACATCTATTTCAACAGTTACTCGAAATCTATCCTGATCGGGCTGATTTGAGCTTACAAGCCGCGCAATTTTTTCAGGACGTGCATCAAAACGATAAAGCCAGCAAGCTGTTAGCAACGATTTCCGAAGATCAACGAGAATATTATCCCAAAGCCCAAGCGTTAAAACAGTTAATTGAGTTTCAAACCGTGGTTCAGCAGCCTGGGACAAGTGAACTTGATAGGCGTTATGCTCAAGCCTGTCGTCTCACTCTAGAAAAAGACTATGAACCCGCTCTGGCCGTCTTTTTAGAGCTTGTGAGTACCAGTCGGAGCTATAAAAATGATGCGGCTCGTAAAGCGATGTTGACCTTGTTTGAATTACTGGGTGAGGATCATTCGTTAACACAGAAATACCGAAAACAGCTTATGTTACAGTTGTACTAAAAATTTAGTGATTTTCCCTTCAAACCACTTGTTTTACAGGTTCTAATGAACAAAGCTTTAGTAATTTTAAGCGAATTAAATGATCGCGATATTGACTGGATGGTGAACCATGGAAATCGAGAAAAGGTGACGGCTCACACGATTCTCATCCACGAGGGTCAACCCATCTCAGCACTTTATATTGTTTTGGAGGGAACTCTGAGCGTTTCAGTCGCCGCTGTCGGAAATCAAGAAATTGGTAAAATTGGCTGTGGGGAAGTTCTTGGGGAAATGTCATTTATTGATGGACGTCTACCCTCTGCGACGGTAAAAGCAGTGGAAGATTCGCTGGTATTGGCAATTCCCCGACAATTATTGACCGAAAAACTAGACCGGGATGTCCTCTTTGCCCTGCGGTTCTATCGAGCAGTCACCAAGTTTCTCTCGTCTCGACTGCGAAACACAGTTAACCGCTTCAGTGACGAATCTAAGACATCTACCCTTACTCCTTCTTCTCAGGCGAACTCGCTGTTAGAGAATCCGGTTGAACCCAATCTGTCTCGGTTTGATTTAATTATGAAGCGTCTACGAGGAGTTGATTTTTCTGATTCTTGAATCAAAAAATAAATTGGAGATTGGTGAGTGAGGGTGTAAGCTGATCTTGTTATTCCTCAAGGGTTGTAAGAGTTAAATCCGTAATTTCCCTGATACTCTTTTAAAAAAAGATACAAACGATTAAGCTAAAAGTTCAGTATCGTCACTGTTGAATATAAGGGGTGTTATATCTTAACGTTGAGATAGAGTTTAGGAAATAACAATGCCAGTGACTACTCCTGTTTCAGATCTCCCCAATCTTGTTCGCACCCTTCGTGAACGCTTAGGTTTATCCCAAGAAAAACTAGCCGCAAGTCTGGGTGTTTCATTTCAAACGGTGAACCGATGGGAAAGAGGACGCGCCAAACCCTCCCAGCTTGCTTTAAATGCAATAGAACAAAAACTCGCAGAAATGGGTGTACAAGGGTCTGATCTGCTTTACAAATATTTTAAGCAACAGTAGGCAAGCAAAATTTGCCCCCAAAAGTGGCGCTTATACTCATTTATTTCTTGGAGAAAAAATCTGAGTGCATCAATGCTAACCGCATTCTTCTATATTTTACCAATAGCTCTCATTCCATTACTTCCTTTTTGGTGCAAAGAGGAGATACGTGGAAAATTGAACATGGTGTAAAGATTTGTAATAGATGTGGCTAAAAAACCAGCATCCAAGGCTGTAAGGCAGATGGAATAGCCTCCATATCAATCAGATAATCCCTAAATCGCTTGATATGACGGGTGAGATCAGGACTTAAAGAGGCCACATCTTATCACCTTTAATAAAAGATTATATAGAAAAAATAAAATAAAGTAAGCAATACAAAACCTTTGTACTATCCTTATAAAGATACCCACGAACTTAGAGAATTAGTTACTGATAATGCAAGAAGAAAGAAATATTGCTGTTGGACAGTTAAAATTAATTCGCGATCAGATTCTCAATTCTTATTTAAACATCATAGAAAAGAGTTTTCAAGAAAATCATTCACAATTCAAGCTCATTAATTATGGTACGGGTTCGGGTAAGACTCACCAGTTGTTTGAAGCGATGTGCCAAACGATTGAAAAGTATCCATATATTCAAACTATTGGTATTTATGTTGCTCCGTTAAGAGAACATTTATCTGTTCCCAGTCAAGTTAAAGATAAATATCAAAATATCCCCGTCTATACTATAAATTCCTTAGAAATGAAGACGACGGACAAATACATTCTACTCTATAAAAAATGGATACCTTTAATCCTGAAAAACACAAAACTGTGGAAACAAGCCTCTTTAGCCTCTTTTAAAGATAAAGTTGAAGAACATAAGCAAAAACTAAAAACAGCGAAAGGTGTCATTAACCGTCTTGATTACATTAAGACGATAGGTTTGGGGGATGAGGAATATAACAAATCGGAAATTACTAGAGCTAAAAGAGAATTAAACAATGCGTTGGAGAGCTTTTTAGAATTTTACATAAAATGCGAATTAGAAAAAGATAACTTATCGAATGAATGTTCGGAGCTAATTAAAATATTTTTTCCTTTATATCTTCTTCGAGATAAATCTGGTATCTTATTGCTTACTTACGATAAATTTGAAACTAAAATACCCTATTTTATCCACAACGGCAAAAAATGGGTTAAGAGGAACGAACATTTAGATAAGTATGTAGTTCAAAATACAAATAGCTCCAGGAAATTTATCTTAGCTTTTGACGAGCAAGAAGATGGTTATCAAATTATGCTCAAGAAAAAGATAGATATTATTTCTCCCGAAGATATGGCAATTAACAATGCACTGTCATCAATTTATCGGGAGTTTGGATTAATTTTTTTTAATAGAAATAATTCAAACAGAGAATTATTAAATTTTCTTGATCGCAATCCTGGAGCTTTTGATGAATTTCAGGAGCATTTAGAAAAAGGAAAAATACTCGATCCAGAATTACAACAATACCTTAGTACATATCAAAAAATTACTTTTGAAGAAGGAAGTTCGATAAAGTTTTTGCAAAGTTTAATATCTATTAGCAAAGGAATAGAAGAATCTTTAGCCGATATTGTAGCAATTTTTAATAATTATGATCAAGAGACTCCTATTGATTTCAATTTTGAAATGATATCTAGGGTGTTAGCGAAATTTGAAAATACCAGAAGTCTGTTAATCCCTCAACGACTATACAATCAGATCGGAAACGATCTAATGAATATCTTTTGCTATAACAACTTGTACATTTACAACATCAAAGCTCTACAAAAATTGTATCTTAGCAAAGCTTCTGGAGGTCATGTTCGTATTATGGAAAAAACAGTATCGGACAAAACCTCTGTAGCTGAATTGATTTATGTCATTTTAGCTATGCGATCGCAAATTGGAAAGACTAAAAAGATTTTGGCTAACGTTTTAGATGCTGATGATTCTCAATCTCATGCTTTAGATATTTGGTCAAAGCAAATAAGTAAGGTTCAAAAAGCCGATGAAGAAAATGCGACACAGAGCGATAGGCAAAAACATCAATATTTAGATCGTCAGTATGTCTATGAAAGCAACAAACCGATTATAAATATTAAAGAAATATCTCGCTATCAGAACTCTAAAAATAATCTCATAGATTCGGCACTACTAGAAGTTTCTATCGGCAGCACTGCTATTCTTACTTCTCCCGAATATAAAATGAAATCAATGCTGGTGAACAATGCCAACGTAATTTTTTCAATTTCTGCCACTGGGGGAATTTATGGTGATCTGACTACCAGTTACGATATGTCTTATATGGAAGATAAGTTGCGTCGCGAGTCTGGTCAAAGCTCTTTTCAAGCTATGAGCGAATTAGAAGTTGATCTTTGCGAAGAAATCAGAAATTATCGACAACAGCATAGACATACTACCGTGGGATTTTTCGGTAAAGATTGGGAGTCATTTCCTAACGATCAAACAAAGGAGGTAGCAGAAAGATTTGAGAGCCAGATCTTGAAAGATTTTATCCGCAGTTCACAGGAAGAACAAAACGTTAGTTATTTGGGGGATTATAAAAAACAGGAGCTATGCAAATTTACTCGCTTTTTATTTTATCTCTTTGAAGATGATGATGTTCAAGAAACAATTGCTTTTACTCAAAGTCTACGCTGGATCAAAAAATTAATAGAATATTGTCTGGCGGTCAATAGCAGTAATTTTATATTTGAAAAATCTTCAGAACATCCCAGCATATATTATGTAAAAGTACAACACAAGAAATACTCAAGTGAAATTCGCGTCAAGCTGATTTTATACAGAGCTTCTTTCAACAAGGATTACTATGATAAAGATAGTAACAGAACTTACTTAGATGAACTTGTCGAAAAAGAAGAAGAAAAGATATTTTTTATTTCCGCTTATCAGTCAGCATCAAAAGGATTGAATCCCATAGTAAAAACCCAGAAGGGAAGAGAAAAGGACTTCGATTCTCTAGTTTTATTGATGGATAGTTACTATACAGCAGTAAAATCACCTTCTAGAAAGTCGAAAGATGATGAAGCCGATAAAAATACTACTCTTTATCATTTTGCCTTAATGAAAAATATTGTTAATCTTAGCGAATCGAATATAGAGATTAAAGACTTTAACGAATACCTAAGTAAACCAGAGGCTGCTCAATTTCGCGCTCAACAACATCAGATTTTATTGGGTAAGGCAATTGTGCAAGCGATTGGAAGGTCGGAAAGGCGATATTTTGACCCACAAGTTATTAAAATATTTATCAACGAAGAAACTAGAAAAAATTTAGTTATTTTTTACAATTATCTACAGAAACAAGAGCCAAACGAAATTGACAAACTGTCTGTTAATAACTATGAGGTTTACTCGAGAGTTTTAGTAGAAGCGCAAAAGCGAGCTATAAAAAACTATGAAGACCACATATATGATGAAATTGATGCCGATTTAGCTTTTCAAAAATTTAGAAAAACAATGTTAGAGGAGATAGAACTATTTCATGAGTGTAAGAGTAATTTTGATATCAACAAAGTATGGGATAGATTACGTGATCCTATTGTATTCAAAAATCCATCTGAATATTTAGAAAATTTGCAGAAACTAGAGCTGTTACCCAATGAGTTTATTGACTCCTTGTTTTATATTAAATCTGAGGATTCTGAATTTACTCCATATTTAGCTTCAGTAGAGGAAGAAGGGAAACAGTTTCAAATTATTAGCGATAGCATTCATGGCGAAAGAATATATCCATATCAACAGCGACTGTATCCCGAACATCTAAAAGCGAACTCTCAAGGTTACGATTTAGAAGGGAATAAAATTAGCATCAATGTCTCTACTAACTCAATCTACCAGCTATACAATAAATTGATTCCGCAACCAGATATTTTTGATAGTTACATACCTCGTTATTGCTTCTTTTACGATATTTTGTATCCATCGCTAACCGAAAGCTTTGTAGAACGTTGGATCAAAGACATAATTTTTCAGGGAAAAGACTGGAAAACAATAAAAGCATACTACGGTTTCGAGCAATTATTAGATTTTAAAAAATATCCTCAACTTTACGAACGCTTCGATCTTTACTATATTTGCAACAAAGTTTTATTTTGTATTGATGTAAAAGCTTGGAGTAGAGCATCAGGAAATCGCTTATCGAAACTTGCTGTTAACAAATCCAAGGAGAAGCTAAAAACTATAGCTGGATATTATCCAGATCCAGAATTCAAAGCAGTCAAAGGACTATTATTGAATCTACACGCTAGCCAAGAAAAAATTCACCAGCATGATGCTACACTGTGTTCAGGTAACTTGATTTACTTCAACTTCCAGAATTGTCCCGTTGAATCTGCTATTTTGAGAAATTTTTTATTCCAGAAGTGAAATGAAAGATCTGTTAATTGAAGCAAAATCTGACATATCGCGCACTAACCAGCTTAAAATATTACCGAATCAAGATATTGCCGAACAACTATACCAGTATCTTTTTAAAACTGGCAAAGGAATACAGTATTTTGAGCTTCAGTATCCACCTACAACAGATGAAGAAGATCGTAATTCTGACAATAGCACTTCCGAAGCAGAATCTTCTAATGATAACTCACGAGCTGACTTTTATCGGGAAAGACACAAATATATCAAAAATGAAGTAAAGAAAAGACTTTCTCAACATGGAGAAGAAGTAGAATATTCAGACATACAATACTTTCTTTCTCATAGCAACGGTAAGAACTATATATTTTTCTTGTCCCCGAACAAACAAAATTCTAGTTGGAAACGATTGTTTGAAAACAACAGAGAAAGAATTTTCAATCTAGTCTTTAAATTGTATCTTCTTTCTTCGGTATTGCCTAGCGAGACAATCAAAGGCTTTGAAGAACTTTTTTTTCTTCATCCTAAACATTTCACTAAATCGAAAAGCGGTCTTGATGTTTGGGGACAAAGTTTGTTAGTTAAATACAATTACCACGATGTATTAACTCTAAAGCTGACTAGAAAAAGGCGATTATTTTTATCTAAAGACAAAAAAGATTATAAAACTTTAGATGGTGAAGATTTAGGAGAGTTGTTAGTCTATAAAAATAAAAAATATTATTTCGACCGTAATCTTGATGCTCGTCGGTCAAATTATATATACTTTATGGATTTCCGTAAAGATAAAGAGGACGAAAAATACGGCAGATTTAAAAAGACTCAGCTTTATCATTATCAAAACCTAATGAACAAACTTGAGGATTTTTTAAAAGAATGCGATATTAAGTTTGAAATCCTTGACTTTCAGGCTGACCATTATTTAGAAAATCCCTTTATCAAAAACATAGAAGCCGTAGAATCCTTAGAAATTATTAATAATACAGGAATTGACTTAACCGAAAGCGAGCAACAATTTTTACAAAAATTTCTAAGAAATAAAGGAATTCCTATTCTTACCTTTTATAATTCAGGCAAGACTGTTAGTACCTATGAAAAAATAGAAAATGAGGATGAAGACGATATTTGCTGGAGAATTACCGAAGTTATTCCTTGGTCTAGTATTGAACTAAATAAGCAAAAAAACTACTTGATTTTCAATAAACTTTTAGAAGAAGAAGTCGGCTCGATGGCTTATCAAAGAGATGATGACTTATGGTGTCCTTCAACTAAACTAGATGGGCGATCAAAAATCGATTTATATTCTCAGTTAAAAAGTAAATACAACTATTTAGATATGGGTGAGTTTTATAGTATTCAAGGTATAAACATACCTGCGTTTAAAATAGCACAACAAGCAAGGCAAAATTCTCAAAATGAACAAGAAACAAATTTTGCTGCTGTCAACTATCCTTCAAGCATAGACATAGATACGCTTCAACAAGATTGCCTAACTTTCTCTAATGGGCAATATTTAGAGGTAGAAGATTATTTAGCTTGCTATCTAAGCCAGCAGGAAGATAGTGAAGCATGGGAAAATTTTTGTAATGTACATAAACTCAAAATTGCTCCTGAATTTAAGAAAATTATAATTGAAATAGGAATCAAAAACTGGATAAAACAAAGTTTAATAAACCCCGATCTTGGCTTAACCATAATTCCTCAATCATTTTCAGAACAAGAATTTTGGGCGATCTATGTAAGAAGTCCAAGAAATAAAGAAGCTCAAGCAGTAGCAGTACAGTTTCTTTACAAGAATGATCGCATCTATCTCAAAGATACAATGCGGGATATTAATGAAATTAAAAGAAAATTCAACTTTTTAAGAAAACAAAGAAATAATTCCGAAAAATTGATAAATGACCAACAATATTTTGTAGACGAATCTGAAAAACTATATATTAATTGTTACACTAGCGATAACTTTACACCTACATTAATAGGACGACATAACGTTATAAAAGAGATTGAAAATGAAACTTTGAAAATTAATAAAAAAATTAATAAAAAAGATAGTGCTGACTTATTACCATTAATTAGCTATTATAACTTGAAAACAAAACCTATAAACAAAATAAAGAATAGGATATGTTTTGATCTACATAACGAATCATTTATTCAGTACTTTGTTCCCCCTAAAAACAATATTAATGAAACAATAAAGAAAGGATTTAGAGTTTATCATTTAATTGGGAAAAAGTATTCGGGAGAATTTATCTCTACATCAGAATTAATTGAGCATCCTATAGCTGCTTTGCACTTTAGCACACTAACTCAAAATGTTCTTAAGATTAGCGATAATAGTCAATCATCTTTACTACAAAAAATAGCAAAAGTATTGATTGAAAATTAACATAGGCTAACTACCTCTTAAAAATAAGATACTGTACTTAGCGATCTAGCTATCTCTCTGTGAAGATTAAACAATACAGACATAAGATATAGATTTTAAGCTTAATTTCTTTAGTTTTATCACTCAAAATATTGCGATCGCGTATTAACAAATTTTTCACTATGACCATTAATAAGTACTTCTATCCTCACGCCAGCAAAAACGGTAGCAATAGCAAGGCTGAGTTGTCAACTTAGAAACAGAATGCTCAATCAGCTAAAATTGTAGCGGTTGTATTACTGAATGAGTGATCAGTTTTCTCTGTAATTTCACCTCTAGATGAAGTTTGATCAATGTACTTTGAATTTTTATCGATGCAATTCACTCAGAGTTAATGGAACATCTTCACCCACTAGGAGTCTAGAATAACAATAATCTAGTTTGAGTGGAGGTTCTTCTCGTGCATTTGCTAAAAGTCGCTGTCGCTAGCGGAGTTATTATTTGGATCACTATCTTCGGGATGGGGGAAAATGCCCAAGCGATTCTTACTCCCGCTAACGAACTGATCGCCCAACAACAAAGCCCTGCTTCTACCTATCAACCCGGTTTTTGGCAACCTGTGGCTCGGGTTAACCCTCAAGAGTCTGTAAATGTTAATATTGTTAATCAGAGTGGAATTGCGATCGAATACAGCCTCACAACAGGCCCAATGGAAACTCGAACCGTAGCGAATGGTGGCGAGACTCAGTTAGCAAATTTGGCGAAAGATTCTTATATTGTTATTAATCCTCAATCGACTTCTTCATCTCTGAAATTCCAGGTTACAACTGATAATAATCTTGTCAATGTTACAGTTCTACCCAGTTCCGATTTCTCCGGGGAAAGTACCGTTCATCTTCATCCCACCGGAGCAATCTACAAATACTGATTTTAAATTTTAATTCCAAGCTTTGATTACTGTAAGCTGGAATCAAAACAGAACTAAAACTGTTTTTAAACTTCAGGGTTTATGGCAATCAAGATTAACCTCATTTGACGCTATCCTCTGGGGAGATCACCAAAAAATAATTGTAAATCGGAAGTGAGACATTGACATCCTCTCACCGATAAATTGAAGATTATAGCGAGAAAAACCTAAACCTCACAATTTAGGTTTCTGCTGTTTTCCCTTACGGGGTAGAGTCTACTGAATCACATTGGTCATAATTTTGTACATAGATTCAGCCCATTTATTCCAGTTCAAATGCTCATCGTATTCTTTTCGAGAAGAACGCACAAGCTGTTCATATGTCTCTTTATTGGAGAAGTTAGTGGCAATTTTTTTCGCATATTCGTCACCCCCTGCTGATAAAGGTAGTATATAACCGTTTTTACCTTCTTTCAGAATTGTTGGAATCCCACCTGCATCTGTTGTTATTACAGGAATACCGTAGGCATTCGCTTCACAAATTACAATGGGTGAACAATCAGCACGAGTGGGGAAAACGAGAAAGTGAGAGTTTAGTAATAATTGACTAAACTGTTCTTGTTCTTCAGGAATATTTTTATTCAAAAAAGGAATAACTTTAAGCTTTTCGTGTTGATATTCTGATGGCGGAACACACCCAATCATCAGAAGTTCGGCATCTACTCCCATCTCTAATAAAGAAAGGAGAGTTTGATAAGCAATATTTCCTCCCTTTCTTTCCCAATCTTTACCTATAAATAATAAATGACATTTAGAGATTTCACATTTTTTCAGAGTTTCACTCGCCTCTGGAACTTTGTCTACATTGGCTCCGAAAGGTACAATTTCAATTTTGTTCGGATCGACTTCATAATCGTTAATTGCTGAATTAGCAGCCCATTCGGAAGAATAAACAAGTTTGGTGGCTTTTTTGACAGCGACAAATTCCTGTTGAGATGCTTGTAAAAATTCTTCTTCACTAGAATAAATTTTGTAGGTTTCTTTAATCAGTTTAGGGGTAGCATCTGATAAATAGATGATTGGTAAATCAGTTTCTAAAAAACCTAATTCTTTTGAAGAAACTGGAGCAAAAATTAAATCACAAGGCTTCTTGCTGAGAGTTTTTTGAACAGATTGAGAAAATTTCTCATAAAATGAATTCGGATTCACCTCTTTTCTGTTTAACAAAGAACTCGCTTTATTAACAAGTTTTAAAGGTTTTTGCCAGATAGAAGGTTTGCTCGGATTCCCCAAGTTAATCAGATTGATATTCTGATTACTCAAGGCTCTGTGCATATGATATAATGTTCCTGAAAAGGTATTCTTATCTAAATAGTTTTTAGCAGAATAGTAACCAATATTGATTTGACGCATCATAAATTTCCTCTGAGCTAAAATTTAGACTTAATGTATCCTTGTGAACGGTGAATTCACCAATCAAAACAACAATTTAAAAGATCAGACAGCTTTTTATTTTCAGGAAAAAAATAAGCTTTCAGTTGTTCTACAGCATCTTGATCCCCAGGATGTTTTACATAGTTAGCAGTTGCATATTTTTGATTTTGTAACTGTTTAATTTGATCACCGGAAAAGGGTTCAATCTCTAAAAAATTACAAACTTGATCTAAAACAGCACTCAAATTATCGCGAAATTGTTCAAAGTTGAGAACTAGAATATTTTGAAAGTTAAAATATTTATAGTAGTTTTCTAGATAATTAGCATATTTTCCTTTTTCAATGTATTGGTAATGATATTTAGGCTGAGTAGAATGAAAGTCTAACTCCTGTGCGATCGCCTCAGAAAAGGTTCTATAATCAGCGATTCCTCTTAAATACGGATCGGGATTTGTAGAATAGTTCTGAAACATTTGCCATGCTGAATAAGCCCGATATGCTGGGTTTCTGAGTATAGCAATCATCTTAATATTTCCTAAATCCTGTTGAATTCTTGGGGGAATATATTGATGATAGAGATAACTGGGTGCGGCTTCAAAGGTGAGTTTTTTTCCCTTACGAACTTTAGAAGGAAAATGTTTGAGATACCAGCCCAAACCTTTGTTATAGTTGTCATGGACATCGAAATAATAGGTTTCTCTCCATGTCCATGTAATCAAACTTTGAGGATGTTGAGCAAGGTAACGATATAGTGAAGTTACTCCCGATCTTTGAGCGCCTATAATCAGAAAATCAGGTTTTGACTTCCAGATTGGGTAAGTGGAATAAATCACCTCCTTTATAAGTTGTTTGAGCATGATCATACCTTCTCAACTACATAACACGCTTTAAATGATTAACCGTATAGAATTGATGATTTAGCCATTACCAGGTATAGCGATATCCTAATAGGTTGTAAAGTTCTTCATTGTAGGGAACAAAATAATCTTTCAACTGCTGAATAACCTGAAGATCGGACTCACTTTTCTCGACTTTATACTTACCTGCATTGTATTTTGTCTGCTTGAATTCTTGCAGTTTTTCCGGCGAGAAACGTGCTAGACTGAGAAAGTCACAGGTACTATTCAGTAAAGTTTCTACATTTTCTTTGAACTGATTTAAGTTGAAGATCAGCAAGTTCTCTTTGTCAAAATGCTTATAGTAGTTTTGGAGTTGTTGAGCATATTTCCCTCGATTAATATAATCAAACGGATATTTCGCTGAGAGACCATTTAGCTCGTCGTCTATTGCTTGCTTAAACGTTCTTTCATCAGCGATATTACGGAGATGATCGTGAGAATTATCTGCAAAACTATGATACATTTGCCATGCAGAATAGGCTCGATCAACCGGGTTTCTGAGGATAGCAATCATTTTAATATTCCCTAAATCCTTCTTAATTAATTCGGGAACGTAATCAAAATAGAGATAACTCGGAGAAGCATCAAAGGTTAGTCTGTTTCCCTTTTCTCGTTTTGAGGGAAAGTTTCCTAAATACCAACCCAATCCTTGACTGTAATTTTCCTGTAAGTCAAAATAACGAATCTCTTTCCAAGATTCATTTCCAATGACTTGAGGATGCTGAATTAAATAGTTATACAGGGAAGTTGTTCCGGCTTTTTGCGCTCCAATGACTAAAAAATCGGGGTAAGATTTTATCAGGGGATAGGCAACATTTTTAATCAAACTTTTAATCATTTTTTTGTCCTAATTTTTGAAGAATGACGCAACAGTTTTTGTTTATAAAAATATCTCGGCAGTTAAACGGAATTTGAGAAGAATTTCTGGGGAACAGACACCCAATTTCTTTCGCTTTCTTTGACCATTGTTTTAAAGTTTTTACAATTCAATTCTATTCCCAACCAAGAGCCGAGTTTGGCTAAGTCTTGATCAAAGATAGCCTCCAGTTTCTCGATATTTTCGGGTGCTAACTTAGGTTTTTGCTTCATTGTCCAGAAATCTTTCACCCAGTCCCGAAAACTTTTAGGAATAAACCACCGTCGCAGTTCTCGTAAACCGGGAGTTTCTGTTAACAAGTCACGCCAAGCACTTTTACGCAGTCGTTGGGTAGAAACATTCTTCGCATCAAGTTCAAAATCCCATTGGGGTTGACCCGAATAACCGATAAACTCACAGACTCTTTCTAATTCTTCTTGAGGAGATGTCAACATCCTTTCAAAGAAAACAGGAAGGACTTGATCTGAGCCAAAAGTTTCAAAATATGGCTCTAATTGCATCGTATAACGGCTATAATCAATCAGTTCTTGATGTTGATCAACTGCGGAGTTAATATCAACTGAAATGACTCGCATTGTCCATTCATGGATGTATTGAGAAATCAACCGATCAATCGGATGTCGCATCACATAAATAAATTTTGCATTCGGACAATGTTGATTTAAACGTTTAATGGTTTGAGGATAGGTGGGTAACTTGGTATAGTGGGTACTAGACTCGCCACAAAGGTCATTTTCTGAAGCTTCTTTAAACAGAGAAAGATACCATTCTATTCCCTTGATATACACCTCATCATTACTAAAAAAATAGGGTTCTTTTGGCTCACTCATAAAGATACCTGGTTGCAGAGCCAGTTGTTCGTGCAAGGTGCTAGTGGCACATTTCATACCACCAATAATCATAAAATCTGGATATTTGCTCATTGTTGTTTTTCGGGTAGCAGTGGGGGTTTCATTGGGCTTTGCCAATTCATCCAAATATCTTGAGCTTGGTACTCGCAGATATGAGGTGATTTATGTTTCACTAACTCACGAGCAAGGGAAATCATCCGACCGACTAACCAACAAAAGTTAGCCAGACCTAAACCCAGAACGCCGTAGAATTTGGCAAAATATCGCGATCTCGATGCGTACAAATAGGGTCGGGGTCGTTTCCGAGCGGCAACATCTGATTTGACAGAACCACTTCCACCTCGGAGATGAACAACTCTAGCTTCAGGCCAGTGAAGAATTTTCCAGCCCGCATCTCTAGCTTGACGACAATAGTCTACGTCGTCATAATACATGAAATATCCTTCATCCATTAAACCGACTTGCTCTATGACTTCCCGGCGAACTAATACACAAGCAAAACTTGTCCACTCGGGTTCAAAGGGAACATCAGACACGGGAATCGGGACATCATATTTTTTCAAAAGTTGGGTAACGGGTGCAGTTGCCGCAGATGCAATGAGTTCACTCCAGGGAGAATGGTAACGAAAACAACTGATTTGAGGTTGGGCATCTGGCCACTCTAGACGAGGACTAATTAATCCTGCTTCTGGATAAGCTTGCATTGCCTTTAACAGTAAATCAATCGTACCCTTCTTGATAATTGTATCACTATTTAAAAGCAAATAAGCATCCGCTTCAACTGATTTAATTCCCACGTTATTTCCCGCAGAAAAACCCCCATTCACCGGAGAGGCTAAAACTCGCGCCCACTTGCTCCAGTTGTTTTGGGTGATCGCCGCTTCAATCATTTCTACTGAGCGATCACCCGAAGCATTATCTACAACAATAACTGTATCTCGTTCAATTTTAACTTCTGATTCAAGAGAAGCTAAACAATCAATGACCAGCTTCGGTGTTCGGTAGTTAAGAATAATAATCGCCAGAGACATTAGCTTTATCAATTACAACATTTACAAGCTTCAGAATTTAAGAAAATGGTCTAAAATTTTACTTTCATGTGGAGCTATAGTTGTCTAGACTCATTGCTCACAATCTCAGTAAAATCAAGAAAAAAAATTATAGAATTGTTGAGGCATTGAGAATCGTCTTCCCTACTTGAGTCGGCTTTGATAAACTGCATTAATTTGGAGTAGGACTTTCTTTTGCCAATCCTTAGAGCCAAACTTTCGGGCAACGAAGTCTTCGAGAACTAAAGACCATCCCAAGCGTTCCACACGGCCTTGTAGTCTTCCCCACCAATTTTGGACTTTCAGTTGTTTCTCCATCATCGGCGTGACCTTGATGGGCTGATATCCGCTCAGTTCATAGCCTCGTTCGACTAATAAATTGCCGATTTTTTTCTCGACTAACTGCACATCTCGTTCCGACATTTTCCGTTTCCATTGGGCAATATATTTTGGATCGGGGAACTCATATCGACTATTCTTAGTATACGCGAACATTTCCTCATCAAAAGGAACTCCGAGAAACTCACAAACTTTTGTTAAAGTTAACACAGGTTCGGCAATTAGTTCTTCATAACTAAGTTCACATCGTCTACTTTCGGGAACAATTTTTTTGACCTGATCCCATAACTGTTCAGCTTCACGCCAACGTTCTACACTAAACCAGACATTACCAGCCCAACCCATACCAATACAAGATCGAGCCACATCTCGACCATCTCGAATAACGTGAATGAAACGAGCATCAGGCCAGATCTGCAACACTCGCTCAAAGTGGCGGTGAACTGTAGCACCGATGATTTTCTTGGCCTCTGTATCCCGTTTCTGAACAAGAAAACTATTCACAAGTTCAGGATAACTCAGGCTGCGGTCAATTTCAAAACCTGTGGCTCGAAAGACTCGATGAGTTTCTAACCACTCATAATATCGATTTAAATCTGGGAATTGTTTCTGATCGGACAATAAATCTACAGCATATTCAAACTCATTGCACCAGGCTATTTTGGGATGGTGCTTTAACATCAATCTTAAAACTGTTGTACCCGAGCGTTCAGCGCCGACTAGAAAGATCGGTTCAGAAATAAAATGAGAGTTGTCCTGCATTAATCTATTACCTCTAGAATAGGAAGTCTTCAGGGAAAAGATGATTCCAAATATCGTGCGATCAAGCACTATTTATTTAGTTCTAAATTCTTTCTACAGTTTATCATTATTTTTTGATTTTATTGAATTTTTACAAACTTAGCATCCCTCCCACCAACAAGAGTTTTGAGTAATAAAGTCCATCAAAGCACTGTATTTTGGAGACTCGGATTGATCTACATATTCTAATGCACCCCAACTTCCCCACTTTGTTGGTTTACCCACATCAACGAAGTGCATAAACATGGTTCCCCCAACTTCTTTCCAGTCTTTGAATAACTGGGTGTAGAGTTCATACATCTGGGGATGGCGATTGATTTCAATAAAAAAGTTGGTCAGCTTTTCATTATTAACCACATCTTTACGGCCGACAATATGTTGACCTCCTTCATAAGCCACGAGCTGAAGACCTCTTTCTTTGGCGATATTGGAATGATAAACAAATTTTTCATAGTTATCCATCAAACTGTCACGATCGTCGGGTAATAGACCTCCTTTTCTCAACTGCTTAAATGCTTTTTTCATACCTTCATCTCGGTCTTTCAGCCAAGACTCAACTGTACTAGCGTTTTCAGGCTGACCTAACGCACCGCTAAAGTATCCCGTAATTGCATAGGCATCAATTCCATGTTGATAACAGGGTTTATTTCCTTCTGCTACCCAGTAAGGACAATCTAAAACTTTGGTTTCGCTCCCTTTTGCATTGGTGTGAGCGCCCATAACACAAACAACACGACCTTTTTCATTCCCGAAAGTTCCTTTCCAAATCTCACACATCTGAGCGGATCGCATTCCGTACCATTGTCGAAAAGCATCTCCTTTATCTTCACCCCACCGCTTCTGACCCTGTTTTAAAGCATAATGAGTTTGTTGAAAATTCCAGTTCCAAACTTCATTGGAAAACTCGACATAAACGTTCAGATTCGGGTCGAGACTCTTCTTAACAGATTGAGCAAAGTTAGCCATGTATTCATCTGTCGCCATGTGAGGCATATTAAACCAAGGATCGGCTTGAACTTGATTCGCCAAAGCCACCATGACTTCTAGAGGAACACCTTTGAGAGTATAAGTAGCCATATCGGGTGTTGGCCTATCTTTCCACTCTTTTTGTTGGGAATGATTTGTTCCCATCCAGTCCATAAAACGCAAGGATCTAAACTTATTAATTTTTTCAATAAATTCGGGATTAAAAATTCCTCCACTGCGATACAAGCTTTCATTTTCTGCTTTAATAACCCTAATATTTTTAATATAATTTCCGGTTTTATTCGGATCGGTTTCTAAAATTGTTATTAATATTCCGTTTGATTTTGAGGCATCGACATCAATCACATCTCGACCCGGAGTTGAAGCGGCTTCATCCTGCTTGGCAGATAAACCATAGCTTATCTTTCCTTCTCCCTCATACAAAACAATATATTTTCCTCCTACAAATTGATTCGGTATTCCTTTAGTTCCTTTCATAAATACAGTGCTTACCCGAGTATATTCGGGAGAATCTTCTGGAGAAGGTAAAGACTTCACCCAACCATTTTCATCTAAATCCAAAAGTTCTTCTTCTTTGGTATTCCATTCTCCCCGACAATCAGGATCGGCTTTGGCACACTGAGTAATCCATTGTCGGGAAGACTTAAAGTAATCTAAAAAGGGCTGCTGTGATGACCAATACGCAATTCCATTTAAGTTAATTCCTAAAGGAGAGTTAATATTTTCCCGATTCAAATTTTGACTTAATGCAATAATTTTTTGATCCTGAGAAAATAGATTAATAGATAAATTTGGTAAGCTCGGAAGCATAAAAGCAGCGAGTAAGAACCCACAGAGAAAATAAATAAGATTTTTTTTGATTTTTAAGAATTTTTCTCTCATACGAACTCAACCGAATTAGAAGTAAACAATAGTTGCGGCGGCCCGGTTAGCTTTTACTCAAATCAATTCTTGCCGAACGCTCGGAAGGAAGTTGACGGCTTTTTCTCAAGGTTTTAACCGTTTTTTGAGTTGGCTCCGGCTGTAATACTAGCCCCGCTATGGCTCCACTGGCTAAAGTAAAAACCGGATTAAACTGATTATTTAAGCAGCAGTCAAGCGCATATAAAATAGTAATAACGACAAGAACGGCGGCCGGGGCAACTTTGGGATTAAACCAAGTTGTTGCCGGATAACGAAATACAAAGCTAACCGCAGGTAAAAATACTGATCCAAAAACAGCCGTCAAACCCACTATACCATTCACACCAAAAGCAATCACCCATAAACTATCCGTAACAGAGATATCAACTAACTCTCCTGCCCAGTTATAGTCAAATACACGGTTACGTCCCCATCCACCCCAACCAAAAACTATTCGTTCTAGACCTTTTTCGACGAGTAATTCTTCATGATCAAATCGATATTCCAGTGATTGAGCGCGATCGGGTCCGGCAATATTTTCAGCGACAGAAATAATTTGATCAGCTTGGTCTCCGGTAAAGTTTCCGGTTGCTCCCAACATTAAGTAGAATGACAACGCCGATATTAACGCTACTAATGGAAGAGAAATACGGAGCCACTTGGCGGTGAACAGAATCACCAAGCCGTAGAGCATATAAAGATAAGCACCTGTCGATCTAACCAAAAGATGAGTCACAAACAGTCCAGCTACTATCCAACTCATGGGAATATTCCAAAACTTCTTGAGCATTCCGGACTGCCAAAGCCAAACGGCAACCAGCAGAGCCGCCATCATCCACATCCCAACGCTCAAGCCGTGTTTCATAAAGACGTTAGGCCGAAAGCCTCCTAAACGAATAGATTGACCAAATTGGCGAATTCCATGATAGCCATAAACCATGTTGTGCAACTGAGGACTCATCACACTTTCAAAGATACAGAGCGGAGCGTAGATTAATCCTCCCACAAAAATCCCCATCGCCAGTTGGCGCATTCCCAGCAGATCATTGAGATAAATGCGACCCAAAAAATAGGGAATTCCGTACTCCATGGTTCGATCTACAATAGCCGATACCCCATCGTAAACGCCCAAATTGTTGGTCATTGATGAAATAAAGGGACAGATGCACCAGACCAACATGGGAATATCGAGCCAGCCGAATTTAAAAGAACTAAAGCGTTTAAAGTCAAAGATAAAAGTGGCTAGCAAGATGCTGTAACAGGTGGCTGAGATTCTATCATAATCAGGAAGACCCGGAAAAATAAATAGAACTTTTTGAGGTAAAAATAGCCAGGATACAATGAAGCTGGTTACGACTGCCTTGCGAGCCGGAAGAAACTTAAATAAAGCCAGGACAACAGGCAACCAGATCCGCAGTACGAGTTGAGCTTGAGGAGTCATTGTATACCTACTAAATTCGACATCAAATAGCCCAACTCTACTTTTTGGAGTTTGACTTTTTCTTGAGAGAGCTACCTAGATCTATCAAAATCGGAGGAATAAATTTTTTCAGAATGGTTTTAGTGTCTTCTCCAACTGGTTTATTCGGTAACTGTTCCCCTGGTCGAGCTTGAAAAACCGTGGTGTGTCCATCAGAGATCTCTTCAGTAGGACGACCATTACTGTAATAATATAATGCTAAGGATTTTCGAGATAATCCTTCAGGACAGTTTAAGGGGTCTGGGTGTCCATGATAGGAGAAATCTGTGGTGCTGAAAATCACACAGCGGTTAAATAGAGGTAAAACCTTTTTTTTGCAGCCTGTCATTTCACTATCCCACAACTCAAAATAACCACCATACTCTTCTTTCCAGTCTTTATTGAGATAGATCAGTAGGTTTAGTCGGCGATCAATATCAAGTTTTTCGTGGCGATTAAAATCTACGTGTACCTTTAAAAAACCCCCTCGTTCAATCTGATGTAATCCTCCTCCTTTGAAGTGAGGATCAGGGATTATTCCTTCGATTCCAGTTAGCTTTTCTAAAAAACGAATAAAGATTGAAGAATTCAGTTGATACAGTAGAAAACGAGTGGATTCTCCCATTTGTAACTCAGAACTCGAAGCGAGTTTCTTAGAGTAATTCCCATTAAATTTATGCCAGTCTATTGTATCCGGTTTTGGAAATTCATCCAAAATATGATCAAGTATGGATTCCGGCAAAAAATTATCGATAACGATATGAGGATAAGGTTGGGCTTGGGCATAGCTTTCTCGGTATTGAGTCGCTAAGTTGTCCAAATATTCAGGATCAATGCAGAAAGTCAAAGCTGAACTCATGTTTTTTCCTCAGAAAATATTAGTTTTATTAGGTGAACTGTTATTGATTCCAATGAGATAAATCTCGATTAAGAAACTCAGCTAGTTTCTGATTGGGCTCACGAAACTGGTCTAAAAGCATTTGGTGTGTCGTTGGCTGCATAGGAGGGGGTACATATTGCGCTGATTTCCATTGCTTATAATTGAGTCCCCGGATCATTTTATAAGCCTGATCTTTCCAGCTTTTCGGTAACAACCCTGACACAGAGCCAACACCCGGAATTGCTTTGAGAGGAGCAGTTAGCTGGTTTCTTACATACCATTCTGGCCGATCACTACCCTTGTTGGCAACTACTTCACCTTTTTGAGTTAAATCAATATTTGGATCGACTCCGATAAATTGACAAATCTTACTTAACGTTTCTGTGGGTTGCTCGGTTAAATCCTCCATCAACAAGAACAAAAACGATTCTTTCGGATAGTATTCTAGATACTTTTCTATCTGGTATAAATAATAACTACTATCGATAAATTCACTCTGCTGCCGAATGGCTTCTTCAAAGGTTTTGGCTGTCATCAACTCATTTCTTTCGGCTAGAAATTGAGGATTCTCTTGACTTCCCTTGAACCGATATCGGTAGAAGGAATACGCCCGCTCGACGGGATGTCGCATCACATAAATAAGCTTAACATCCGGTAGAACTTTGGCGAGACGTTCTACGGTTTGAGGATGCTGATGAAGTCGAGAATAGGTTGTCGAGGCTTCACCACAAACTTGGTGAGGTTGAGCGGGACTAAAGAGGGACTTATACCAGTCCATTCCCCGAGCGTAGTTGCGATCCAATGCAAAAAAATCAGGTTCTTTAACTTTGCTCATATAAATCCGGGGATGACGGCATAAATATTCATAAAGTGTTGTTGTCCCAGATTTGGCTGCACCGATAATGATAAAGTCAGGTAAAGTCATAAGCTAATCCAGTTTTCTTGCTAAAATCCGCCACAACAATTTGTAAAAACGTTGGCCCTCCCAGAACTCGGGGATCAAAAGTATTAGCCGATACAGCTTTTCGGGAGAACAACTGCTAAAAACCTCGATAGGGCTAGATTATTATCTTGAGTTGGCATCCTAACGAGGGGAGAGCCATTTTCTGAATTGACTTCAATACTTACGAGAAATCTCCTCGCTTTTGACGCTCGATAGCAGTGTGAAGTGCCGCTTCCAATAAATCAGTCGCATAGTCCCAAGTGTATCGATGCGCGGTCTCATAAGCGGCATCCGACATCACTTTCCATTGAGTATCAGAAAGAGACAAAACATCGACTAATCGCTCTGCTAATGCAGTAAAGTCGCCGACGGGTACAATATAACCATTCACTCCGTCTGTGACTGTATCCATTGGGCCACTAACTCGCGTGGAAACGACAGGACAACGACAAGCCATAGCTTCTAAGGGAGGAAGGTGAAACCCTTCTTTCAAACTTCCACATAGCCAAACATCACACTTAGCATAGATGTCTTTGATTTGAGATTGGGGAGGTTTTTTATAGTATTCCGTCTCGGGTGGTAGCGGCAAATCTGGGGAGGGATCTTCAGAGCTAAATACTACTAAATGGAGGTTTGGAATTTTTTGAGCCGCAATAGATAGAGCTTTTAGACTGATATCACATCCTTTCCAATAAACTTGAGAGTAAAGTAATCCAACTGTTGGAACCGCTTGTTTTTGACGGGATGGAGCATTAAATTGTTTAGTATTTACTCCATTTGGGAGGACAGAACAGTTAGGATCTCCATATTGAGTTGCCATTAAATCTGCTAACCACTTATGGGTAATTTTGTGCAACGGTAATGAAAAGGTAGCTTCTACTTTTTCCTTGGGTAAGTAATCGTGCATCTCATAATTTTGGATAAAGTAAGCCTTAGCTCCTTTGCTTGTAGATAAATTCGCAACCCATTCTGCTGTTTCCCACCATCCGGCAACAACCACATCGGCATCAGGAACATCGGCATCAGTCACTGGAGCGGGATGATTGAGAATTTGGCGAGGAATATCTGTGTTATCAAAATGAGAGGGTAAATTCTTCGGTCTCGATATCCACCCCTGACCCTTGAGTAAAGAACGAAGTTGTTGCTTCCAAGTCGGTTGAGGGCGACCCGGAGAAACGACGAAGACATCGTGACCTCGTTGCATCAAATTTTTGGCGTGTTCTGCAACCACCCGGACTCCACCTCGAAGGCTCATCCAGTTTCCTAAAACAAAGGTAATTTTCATTATTACGACTTCCTGAGTTGTTTACAAAAGTTGATCAATGGGTAACCCAAAGCCTAGAGAATAGCGACCTAAACAAACGATAAATAGCAAACCTAACAGCAGAATTGTTGCCTGTATATCTTGTCTAAAACAAGTTAATTTCTCTTGCCATAAGCCATAATTAATAGAAAAATAGCTGGGTAAATCATTAAAAGCAATTACCGTAATTGCACCGACCATTCCGAATAGCTCATTGGCCACCGGAAGTAATGTAACCATATACAAGAATTTAAGGAAATAACCTAATGCTACATATTTAGGATTTCCAATCGCAAAAAGTGCTTTATCTATTGTTGCAGATAATAATAAAGGCCATAGTCCAACGGCGAGAATAGGTAACATCCATCCGGCTTCCTGATATCGTTCATCATAGAGTATTTCAATAATTAAATCTCCAAAACAAGCAAGAACTGTCACCATAAATGCTAACCCAATTAACAGCAACTTACGCTTTTGTAAAATTTTAGCTCGCAAGCTGGGTCGATCCAAATCAGCATATTTGGAGATAACAGGAAACATCACCTGTTGACTAATGCGTTTAACAACTTGTCTGGGCAAATCGGCAAAGGAAAAAGCAACGGTATAAACCCCTAATAACTGAAGCGTAAACAGCCTTCCTAAAATTAATCGGTCAGCTTGAGAAGCTAAAAAAGTCATCATTGTAGATACAAAAATCCAAGTCCCGAAAGACATGATTTCTTTAAGTGAATCTTTCTCCCAAGCAAACCAATTAGAAGTTTCGGGTTCTAAGCGATGACTCCATGCAGTTTTGACAACACTAGAAACAAGATTTCCCCCGATTAAAGCCCAAACTGTGGGTGTTATATAAGCCCAGACAATCGTAACCGCCAAAGAAATAATTTGGGTTGCAAACTCAAGTCTTGTGAGTTTCCCAATTTCGAGTTTGCGGCTAAGAGTAGCCATAGAAGTAGAACTCAGTCCATTAACCAGAACGGTTAAAGCTGAAACAGGGAGTAACCAAACAAGCCGAGAATCATTATAAAACTGAGACACCGGCCAAGCGAGAATCGCACATCCTATCCAAATCCAACAGGCTCTGAGGGCTTGCAATGTCCAGGCGGTGTTCAGAAAAACGGGGTCGTTCCAGCGTGGACTACGGATAATACTAGGGCGAATCCCAATGTCTGAAAATAAGGCAACACCCATAATAAAGGTATTCACCAACGCCATCAGACCAAACAATTCGGGAACGAGGAGGCGAGTGAGAATCAGGTTACTGCCTAAACGCAGCACTTGACTGCCACCATAGCCCACCACTGTCCAGATTGTGCCTTCAACAGCCTGCTTTTTAATTGAGGACATAACGAGTTGGTTAGAGAGGGCTAAATCAAATTTACAAAGCGGATATTAATTTAGAGTTGGGCTTTGATAGGACTTATCTGTGTCAAATCTTTCTCGTTTAACGGCAGAAAACTGTAAAAATAACGACTGGAATTGACACTTAAATCATTGAATTCTCGGATTGGCATAGGGTCTATCTTGTTCGATCAGTTGTTTACTCTGGATGTATATCACTTAGTCTATTGGACAATCCTCATGGAAAATACTGAGATTTTCAGGTTTGTCTCACTCAGTCTAACCTACCCTCTCTCGGTACAACTACTGTTGAGGGCTAGCTTTATCAAATTTTTACATAAATCTTTACACCCTTTATAGAAAAAATGCTATTTTCCGGGTGCTTCCCTGATCAATTCCTAGAGGTTCAGCTAATCTTTGGCTCTCAAACCTCAATAGCTTTTAGCTTACTCTGTGCTTACCTAATCGTCAATTGTTTCTTCGGGTAACTGATCTTTATCCCTAACCCATACCCCCTTAACATTCCGATCAAAAATCCCCTTAAACACAAAGTAAGAGCGGTTATCCGCTCTCAAGTTGTTGATTATTGTAACTGGCTTTAGAGAAAATTTTAGTGACTTTTGCCAATTCCCAATTCTTGACCCGTTGCTTTGACTTGTTTCCAAGAACGTTTGATACTTTGATAAGATTCTTGAGTCGATAACCTTCCTCCTGTGTGTAAACCTGCGATGATTTGCACCTGTTGAGCAAATTCTTGGAGTTGACTATCAAAAGCTATATTTTCTGGTGTGGGTTCACCTCTGTATTTGTATCGAGGATGTGAGAAATTGTGTTTTTGTTCCATCAAAATACCTCCACAAGCTAATTTTAGCATCAAGTTTATAGCTAAAAAGGGGCTTAATCAGTTAGCACTTCAAGCATTGCTAATGCTAAACAAAGTTTTTAAAACCAGGATTAAAATCCCTTATTTTTAATTGTATAAAAATTTTTATTTTTTGTCAATAGCTGTTCCTCAAAACCTCTATTAGTTTAGTGTATAAAATATATTAAGATGTATAAAATAGAGATTTTAGATAAAACACTCAAATATGTGCTAGAAATAATTGTTCTAGAAAAGTGAGCAGGCGATTGATAAACTGTCCCTATTTATATTCAGCTTTTCCTTGTGTAGTTGTAGTATTATTTCTGTGAATTTATATTCTATAAAATTAAATAGTATAGAATGTTATTAAACTTGAGTCATCTATCCAAAGTAATAATTGTAGATATTGGGTATGATTTCTAGATTATCCATTTGAAAATCTTGCGGAGAAATTGTCTTTTTTTTCTTCAAATATTCCGCAATAAAATCTCTAATTTCTTGAGTGGATTTATCAAGAATTTTACCTTCAGTGAACATCACATAGTCTCCACCACCCAGCGCACGATAGTTATTAATTGCGACGCGCAGAACTTGCTCTGGTGCAATCGTTTTACCATTGAGAAGGAGTCGAGTCACTCGTTGACCTACAGGTTTAGTAATATCAATTGTATAGTCTATTCCTTGATAAATATCCCAATTGTAACCGGGTATATTTTCAGCAATAATTTCTCGGGGAGAATCCGGTAAATTATCAGAGTTCACCTGTTGAAAATAAGCTGCATTTTTTTCTAACGCTCGGCGTAAAATATCCCCAGTAATTTCTATAATAAACAAACGGTTATCACAAACATAAATACTATAAGCATCCCGCAGCGTAATTTCTCCAACTGGAATTTTACCCTGATTGGTAAAGATAGAAGTTAAAGAAATATCAACCGGATACCCCATAGAACGAGCCGCTTCTATTTGTACTGTATTAATCAAATGAGCTAAAGCACTTCCCTGAAAACGAGCCGCCATCCCACCCACAAACTCAGATTTTGCTTGACCAATGGGTTGATTGAGATAACTTAAAATTTGCTGATGATTGGGCTGTAAAAGCTCAATAAAACGAGGTAAAGGCTCAATATTTTCAACGGATAAATTAGTAGCGTATTTGTCAATAACTTTCCAATCTTTCCCCTGATGAACTAACTGAATGGTATACTTACTCAGAGCCTTTCCCCAATAAGACGGTTCAGCAATTAACACAGTATTGATAACCGCTTTCGGTACATTAATATGAGAATGTCCGGCGAGAATAATATCAATATCAGGGACTTGTTGAGCCAACTCAATCGTAATATTTTCATTCACGGTTGCACCCGTATTTTTCCAAGTGTCAACGGGAGTTAACCAAGCGGCTGGATTTGAACGATAATCATGAGGAGTTTTCGTCCACCCCGTATGTTGAGCAACAATCACAATATCAGCACCTTGTTGTCGCATTTTCGGTACATATTCCTGGGCTATTGTCATTGGGTCAATAAACGAAAGTTTGCCAAAATTTTCAGCAGGAAGCCAGTTTTGAACTGCGGTGGTTGTCAACCCCAAAATCCCAATTTTTACGCCGTCAACTTCTTTGAAAATATAAGGCTTAAAAGCCGGAATCCCATTAGCCTGAAGAAGATTTGCACAGACAACAGGCGCGTCTAATTGATTAACCCAACGAGATAACACCTCCATTCCAAAATCAAAATCGTGATTTCCGAGAGATACCGCATCAAAACCGAGAAGATTAAACGCCGTTGCAATTGGATGAGGAGATTGAGTATCAATTTTATTATAATAATGAGCCAGTGGTGAACCTTGAATCGTATCCCCATCATCAATTAAAACTAAATTGGGATGTTCTGCTCGTTCTTGTTCAATCAAAGTGGCAACTTTAGCGAGTCCCAACTCAGCAGGTTGATTCGTATAGTAATCCCAAGGCATGAGATAACCGTGAATGTCACTGGTTTGTAAAATTGTAATCGTTTTCGTCTCAGAAGAAATGTTCAAAATAGCTCCAAATAAAACCACAGCAACAAAAAAGCATAACCCGAGAAAAAACAGCAAGAACTGACGCATCACTGCTCCATGAGATTAATATGAGATTAATGTCTACACTCGTCGAACTCTTAATGATAGACAACAATGGGGGTAAATTCTAGTGTTATTCGGAGAGTTTACGCCTGCGGTTTCAAAGAATCCTGACAGGGAACCGACTCCAATCCCGAACGATAGGGTGTAACATTAGCAGGAACAGCCACCAGTTCAACGGTGTCATTGGGATGAACAATCCAACCCTGTGCTTCAATCAGAGGAATCTGCTGAGTTGTTTGGGGAGTATTTTCTAGGGAGTATTGGGGAGTGTCAGAAGAAGATTTGGGGTTTAAATCCGGGCGAATTACCGCATCTATCCAATCTACAACCACCGCATCACTACTGAGAGAATCACTCGGACTCGGAGGTAAACCGCCTCGCCCCGTAATAATAAATTCACTGTCAGCAAAACTGGTACAACCCGCGACCACCAAAGTGCTAGGGTCTACAATTGTTGTTGGTAAATCTGCTAAAGCCGAATTTGCATCGGTTTCCGGGCGATTAATGTCAACTGCGCCACTAAATTCTGCCCCTAACTCGCTGGTTGCGGTAATATCACTTTTGGGGGTTGTCTGTTGACGAAACTCAGTCCCAAACACACCTTGAGCATTGATGCTGACTCGTCCACCCATTCCCTGTTGAGCATTCGCTGTAATATCACTATTCTCAATAGCCACAACCGTCTGAGTCTCAATGGTAATATTTCCGCCGTTAGCCGTTCCCGAATTGGTTGTAATTCGACTTCCTCGGCGCAATTCTAACGCCTGAGTTTTTAAGGTGACGTTTCCCTGGCCACCCGAAGCCGTCGCCCCACTAATCGCCCCTTCATTGTCTAAAATAATCGCCTGGGCGGTAATATTTAAGTTTCCGGCTGAACCTTGACGAGTCCCGCGCACACCCACTTCCGCCCCGTCGCGTATGGTTAAGCGATTGGTGGTCATGTTTAAATTGCCTGCATTCCCCTCCCCACTGGTATTCGATTCAATCGCACTGGGAATAATCCCATCACCAACCACGCCAAAGGAAACCGATTCTACCGTGGGGTCTGCGTTGGTTGTTACCCCAATCACCTGAATGGATTCAGCCGCGTTAATCGTTAAATTTCCGGCTGCTCCTTCGCCCCCTGTAGCCGCCGAAATTTGAGCGCCATCCCGCACCACCAACCGACTTGTATTAACGCTTAAATTGCCAGCAGAGGCCGTTCCTTGCTGTCCTTGTACGGTTAACAGCGACGAAGATGTTAATAAACCGGTAATAAATCGCCCATCGGGAGATATCCCCGTTAATTCAATGTCTGTGGCATTCACAGTTAGATTTCCGCCTTTTCCAGCCCCCGATGCTGAACTTGAAACCTGGGCGCCGTCTGCAACTCGGAGTTGTCGGGCGTTAATGGTTAAATCTCCGGCATCGCCTAACCCTAGTGTGGCAGTAAAGACACCTGCGGGGACTAAAGCACCTTCGGGGGTGCCACTGAATTCGACAAAATCTGCATTTATCGTCGCGTTTCCCCCTTGACCTGTTTCTGTGGAACTATTGGGGGTGGTACTCAGTGAAGTTCCTGTAATCACTCGCAGTTGGTTGGCGTTGATGTTTAAGTCACCTGCATTCCCGGCGTTGGTCGTTCCGGTAACGATGAGAGAACCGTTACTCAGTTCGGCGGACTGAACATTGAGGGTAATATTTCCGCCCTTTCCGGTACCTAAAGCCGTGGTCAGAATTCCGGCACCATCTCGAACAATGAGTTGATTGGCATTGATGGTCACGTCTCCCCCATCCCCTGGGCCTCCACTGAGACTATATAAACCATCTGGGGGTCTTAGGGGGTCAAATGAGACAGACTCGGCTTGCTCGGGGTCGCCCAAGGCGAGGAGTTGAGAAACGAGTTGAAAGGGAACGGTTCCAGTTATTGTTACTTTGTCTGCGTTAATACTAATTCCACCTGCTGCACCCGTACCTACAAATGTGGAAGCCGACAGAAAGGCTTTGTTTTGAATATTGACTTCAAAAGCTTGAATATTAATTCCCGAGGCGTCAAAATCTCCTAATGTATTGGCAGCGAGTCCAGAACCATCTGTTAGGGTAATATTTCCACTTTGTAGATTTATAGCGCCGCCACTTAAACCGCTCGTTGTTACTTGGCTATTTTCTGATAATAAAATGTTTCCCTCAGCGGCTGAGGTAATAGAGGTACCGCTTCCCAACTGCCAAATTCCATTACGAACTGTTCCGAGTTCGACTTGACCTCCAAAAGCGGTGAGATTTCCGCCTTCTAAGTTAATATTTCCCCCAACTAATGTAATATTTTGTCCGGGTTGAACTTGTAAACCTGTGGGGGCGGGATTTCTATCTAAACCAATTCCGATAGCTTGGGAACGGTTGGTAATTGCACTCGGACTCGAACCAAATTGTAAACCAATGGGAACATTGACACTGAGTAAAGGCGGGTTTTGGGGATGAATTGCGCTGAAAACTTGACCATCGTTGAAGATTAAACTGTTGGCGGTGCTGCTAACAAATGAACCGCCGATATTGAGTTGGGCATTCGGCCCGAAAAGAATCCCACTCGGATTGAGTAAAAATAAATTGGCGCTGCCGTTAGCTTGGATTAAACCATCGATTAAAGATATATTTCCGCCTGTAACTCGACTGATAATATTTTGAATATTAACAGCATTGTTGAAAAAAACACCGCTTCCCGTTTGGATAGAAAAGTCTTGAAAACTATGAAATAGATTCTCTCCGGCTTGAGTTCCACCTTCGATTCTAAAGATGTTGCCTTCCGGGGTAACAATGGTATTATTAGGTAAGGTTTGGTCGGGGATAACTTGTGCCGTGACGACAGAGGAAAAGAAGCCCCAAAAAATCGGCAGAATTGTTAGAGATTTGAGCCATAAGTTTTTCATCGGTTAAATTATCCCCCAAATCCTTACTAATTTAAGATTACTCTGCGACTATAATTCATCGGGATTAACTCCCATTTCTCGCAACCGTTAAATACTTTTCCTTATCTTCCCTCCTCTTGTTGCAGGGGGGAGCGAGGGGGGTAACAAACTCTAAAACAATTAAAGGCGCTATATATTCTTGCCACAATACATAAGAACGTCGCACTTGTCCATCCAGCAACGGAGGAACATGAGGAACATAAAACCAGTCGGGTGCAACAGCCCCTCGTTCTGGGGGTTCTGTTAGTCGCCAATAAATCCCACAATCTTGACGAAGTCACAGCAGCTCTGGGAGCTTGCATCCCGGAGAACTGTGACCAATGGCATATCGTCCGTCAGAATGAAGCTGATCTAGGGTAGATCTGATTGAATCGGTTAATAGAATACTTTGGGGATGTTCTTGGAAGTTTTTCACGAAAGTACCATCAGACTCCGGAAGTTGGGTATGATCCGGAAGTGAAGTAATACCGAGTTCATTCGGATGAATAATTGTCATCGGTACAATTTTTCTGAACGTTGCTTTTTAAAATACTATAACATTTTGGCGATCGCCTAATGTTCTAATTTGAGTATACTGATCGAACTGCTAGTATTCTATCACCTTGTTTGATTTACTCATTCAGATTTTTGAGCGTGGCAAAGGCTGAGAATGTAGAGGCATAGTCCCAACCTTCTTGACCATCTTGAGTCACATCAATAACATAGCCAGCTTCTCGCAAACCTTGAGTAATAAATTGGGCAATTCCTGGCTCATATTCAACTAATAAAACACGCATTTTTAGTTATTAAATTCACTCAATATTTTTGATATGTTTTTCGGCATTGTATTTGCAAATAAAATTATTTTTTAGGCTGCAATCCCTTGAACTTCAGGAGAGAAAATGCAGCCTAAAATTTTTAGCTGTTACAGATTACTCGGTCATAACTGTAGGTTAAACGGGAACTATTGAAGTACCCAATCAACCAAAAGTCGTACAGCAAACCCCGTTGCCCCTGTGCTGTTATACCCACTATCTTTGTCTGTCCAAACCGGGCCAGCAACGTCTAAATGCGCCCAGGGTGTTTTCTCAACAAACTGCTTTAAAAATAGGGTTGCTGTAATTGCCCCGCCCTGTCTTGGCCCCGTATTTTTCATATCTGCATGAACGGCTTTTAACCCTTCAAAATACTTCTCCTCAATCGGCATTCGCCAGAGTTTTTCACCTGTGGATTTTGATGCTGTTTCTAACTGACTGGCTAAATCATCATTCGGACTCCACAAACCCGCAATATCATTCCCAAGCGCCACGACACAAGCCCCGGTTAAAGTGGCTAAATCAACCATTGCATCCACACCCAATTTATCTGTAAAAACCAACGCATCAGCCAAGGTTAAACGCCCTTCAGCATCGGTATTATTGACTTCAATTGTTTTGCCATTCGATGCAGTCAGAAAGTCTCCAGGGTGCATGGCTCGACCGCTAATCATATTCTCAGTGACGGCACTAATAAAATGCACTTCCACGTCGGGTTTTAATAAACCAATGGCTTTCGCCGCCCCAAAGGTTGCTCCGGCACCGCCCATGTCGGTTTTCATCATTTCAATACTACTCGCCCCGACTTTCAGGTTTAATCCACCCGAATCAAAGGTTAATCCTTTACCAATAATCGCTAATTTGCGCTTCGGAGTTCCTGATGGTTTGTAAGTCAAATGAATGAATTTTGGAGGCAAATCTGAGGCTTGGGCAACGCCTAAAAATGCACCCATTCCCAACTTTTCACAGTCTTCTTTTTCCAAAATCTCGATATCAAACCCATATTCTGATGCCAAAGCTTCTGCCATTTCTGCCATCGTAATCGGGTTGATTTCATTGGCGGGGGCTGCAACTAATTCTCGGGCTAAAAACACCCCTGAACAGATATTTTGAGCGCGAGTAATTGCATCTTCTGTTCCCGCTAACCCTAATAATTCTACCCGTTCAATTGCGGGGCCTTTGTCTTCGGTTTCCGACTTAAAACGGTTGTCTTGATACAATGCTAGTTCAACCCCTTCTACTAAAGCTTGAGTGGTTGCCTCTGGCGTTTCAAAGACAGGTAAACTTATACCCAGGGTTTTACATTTAATCGTTTTGGCTAGACGTCCTGCTGTTGCGGCGGCTAAACGTAGGGTATCTAACGATAAGTTTTCCGATGAACCCAAACCCACTAAAATCACTTTGCGGATAGGGCTGCTACTACCAACCCGAGAGGAAGCACTGCTGCTGGGTTTCCCATCAAATTCAGTTTCTTCGATCAACTCTTTCAAAGTGCCTGCGAGTTTTTCGTCGAGTTGGGCTAACTCACCCGGTAAATCTACTTCATGTTCAAATATACCCACTGCTAGGGCATCTCCCGTCCAATCAATGCGAGGGGTGTCAATAACTCGAAATTCCATGCTTTCTACTCTAACTTCTAAAGTCTGTCTAACACTTAAAAGAGTTTGACGCAATTTATCGTCAAATAATCACAATTATTACAATAGATTTTAATACAGATTGCCTCTCGCCATACTTTTTCTCCTCTGTTCAGGCTTGTCCTCTGCAAACTCCCTCGATTTGTGATACCATCAACACCTAATAAGCTAGGGGTGCCTGCGAAGTCCAGGCTGAGACGACACCCTTGGAACCTGAGTCCGGCTAGTACCGGCGTAGGGAAGCTGTAACGAGAGGGAATCAAAAATGCGAACAGAATGGGTTAATCGCCGGCGTGGTCAAGCAAATGTGACGCAAATGCACTACGCCCGTCAAGGTGTTTTCACAGAAGAAATGCACTATGTCGCCAAGCGGGAAAATCTCCCGGTTGAGTTGATTCGCGATGAAGTTGCCCGAGGTCGGATGATTATTCCGGCTAACATTAATCATACCAATTTAGAGCCGATGTGTATCGGGATTGCCTCTAAATGTAAGGTGAATGCTAATTTGGGTGCGTCGCCGAATTCTTCTGATATTAATCAAGAAGTTGATAAACTTAATCTCGCTGTCAAATACGGGGCAGATACCGTCATGGATCTGTCTACAGGCGGTGGAGATTTAGATGTAATTCGCACAGCTATTATTAACGCTTCTCCTGTGCCAATTGGTACGGTTCCCATTTATCAAGCAATGGAAAGTGTTCATGGTAGTATTGAAAAATTAACAGCCGAAGATTTCCTCCATATTATCGAAAAACACGCCCAACAAGGTGTCGATTATATGACAATTCATGCGGGAATTTTAATTGAACATTTGCCGTTAGTTCGTAATCGAATTACTGGAATTGTCTCTCGCGGTGGCGGAATTATTGCCCGTTGGATGCTGCATCATCACAAACAAAATCCTCTTTATACTCACTTTGATGAGATTATTGAAATCTTCAAGAAATACGATGTTTCTTTTAGTTTAGGGGACTCTTTACGTCCGGGTTGTCAACATGATGCGTCCGATGAAGCGCAGTTAGCGGAACTGAAAACCCTCGGACAATTAACCCGTCGCGCTTGGGAACATGATGTACAAGTCATGGTGGAAGGGCCGGGTCATGTACCGATGGATCAAATTGAATTTAATGTTAAAAAACAAATGGAGGAATGTTCAGAAGCACCCTTCTATGTTTTGGGGCCGTTAGTAACAGATATTGCGCCCGGTTATGACCATATTACCTCAGCAATTGGGGCGGCGATGGCCGGTTGGTATGGCACGGCAATGTTATGTTATGTGACGCCAAAAGAACACCTCGGTTTACCGGATGCTGAAGACGTTCGTAATGGTTTAATTGCCTACAAAATTGCCGCTCATGCGGCCGATATTGCCCGTCATCGTCCGGGCGCCCGCGATCGCGATGATCAACTGTCTGAAGCCCGTTATAACTTCGACTGGAACCGTCAATTTGATCTCTCTCTCGATCCAGAACGCGCCCGTGAATATCACGATGAAACCTTACCTGCGGATATCTACAAAACGGCCGAATTTTGTTCAATGTGTGGGCCTAAATTCTGCCCAATGCAAACCAAAGTTGATGCGGATGCGTTAACCGAGTTAGAGAAGTTTTTAGCCTCACAGGAAAAAGAAACGGTAACTCAAAGTTAATTGAGTTGACTCGATTTTTTTCTATTGTTGAATTCGTTAAAATAGGGGGTGAGTATTAAAAATACTCGCCTTTTTTTATGTTAAATAGAAACCGGGTTTTTGGGAAAGATTGAAAGCACAAATGAGTGTCACTCATCCGAGTTACTGCAAAAAAGCGACTGTTCATCACTCTATAACAAACGTTAAGTTAGAGATAGGTTAATCAATTTGCTTTTAATCACACTCGGGTTAAACTATGTCTACTCAACTTCGCTTTGAACCTTTAGGCTTTAGCTGGGTTGCTTTCCATCCTCAACCCAAAGGCGTAATTAGATTTATTGGTGGCGCGTTTTTTGGTTCATTCCCAACCTTATCTTATCGCTATTTTTTAGAAACATTATTTGAATCCGGTTATACTATCGTTGCAATTCCCTTTCGATTTACCTTTCAACATTGGTCTGTTTCACTGAGTTTATTAGAAGAACAAAACGAGTTACAAAATTTACTCGTTGAAAAAGCAAAAGCCGCAGGTTATGACGGAAAATTCTATTTAGAAAACTCTAACTATTTATGGGTCGGTCATAGTTTGGGCTGCAAATATATCGCTTTGCTAGAACTTTTGAGCGACAAAAATGGGTTAACTTACTTTCAAGATTGTATCTCCCAAAAACAACTTGACACAATTCGCCGTCGCTTAGGTGATAAAAAGGCAATTTTCAATCAACCCTCGCTGTTACTCGCCCCTGATATTAGTGATACAGAAAGTGCGATTCCCATTCAATCTCTCGCTCATTTTATCGATCAAATGGGTTGGGGCGTGTTACCGAGTCGTACTCAAATTGAGTGTATGATTGATCGCAGTCAACTGTTTAATATTACGGGTTTAATTTCGTTTAAATCTGATGATATTGCCGGAAATGATAACAATAAACAAAAAGGGGTTTACTGGTTTATTCAGCAACTTAAAAACCAAAACTTAATTCATCAAGAAATACCCGGAAAACACCTCGAACCTGTTGGCATTAAAATCGGTAAATCTATCGTCGATTTTAATCCTTGGGATAAGTTTATAGAACCGATTTATAAGCGTCAACTTGAACCCGTTGCTGTCAGGATTTTACAACAGTTATCAGATCGAGTTAAATCAGCTTTGTTACAGTCAAGTTATCAAACTCAAAAAAAGTCAATTTCTAAAGTTACCGTTGGGGTTTCAACCTCTAAACACTAAAACTCGGGTGCATCAGAAAATTGGCGGTAAAATTAATAGTAATTCCTTCGGTCTGATGCACCCTACGGATTTTATATAAAAATTGGGTGCATCAGAAAATTTACGGTAAAATTAGCAAAAATTATTTAAGTTTGATACACCAAAAAAATTTGTTAAAATTCCAAGCAAAAACCGATCTAAAATAAACAGATAGAACTGCTTGGAGTCGCCAGGGATGAGCCAATGTTTGAATCCTGACTGCTTGTTGAATAACCTGCCAAACACTCTATTTTGTCAGCATTGTGGTGTAAAATTACTGTTAGCCGAACGTTATCGAGCGCTAGAAATTATCGGTCAAGGCGGGTTTGGTCGCACCTTCAAAGCGATAGATGAGTTCAAACCTTCAAAACCCTTTTGTGTGATCAAACAGTTTTTTCCGCAAGCACAGGGAACAGAAACTGTAGAAAAAGCTAAACAACTTTTTGAACAAGAAGCCGTTCGTTTGGATGAGTTGGGAAAACATCCGCAAATTCCCGAACTTTACGCCTATTTTACCCAAGATAACCGTCAGTATTTAGTTCAAGAATATATTCAAGGAAAAAACCTGCAACAAGAGTTAGAGGAGTCGGGAACCTTTAACGAAACTCAAATTTTACAACTGCTCAAAAAATTACTTCCGGTCTTATATTTTGTTCACAAAAATCAAGTGATTCACCGGGATATCAAGCCGGAAAATTTGATCCGTCGAGCTTCCGATAACCAACTGTTTTTAGTCGATTTTGGAGCGGCAAAATTTGCGACCCGTACCGCCTTAGCCGTTACCGGAACAACCATCGGTTCTGCTGGATATGCGGCACCAGAACAAGCTTTAGGAAAAGCCAATTTTAGCAGTGATATTTACAGTTTGGGTGTGACTTGTATTCATCTATTAACCCAAGTTGAACCCTTTCAGTTGTATGATGTGAGCGAGGGAGAATGGGTTTGGCGAGATTATTTAACCGCTCCTATTAATCAAAAATTGGGCGAAGTTTTAGATCAGATGTTACAGCAGGCGATGAAAAAACGGTATCAGTCTGTTGGGGAAGTTGTGAATGCAGTTTCATCTCAAGCTACACCTTCTAAAACCGTTCGCATACCTCCGCCTCCACCACCCCCAACATCGTTAACAACAGTAATTGCAGCGCCTCCACCTCCACCGCCAAAATCATTAATAAAAGTAGTTTCAGCCAGAGGAGTAGATTACTCTGTTTTGCAATATTTTTTGAGTCAGAAACAGTGGAAAGATGCAGACGAAGAAACGGCTAGACTCATGTTAAAAGTAGCGGGAAGGGCAAAAGATGGATGGTTAGATACAGGCTCAATTGACAATTTTCCCTGTGAAGAAATTCGCACGATTAACAACCTTTGGATTAAATACAGTAACGTCCGTTTTGGTTTTACTGTTCAGAAACAGATTTATCTGGAAACCGGAAACAAGTTAGGACAATACAATCAGATCGAATGGTATCGTTTTGGGGAGGAAATTGGCTGGAAAACGAAGGATGGATGGGTAAGAACTGACAACCTCAACTTTTCCCTATCGGCGCCAAAAGGACACCTTCCGAGGGGTTTGGGTCCGATTGGTCGCTATGAAGGTGCAAAGTTAGGAATATATCGATTAGTTTTCTCTCGTTTGGCAAATTGTAACCTGTAAAATACAACAATTGATCATCATGGAAAATCCTATGAATCGCGAACAAATACAAGAGTTGATTTTAGAAACTCTCAAAGAAGATCTAGATCGAGACTGTAATTTATCAGACCAATTATCTGATTTATATGACAGTCGTACCGGATTTGCTGACTATGTTGATTGTTATCTAGAGACAGAATTAGAGTTAGGAATTGTAGAGTGGAAAGAGAGCGATATAAGTACATCTGGTGGTCAAATCCGTTTCAGACCAGGTGGCTTCCTGAGCGGTAGTGGTTTTATGGGAGATTTGTATTGTGATATAGAAAATTTTGATTTTGAAAGTGCTACTGTTGCTGATTTTGTTGACTATATAGAAAGTAAAATGAATACATAAATCAACTCGATCAATAACGTGCAAATACCTTTGATAATACCATCCCCCCCTTTTTAAGGGGGGTTATTTTTTGAGGTTACTGTTTGTTATTGAGAAAATAGTTGTAATTTTTACGATAGAACAATTTAGGGCAATTGTCAAACTCTAATTTAACCAACCCTTTCTAATACAATTCCCCCTTTTTTTTCCCATTCCCCCCTTTTTAAGGGGGGGCTAGGGGGGATCAAACCCTCAAACAAAAACACAAACTATTAATTAGTAATTATATAATTTTGCAAATAAACCAATCAAAAGTGTTATTTATTGAACAAACTGCGCCAAAAGTCTTTTTTTATAATAAACTAATAAAAGACATCATTTAAAATCGACCCATGTTGCACAAACCGAATAAAATTTGGAATCCCTCCCTGTGGGCGAGTTGGAAGCCCTTTGGAATTGGCGAACAATATCCGAATAACTATTGGGAAGGCGTGAGGGCGGTTTGGGAAAATCGCGATCGCCTATCCTACGCTTGGGATATTCTCAATCATGGGGTTTGTGATGGCTGTTCTTTGGGAACAACGGGAATGAAAGACTGGACGTTAGACGGCTTTCATTTGTGTAACGTGCGGATGCGACTTTTGCGACTTAATACCATGTCTGCTTTCGATCCTCAACAGTTAGCAGATGTTAGTTTATTACAACAAAAAAGAAGTTCCCAGTTGCGAGAAATGGGACGAGTTCCCTATCCAATGAGACGAGATAAAGGCGATAAAGGATTTAGACGCATCAGTTGGGATGAAGCATTAGACTGTATTTCTGAACGCATTAAAGCCTCGAATCCCGAACGTTTAGGGTTTTATGTAACCAGTCGGGGAACCGTGAATGAAACCTATTATGCTGTTCAAAAAGCAGTGCGTTCAATGGGGAGTAATAATGTTGATAATGCGGCGAGAATTTGTCATTCTCCGAGTACCGGAGCGTTAAAAACAACGATTGGGGCGGCTGCAACAACCTGTTCCTATAAAGATTGGATTGGCACCGATTTATTAGTATTTTTTGGTTCAAATGTTGCGAACAATCAACCCGTTACCGTTAAATATTTACACTGGGCAAAAAAAGCAGGGACTCGGATTGTTTGTGTGAATACCTATCGAGAACCGGGAATGGAACGCTACTGGGTGCCTTCAATTCCTGAAAGTGCAATATTCGGTACGAAATTCGCTGAAGATTTCTTTTTAGTGAATCTCAATGGTGATCAGGCTTTTCTAAATGGAGTAATTAAACATCTAATTGCTAACAACTGGATAGACTCAAACTTCATCAAAAATTATACTACAAATTATTCACAACTTCAAGCCGAATTAGAGCGTCAAACTTGGGAAGATTTAGAACAAATTTCTGGGGCGACTCGCGAGGAAATGTATGCTTTTGCTGAGATGGTCGGAAAAGCAGAAAAAGCGGTGTTTGTTTGGAGTATGGGAATTACTCAACATGAATGTGGTGAAGATAACGTCAGAGCCATTATTAATCTCGCTCTAATGAAAGGTTTTGTCGGGCGTGAAGGATGTGGTTTAATGCCCATTCGCGGACATTCTGGCGTACAAGGCGGGGCGGAAATGGGATGCTATTCTACGGTCTTTCCAGGCGGACGAAAAATTAACGCAGAAAATGCCGAATTGATCAGCAAATATTGGGGATTTAATGTTTCTCCAAAAACGGGTTTAATTACCTCAGAAATGATTGCAGCAGCAGCCGAAAATAAACTTGATGTGTTATTCTCAATTGGCGGTAACTTTCTGGAAGTTATGCCCGATCCCGATTCTGTAGAAACTGCTTTAAAAAATATTCCGTTGCGGGTTCACATGGATATTGTGTGTTCAAATCAAATGTTATTAGAACCGACAGAAACGGTGATTATATTACCCGCTACCACTCGTTATGAAGTGCCAGGAGGTGTGACAGAAACCAGTACAGAACGACGGGTCATATTTAGCCCTGAAATTCCTGGCCCTAGAGTCGGAGAAGCCCGCCCAGAGTGGGAAGTATTGATGGAATTAGCACGGCGAGTTCATCCCGAATTATCGGATAAATTACACTTTGAAACTACCGCAGAAATGCGTCAAGAAATCGCTCAAGTTATCCCCCAATATGCCGGAATTCAACATCTAAAAGAACAGGGTGATCAGTTTCAATATGGGGGTTCACATCTGTGTTTTGGCTGGAAGTTTCCCACACCTAATGGAAAAGCTCATTTCTCGGTTTTATCGCCGAGTTTTGATGAATTACCTGCGGGTTATTTCTTCGTTGCAACTCGTCGGGGAAAACAGTTTAATAGTATGGTTCAAGAACGCAAAGATGCTATTACCGGAGCGTTGCGAGAAGCGGTGTTAATTAATCCTATTGATGCGGAAAAGTTAAACTTAAAAGATGGTGATAAAGTTCTGTTAAAAAATGATTGGGGTGAATATCAAGGACGAGTTTATATAGCCCCGATGAAACCGAGAAATATCCAAGTTCACTGGCCAGAGGGAAATATTTTACTAGATAAAAATAAGCGTTCGTCTGAAGGTGTTCCCGACTATAACGCCTTAGTTTGTTTGGAAAAGATCGGCTGATTGATAACGTTTGTAGTTGGGCTAGTTGTCGTTGCTCTAGCCCTATATCGGTGCGCGTGCATCGCAACAACGAACTTACTGAGACTTAAATTAAATAAACTAAAAAATCAACCCATGAGTGCTGCAAAAAGCAAAAAAAAGTCTAAAATCTGGACAATAGAAGAAAGTCAAACCCGCTCTCGTTTAGATGAGATAGCCACAGAAGAACCCTTAGAAATACGGTTGATTTATCCCGAACAAACTCTCGCTGTTACCATGCGAACACCGGGAGCAGATTTTGATTTAGTGGCAGGTTTTTTGTACAGTGAAGGGGGGATAACTAGCCGAGAAGATATTTCTAAAATGAGTTATTGTGTAGATCCTGATATTGATGGCGAACAGCGACAAAATATTATTAATGTGGCTCTAAAATCGGGATTAACTTTTGATTTAAAACGACTCGAACGACATTTTTTTATGACCAGTGCTTGTGGAGTATGTGGGAAAGCGAGTATTGAGTCCTTAAAAATCCGTGAAATTCCGCAGATTTCTTCTGACTTTAATATTAACACAGAGATTATTTATCGTTTAAATGATCAACTTAAATTAGCTCAAGGACTATTTTCCGCGACTGGCGGCTTACACGCAGCAGCTTTGTTTGACGCTCAGGGAAAACTCTTGAAACTTCGAGAAGATGTCGGTCGTCATAATGCTTTAGATAAACTCATTGGTTCTGCTGTCTTGACAAATGAGTTACCTTTAACGCATCATATCGTGATGGTCAGTGGACGCTCTAGCTTTGAGATTTTGCAAAAGTCTATTGTTGCTGGTGTTCCCGTTCTTTGTGCGGTGTCTGCTCCGAGTAGCTTGGCGGTGGAGATAGCTCAAGCATTTAATATAACGTTAATTGGTTTTTTACGAGGTCGGCGATTTAATGTTTATTCAGGAATTGAACGGATTAAACTGGCTTCTTAGTGATTCATTTTTGATGAAGATTTAACATTAAAAATACTTTCAATAAATGGGTTATTTTAAATATCATATAAACTATTTTAAAAGTTATTATTTATGCTAAAAAATCCAAAAAATGTTGAATAAGAAGAGATGAACAATCAATACAAACGAACAGAATCCAAGAGATATTGTATTGTTTTGAAAAGATCATCGAGATCAAAGTTGGCTTTACCTCAAGAACAAACTTCAATTTCTCTCATCGCAAAATTTGTTGAAATATCTTGAGATCAAAATATTTTGACTCTCTCCGTTTGACCGACAAGGGGTAAAATAGACACAACAGTATAATGTGTAATATTTGGAGTTGGGATTTATATGGACTACAAACAAGAATTAATTACAACAATACATGATTTTAGTTGCGATCTAGAACTCCTAGAAGCACGATTAACTCAACTAAGTGAAACTTCACCGACTGCTGTATTGATTCCGGCATTATATGATGAACTCGAAAGACCTGCTTTAACTTTAATTCGAGATCAATTAAAAGAATGTAAATTTGTCAATACTGTAGTCATTTGTCTTTGCGCTCAAACTGCCGAACAATATAATAAAGCTGTTGATTTTTTTAGTATATTACCCCAGCCAACTTTTGTGATTTGGGAAAACGGCCCTCGGGTGACTCAACTCTTAGAAAAATTGCGAGATAAAGGCTTAGATTTATTAAGCTTTAAAGGCAAAGGTCAAGCCGTTTGGTTAGGACTGGGTGTGGCATCTTTACAAGCTGAAGCCATTGCTATGCACGATGCTGATATTATCACTTATAACAAAACCTATCCGATGAAGCTACTTTTTCCTCTGGTCGAAAAAGAGTTGGGGATCGCCTTTAACAAAGCCTATTATGCCCGCTTAGGAGGTGAACCCATTCGGTTTCATGGGCGAGTTGTCCGTTTATTTGTCATGCCTTTACTCACGGCTTTAACGGATATGTTAGGTTATCATAATTATCTACGTTATTTAGGGGCTTATCGTTATCCTCTATCGGGAGAATGCGCTCTAACAAATGATTTAGCTCTTAATATTCGGATTCCGGGAAATTGGGGTCTAGAAATTGGATTGTTGGCTGAAGTTTATCGTAATGTAGCCGAAAAACGCATCGCTCAAATTGATTTAGGAACCTTCGATCATAAACATCAACCGATTGGTAATTCCACTCACGAAGGCTTGCGAAAAATGTGTCGAGATATTCTCCGTTCTATTCTCAGAACTTTAACAGAAATGGAACGAGTTGTCTTAACCATGGATGAAATTCGCACCTTACGAGTTAAATTTCGACGCGAAGCACAAGACTACACTCGGCAATATTTTGTTGATGCTCGTTTTAATAACCTAGAGTATGATCGTCATCAAGAAGAAGTTACTGTCGAGTTATTTGAACAAGTGATCACAGAAGCAGGGCAAGACTACCTCAACAACCCCGCAAATATTCAAATTCCTGACTGGACACGCGCCCTCGCCGTGATGCCTGCCCTACGAGAACAATTGCGAGAAGCCACCCGACGAGATATGGCTGAAGCGAAAGCCTCCATGAACACATTGGGAAATTCTGATGCCTCTCGAGTTGAATCTAATCACAATACTCCTAACCCTGTGATCGTTATTCCCTAGTTTAAATCCGACTCAGAAAACGAGAGGCAATAATCTGATCATTTTACTTCTACTTTTGCGATTGAAAATGTTTCAATAATTTTTGAAGGAGGTGATGAGATTAATTAATCTTTTTTGACCAACGGTTACAGCAGCGGACAGACCCCCTTCGGGTTCAGCAGTCACGTGACTGGTGTTGGGCGAAGCCCACGCGCGCAGAGTACCCGTTGGGCGGAGTAATCTGTAACTGACTTACTGTAACTTTTATTGAGAATATTTTTTTCTCTTAAACTTCAGTATTTTTTCGGATACTTTTTTTGTCCAAATCTGCAACAATATTAATTGTTAGAGACAATCAATCAGCGAAATGAGACGAAAAGAACTGACACCCAGAGAGAAAGAAGTCTATGAACTGTTGCAGCAAGGATGGACAACCAAAGAAATTGCGATCAAGCTCCAAATTACTCAGCAGCGAGTACAAGTTGTTGCTAGAAATGCCAAGTATCGACTCATGGATCAAGCCCAAGACTTAGATAATTCAGTTGATTCTTGAAGATTTTGATTGTATTTTCCATACCAAACATTTATCTAAGTTTAATTAAAATCATGGATGAAATTATTAGTAAATTAGCTGGAATTGGTTTCCCGGCGGTTGTTCTCCTGATCGCAATGGCAACGACTGGATTAACCGGAGCTGCTGCAATTACGGCTGCACTAGCCATGTTAGGGCCTGGGGGAATGATTGGGGGAATTGTGCTACTGGGAATTATTGGACTGGCTTCTGATGCTCTCACGAAGTATGGTTTAGAAGCTCTCCTTGTCGGCGTTTATCAAGAGCGAAATTCTCAGGGTGAAAGCAAGATAAACTTATCTCAAGAGATTGATAAATTGCCAATTTCTAGAGAACTTAAACTAATCATCAAAGATGAGTTGTAAGGAGATCAATTTTATTAAAACTAGGAACAATACTTTGAATTAAGTGGCAATTCACAACTAGCCTTGAGAGTTTGTATCACTTTAATTCTTGTGAACATATTGGTCTATTGCCTGCATGGGATTAAGAATCAACCCTTTTCAGGTGCTACTGTATAATTGTTTTGAGTGATGCTTGATTAGTTCAGGTGTTGTTTGCTCTATGTTTTAAGGTCTAGAATGTTTACTTCGTTTGATAATACAACTATTTTCATCTTATTGATCGCTCTAGGGATTGTGGGATGGGGCTTCTATCGCGCTCAACCCTATGGTAAACAGGGGATCTTGTCTTGGTTGCAGTCTATCATTTTAATGGCACCTTGGCTGCTGTTTTTCGCACTGGCAGCGGCTGGAATTTACCTCAATCTAGCCAGTATCCTCTTTTTATTCCTGGCTTCAACTGGACTCTACATCATCCTCGGTCGAAAACTGCGGGAAATGGCAGCAGAAAATGAGCAACAACGTTCTGACTCTCCAGCAGACTCTCCCCAACAGTACCATACCCCGAATGAAACCGAGGAAAAATCCTCCGTTGAATCGGGAGCAGCCCCCTCGCCCCCTGAAAAAAAGTTAACAGATACCGAAGAAAAACCAACACCGATTCCCCCAGAAGATCTCAAAATCATTCAAAATATTTTTGGTATAGACACCTTTTTTGCCACTGAAACTTTACCTTATCAAGAAGGAATCATCTTCAAAGGAAACCTCAGAACAGATCCTGAACAAGCCTATACTCGTCTATCAGAACACTTAGAGCAAAAAATGGGCGATCGCTTCCGACTTTTTTTAGTTGAAAACCCCGAAGGAAAACCCGTTGTGATCGTTCTGCCTCGCAAAAATGATCCCCAATCAACTACAATTCCTCAAAAAGTATTAGCGATTATTTTACTCTTGGTCAGCGTCTTTACCACCTTTGAAGCCGGAAGTTTGTTACTCGGGTTTGACTTTTTTACAGAACCGAACCGTTATGCTGAAACTCTCCCCATTGCCTTGGGTTTATTTTCGATTCTAGCCAGCCATGAAATTGCCCATCAACTGATGGCAAAACGTCATCACGTTAAATTTGGCTGGCCGTTTTTTATTCCGACTATTCAAGTCGGTACTTTTGGGGCTTTTAACCGTTTTGAGTCTATTCTTCCGAACCGAAAAGTTTTATTTGATGTTGCTTTCGCCGGGCCTGCGGCTGGAGGATTACTCTCACTGGGAATGCTGTTTATCGGGTTAGTTTTATCTCATCCTGGAAGTTTATTTCAGATTCCTACCGAATTTTTTAAAGGGTCAGTTTTAGTCGGAATTTTAGCCAAGACAGTTTTAGGTTCAGCGCTGCATAAATCTATTGTTGATGTTCATCCTTTGACGATTATCGGTTGGTTAGGTTTAGTGATTACCGCAATTAATTTAATGCCAGCCGGACAACTCGATGGGGGACGAATTATGCAAGCGATTTATGGTCGTAAAATTGCCGGACGTTCCACTCTAGCGACGTTTGTGGTATTAGCAATTGCTTCGTTAGTAAACTCTCTAGCGTTATATTGGGCTGTGGTAATTTTAATCTTACAACGCAACCTCGAACGCCCCAGTTTGAACGAATTAACCGAACCCGATGATACTCGCGCCGCTTTAGGTTTATTAGCCTTATTTTTGATGATTACTACTTTATTTCCTCTGACTCCTGCGATCGCTAGTCGTTTGGGAATTGGTGGTTAATTCATTCCCTCTTAAAATTGATGGATAAACCCGGTTTCTAGTCCGATAAATTAGAAACCGAGTTGGTGAAGCAGCAAATGGATCAATCGTACTTATTTTCATTCACCGTTGAAGTTACAGAGTGAACATTCCATTTCTAAGCTTTTACCTTCATCGGCACCCCATTTTCTGGGGTAAACGTTAACCCTCGACGGACAGGTTTAATCGGGCGATTTTCCGTTAATTCCAGTTTCGTTTCAGTCAATACCGTTGCTAAAACTAACTTCATTTCCAACAATGCAAACGCATAACCCAAGCAGCGACGATTTCCACCCCCAAACGGCAAAAATTCATAGGGTGAAAACTGACGTTCGAGGAAACGTTCTGGGCGAAATTGTTTAGAATTGGGATAAATATCCTCCCGATGATGCACTAAATAAATACAGGGAATGAGTTGAGTTCCGGCTTGAAACTGATAGTCTAGAATTTCCATCGGAACTTTCAACTGCCGAACAAACGTAAAAATCGCAATCGGATAAATTCGCAATGTTTCCGAACAAACTGCATTCAAATAGGGTAATTTAATCACCGCACTGGGATCATTTTTAAGATCACATTGGCTGAGTTCATCCAATAATTTATCTAAAATTTCAGGTTGAGAATGAACCCAATAAAATGCCCAAGCCAATGCAGAGGCGGTTGTTTCATGTCCTGCAAATAGCAGCCCCATCAACTCATCTCGTAATTCTTGATCGCTCATCGGTTCGCCATTTTCATCTCGCGCCGCCATCATCAAACTCAAAATATCTTCGCTCAACGGCTTATTTTTACGCTCATTAATTTCTGCATAAAGCAGTTGATCAATTTTATTTCTAATTCTCACAAATCGCCCCCAAGGACTCCAAGCTCCCAAATCTTTTTGTAATTTCGGAAAAAACAAAAAACTGGCTTTAAACGGAGAATTAAAAGTATCCAACCATTCGGTCATTAATTTTCTCAGTTGTTCAAAGCGTTCGCCTCGATCCAACCCAAAAACCGTATTTAAAATGACCCGCAATGTAATTTCTTGGGTACTATTTCGCATCTCAAACGGCTGATCTTTCGGCCAGCTTTGCATCACCCGCCGAGTCACTTCATACATGGTTTGACCATAAGCTTTCATTCGTTCCCCATGAAAAGGGGGCATCAAAAGTTTGCGCTGTTTTTGATGAGAATGACCATCCAAAAGAATAACAGAAAAATCACCTAATAAGGGTCGAAGACTTTTGTTTCCAACGCCCGAATCAAAACAATTTGGATTCGCTGTAAAAATCTGTTCTATGGCTTTAGGATCGCTAAATATGGCATAATCGGGAAAACCTGTTGATGAGCCGCCAAAATTATCCCCGTAACGCGCCCGACTTTCTTCGAGATAGTCCAGATGATTGAAAATCGCTCGTAAAGTTTGCCACCAATCAGGACTTTTAACAATCGGAAGCTGTTTAAAGGTTTTTGCAGTCGGTGAGGGTGTGGTTGTTGTCATCTGCACTACTCCTGTGTTGAATCTTTGTTTTTATTCTACTGTTACACATTTTAAATATTCTATCTAGGGAAGATCGGAAAGTTAAACCGGAACTTAAAAAGAAATTTTCAACAGTCTAAAGTATTTATTGTCAAAATCAAAGTTTTATTTAAACTACAAATTCTTTTCTTTTCAGACTTTATTTGATGGCTTTTTATAAAATTTTAAGCAACAAAAGAAGTTGCAGACTATAAAAAATAATGATACAATAGTCATTGTAAAAACTTGATTGTTGTTCAACTTTAAAGCCAACAAAAACAACAAAAAATTGGGTCTAACTCTTAATTACAATGGCAACAGGTATACCTCATCAAAATCAATCTCAAGGTAGCTTAAAAAACAACAGTAAGCTATCATTTCGCTTGGAGTATGAAGGAAAAGTTTCTACTGAAGATATATTTCAAACGCCTCCCGCTCAGTTACGTTGTGTTGCTCGCGTGAAAAAACAACCGAAAAGTTACCTAGTATATGGGGAAAATCTGAGAGTGCTTAGAACTTTATTAGATGATCCTAATATTTTAGGGAAAGTGGGATTAATTTACATCGATCCTCCTTACGCGACTGGATTTGGCTTTGAGTCCAGAAATCAAACCCATGCTTACAACGATTTAATTGATGGAGCAGATTATTTAGAGTTTATACGTCAACGATTGATTTTACTACGAGAAATATTAGCAAATCATGGGTCTATATATGTTCATCTAGATGAAAAGATGGCTTTTCCGGTCAAAATCTTAATGGACGAGATTTTTGGAGCAAAGAATTTTAGAAATTGGATTACTCGCAAAAAATGTAACCCAAAAAACTTCACGCGCAAACAGTATGGAAATATATCAGATTATATCCTTTTCTATACAAAAAGTGATGATTATGTGTGGAATCAACCCTTTGAATCTTGGACAGATGCCAAAGCGAAAAAAGAATATCAGTATATAGAAGAAGAGACAGGAAGACGGTACAAAAAAGTTCCTGTTCATGCTCCAGGTCAGAGAAAAGGTGCAACAGGTCAAGCTTGGAAAGGAATGCTTCCGCCACCGGGTAAACATTGGCAATATCCTCCTGAAGTTTTAGATGAGATGGATAAAAGAGGTGAAATTTATTGGTCTCCAACAGGTAATCCTAGAAGGAAAATATATCTTGATAATAGTAAGGGTATTGCCGTTCAAGATATATGGCTTGAATTCAAGGATGCTCACAATCAAAATATTAAGATTACAGGTTATCCAACGGAAAAGAATCCTGATTTAATTAAGCGAATTATTTTGGCTTCTTCTAATCCAGGAGATCTGATATTAGATGCTTTCCTGGGAAGTGGAACAACAGTGGCGGTTGCGGAAGAATTAGAAAGACAATGGGTAGGGATAGATAATTCACTTTTGGCAATAAAAACAACAATTCATCGCTTGATTAAAGGAACTGAAGCAATGGGTGACTTTGTTAATAATAATGGAAATCAACCCAAACAAGAGTCTCTGTTCAATACGAATAGAATTTTGCGACGGGGGCTTGATTTATATTTGGAGATCGCATCAGATCTTGAGGAAGTTCCAGAAACTCTGATTGAAGATTGGGATAAACAACTTAACTTTCAAGCCAATCTCTGGTAAATCTTTCATCTAACATTTTCAGAGTACAAACTAGAACTCTTCCTTGTCCATAATATTCTAGGGAGGCATAATCATTCCACATTGATCCAAGAGTTAATCCGGGGCCATCATTTAAAAAGAACACTTTTAGAGGAAGATCGTAAGTATTTGCGTACTGGAGAATATCTGTCACCTTATCTCTATTGCCACCAATGCGATCATCTTCCTGCGCTCCCCCTCGATCTGAATCGTAGCGTGCAAATCCAATAACCAAAGGAGTTTTATCAGTCCGAGAAATTAGAATGTCTGCTGGTGTTTGTATTGCCCAATTTTCTAATACTTCATTGAGCATTATATCTCTTCCTGCACCTACAGGGCCTTGAATTAGATACTCCGCTCCAAAGTTTTTTTCAAACCACAGGAAAAATGCTTCTGTTAATTCATATCCTTTCTGTCCCCGGCTCTTATATTCCATTAGAATAGCCATTAATGCTTCATCAGGATTAGGACGGCTTGCTAATTTTTCTCTAACTTCTTCTATATCTCTAAATCGATGCCCATAGTCTTCAATGATGCTGGAAATTCTTCTTTTGACCTTTAACATCTCAACCGAAGTATCTGGTGATACATATTTACGGAAGACGCGCAGTAATTGTGTTCTAGATGGATTGGGAATTTCAGTAATACTTCTCAGTAAATTTGCAGAGTTGCTAGCTTTGTTAGCTAAGTTTGCAAACTCTTCTATAACACTGCCATAAATAGTATTTGCTTCATCAAGATAGTCAGGATAAAACTCAGAATCCATGAATGTGATATACTGAGAAGCTCTAGGTTTATACTCACTAAATGAACTCAAGAGAGACACCTCCTTTATTGCTTTAATGGATAGATATTATACAGGTTGGCTGATTAAGACGAATATAAATCAAGCGCACGAGCAATAAATTTAACGATAATTAACACAATTTTGTCAAATTTAAGTTATGATAAATAGAATCATTCGGGAATCAGAAAGCTATCCCCATGAATAGATCTGCCCAGATTGCCAGCATTATTAACCAACGTCAGCCTCTCGCCTTGAGAATCGACAAAGTTGAGAAGAATCTCAGGTCACTTTCCACTCAATTGGATCGTCTTCAAAACCACCGAAATCAGCTTCTTTCACAAGTTGACGATTTTGATGTGAGTGGAGATTTGAAAGAAATAGATTGCTCGTCAATCAACAGAAGTATTGAGTCCGAATTATTGGCTTTAAATCAACTCAAATCACGTTTTTCTCGTAATACTTTAAATATTGGTGTGGTCGGACGGGCCGGACAGGGAAAAAGCCGTTTATTACAAAGTTTATCCGGTCTAACAACCTCGGAAATTCCCACAGGCGATCGCCAACATTGTACCGGAGTTCGCAGTACAATTTACCATAACCCCAGTGTTGATACCTACGGAGAAGTTTGGTTTCACACCGAACGAAGTTTTTTACAAGAAATCATTGCCCCTTATTACGATAAACTTTATCTGGGAGCCAAACCTTTAAGTTTAGAAGAATTTGCCACCCAACCCCTTCCAAATTTACCGATAAACCTCTCGAAACAGGCAGAATGTGGGGCGATGTACGAACATTTGCGTCGCTACCATACAAACCTCGAAAAATACCGTCATTTGTTTCACGAACCTTCGCCCCGTCGCATTCCCAAGTCTCAAATTCGAGAATATATTGCTCAAGATGATCCCAGTGGAAATCGTGTTCATGTCAATTATTTAGCCGTTCGAGAAGCCAAAATTGTTTGTACTTTTCCCAACTCCGATGTCGGACAAATAGCCTTAATTGATATGCCGGGATTAGGCGATACCGGACTCGGAGATGAAGAACGATTAATCAAAACCCTCGGACAAGATGTTGATATTGTTTTATTTGTGCGAATGCCTAGACCCCCGAGAGAATATTGGGCAGATGTTGATGTTAAACTGTATGATATTGCCAGTTCTGCACTGACTGAACTCCCGCTCAAACTTTGGTCATTTCTTGTTCTCAATCGTACCGATAATAACTCCTTAATTGGAGACAACTCCCTCTACTGTCAAGACCTGGCAAATACTCGCAAAGAAAAGCATTTATATGTGGTCGATCATATTATTGCCAACTGTGCGGATGTAGAAACCGTCAATCAACAAATTCTAGAGCGAATTCTTAACTATTTAGCAAGTAAAATGTCGGCTTTAGATGCCGAATACGCCTCCTCAACCCAAGACCGTTTAATTCAACTGCAAAAGACCGTTGCTTCCGAACTCGAAAAAGCCGAAAAAGCTCTAGAACGAGTTACCGGACGTGACAATTGGTTTCCCTTATTTGTGACCTTATTTGATCGACTTTGGGAAGATTTAACCACGGGTTTAGAAGCCCTTTTGCGAGAACTCAGAGAACAGCGGGATGTACAAGATGCCGACTTCAAGCAACAAGTAGAAAACACCATTAAAGCCTGTCGAGAAGATGCGGGTCTTCCCACCGAAGCCGAAATTAATCGCAAGCGTGATAGTGTGGGCGGCTATCCCAACGCTTATTATGAATATCTCAACGAAGTTCGCTCCCATTTATCTCAACATTTTCTCTCTTTAGATGAAGGATTAAAACGAGGATTAGATCGGGTAAAATCTCAAGTGGCTCAAGTGTTAATAGAGCGAGGTCGTTTGGCGGGTTTAACCGAGAGTAGAGGGGTAGAATTCCTCAAGACAATTGCCGAACTCATTCCCGAAGAACTCGTCGAAAATAAACCTAGTGAATTGTGGCGAGGCTTTCAAATTTTAGCCGACTTTGAACTTTCCTATCGAGGTTTAATTCAACACCGAATCCGCCAACATATTGATGATTTAACCCCCGATGAAACCTCACTGCAACTGTCATCCTCTCCGACCGCTCAAGAAGTCTTAAATTGTCTCAAATCTCTGCAAGCAGAAGCCGTTTATAAATGCGAACGCGCCTTAGATGATTTATTGGCCGAACCGAGTCAAGCCGGATTTGCTATCGTAGAAGAATTTATGGATCGAGTCTTACGAGCAAAAGAAGTTAAAAACGAATGGCGTATTTTCTTAGAAGAAATTCGTCACGATGTCTGGCCTAACGAATTTGAACAGTTAGGAGAACGAACACGAACTCGACGAGAATGGATGGATTCTGTTGAACGAGCAACGGCAGCTAACCAGTTAAATTTAATCACCTTTTTGGATTAATTTAGGATACAAATGCAGGAACTTCAAATTACAATGCTCGGCCCTAGTGGAGTCGGTAAAACAACCCTGATCACCGCCATGTATGAGCAGTTTGAGAGTAATATCGGTTCGACGGATTTACAGCTAACTCCCGACGACGAAAGCTCGGCAATTTTGCAAGATAACTTAGTTGATCTCAAGAGTTTACTCGATGTATTTGAACCGAGAGGAAGAATGGGAATTCAAGGAACAGAAGCCATTTCTGGCCCGGATTCTTTGCGTTCTTTTACCTTTGGTTTGGGTCGAAAAGGAGAAAAACCTTCCTTACAACTGCGGTTTAGAGATTATCCGGGCGGCTATTTAGGAAGTCAAGCCTCCAAAGAAGAAAGAGAGTTTGTCAGAAAACTGTTGCGAGAATCTGTAGCCGTTTTAATTGCAATTGATGCTCCGGCATTGATGGAAGATTCAAAAGGGATATTGAACGAAAAAGTGAATCGACCCCAACAAATTAAAGACTTATTCAATGCGGCTTATCAAGACCTTGATTCGCCCCGGTTGGTTATTTTTGCTCCGATAAAATGCGAGAAATATTTAAAAGATGAACAACAGGCAAAAGAGTTAATAGAACGGGTGAAAAAAAGCTATGAAAATTTAATTCAATTTTTTGATTCTGAAAAAGTTAGCCCTTGGATAGCGAGTGTTATTACTCCGGTTCAAACGGTGGGGAGTGTGATTTTTTCTCGGGTAGAATATGATCAACATAAAAATCCTCATTTCTACTTTCGGAAAACCCGACATGATGCTCAATATAGTCCGAAAGACAGTGAACAACCTTTAAGATATCTTTTGCGATTTTTGCTGAAATTACATTTTGATTCTCGTTCAAAAAGCTGGGGAGTTTTTAACTTTTTGCGAGACTGGTTTAGTCTGGATGCTTACCTGAGAACTGCTGTTAAACAATTTGCCAATAACTGTAAAACTAGCGAAGGTTTTGTGGTTTTGAAAGGCGAACAATGGTTAAAAATTTAAACTGATTTAAACACACTTTGAACGTTTAGAGGAAATAACGATGACAATTTACATTCTCAGTCGAGGTCAAAAAGAAGATCAAGATTATTCTTGGTTTAAAATCAGAAAAGAGAGTCTGATTCGTGAAACTCCACCAATTTTTAAAAGAGTACCTGTTGAAACTGTTATCGAGCATCAAAAACCTTCAATGATTCTTGCGCGTCAAGATTCTGAATTTCTCTTACTTGTAACGGGATTAAAAGCTAGAGAAGAACGTGCAGATTTTATGGGTCGCTCCGTTAGAAATTCTATCGCTTGGGTTTATTCTGACTCAGAAGAACATGAAAATATATTACGTTCTCTCGCTATTCGTGCGTTAAAAAATGAACTAGAATTAGAAATAGATAAAGCTATTAACATCGGTGGAGAATACGGTTTTAAAGTTGAACAAGACGCAATTGAACAGTTAGCGATTTCCAAAATAATCGCATCTAAACCCGCAGAAAACGCTTGTAAACTGGGTAAAAATTCTGCAAAATTACGACAAGAATTGGCTAAAGAACTGCAAAACTATTCTATTCCTTTAAGAGATGGTTTTTTGATAATTATCACGACCTTAAAAGCTAAATCTGCTTTAAGTATGTCGGGAGTTTGGCGGGGTTTATCCGATAGAATAGAAAATGAAGAATGGGAAATCATTTCAAAGACCAATCAATTAATAGCATCTCCAACTTCTAGATCAGTTCTGTCCTCCCAAAAAAAAACGACGACTCAAGCCGCATTAACGATAGCGATTATTTTAGCAATTATAATGATTTACCTAGCGATTTAAACTTTGCAAATTATCTGGATATTTTTGAACAGTTAACGAGTTTACAGCTAGAAAAATTATCTGAACTAGAGCCGTTAATTCGGTTTATTATTTCTAATACACAGTTAGAAACTCAAGCTGAAAAGGGAAAATTAAACGCCAAAGACAGAGAATTGATTGAGAAAATAGACAGTTTGTTAAAAGAACTTCAAAGTTCAGTTAACCGAATTAAAAACCTGAATGATTGGCAGGATTTTGATAATTTGTGATCATTTGCTGCATAAATTGAAGTCCGAGTCCAGTTCTTTTGAACAGATAAAGAATCAGTCAGAGTGAGAGTCTACACAAAAATTATAGAAAACATTAATATTTAGGAGGGTAGATCACCAAGTTAGCAAGACAAAATAGGAACAAGTTAATTCAGGGAATTTTGTTGCGATGTGTGATACCTTCGTTGCCTTACCCGATGCTACACTCAACAGTGATGTTATTTTTGGGAAAAATAGCGATCGCCCTCAAGGAGAAATTCAAGATGTGGTGACATTTCCAGCCCAAAATAACGGTCTTGGTGAATTAGTTGAATGTACTTATATTTCTATTCCTCAAGTCAACCACACCTACGCCGTAATCTTATCAAAACCTCGCTGGATTTGGGGCGCTGAAATGGGTGCAAATGAGTGCGGAGTCGTCATCGGAAATGAGGCCGTTTGGACAACTGAACCTTATTATAGTGCGGGTTTGTTGGGGATGGATTTATTACGACTCGCCCTAGAACGCTCTGCAACCGCTCGTTCAGCCCTTGATTGTATAGTAGAATTATTAGAAAAACATGGGCAAGGGGGAAACTGTGCCGAACATTTTGCCCTGATTTATCACAACTCATTTATTATTGCTGATCCCACAGAAGCTTGGGTCTTAGAAACCGCAGGTCAATATTGGATAGCCGAACACGTGACAACCGGAACTCGATCTATTTCTAATGATCTCAGTATTCGGAATCAGGGCGATTTACGACATCCCCAACTCATCCCTCATGCAATAGAAATGGGATGGTGTCAAAGTGAAGAAGATTTTGATTTTGCTCAGATTTTTTCAGAGGGGGGACTTCAAGTTTCCTCTCACGACTCGCGAGAAGGACGGGTTAAATTGTTGTGTCAACTCAACGAAGGTCAATTTTCCCTCGATACCGCTCAAGCCATTTTACGCGATCATAAAGGCAATGTTTGTATGCACGGCAAATTTGAAACCACAGGCAGCCAAATTTCTTCTCTATCTTCAGATCGATGGGAACATTGGTTCATTGAACAGCCTTATCCCTGTCAACAAGAATATCAGCCGAAAACTTTTAGCAATACATTAATACAGCATTCCCTCGGCAATCGTATCTAGTGATCTGATCAGTTCTAAATATGTCAAAATCTAGGGTGACATTATTCAACCCTGAGTTATCCCTTCGATTACCCCAATGACATCAACCCTGACTTCTACTGCTGTTGTTGATTTTTTAGGTTCAGAAATAGTACCCAACGCTCAAACCGCCCAGGTTGCTATATTACCCATTCCCTTTGAGGCAACCACCAGCTATCGAAAAGGCTGTGAAAACGGCCCTGCGGCGTTGCTAGAAGCCTCTCATCAGCTTGAATGCTACGACGACGAACTAGAGCGAGAAGTCTGTTTTGCGGTGGGAATTTACACCCATCCAGCGATCGCCGATACCCGCAGCCAAGACGTATCATCGGAACAAATGCTGCAACTCACCCAACAAACTGTTTATGATTTGGCAAGTTCCGGTAAATTTGTGATCGCTTTGGGCGGTGAACATAGTATTACCGCAGGAGTGGTTGCTGGATATCAACAACTCTCTGATGAACCCTTTACCGTCGTTCAAATAGACGCTCATGGAGATTTACGCTATGAATATGAAGGGACAATTCATAATCATGCTTGCGTGATGCGGCGAGTCGTAGAAATGGGACTACCAACGGTACAGGTAGGAATTCGCAGTTTGTGCATCGAAGAAGCGAATTTAATCAAAGAAAAACAATTACCTATTTTTTGGGCGCGAGACATCGCCACTCAACCCGACTGGATCGAAAAAGCGATCGCCGCCATTCCCACAAAACGAGTCTTTCTGACAATAGATTTAGATGGGATAGACCCCAGTTCCATGCCCGGAGTCGGCACCCCCGAACCGGGTGGGTTAAGTTGGTATGGTTTGCTCGGATTTTTGCAGCGTTTATTTACCACTCATACGGTGATTGGTTGTGATGTGATGGAATTAGCACCTGTGGCTGATTGTGTGGTTTCCGAGTTTACCGCCGCCAAACTCACCTATAAATTAATTGGATATCATGCTCTAGCAACAGGATTACTCAACTAGAGATTTGTGATCAAATTCACGCTTTGTCTTCCCGACTTCCCCCGACTCAAGGCGCCTTCTGTACGACGAATTAGGGGATTTTTAGATTGTGAGTTAAAGTAGGGGTTAGAGCGTCGGCCTACTGAGTGCGAGTGTGTGCTGGTTTATTGTTGTGATAGAGATTTGGCAATACGTCTAAACATGAAGGGTACTGCAATTAATAGTTATGCTCCCGATTTTGAACTGCCCGGAGTAGATAGCGAGGTGCATCATTTAGCTCGATATTTGGAGAGGTCTAGGGCAGTTGCTGTGATTTTCATGTCCAACCAATGCTCCTTTGTACATCTGTATATTGACCGTCTCAAACAGCTTCAACAGGAGTATGCGGATGTCGGTGTCACCCTTGTTGGTATTAACGCCAATGATACGACCCAATCTCCAGAAGATAGTTTTGAGAAAATGAAGGAATTTGCACAAGGCAATAACCTTAACTTTCCCTATATTCGGGATGTCACTCAAGATGTCGCTAACTGCTTTGGGGCGCGTGTGATTCCAGAAGTCTTTTTACTGGATCAACAGGGCATAGTCCGTTATCGTGGCCAAATTGATGACAACCCAAACTCAGCTGAGTCAGTCAGTAAGCCTTATCTCAAACAGGCGATCGCCCAACTGCTTAAGGGAGAAGTCATCGAACCCACGACTACCGAAGCGATGGGTGACTCAATTCAGTGGCGATGAAGAATTGAAACTGGGTTAGCAAGTAGAGAGGGGAAGTTGAGCGATAATCAGGATGCTAGAAGTGACTGATCCGGCTCCCTAAAAAAAGCTGAAAGCAGATAGTCCGCTTTCTGGTATCTTATTGGGAAGGCAATGCTCGCCCAAATCATATCATCATCCTTTTTAGGGATGCTTTAACATTCAACAGCTTGTTACTATAGCTTACGATTACTTATGATCACCCCAATGTCTACACCAGTGCGATTCATCAGTCGGCACCAACCTGCTAGAGCTGTTATGGCGATCGCTGCCAATTTGAATCGATTTACCGGAAACTGTTGGGGGTTATAAATGGGAACAGCATATAAGCGGATCTTACTGAAACTAAGCGGCGAAGCATTGATGGGAAGCCTCGGCTATGGGATCGATCCGGCCGTCGTTCAAGGAATTGCTCAAGAAGTCGCAGAGGTCGTTGCCAAAGGAATTCAAGTGGCAATTGTTGTCGGTGGTGGTAATATCTTCCGAGGTGTAAAAGCGGCTTCGGCGGGAATGGATCGGGCAACTGCTGATTATGTCGGGATGATTGCTACGGTGATGAATGCCATTACCTTACAAGATGCCCTCGAACAAATCGGAGTCCCGACTCGTGTACAAACGGCGATCGCCATGCAGGAAGTCGCTGAACCTTATATCCGTCGGAAAGCGATTCGTCACCTGGAACTAAACCGTGTGGTGATTTTTGGGGCGGGTTCTGGGAATCCCTTCTTTACCACTGATACCACAGCGGCATTACGAGCGGCAGAAATAGATGCTGAGGGGATTTTCAAAGCAACAAAAGTCGATGGGATTTATGATTGCGATCCGCATCTCAACCCGGAGGCCCGCCGTTATAAAACCCTCACCTATGGCCATGTGCTGACCCAAGATCTGCGCGTGATGGATAGTACAGCGATCGCCTTGTGCAAAGAAAACAATATTCCCATTATTGTCTTCGATCTAACTGTACAGGGAAATATCGCTCGCGCTGTCAGTGGAGACCCTGTTGGAACATTTGTAGGAGGTTTGTGTGAAGTTAGCTGAAGTCGAAAGTTTAATGCAAAAAGCGGTTGAGTCTACTCAACGGTCATTTAATACCATCCGGACTGGACGCGCCAATACTTCTTTGTTGGATCGGGTGATGGTAGAGTATTACGGGACTCCCACTTCTCTGAAGTCTCTGGCGACTATCAATACCCCAGATTCATCGACGATCATGATTCAACCCTTTGATCGCAAGACGCTGGATATCATTGAAAAAGCGATTTCTTTGTCTGATGTGGGACTGACTCCTAATAACGATGGATCGATTATTCGGTTGAATATTCCTCCGTTGACCAGTGAACGTCGCCAGGAATTTGTGAAGTTAGCCTCTAAATATGCTGAAGAGGGTAAGGTTTCGGTGCGAAATGTGCGTCGGGATGCGGTTGATTCAGTTCGTAAGCAAGAAAAAAGTAAAGATCTCTCTGAAGATGAAGCCCGAGATTTACAAGATCAAATTCAAAAGCTGACGGATAAGTACACCGCCAAAATTGATGAAATGTTTGAGGCGAAGGACAAAGATATTACGACCCTTTAAATACTTTAAGACTTCGGGATGAGGTAGACGCTGAAAACATCGATCTTTGCCCAAAAAAACCTGAGTTTCATCCCGCCGTACTGATTCATCCGGAAAGCGGTAAGGTTTTGTGAATCAGATCATGTTCTGTTCTGTCTCATCCTTTTTTGAATAAAATTAGATTTGATAATTATTCAAGAAAACTTGATATAAATTTTAAATACAAATCAAAGATTACAGAGAATAGAAAAGTTGAAAAAGATCAAATCAATCAAAGATCAAGGCTCTATTGTTGATCTAATAAATTATGAAAATTGATAAAAATAGAAAAATTTAGACTTGGCAACCCCCTGATTAAGCGTGTTAGACTAGACACAAATAGAGCAGTTTAAGATTTACCTCCGGGTAAAAATTGCTCGAAATCAAGGCATTTGACCTGTTTTAAAGGGGTGCTGTTTTAATCCTTAAAAGGCAATAATTTGTAAATGCCGGGGTTGGAAATAAATTAGTTAGCGAATACGATTAAACAACAAGTAACAACTGATAATTAACCTATGACGACCATGTTTGACTGCATTATTGTTGGTGCGGGTCCGGCCGGAGGCGCAGCAGCTTATCACCTCGCGAAACGGGGGCATTCTGTTCTGGTGATCGAAAAAGACACCTGGCCTCGCCAAAAGCCCTGTGGTGGTGGAGTATCTCCGGCGATCGCTCAATGGTTTGACTTTGATTTTACACCCGCCATTTCCACTACCGTCAAGAAAATTCGCTACACCTGGAAATTGGGTGATCCCGTTGAAACAGAGATCGTTAAACCGATGTGGATGGTGCGTCGGGATGTCTTTGATCAATATTTGATGCAGCAAGCAGTAGACCAAGGGGCAACACTGCAAACTCAAACAGAAGTGACTGGGATTAAGTTTAAAAGCGATCGCTGGCAAGTCAATACAAACGCTGAACCCCTAGAAGCTAAATACCTGATTGCAGCCGATGGTACAAAAGGGCCAATGGCTCAATGGTTGGGGTTGAAACAGTCAAAACTCCGTCAGAGTATGATCGCTGAATTCCCTGTAAGTTCGGGTCAAATCCCCACCTTTGAATTTGGAATGGTCAAAAATGGCAGTATTTGGGGATTTCCCAAAGCCGATAGCTATTCGATCAGTATTGCCACCTTCCGGGGCGGTGAACCCAAAGATCTTAGCAAAGATTTAATGCAGTACGCCAATAAAATGGGGATGACGGCTAGTAATTCAATGGTTGATCATCCGATCTGTTTGTGGGATGGAGACAAAACACTACATACCCAAAACGCCCTGATTGCTGGAGATGCTGCCAGTTTAGCTGATCCTCTATCGGCTGAGGGTATTCGTCCCTCAATTTTGAGTGGAGTCAAAGCGGCTGAAGCCATTGATCAAGCCTTGGGCGGTGCGAGTAATGCTCTTGAAAAATACACTCAAGTCATGCAAAAAGAGTGGGGTGCCGATATGGTTTGGGCGGGAAATTTAGCAGGTTTATTCTACCGTTTCCCTGGCATCGGTTACAAAGTGGGTGTCAAAGTTCCCGTTGCGACTCAACTGATCAGTAAGATTCTCTGCGGTGAACTGCGTTATGCGGATGTGATCGACAAAGCCAAGAAAAGTTTGTCCCCTTTTTAATTCAGTTTAATTGATACTCTCAGAGTAGGTAGAGACCGCATTTTCAGTCGGAACCTCTACCTACCTTTTTTTTGGCGCTGATCGAACCTGAGCAAGAATCATCTAATCACGGTATCAAAACTAACTCTGATTTTCTCAAAAATCTATAAAATTACTTAATTATCTCAAAAACTCAGCAATATTCTCCGAAAAATTACTGAGTAACGCCTTACAATCAGAACTAAAACAATCCGATATTCCACCGAAGATTCAATACGAATATAAGGGAATACTCCATGAGAAGCTGCTTAAAATTGCATCCGGAAAATATTAAGTTTCTTTAAGATAAATATTAATTGCATTTTTAGTCCTGAGAATTTTTAAGAAATATATAATTATAATAAATAGAGTTAAATGGATATCAATCCACTGATTACAAGCTTATACAGGAGATTATACCCGATCTATGGAAAATATACACAATTCTCCAACAAAAATTGATGAACAACATCTACTGTATCGAATCACAAAGCGCATTAGTCAATCCCTAGAACTTGAAGAAATTTTAACAGCAACCGTTGCTGAAGTTCGAGCCTTTTTGGAAACGGATCGTGTAATGATTTATCAGTTTAGCGCTGATGCAAGCGGTCAAGTCATGGCTGAATCAATTTATGAGAATCACTTACCTTCCCTAAAAGGATTGCATTTTCCAGCAGATGACATTCCGACCGCCGCCCGAGAAATGTTTCGCACTCTAGGTCAACGCAGTATTGTTAACATTGCCACCGGACAAATTGGTTGGAGTCCGGTAAAAACTGACGAAACCGAAAACTTTTCTATCTCCGAAGAAATTAATTATCGTTCAGTTGATCCTTGCCATATTGCCTATCTCAAAGCAATGGGGGTTCAATCCTCATTAGTAATTCCAATTTTGCATCAAGAGAGTCTAGAATCAAATCGCCAACTCTGGGGACTTTTGGTGTCTCATCATGCCGAACCTTGGGAAATTTCTGAATCCCAATTGCAATTTGTTCAGCTCATTGTTGATCAGCTTTCTATTGCGATTAAACAATCTACATTACTCAGTTATACCCGCCAACAGGCAAGCCGAGAAGCCACCATTAACCAAATTGCCTCTCTATTACATCAACAACCCACGATTCAACTCCAAGATGCTTTGGAAGCCACCGTTCAAGCCTTAGAAGGTGTTGGGGGTAGACTCTATATTTGTGCGAGTGAAGCGCAAACTTCAGAGGTCTGGACTTGTGGAGAACAACCTACGATGCCGGAGTGGGAATCAAGTCCGATTTTAGAAGAACATCCCCTTTGGCAACAATGGATTAGAATGGGATTTAATCGCTCCAAAGTGTCAAGTCATAACTCCCTTTCAGAGTCAGAAAGTTGGGCAATTCCCGATTTGTATAAAGAACCGCTATTTCGGGTGTTATCCCCGGCTTTTCAGGCTACAAAAATTCGAGGTTTACTGATTTTAACGATTCGATATTGCCAGAAATTTTTGGCAGTTTTAAGTATTTTTAGAAATGAAATTGATACAGAAATTTTGTGGGCAGGACGTTTTGAATCGGATATGAAACAAATTTTGCCTCGGCAATCTTTTGAAATTTGGCGAGAATTAAAAAAAGGTCAAGCCCAGGCTTGGACAGAAGCAGAAAGGGCTTTAGCAGAAGGCTTAAAAGCACAATTTGCAATGGCAATTCAACAATATTTACTTTATAAAGAAGTTCAAGATCTTAATATTAACCTAGAAAAACAAGTTCAAGAACGCACCAGTCAATTGCAACGAACTCTCGACTTTTCTAAAGCTTTAGAACGAGTAACTGATCAAATTCGTAGTACCTTGGATTTAAGAATCACAATGTTTACGATTGTTCGGGAAGTGCGAGCATTAATAAAAACGGATCGTGTTGTGATTTATAAGTTAATTAATGAGCAAGAAGGAGAAGTGATTGTAGAAGCAGTGGGTCAAGATATTTCTTCTGTTCTGGGGATTAAAACACCAAGTGGATGTTTCCCCAATGACTGTGCAAATCAATATCGAGAAGGTAGATTTGGAGTAATTGGTGATATTTATCAAGCCAACTTACCTGCTTGTTATCAAGAGTTTTTAGAAAGTGTTCAGGTGCGAGCAAATTTAATTGTTCCCATTGGAGACAATCATCAACTTTGGGGATTATTGATTGCTCACGAATGTAATAAACCTCGAAGTTGGCAACCGGAAGAAATAGATTTAATTAGTCAGCTTGCTGATCAAGTTGGGATGGCGATTACTCAAGCAGAACTCTATGAAAAAACTTGTGTGGCGGCTGAAAATGAAAAAGCAAAAGCTCAACAACTCTCTCAAACTTTAGAGGAATTACGTCAGACTCAAACTAAACTGATTCAAACCGAGAAAATGTCAGGATTAGGACGATTAGTTGCTGGAATTGCTCATGAAATTAATAATCCTGTCAGTTTTATCTATGGGAATTTAGCTTATACCCGTGAATACAGTGAAAACTTACTCAATTTACTCGATCTTTATCAGACCCATTATCCTCAGCCTCCTGCTGAAATTCAAGAGTACGCTGAATCTATTGAGTTAGATTTTATGGTTTCTGATTTACCTAAAATTGTTTCTTCAATGCAAATAGGAGCAGATCGAATTCGTCAATTAGTTTTATCTTTACGCAACTTTTCTCGATTAGATGAAGCTCAAATTAAAGCAGTCGATCTCCATGAAGGAATTGACAACACATTAATGATTTTACAACACCGCTTTCGAGAGAGTTCAAATTTTCCCGAAATTAAAGTCGTTAAAAATTATGGAGATTTACCCAAAGTTGAATGTTATGCAAGCTTACTCAATCAAGTTTTTATGAATATCATTAGTAATGCTCTTGATTCTCTAGAAGACCATTATAATAAATTAAAAAATAGAAACTTACCGACTTCAAGTTATTCACCTAAAGTGTGGATAGAAACTTCTATTATTAAAGAACAGTCTCCCCTAAAAGATTGGGTTAAAATTTCTATTCTTGATAACGGACTAGGAATTGCACCCGAACATCTTCCTCATATTTTTGATCCCTTTTTCACCACTAAACCGATTGGCCAAGGAACGGGTTTAGGGCTTTCGATTAGCTATCAAATTATTGTAGATAAGCATCAGGGTAGTCTTCAGTGTATTTCCCAAACTGAAAATAGAACAGAGTTTATAATCTCTATTCCTATTTACCAATCTTAAATTCTTCTTGGAAATCCGATCTTCGATCTCAGGTTAATTTTAGACTATACTTAATATAGAGGAAATTAATTGATCTTGTGTTGCTTCCTCATCATTCTTCAGCCTTCCACGCCGACTAGAGTGTATCGTCCTTGATCAAACTCAAAACTTATGATGCTCAACACTCATCAATGGAAACAAATACGAGATTGCTGTAAAAATCAAGCGGCTTTTGAACGACTACAACAAATTTTGAGTGAGCAACCTGTACCTCCTTTTTCAAACAATGGTCAGTCGTCTTATTCTGCTCACTTAGAATTCGAGATCAATCCGATAGAACGTTATAAAGCACTGTTTCGGGTGATTAGTCGCATTCGAGAATCCCTTGAGCTTAACACAATTTTTACAGCAACAGCAATAGAAGTCAGACAATTATTAAATGCTGATCGAGTTGCTGTGTTTCGTTTTGATCCCGATTCGGGTTATGATGATGGTGAATTTATCTCCGAAGATGTTAATCCTGAATTTGAATCAGTTTTAGCGGCTCGTATTCATGATCATTGCTTTGGTGAACAGTTTGCACCCCAATATAAACAGGGTAGAATTAATGCAATTTCTGATATTTATGCCGCAGGTTTAAGTGATTGTCATATTGATATTTTGAGTCAATTTCAAGTGCGGGCTAATCTTTTTATTCCCCTGCTAAAAGATGATCAATTATGGGGAGGCTTATGTATTCACCAATGTAGTTCTCCACGTCATTGGTCTGAGGATGAAATTGAATTTGTCACTCAAATTGCTCATCATTTAGATGTTGCTTTACAACAAGTTGAATATATAAATCAAGTTCAGGAAAAAGCTAAAAATCTGACTTTATTAGATGAACGCCAAAAGGAAGAACAACGCCAAAAAATATTATTTGAAATTGTTAATCGTATTCGTCAATCACTCGATCTACAAACGATTTTTGATACAACAACTCAAGAAGTTAGACGGTTTATAAAAAGTGATCGCGTCGTAGTTTATCGCTTTAATTCTGATTGGTCAGGTTATTTTGTCGCTGAGTCATTTTCCTCTGAGTGGAAACCTTTAATTGATCTAATTCCTAATATTGCAGATACTTGTTTGCAAGAAACAGAAGGTGGACGCTTTCGACGAGGAGAAATTTTAGCGATAGAAGATATTTATGATGCCGGATATTCAGACTGTCAAATTAAACTATTAGAGCAATTTTCTGCGAGGGCTTATATTGTCGTTCCCATCCTTCAAGGTGAAAACTTATGGGGATTACTCGCCGCGTATCAAAATACAGCAACTCGTCGCTGGACAGATGAAGAATTACAATTATTATCCCAGATCTCTATTCAACTGGGTGTCGCCTTACAACAAGCTGAACTTTTAGCCGAAACTCAAGCCTTAGCTAACCATTTAAAACAAGCTCAAATTCAATTAGTTCAAACCGAAAAAATGTCGAGTTTGGGTCATTTAGTCGCTGGAATTGCTCACGAAATTAATAATCCTGTAAACTTTATTTATGGAAATCTCGATCCGGCAACTGAATTTACTCAAGATTTACTTGATTTAGTTGAGTTGTATCAACAAGAATATCCTCAACCGACTCCTCAAATTGTTGAAAAAATTGCCGAAATTGACTTAGATTATCTCATTGAAGATTTACCAAAAATTTTGTCTTCGATGCGTTTAGGTGCTGAACGAATTCGTCAGCTTGTCTTATCATTACGAAATTTCTCCCGTTTAGATGAAGCCGAAGTCAAACCTGTCGATCTTCATGAAGGAATTGAAAGTACCTTATTAATCTTACACCATCGCTTAAAATCAAAGCCTGAACGAAGCGCAATTGAAATCATTAAAAATTATGGTAAAATTCCTCAAGTCGAATGTTATGCGGCTCAACTTAATCAGGTTTTTATGAATATATTGAGTAATGCGCTTGATGCTTTAGAATCAGTTCAAAATAAATTAGGGGTTTCATTTTTACCAACCATTACGATTAAAACTGCATTAATTAAAAAAACCGAAAAACAGCCTAATAATTGGGTGATTATTTCAATTCAAGATAATGCCGGAGGAATGCCCCCAGAAGTACAAAGCCAGATTTTTGATCCGTTTTTTACAACTAAACCTGTTGGTAAAGGGACAGGCTTAGGACTCTCTATTAGTTATCAAATTGTGGTTGACAAGCATGATGGAATGCTGGAATGTAACTCTCAACCCGGAGAAGGAACAGAGTTTAGAATTGTCATTCCGGTAAAACACAGCTAAATTAGTGATTGACTAGACTAAAAAACATCGCACTCTTATCTGATTCTAACAATTTCTGTTAAATTAATTTACCAAATTTCTTGAAGATTGAGAATAAAACCCGGTAAAACATCTTCTCCCGATAACGTTGGTGGAGACTCTAATACCTGAACCTCTTGATTTTGACGATAAATTTCAACACTTTTATCAATAAAATTAATTAACCATCCAAGGCGAAGACCATTCTCAATATATTCTTGCATTTTATCTTGAAGCGTTTTTAAGCGATCACTGGCTGAACGCAATTCAATCACAAAATCAGGACATAAAGGAATAAATTTTTTTCGCTGTTCGGAGGTTAAACTTTCCCAACGTTCTAAGGTTATCCAAGCTGCATCAGGAGAACGATCCGCACCATTGGGGAGTTTAAAACCACCCGATGAGTCAAATACTTTCCCTAGTTTAGTTTGAGCGTTCCAGTTCCAAAGTTGAGCCGTTAACCCAGCATTAATATTGCTAGTTTCTCCTCCCGTCGGTGACATAATGACTAAATCTCCATTAGAATTTCGTTCAAATTTCAGATCCCGGTTATTCTGACAAAGCTGAAAAAATTGCTCATCTGTCAGTTCAATTGATTCTAGGTTCAGAGTGAAGTTTGTCATGGGGATGAATCAACTCAACGCTATTTATTAGTATAAATTATAATAAGTAGGATGGGTGAGATTAACAAGTTAATGTTTGAGTAATTAAATTCTCGTTTCTCACCCACCCTACAATTAAGTAGAGATCAAACGTTTTTTCGGTTCGGGAATTGTTCGCCCTAATTCTTGAGCGGTTTCTATCCACTCTTGCATGATCACTTCTACATTTTGCAACGCTTCCTGATAGGTTGAACCATCAGCTATACATCCGGGGAGTTCGGGAACTTCTGCAATAAACGCTTCATCTTCTGAACTCCAGAAAAGAATTATTTCATAATGTAGTTTCATCTTGACCTCCCAACTGATACTTAATAATGATTGTGCGAACTTGCTTTACTTGATAGGGTTTGGCTTTTGAACCTTTAGGCTGAATATTCATAATTTCTTCGATACCCTCTTTAGAAAAAATATGATGCGACCCACGAACTCGTTCTTCAAAGCCAAGCCTTCGTAGTAGCTGACACAACTCTGAAAATGGAATATTTGCATCAGATGTGCCTGAGAGAATCTTGATTAGTAGTTTGTCTAGTTGAGTCACATTTCACCCAATTAAATCTCAATATTACTCAAATATTTTATCCCTTCCTATGCCCAATTGATTCATGTAAGTGTTTAACTTGTTTAAAACGTATTTTGCAAGAATGTTAGGTGCAGGTTTAGTCGTATAGTACATTTCTATACATATATACTTACTCTCTTTAACTTGAACCTTACTCTCTTTAACTTCTACTAATATATCTGGCCGTATCGTTTGTATTATAGGATGATTTTTTTCACAAGCAAAAGATAAATCTTTCAGATCATCACAAGCATCAATTAGGGCTACACATAAAGCATTATTAAAAGGTTTATCGCTCTCATCTACGATGGTTCTGTTTATTTTTTCAAAAGGTTCTTTAGCTCTCTCTAAAGATTTTTCTACAGTACCACTTCTACGCTTGCCTGTTTTAGAAGCCTTTCCAGATAATTGTAAATAAAGAGGAGAACGTTTCAGTGTATCTAAAGCAGATGATTTTTTAAACCAACTATTCGGAATTCCTGTTTCTTGAAAACTTTGTTCTGTAATAGGAACCCCTGCGTCTTTAGCATAAGAAACAATACAGCTTACCAAAGTATTTGTTGGTAAATACATAATTTTGGTCGTTAGTACTCCACTAATTGCTAAAGCAAGACGCTCAGAACCCCAATTAGCTCCCATCTGATTGTCTCTGGTATAAGCCATGAGTCTTTGATGATCAGCATTCCACATTTCAGTAACGATATCTGATGATTGTTTGGCAAACTGAGCAACAACATTTTCTGCTTCTGGATAGCAAACTATAAACCAAACTTCTGTAGGTTTTGGCATATTTTCCATCATTTTCTCTATACGTTTTGTTCGCTGCTCCCAAATACCTATAACTTCCTTTAAATACTCTCTAATAATTTGTTGCTCTGGATTTTTGGCTTTATAATTTTTTCTTAATTTGTTAAAATCTGGATTGTGTAATTGAAAATCAGAAGGGTTTTTCCCTTTGTTAAAAAACATAATAGTTTTCTTAGCTATTTCTGGATAAACCTCGATAGGTGGGCCGCTAAATTCTAAAGTTGGTAGTCTCCGATGAAACATTGTACTAGAAAAAGTTTTTGCAAGATTATTCATATTTTCTAGGTCATCCCTATCTGTTACTGGCCAAACAATGAGAATTGGATATTGACGTAATAGTCCGTTTAGATCTCGAAAAAAACCTTTTACTTGCTTTTCATCTTCATCTTCTAAATTTTCTAGATAGTCAATAATGATACATAACTTATCATCTTGTTTACTGCTTTTTTCAAAAAATAATCTAGCAGATTCAGTTATACATTGTAATAATTTTTTCAGTTTTGTGTTAGATTTATCAGAGCCAAGCTTTCCAGCATTAATAGATTTAATTTGCTTAATTGGAATATGTTTTCTCCATTCTAGTGAACTTATAAAAGTTGATTTACCGATACCAGAAACACCATATAAAAATAAAATATATCCTGAATATTGAATATCGTTAACCACTTGAATAATTTGTTTTTCAAAGTCTGTTACAGGAACAATAAAATCTGACATTTTAGCAATATCGTTTCCAACTTCTTGAACAGCTTCTTCATAAGTCAGTGGAATGAAAAGTTGATTACTATGAGATTGATGCTTATCATCAAGGTTTTCTTTTTTATTAACTTTTATTTTTTCTTTTTTCGTTTCTTGAAAATAGTTTTCTTCTTGATTTTCATAAAATTTAGCATCAACATTTTCTATATTGTTTTCTGGAATTACAATTTTTTCTTTCAATTTTTGCTCAGATAGGTATTTGAATAAGGGTAAATCTTCTAGTATATCTTCTATAGGATCTGATTTTTTTTGTGATTTATTTTTTATTTTTTTATCCATTTCGATTATTTCTTATAAATAAAAAGCAGGCAAAATGCCTGCCTATATTATAGCGTTAATTTTCAGATAGGTGACTTTCTCTCTTTTTAAGAGAGATAGAAATCATTGATTCCTACAGCTAAAGTTGCAAGTGGATTACTCAATCCCTTCGATGCGGTCTTCAATCTCTTGATACAACTCACGCAACTTGTCTAAATTGCTGTCGTCTGTCTCCCAATAACCGCGTCCGTTGGCTTCTAATAACGTTGTTACCATGCGGCGGAAGGAATGAGGATTGAGGTTCATTAACCGCTTTTGCATCTCCTCATCTTTGATGAAGGTTTCATTGGTTTCTTCATACACCCAATTATCTACCGCACCCGCAGTAGCGCTCCAACCCACCGTATTAACGAGGCGTTTTGATAACTCACGAACACCCTCATAACCGTGAGACAACATCCCTTCATACCACTTGGGATTTAACATTTTTGTACGCGCATCTAACCGCACGGTTTCTGATAGCGTGCGAACCTGTGCATTGGCGGTTGTAGTATCGGCAATATACGCGGCTGGTTTCTTCCCATCCTTGCGTAAACTGCTGATCACTTTTGTCGGATCAGAGTCAAAATAATGGGAAACATCCGTTAAACTAATCTCGGAAGAATCCAAGTTTTGGAATGTCACTTCTGCGGTTTTTAATGCCGACTCAAACACTTGACGGTTATCATCCATCATCCCCGGATTATCCGAATTAAACGCAAAAGATTTGCGCTTTAGATACATTTCCTGCAACTCATCTTCAGATTCCCAAGTGCTATTTTCAACCGCCAAATTGATGTTAGAAGAATAAGAACCAGACGCATTAGAAAACACCCGTGTTGCGGCTTGTCGTAAATTCACGCCCAATTCTTCGGCTTGTACTAAAGCGTGTTTACGAACAAAATTCATCTCTAACGGTTCATCCGCTTCTGCCGCCATTTTCACCGCTTTATCTAACAAATTCATCTGATTGATAAATAAGTCGCGGAACACCCCAGAACAGTTAATCACCACGTCAATACGCGGACGCCCCAATTCTTCTAAGGGAATTAACTCTAATTTATTCACCCGTCCTAACGCATCGGGAACCGGTTTAACCCCGACCATCCACATCACTTGGGCGAGGGATTCTCCGTAGGTTTTAATATTATCAGTTCCCCACAAGACCACTGCAATTGTTTCGGGATAATTACCGCCATTTTCTATTTTTTGACGGGCAATTAATCGTTCAACCACAATCGCCGCAGACTTCACCGCCGCCGCCGTTGGAATGGACTGAGGATCGAGGGCGTGCATATTTTTACCTGTCGGTAAAACACCCGGATTCCGAATCGGATCGCCTCCTGGCCCGGGCAGAATATATTCTCCTTCTAACGCCCGTAATAATGCCCCTAATTCGTTATCTGCACAAACTTGTTGTAAGCAGAATTCCAAATATTCAAACAGCGGTTTGATAACTTCGGTGTCTACTTTTGTATAGCCGAATTCATACAACGATTCGATCCAGGGTTCCTTTTTACCCATGTTGAAGAAATTGAGTTTAGAAACCTTAGAAACTCGTCCTTCTGCATCGGTTTTTTCTTGAACTAACGCCGCAATTGCTGACCTGGAAGCTTCAGTCATATGCTGCAATAATTCCACATCAGCTAAAATACCTTTGTCATTATTGCGGTAAATTTCTTCGAGATTGCGGTTAATACTATCAGCGATAATATGAGGCAAACTCAGCAAACCATCTTCTTCGCGATCTAAACTAGCAATATTAACTAAAGTTGCGATCGCTTCTTCTGCGGTTGGCGGTTTTCCAATCACGTGTAAACCACAGGGCAATAAACGCGACTCAATTTCCATCAAGCGGCGATAGACTTGCCCAACTACATTATCACGTTCTTCAGCCGAAAGTTCACCCGCATCACAATCGGGCAAACTCACATCTTGATCGAGGTTTACCGTCCGAGATTTTTCGATAATGGTGTTAACAATCTGCACACCGCGACCCCCATCTTTAAGGCTTTGATAGGAACCAATTAACTCATTTAATTCCTGCAAACCTTTGTATAACCCGGCATTTTCCGCAGCAGGCGTTAAATAAGAAATCGTAGCGGCATAACTGCGGCGTTTGGCAATGGTTGCTTCACTGGGATTATTGGCAGCATAATAATAGATATTCGGAGTCGTGCCAATTAAATTATCCGGGTAACAATCCCCCGACATTCCCATTTGTTTTCCGGGCATAAATTCTAACGATCCATGCGTCCCAAAATGCAATACTGCATCGGCTTGCCAAACCTGTTCTAAATAGGTGTAATAAGCGGCAAAACCATGATGGGGACTCGCAGATCGAGAGAACAACAACCGCATCGGATCGCCTTCATAACCAAAGGTTGGTTGTACCCCAATAAACAGATTACCAAACTGTTTTCCGTAGATTAATAAATTCTCGCCGTCGGTGTTTAAATGCCCCGGAGGTGGCCCCCAATTTTCATGCAAACGTTCGGAATAAGGGGTCAAACGTTCGTATTGTTCCACCGACATTCGATAGGCAACATTAAGTTCTGGACTTTGATATTGGGCGGTGGCGTCGTGGATGACTTCCTGCATTAATTGTTCGGCTGACTCCGGTAATTCGGGGAGATCATAACCGTTATTTTTCAACCCTTGCATCACCTCATAAATAGAACCGAATACATCTAAATATGCTGCGGTTCCAACGTTGCCTTTATCGGGCGGGAAGCTGAAAATAGTGATGGCAATTTTCTTGTCAAGTTTGGGTTTTTTCCGCAAGTTTGCCCATTTCATCGCCCGTTGGGCAATTGCTTCCACCCGATCTTGCAGGGCGATCGCTTTTCCTGTCGCCCCATCTCGGCCTGAGACGATAATGGGTTCAATGGCGCCGTCGAGTTCAGGAATGGCGATTTGTAACGCCACCTGGATCGGGTGCAGGCCCAAGTCGCTGCCTTCCCATTCTTCGGTGGTTTGGAACACCAGAGGCAACGCCACCATGTAGGGACGGTTGAGGCGTTTTAATGAATCGATCGCTTTCGGGTGATCTTGACGGGCTGGGCCACCGACCAGGGCAAACCCGGTTAAAGAGACGACGGTATCCACTAACGCCTGGGGTTGAATGCCTTTTGGGGGGGTGTCCCAGAAATATTCTTCAACGGGTTTGGAAAAGTCTAAACCCCCTGCAAAAACAGGAATAACGCGGCCACCCATGGCTTCAATTTCCTGGATCATTGCCACATAATGGGCATCATCACCTGTTACCAAGTGAGTGCGTTGTAAGACGATGCCGACGCAAGGGGCGAGAGGATCTTTTTGATCTTCGCTAATATCATCCCGGTCGTTATACCATTTCAAATATTCGGTAACATCTTCAAACATTTTGGGGGCTAAAGGATGCCAGATTCCCATGTCGGGATAAACCACGGGATCGGCATATTTAAACTCACTATCTTTGAGGACGTATTTATCCGCCAACATTAATAAGAAGTTCTCCAAGTTTTCAGAAGAACCGCCTAACCAATATTGGAAAGACATCATAAAGTTGCGGGCATCTTGGGCCTTTTCAATGGGCATATATTTGAGAACTTTCGGCAAAGTTCGCAACAGTTTCAGCATCCCATCTTGGAAGGAAGAACCGGATTTTTCCTTCCGTTTTTTCATAAATTGGGCGATCGCACTTTTGCTTTGTCCCAATTGTGCCATTGAAAAACTGCCCATTTTATTGAGGCGCATCACTTGAGGCATCGACGGAAAAACAACCGCGACATCAAGGTTATCCCGATAGGGTGTAACGGCTTCTACAACTTTTTCGGCTAAATCTTCGATAAAAATTAGAGAAGCAATAAAGATATTAGCTTCGGCGATATCTCTTTTAAGATCGTCATAGTTTTTAGGATTTCTCAACTCCTCAATTAGATAACCACTGATTTCAATGGCTAAATAGGGGTTGTTTTTATTGATCGAACGAACCGCAGTAGATAATGCACTTTGATATTGTGCTTCTAACACCACGTAGACGACTTTGAGGAGCGCTCGTCCGTTCAGATTATCGGGTTTGATGTGTCTAACAGTGGGATTAACGTATGTAAACATATAAACCTTTCAGTCCCTTTTAATCGGCTTTCTTTAAGTTGAAAATATCAGGCTAGGCTGAATATTGAAACAGATTTATCAGCAGATGATAAGCATAAATTGAGATGACGAGTCAACCCTTTTGCTTACCGTTTTAATTGCTGGTTTCTGTTTCTTGGATTTGAGTGCTTGCGGTTAGAAACTTAAAGTGTTGGATTTCTCCTCAACTTTTGAGGTTTCTTAATGGCCATTTCTGTAAAATTGAATTCAGCGTTAGGTCACTTGCAAAGGGCAATATTTCCTATTGTTATTCAATTCCACGAAAAAGCACTATGAGTATTGTTAGCAGAAAACGTTAACTCAAAACCTTTTTTTGCCTGAACTGACATAATTCGATAAGAAAATCTAAAGTTTTCTTAACAAAACTTGACATTTTGTGAGTGATTACTCTAAAAAATATCTAACAAAAATTAACTTGACAAAAAAAACAAAATGTGGTATAAGAAATGTTTTAAAAGATTAATTCTTAAACACTGAGGTTGAAGTTGGATAAAAAATTATCTTTTCTAGAAAAAACTTGATATAATAGGTTTAGATTTATCAATATTATGATTCAATCTAATATAAAAAACTCAACAGCAATCTCACTTGCTGATAGTCTGGAAAAAACTTTCATTATTGCCTACAAAGAAAACACAGATACCTTAGAATCAGCCTTAAAAAAAAGTGGCTTTGATTGTGAAGTTTTGCGACAAAAACACCAACCCGAGTATAAAGATTACTCTCCGAGCTATCTCTGTCTACTTAACCATCGACAAGCCTGGGAAATTGCTATAAATCAGAGTAAACCCACGTTGATTGTTGAGGCTGATTTTGTCCCGGTTGTTGAAATGGGAAAATTGCCATTGCCCTTTAATCCAATCCAAGAAAATGTAGGAATTTCTTGGTTATATACCTGTGCGCCTCAAATTTATAGTGTTTCACCGGAAGGCTATGCAGAAGGATTTTCAACTGCAATGGTCGCTTATATCGTGCTCTTCCGATCTCTAAATGTTTGCTTGAATTAGAAGCAGAAATCCGAGAAAATCCAGGCCCAAAAGCCTATTCCAGTTGGGACTCAACGATTGATAAATTCTGGCGACAGAGGAAACTTGAAAACTATGTTCCTTTCCGAAATTATGGTGAACATGGAGGTAAACCTAATTTAGAGCATTATAAAAATGGTTTATCTAAAACTCATAGAGCAGATGTTCTTTATGGAAAATTAGCATTTATGCCTCTATATATTGACGCAGAAAAAAATTATCAGTTACAGTTTCTCTTGGTAAGGCTTAAAGCCCGATTGAAAGGAATTGCCCGGTTAGCAGTTGGGAAATATTTACGAAAGCCGATTTTACAAAACTCTAGTTCTCCTCAAAGATTACTGCGCTTCGCAATTTCCAGACAATTCACGTTCACACCCTAATCGCTGTCTTGCTGATAAAAATTAATCTATATTTTTAACTCAATTAATTAACAGTATTTAAACTGGCTTCCATTAAGCCTTTTGTTTGACCGGAAATACTATAAACTAACGCTTCTCGATAAACTCGTTGGGCGTGGTGTTGGCTTAAATTCGCCGCCCCACTCG
>NZ_AUZM01000004.1 GCF_000478195.2 Lyngbya aestuarii BL J | reverse complement strand
TCAAAACCGGATGATGCTTTCCAGCCTCCCTCGGCTCCTCGATCTCCTTTAATCGGTTCTCCATCTGAGAACAGATACCGCTTGGTTTCTTGATTTTCGATGATAAAATTATCACCACTTTTGTAGATAATCCACAGGGCACGATTGTAGTAATTGGCATCGGCTCCTACGACTGTAGGACTTTCAAAACCGGATGATGCTTTCCAGCCTCCCTCGGCTCCTCGATCTCCTTTAATGGGTTCTCCATCTGAGAACAAATACCGCTTGGTTTCTTGATTTTCGATGATAAAATTATCACCTTGTTGATGGATAATCCACAGGGCGCGATTGTAGTAATTGGCATCGGCTCCTACGATTTTAGGACTTTCAAAACCGGATGATGCTTTCCAGCCTCCCTCGGCTCCTCGATCTCCTTTAATGGGTTCTCCATCTGAGAACAGATACCGCTTGGTTTCTTGATTTTCTATCAGCACAGATGTGTTGAGTAACTTAAAAGAGTTTGGGCTAACTTTTTCCATAAACTTCTCCTGGTCAAGTTGTTCGTGAGTCCTGCAAATAACACCTGTTTAATTTACCATCGATTCGGTTTGACTTGAGTTAATTTTTGTGGAGATGTTTGCGAAAGTTATTCAATCTTTTCTGCGGATTTGTTCCATAAACTTTATATTTTGTATTTTTTCTTAACGACAATTTAACGCAAAAATAGAGAATAGTCTTTTGACAAATGCCTAAAAATATGATAATAATTTATCTTCAAAATCAAACCGTAAGTTGTTGAGTGTAATACGAGAGAATACTTGCACTTTTAGATGGCGACAACTCATTTCCTGGCTATATTACTGGCTATATTAAAATATTACGAAGAACATCTGCAAACGGTTTGAATTATGTTACAGTATTCCCAAAAATTGCGCTTAAAGTGCGCTTAAAGTCGTAAAAACGCAGCATTTGACAACGAGGAGTTTTCACTTATGGCTATAAAAGTCGCAATTAATGGATTTGGTCGCATTGGACGTTTAGTGATGCGTTCCGCGATTAAAAATCCTGAGATTGAGTTTGTTGCGATTAATGACCTCGTACCTGCTGAAAACTTAGCTTATTTATTCAAGTACGATTCGACTCACGGTAAGCTTGAAAGCCAAGTTGAAGCAAAGGATGATAGCATCATCGTTGATGGACACTCGATTCGTTGCACTTCGGTCAGAAATCCCGACCAATTGCCTTGGAAGGAGATGGGAGTAGACTATGTGGTTGAGTCTACGGGGCTATTTACTACTTATGATGGCGCTTACAATCATATTACGGCCGGTGCCAAACGGGTGATTATTTCCGCCCCGACCAAAGACCCTGACAAAGTAAAAACGTTGTTGATGGGGGTCAACCACGAAGAATTTAGTCCCCAAGACCATTTAATTGTTTCTAATGCCAGTTGTACCACGAACTGTTTAGCCCCGGTTGCGAAAGTCATTCAAGATAACTTTGGTTTAGCAGAAGGGTTGATGACAACGGTTCACTCGATGACGGCGACACAACCGACAGTTGATGGCCCGAGTAAAAAAGATTTTCGCGGAGGACGCGGTGCCGCCCAAAATATTATTCCGGCTTCTACGGGGGCAGCAAAAGCGGTAACATTGGTTTTACCCGAACTCAAAGGAAAATTAACTGGGATGGCGTTTCGGGTTCCGACTCCGGATGTTTCTGTTGTTGACTTAACGTTTAAAACAGAGAAATCGACCAGTTACAAAGAGATTTGTGCAGCGATGAAAGCGGCATCAGTTGGGGCGATGAAAGGCGTTTTAGGGTATACCGAAGACCCGGTTGTTTCCACTGATTTTGTGACCGATTCTCACTCGAGTATTTTTGATGCGGATGCGGGAATGGAGTTGAATTCTAACTTCTTTAAAGTTGTATCTTGGTATGATAACGAGTGGGGGTATTCCTGTCGTGTGGTTGATTTGATGTTATTGATCGCGAAAAAAGACGGGTTATTGTAAACTCGGTGAGTGAGGGTGGGCAATGCTCGCCCTATCTGTTTAAAATTTTGACTTTTTAACTAACTTTTGAAGGGTTAAATTTTACCCGAACGATTGCTTTTAAAATTACGATTGAACTAACTCTATGTCCGAACTGCCGCCATTGAATACTGATACAATTTGGGCAATTCTGAACGAAGAACTCAATGATGCCACTGTCAATCAACTGCTTTGGTATCATCTCGGTTATCGCTACAACTCAGAATACCAAAGTTGGGATTGTACCAATGTTGAACCCGTTTGGCAAGAGGAGTATCCCGAACCTCCAGACTTTATTGACAGTCGCCCTGCAACCGTGAAATTAACTCGATCTATCCCCAAAGAATATAAGCAGTTACTCAAAGAACAGTTAGGGTTTACCGGATATAAAGTCGGTGAATTTACTCCAGCCCAGGCCCGTCGTGCAACCGCAGCGAACTGGTTACTTGCCAAAATGAAGCAAGGATCAACCGTCACCCGTGATCAATCATGAATGAAGAGTCTTCCCGATAAGCTTTCTTACCTATTACCCTGTCAGTAAATCTTGACCGTTCGGTAGATTACGGCTCTCCTCACTGTATCGTAGTTTAAAATAACGGTACAGTGATAGTAACAAGCAAGTACACAAAAATTTACAACGGTCAGATAAAAAACCCTCTCTGATCTAGCAACTCCAAATAGGAGAGGCCATAAGCTCTATAGGTGGAACCGAAACATCATGTTTGAATACTTTTCAGATAAAGCCATTAAAGTTGTGATGCTGTCTCAAGAGGAGGCACGTCGCTTAGGACATAACTTTGTCGGTACGGAACAACTGCTGTTAGGCATTCTGGGAGAAGGAACCAGTGTCGCAGCTAAACTGTTGTCGGATAAAGGGGTTACCCTCGAAGACGGAAGACGAGAAGTTGAATCGATTATTGGACGGGGTTCGGGCTTTATTCCCGCAGAAATTCCCTTCACTCCGCGAGCTAAACGGGTCTTTGAAGGCTCCCTACAAGAAGCTCGTCAATTGGGAAACAACTACATCGGCCCCGAACACATCTTACTAGGATTATTGCAGGATGAAGAAGGGGTTGCCGCAAAAGTTCTAGAAAATTTTAGCATTGAGAGAGCCAAACTTCGCACTGATATTATCAGAGCTTTGGGAGAGGATGCGGGATCAACCGTCTCAGCCGGAGGGCGGGCTTCAGGAAACAAACGCACTGTCACTCTCGATGAATTTGGCACCAATTTAAGCAAATTAGCCGCAGAAGGTAAACTCGATCCGGTTGTCGGGCGGGCAAGGGAAATTGAACGGGTGATCCAAATTCTCGGGCGTCGTACCAAAAATAACCCCGTATTAGTCGGTGAACCAGGAGTCGGAAAAACGGCTATTGCTGAAGGGCTAGCCCAACGTATCGTTCAAGAAGATATCCCTGAACTCTTAGCCGATAAGCAGGTGTTTAGCTTGGATATGGGGTCGTTAGTCGCCGGAACTCGCTTTAGAGGAGAATTTGAAGAACGACTCAAAAAGATCGTCGAAGAAATTCGATCGGCCGGAAATATTATCCTGGTGATAGACGAAATTCACACGATTGTCGGCGCTGGGGCAATTGAAGGCAGCATGGATGCCGCAAATATGCTTAAACCGGCCCTTGCCCGAGGAGAATTGCAGTGTTTGGGCGCGACAACTCTTGATGAATATCGCAAGCATATTGAACGAGATGCGGCTTTAGAACGACGCTTCCAGCCAGTTATGGTCGGTGAACCGAGTGTCGAAGATACGGTGGAAATTCTATTTGGGTTGCGTTCAGCTTATGAACAACACCACAGACTCACTATTACCGATCAAGCGGTATACGCCGCAGCAAATTTATCTGATCGTTACATTAGCGATCGCTTCTTACCCGATAAAGCCATTGATTTAATCGATGAAGCGGGTTCTCGCGTGCGGGTGATGAACTCTAAAACCTCGCCAGAAACTCAAGAACTCAAGCGGGAATTGTCGGATATTATCCGCGAAAAAGAAGAAACGGTTAAAAAACAAGATTTTGAGAAAGCCGGAGAGTTACGCGATCGCGAAATCGAACTCAAAGAGAAAATCACTGCGGTTACCGAGGAGAAAGAAACCAGCAAAGCCCCCTTACAACTGATGGTGGGTGAGGAAGATATTGCCGAAGTGTTGGCCGCGTGGACGAGTATTCCAGTCAGTAAACTCACCGAATCTGAGTCTCAGAAATTGCTGCATATGGAAGAAACGCTTCACCAACGTCTTATCGGTCAAGATGAAGCTGTCAGTGCTGTTTCTCGGGCTATTCGACGGGCGCGTGTCGGTTTGAAGAACCCCAACCGTCCGATCGCGAGTTTTATCTTCTCAGGCCCGACTGGAGTGGGTAAGACGGAGTTAACCAAAGCGTTAGCCGCCTATTTCTTCGGTTCAGAAGAAGCGATGATTCGCTTGGATATGTCGGAGTTTATGGAACGTCATACGGTATCCAAATTAATTGGTTCACCTCCCGGATATGTCGGGTTTGATGAAGGTGGACAACTGACTGAAGCGGTGCGGCGTCGTCCTTACACGGTGGTATTGTTTGACGAAATCGAAAAAGCACACCCCGATGTGTTTAATATGTTGCTGCAAATTCTTGAAGATGGACGGTTAACCGATGCCAAAGGACGCACTGTTAGCTTTAAGAATACCTTGTTAATTATGACCTCTAATATTGGGTCGAAAGTGATTGAAAAAGGTGGCGGTGGACTGGGCTTTGAGTTGGGCGAACCCGGAGAAGATTTGCAATACACTCGCATTCGCAACTTGGTCAATGAAGAATTGAAGCAATTTTTCCGTCCAGAATTCCTCAACCGTTTGGATGAAATTATTGTCTTCCGTCAGTTAGAACGAGAAGAAGTTCGTCACATTGCCGATATTATGTTGCAAGAAGTCTTCAGACGTCTGGGTGAAAAAGGCATGACGATAGAAGTCACCGACAAGTTTAAGGAACATCTGATTGAAGTGGGTTATGACCGAAATTACGGGGCTAGACCGATGCGCCGTGCGGTGATGAGTCTGTTAGAAGATGCCTTAGCTGAAGCGATGTTGTCTGGTGTGTTGATAGAAGGAAATCATGCGTTAGTTGACATGGATGAGGAAGGGAAAGTGAAAGTCTCTCCTGCTGAACGTCAACCGGAAGACGTCGCGGAGTATGCGGTGACTACTCATCGTTAATTAGTCATTGTTAAATTAATTTTAGGCGGCATCTGTATAGGTGTCGCTTTTTTTTGGGTTAATGAGACGCTTGCACTACTGTTTACATCTCAAATGAAAACGCTATACATAATTATTTTTTCACACAGGGAGTCAGACGAATATCAATGCTTTTGATATGTGAAACAAACCAATCCAACAATTCTTTTTTAATCCGAACACTAATTAAATTTAGAGATTCTTTTTGATCAATTTTTTGATTCACTTCTTGTAAAATTTTCAAGAATCTAGCGTGGGCGGCTTGATTTTGACAAGCGACTGGGCATTTATGTAATTCCATACAAGATTGTTCATAGCTAAAATGATTATTAACGTACATATTGAGAAAACTCAAGATTGATTTCAGTTCTTGCGTTTCTTTTTTGACAACAATCGCTTCTAACAACCGATCCATTTGATCAATTAATTGTTTATGTTGTAAATCTAGTAAGGGAATTCCAATGCTGAGAGTGTCATTCCATGTCGATGTTGATTTCATTTCAGCCTACACTCCTAAAAATTCAGTCAATTTCATGAACACTAACCACTTTAAGTTTAATAATAGTTAATTGTGTCTGACGGGTTATCTTTTTATTTTAGATATAAAAAATCCAATTAAAATAATTGCAATAAAAGTTAATTTTATCAAGCTTTTACTCTATTTTTTTTAAGTATAAAAACTTATTTTATCACCCCCTTAAATTTAACTTTATTTTTGATCCGCATTTGACCTGACTTTAAATATTCTCGCTTAAATATTCTCGCATATATTCATTCACTAACTCCGGTTTTTCTTGTTGTACCCAATGGCTACAATTGGGAATATAACGAACTTTGAAATTCTGTACATATTCTTCGGTTCCGTACGTTAATTCTTTGCCTAAAGCCGTATCACTTTCTCCCCAAATCATTAGTGTAGGAACGGTTAATAAACCCCATTCCGGTCGATCTTGAGGATTGAAAAAATCGGGGAAAACATTACGATAATAGTTGACCATAGCCGTTAAAGCCCCTCGTTTAGCAGCCGCATCTTTATAAGCTTCTAAATCGTGAGTGGGAAAGGCACTTTTATCAATTGCCATATCCACAAAACCAGATGAAATTGCCCGATAATCATCCGCTTGTAACAATAACTCGGGTAAAAAAGGGAGTTGAAATAAAAACACATACCAACTTTTTTGGAGTTGATCAATTGTCCATAACCCATCCGCAAACTTCGCTGGATGCGGAATATTCATGACAATTAGTTTCTCGACCATTTCCGGGTAAGTATAGGAAAAATTCCAGGCAATTGCGCCGCCCCAGTCGTGACCGACTAAGATACAATTGTCATATCCTAAACCTGTAATCACTCCGCGAATATCTTGGATCAGTTCCCTCATATTATAAGCGGATAATTCTCTGGGTTTGTCACTTTCGTTGTAACCCCGCAGATCTAACGCAACGACTTGATAATCTTGGGCAAATTCAGGAATTTGATAACGCCAAGAGTACCAAAACTCAGGAAACCCATGTAACATCAGCATTAATGGCCCCTCGCCTTGGGTAACATAATGCAGTTTGACGCCATTTGTCGTGATGTATTCACTCCTCCAAGTTCCTTCTAATACAGACATATTAACCTCCTAAAATTGTTTAACGGGTTGTGATCTGAGTCTCAAATTAAATATCAGCGATCAAACTAAAATTAGCTTAACCACTGATTAGAGAGTTTTCAGTCATCAGTCTTGTCATTGAAAGGACTTCAACGTTTAGACAGGGTTTTAATCCCGGATAGACTGATAGATATTATCTTTGATTTTGATCGAATCTGAATCTAACTTTAGTCTGATATTAAGTTTGAGAAGCAGATTCTTTTTGAGTCGCCGCATCTGAACGATCTTTTTCTTTGATTAGACGGTTTAAACTGTCTTCGACGAGGCGCTTACGTTGTTCTTCTTTGGTTTGTTGTTCTTGTCGATCTTGGAATAATATTCCGACTAAATGTGCGATGGCTAAACCCATTGCCCCCAAAGATAAAATATAACTATGGAGGGTGTAAAGTCGCAACAATGTTGAGGTATTAATTCCACCGCCTCCGGTCACAATTTCTCGCAGAGTTGAACCAATAAAGGGAATGGCTTCAATTGTTCCTAACTCAATTTTGAGTCGCCAAAAACCTTCTTGAGTCCAACTTAAAGCCATTGCTGTCCAGTCTAAACCAATGGAGGCTAATATTAGAAAGATACCACTAATCCAAGCTATTAGCCAACTGCTGCGAAATTGTCGTCCTAAAAACATTAGAACTAATTGAACTAAGCCTAAGGCAATTACAAAGTTTCCTGCATACTTGTGTAAACCTTGCACTAACCAGCCAAATTCTACCTGTTGGGTGATTTGTTCTAGAGACTGATAAGCCCCCCCTGCAATGGGTTGATAGTTGATGGCGATCAGTAATCCTGTCAGGGCGGAAACCAGCGTTAAAGTTAAAATTGATACCGCCACTACCGTTGAAGTTCGCCTGAGTACAAACAAGGGATTAATTCTTTGCATAATTTTGTTGTGTTATGTAAATAAACGTCAAAAATGATGACAATAAATTTTTGAACTGAATCTGCCTATCTGTGGAGTTAATTCTCTAAAACCCTGATCAGAAGGTATATTCAGCATCCAAAACTCAAAAAGTGTTGAAAATTCAGAAATGATTGATTTGAGCAATCTACATAAATCTTAACACAATTCTCAGAAAAACGCAGTGCATCCTCTGGACTGATGAGATCAGTTAACACAAAGGAGATTGAGATCACGATATAAATTACCTGTTTATGAAACAATAGATGAGTTGCGATTAAAATCAATCAGAGCCAAAAAATTGCGATCGCCGATTTTTTATAGAGAAAAATTCATCAACAGGAGGTTTCCAAAAAATGATCGAAGATATTGTTAATTCGAGTGCGCTTTTACTGGTTTTACTCAACCCCTTTTTGATGAGTATCTATTTAATGGATTTGATTCAAAAGTTTGATTTAAGAACCTTTTCTATTTATCTGCTGAGAGGAACCCTGATTAGTGCTATTGTTTTTATTACATTTGCTTGGACAGGAGAAACAGTTTTCCAAAAAATTTTACAAGTTCGATTTGAATCTTTTATAATCTTTGGGGGAATCATCTTTTTAATTATTGGTTTGCGGTTTTTCTTTGGAGGAAGTGATGCAATTGGACAACTACGGGGACAGCCTAGAGGTGTCGCAATTACCATTGCAATGCCTTACATGATTGGGCCGGGAACGGTGAGTGCCAGTGTGATTGCGGGAAGTCGTTTATCTCCTTTATTTTCGGCTTTATCAATCCTGATGGCACTGTTTATAACCGTGATTTCAATTATTATAATGAAATGGTTACATGATTATGTTCGTAAGCAAAATGAAGCAATTGTTGAACGTTATATTGATATTGCTGGACGAACTTCTGCCTTAATTATTGGAACGTTTGCTATTGATATGATTATGAGAGGGATTGAAGAATGGTTTCAACTCGATCTGAACACTTAAACTTAGAAATTACAGTTGCAACTCACCAAGATTTACCGCAACTCAATGCTCTTTATGCCCAAATGGATGATTTACCCTTGCTTGCTGATGGTAAAATAGAGGAAATATTTAACCAAATTAATCAAATACCTAACTATAAAATTTATTTGGTTTGGTTAGAAGAAAAAGCAGTGGGGACATTTAGCTTATTGTATGTTCCGACCATGATGCACCCAGGATTTCATCAGTTTGCAGTCTTAGATGCTGTGAGTGTAGCTTCTGCTTATCGTAGTCAAGGTATTGGTAAAACGATGATTCGCACTGCCTTAAAATTGAGTGCAGAAGCCGGATGCTACAAAGTAACGCTTTCTTCTAATCTCAGTCGAGATCGCGCCCATACGTTCTATAAATCCCTCGGTTTTGAACAGCATGGTTGGAGTTTTAGCTTAAAAGTTGTACCCGAAATTTAGCTTTTAAGGTAATCTAGATTAAGACAATCACTGTTTCTCATCACCTCACATCCTATTAATCTCAATTTACAATGAAAATTCTGAGTAATCTAATCGCAAAAGCCACTTCTCCTCAACCTCCCCGGATTAAAAAGAAGCGTCGAGGAATTCATATTAAGTCGCCTCAAGAAATTGAAATTATGCGACAATCTAGCAAAATTGTAGCAACAATTCTCAAAGAAATTGCGGCGATGGTGCAACCCGGAATGACTACCGCAGATTTAGATGCTTATGCCGAAAAACGAATTCGAGAAATGGGTGCAACCCCCAGTTTTAAAGGGTATTATGGCTTTCCAGGTTCGATATGTTCCTCGATTAATAATGAAGTCGTTCATGGAATTCCCAATCGTCGTAAAGTGATTCGGGCTGGAGATGTTTTAAAAGTTGATACTGGGGCTTATTATCAAGGATTTCATGGAGATTCTTGCATTACAATTCCCGTGGATGAAGTTACCCCTGAAGCAGCTAAATTAATTCGAGTCGCCGAAGAAACGCTTTATAAAGGCATCGAACAAGTGAAAGCAGGTGCTTCTTTACTCGATATTGCCGGGGCTATTCAAGATCACGCAGAAGCCAATGGGTTTCGTATTGTTGAAGAATTTACAGGTCATGGCGTTGGAGAAAACTTACACGAAGAACCTTCTGTTTTTAATACTCGCACTTATGATTTACCGAATGTGAAATTAAAAGCCGGGATGACGTTAGCCATTGAACCGATTTTAAATGCAGGTTCTCGGTTTACTCGCATTTTGTCTGATAAATGGACGGCTGTTACCGTTGATAATGCGCTTTCCGCTCAGTTTGAACATACTGTATTAGTGACAGAAACGGGTTATGAAATTCTGACAGATCGCTCAAAAGTTTAAAGTTTAATACTCTAAAATATTTCTCTCCCTTCTGATAATATTGGGGAGAGATATCTAGATTAAGAGGAGAAACAATGAGCGATTTAGAGATTATAATTGTTGATTATACGAAAGCAATAACTGAAATTAGAACCATCCGACATCAAGTTTTTAGCGTTGAACAAGGTGTTGAATCAACACTTGAATTTGATGGCAAAGATGACACCGCCCAACATTTACTGGCTTACTTCAATTCTCAACCTGTAGGCACGGCGAGAATTCGGTATTTATCTCCTCAAACGGCTAAAATTGAACGGTTAGCCGTACTTTCGACAGCCCGAGGACGAGGAATTGGTCGGAAACTTATGGAGGTAGCATTAGAGACAATTGCATCAAAACAAGTTGAAGAAACGATAATTCATGCTCAAGAATATATCAAAAATTTATATCTAAATCTGGGATTTGAGCAAGTTGGAGAAAAGTTTGACGAAGCGGGAATTTCTCATGTTAAAATGATTAAAAAAATGTCTGTTTAGAAAAAAGACTTGCAGATGAACCACCGCCTATCTTTCGCAACTCGACGCCGATTTATTCAAGCTGCTGCCACTTTAGTTGGTGTCAGTCTCGCTAAAACGACCTACTCCTCAACAGCGACAGAAAAACAAATCTATTATATTTCTCCCTCGGGAAACGATGCCAATCCCGGGACTCTTGAACAACCTTGGGCGACGATTCAAAAAGCCGCAGACACCTTAACAGCAGGAGATACAGTTTATCTCCGTGAGGGAACTTATCTCATTTCTCAACAAATTAATCCGCGAAATTCAGGAACAGAAAATCAGTGGATTATTTACGCCGGATATCCCCGTGAAACCGCGATTATTGATGCGGATAATATCTATGTTGGCCCGCCTGTGGGTCAAGCCCCTTTTCCTCACGATCAAGGTGCATTTCAGATTGAAGGAAAACATCATATTCTGATCAAAAACTTAACCCTAAAAAATTCCCATAACGGTGGATTTGTGGTTCGAGATAGTCATCATATCGACTTCTATAATAACACAACGATCAACACATTTTCATCAGGAATTTTTATCGGTAGAGGATGCTATCAGCACAAAGTTTTGGGGAATACGGTAATTAATGCCAATACCAATGAGATGAGAATTGAACATCCCGGCTATCCCTACCAGAAAAGTGTCGGCCCCCACGAAGGGATTACTATCGGAAGTGTTGAAGATTTTGAAGTCGCTTACAATCAAGTTTGTTACTGTGCAAAAGAAGGAATAGACTGCAAAGGAACGCCCAAGAGAGGAAAAATTCATCATAATTATACCCATCACTGTCGGCGTCAGGGTCTTTATGCGGACTCTTGGCGGGATGTATTGGAAGATCTAGAATTCTATGAAAATGTCGTCCACGACTGCGAAACGGGAATCGCAATTTCTGCCGAAGACGGCCCGAAAATTAATAATATTAAAATTCATCATAACTTGGTTTTTAATAATCGGGCAACCGGAATTTTTATTTCTCGTTGGGGGAAAGATAGACTGAAAACTAATATTCAAATTTATAACAATACCATTCATCATAATGGCTATGGTTTGAAAAATACGCCTGACCCTTATTGGTTAACAGGTGGACTCTATTTTTATAGCACAAACCTAGAAAATGTGGTTGTCAGAGATAACATTTTCAGCGATAACGCCTGGTTTCAAATTGGTTACAGCAGTGACTTTGAACCCGATGCTTTTCGGACGAAAAATATTAAAATTGAATCGAATTTATTTTTTGATAACAATACGGTGACTTATCCTGTTAATCTCGATGAATGGGCAAATGATCGAGTTTATGCAACCAAAGGAGAGGATTTTATCGAAGCTGATCCTTTATTTGAAAATACAATGAATGTTAACTTTTATTTACAAGCTTCTTCTCCCGCAGCCCAGAAAAATTTTGGGGCTTTTCCGCCGAATGCGACTCAAAACTTTTGGTGGAGTGTTAACTTTCCACCTCAGTTTGTTCATCCCTCAGAAGAAAGTTTCAGTTGAAGGCATTCTTTCGACGGTTTAATCAAAGAACGTAAGAGGTGAAAATTACTGGGCATTCGTTGTAGTATATGCCGACTCAGCCAGATTACTAAAATTGAAAGGAAAAGAATCTGTTGTCGATTTTAACTCTTGCGAACCAAAAGTTTTAAGAACGTTGTTTTCAATACTAGAACTGTACTCTTCACATTCCCACCCTCTGTTGAGGCTACAGTTGTAACCGATGACAAAGTTGGCAAAAGAATATAAGTTTGGTCGCTCTCCCGAATGTTGAGTTTCGGGATCGAACTTTTGGAGAAAGGCATCAGAACGATTATTTTTGTAAACATAACTAATCCCACCCAAAATCACCCAATCAGCCTGGTTTTCGCGATTTTGATTTAAACAAGCAACGGTTAAATTATAAAAAGTAGAGTGCATATTCGAGCCAGTAACCAAAAATTCTACTCCTTTGCCATTACAGTTCATGGGTTCCCCGCTTTCCCATTCAATTCTAGTCATTGCTCGCTGTTCCCATCCCACACCTGCTAATACTATTTTGGTGGTTGTGGTTAAATTAAGAATCAACCCAATAATTAAGGTTAAAGAAAAACTCAATGTTTTAATTGATAATTGGAAGTTTTTAGTAATCTGCATTTTAGCCTCCTTTGAGTAAAAAATTTTTATTTTCTTGATTTAACTCAACTTTAAGTAAATCTATTGTACTCCATTAATATCAAAAATCAAAGTCGTAGCTTTTCTGATATAATCTCTAACGCTATTGCCAACTTTTCATCTTCTAATGGTTGATTGATTAAGGTTTTCAGTCGTTGATTCGCTAAAGGTTTATTATCCGTTTTGATCGCCTGATACACTTCATCCCAAACCGATTTAATCTCGGGTTGAATGGGTAGAATATTGGTCTGAATATAAGCCGCCAATTCCACTAAACTCATGGCTTCAAAGCGGGATTCATCCAAGTTTAACAGCCAGTTATCTGTCCGAAACGGAAACGCTGGAAGTTCGGCTGAGTTGTAAAGATTTCCAATCGGATTATTTGCCCAACCATAACGAACCGCTACGGGCTGTTTAACGGCTTCACTGGTTAAAATTACCCGATTTCCTTCTATCTTTCCATCCGCCCAAAAAAAGCGATGATTACTTCCCGCCACAGCAAATCCTTTTAACTGATCTCCCTTAATTTTTAATCCTTTTCCCGCAGAATCAAAGGTTACAATCGCTTGATTTTCTTTAAATTCAACCGACTGATAAACAGGCCCACTCCAAACTAAATCTTTCTGACCATAAACTGTTGCCATTGCTGCTAAAAATAGCCGCTTTCCGGCTAACTGTTTGTTGGGGGGATGAATATTATTAAAATTATTATTTTCATCTAAAATATCAATAGTAGAAATCATCGCCGTATTGGGCAACTTTAACGCCTCTTTTTGGGCTGATCGCAATCTCGGCCAGGGATCATCTTCGGAGGGATAGGTTTGTTTTTCCAGAAAATTAGCAAGTTCAACAAATAAAAAAGGAGCGTTATCATTTCCCCACAAACTTCGCCATTCTTGAATTAAACTCGGAAATAAAGTTCTATACTGCATCGCCTCTTTTGCATTAGATTCTCCTTGCCACCAAATAAACCCTCTGGGTGTATAGGGAATCGCCGGATAAACCATACCGTTAAATAACTGGGCGGGTCTGGTTTTAGAGTCTTTTTGTAGCCGCCAAAAGGCTAGAGTTTCGGGAAAATTTGCCGCGAGTAACGGTTGAGATAAAAAGGTTTCAATTTCTCGGTTGGGAACCGCCAGATGTACAATTCCTATCGGAACGTTTAACTTTTGATGCAGTTCTTTGGCAAAAAAATAAGCCGTTGCGGGGAAATTTTTAACGGTTTTTGGCGTTGTTAATTCCCACTTTGCCGGAATGGTTTTTTGAGGTGTATTTGCAGGCCACCCATTTTCTTGAGGTGAAGTATTCGCATCCCAAACCCGAATATGTGGAAAGTTAGCCTGAGAAATTTCTTGTTGAGAATTATCACTGCGACTGACAAACCACCACATATTACTTTGCCCACCCGCAACCCAAACTTCCCCAACTAACACATCTTTTAAGGTAATCAGTTGTGAACCTTGAATCGTTAAATTAAACGGCCCTCCTGCCTTACCACTGGGGATTTTAACCTGCCATTTCCCATCCACTTCAACGGTCGTTTTGACTTCGTGATCTCTAAATTGAACTGTTACAGTATTACCCGGTTTATCCCATCCCCAAATCGCCACATTTGTTTGTTGCTGAAGTATCATGTGATCGGCGATAATCGAAGGGAGGTGTAAGCTTTCGGTTGAGCTTGAGTTTACCTCAATATTTAAGCTCAATAAAAACAACACCATTAGCCCGAAACAGGCAAAAATAATACTCTCTCTTTTCATGGTTAATTGGGGGGTGATTATCCGTTCATTCACCCTGGAGATGAAAACCTTTAATTCTCTTACCTGGTTATCTTGTGCATTTTGTCAAGAGGGTGATTTTGGATGCTTGGGGATCTTTCAAAAACTCGTGCATTACCCCTTGCCAAACTTTGTCAGGAAATGCTGAACGTTAACGCAATCATCAGGGTTTTAGCCTCTATTTTGACCTCAAGATACTAGAAGCCCTTGGGGGATGTTTTCATAAGCATACCAGAACCCTCATTCTGTCGTCAATAGTTGGGAAGATTTTGAGTCAAAAAATATGAGAATTTGGGATTAAGTTTTGATTATTCAAACAGTTGTGACAAAACCTATTTTGAATACTTATCAGTTTGGGACTTTTTTGGGGTGGGGGGGGTTGACAACTTTGGCGAAAATCGGGTATTATTCTCTCATAATGGAAATCTGTACCAAAATTTTATTTTTGCAAACACCCCATTATATAACTTACCTATAATCCTATCAAAAAGCCTCGGATAAATCAACCCCCTTCCCAATACTGAAATAAAACCTCACCCGCTTCTTGTAAACTCTCCCCAAAAGTTAATACACCCTCTTCATGTCCAGCCATCGCCAGTATTTTTAGATCACCTAAATCCTCCTGTTCAAATAAACGAAACATTTCCTCTACCATCTGGGGTGTACCATAAGGAACCTCTGGGCGAGTCGTCGGAATATGAAATAATAAATTTTGCCAAAATTCGGCATGATGAATATGAATAATGGCTTTAATATTAGATTGAAAACTATAAATAGCGGCATGAGTTAGAGACTCAGAAGAAGCTTTAATCGGCCCTCGACAAGTGAGGGAATTTTCGGTGAGATTAAACTCAGTGACTCGGGTATAATATTCAGGTTTGAGATGAGGGAAATGTCCGGTTTGAGTCCCAGAAACAACAAATTCTAAAGAATCTTGTAACCGAATGCTAATATTCCCAAATCCAATCCCATTGTCATAAACGCCAATTAAACCTAACGAATAAAGATGATCACGCCACTGCATCAACTCTTGAATCACTTTAGTCTCAACAGGTTCATCCTTTAACCAGTGACAGTGATATTTAATAACGCCTTCATCCATTTTAAATCCTCAAACTCAACACCAAAAAAGGCGAACCGTAATCAAAGTCCGCCTGATGATTCTAGATCAAACATCCATTAAAGCTTAGTCCCACATTCTGGACAAAAATGATTGCTCGCGACATTCTTAGTCCCACAATTGCTGCAATACATTAATTCTGCCGCTTGTTCCAACTTTTTGCGTTCGGGTAGCCCCAACATTTGAGCATTACTCTTACCCGGTGCCACCATCGGATAACAGTTCTCATCTCGACGTACCCGCACATCCATCAATACTGCGCCATCATAAGCCAGCATTTCGGTGAGCGCCTCATGCAATTCATCGGGATGTTTAACCAACATTCCCTTAACCCCATAAGCCTCAGCCAACTTGACAAAATCGGGCATTCCCAATTCCATATTCGACGAAGAATAGCGCTCTCCAAAGAAAGTTTGCTGCCACTGGCGCACCATTCCCTGCCAACCATTATTAATAATCACAGTTTTGGCATAAATACCATACTGCGCTAAGGTTCCCAACTCCTGAATATTCATCTGTATACTGGCATCCCCGGCAATACAAATCACTTGATGATCGGGGAGGGCAACTTTTGCGCCCATCGCTGCCGGGAGTCCAAAGCCCATCGTCCCTAAACCCGCGCTGGAAATCCACTGACGCGGCCCATTTTTGAGATATTGAGCAGCCCACATCTGATGTTGACCCACATCAGTCGTATAGTAAGCATCCGGCGCCATTTTTGCTAGTTCAGAAATCACCTTTTGAGGAGAAAGACTATCGGGATATTCAGGAACTTCTAGGGGATAATCTTCACGCCAACGGTTAATCCGGTTTAACCAAGCTTCAGTTTGAGTTTGGGGTGCAGGTTCTTCTGTTTCCCGACATCGACGCAACAAATCAATCAACACCTGGCGGACATCTCCGACAATCGGAACTTGAGGGGTGCGATTTTTCCCAACTTCTGCCGGATCAATGTCAATATGAATCACTTCTGCGCGCGAGGCAAATTCTTCGAGTTTACCTGTCACCCGATCATCAAATCTTGCCCCAACTGCGATCAACAAATCACATTCACTGACGGCAAAATTGGCATAAGCGGTGCCGTGCATTCCCAACATTCCCACCGCTAGGGGGTGATTTTCATTAAATGCACCTTTCCCCATTAACGTCGTGGTGACGGGAATTTGGAACAATTCGGCGAGTTCGTGAATTTCACCGTGAGCGTTAGCAGAAATCGCGCCTCCGCCAATATACAACAAAGGACGTTCAGCTTTACGAATCAAAGTGATCGCTTGGTTAATTTGGCGCATATTGCCTTTAACCGTGGGTCGATATCCGGTGAGAGAGACTTCTCCAGGGTTAACGGGAATATAATCAAATTCTTCTAAGCCGACATCTTTGGGAACATCAATTAATACAGGTCCCGGTCTTCCGGTACTGGCGACATGAAAGGCTTCGGCTACAATGGTTGCCATATCTTTAGGGTCACGCACCAAATAAGAATGCTTGACAATCGGTAGGGTAATCCCAAAGATATCTGTTTCTTGAAACGCATCCGTTCCAATCGCTTTACGAGCAACCTGTCCGGTGACCACCACTAACGGAATTGAATCCATGTGAGCAGTCGCAATCCCTGTGACCAAATTCGTCGCTCCCGGGCCAGAGGTACCAAAACATACCCCGACTCGACCTGTTGCCCGAGCATAAGCATCCGCCGCATGAGCCGCACCTTGCTCGTGTCTGACTAAAATATGCTTGAGAGCGCCTGTGGCCTCAACCCGATAGAGTTCATCATATATCGGCAGAATAGCTCCACCCGGATAACCAAATATATGCTCGACTCCGTGACGGGTTAAGCTGTCCATCAGAGCAAAGGCACCCGTTGCACGTTTTGCTGCTACTTGAGTTCTTAGTTGCACAGAATTTCCTCTATGTAAGTTTTAATTTCGAGATAAAGTTACTATTTTAATACTAATAAGGTTTCTCTTTTTTTAAGTGTGCTTTTTTTAACAACATTTTACACAGACTTTCGGTATTTTTGATTAAGACAAAGTTCCCCTCAATCTCCTATTAATTTTAGAAGATGTTTGATCAATTGCTCAGTTTGTTCAATCTATTTTTAGATCCTTTGCCGAAGTTCGGCCTCAATCTGAGTGATTCTGTTGAGAGTGTGTCACTATTCATTTGTCCATTTTCTTGACGATTGAGATGAGTATCCTCAAAATCTCTCAGGTGTCGTACTATGGATACTAGATTACAGCATATAGTGTATCATATGTTACTAATTTTTTTGATGACGCGGTGATATCAAGCTTATGTCACGCGAAATCAGCCAGAAAACATTAGGAGTGAAGAACCTTGAAAAAGATAGAAGCGATTATTCGGCCATTTAAGCTCGATGAAGTCAAAATTGCCCTCGTCAATGCGGGGATCGTCGGGATGACGGTCTCTGAAGTTAGAGGGTTTGGACGACAAAAAGGCCAGACCGAACGTTATCGGGGTTCGGAGTATACCGTTGAGTTCCTGCAAAAACTCAAAGTCGAGATCGTGGTCGAAAACGATCAAGTTGATATGGTTGTTGATAAAATCATCGCCGCTTCCCGCACAGGTGAAATTGGGGATGGTAAAATCTTCATCTCTCCTGTTGAACAAATTGTTCGGATTCGGACTGGAGAAAAGAACCAAGAAGCGATTTAACAAGAAGTGGAAAGATAGGGAATGGGGAGATATTGCATGAATGCCTGCTCCCTGTTCACTATCAAGCTTGTTTTATAAGTTGTTGCAGTTGGGGAAGCAAGACCTTAAATGCTTGGCCTCGATGGGAAATGACTTGCTTCTGTTCCGCTGACATCTGAGCAAAAGTCTTTTGTTCGGCAGGAACATAAAAAATTGGATCGTATCCAAAGCCACCATTACCCTGGGGAGTTGTCAGAATTTCTCCGGGACAGACCGCTTCTAGCTTTAAGGCGATCAAACCATCGGGACGGGCGATCGCAACGGCACAAACAAAGGCGGCTTTGCGGTTTGTAGAGTCGCCGAGTTCACGCAAAACTCGATCTATGCGATCGCGATCAGTCGTTCCATAGCGGGCAGAATAGACTCCAGGCGCACCATTGAGGGCATCAACGGTTAAACCGGAGTCATCTGCGATCGCCCATTTTCCGGTGGCTTTGGCAACTTCTGATGCTTTTAAGCAAGCATTTTCGATAAAGGTTTCTCCAGTTTCCTCAACTTCTATTTCCTCGGGTTTGAGTTGTAATTCTAGATTCAATGCCAACAGATAAGCTTTCATTTCTTCCAATTTACCTGGATTACCTGTTGCTACGACTAAAGTTTTTATCATCGGTTTGATCTTACTATTGTTTAAATTTTTATTCTAAGATCGAGAGTCAACTCTATTTTAAATTTTAATGGTTCTCTCTGCTCAACAAATTTCTCTTAATTGACGAGTTTCTAAGTTAAGGTAAACTAGATTTTGACAAAGACTCGGTAATTGTGCTGCGTGAATGACTTGATAACCTCCTTGTTTAAAATCAAAACCGACAATCGCTTGAAGTTCTGAGATCCAAACACAGCCATAAATTGAGGCTTGAATGCTTCTAGTTCCTCCAATGATGATTTGAGGTTTTTGATTAAACTTTCCGCCTAAAGCATCTTCTAAGCTGGCTGCTGAAAAGGCTAACAGTTGACCTCGTTCTCGATAATTTTTACCCTGTTCTACACTTTGTTGATAATCTCGTTCATCCCAAGTTGAAACTAATAATATTATTTCGTCTGTATTTTGATCTCGATAAAGTTGAGGAAGTTCTAATTCTTCATATCCAGTCATTAAACTCGGATGAACTAACTCCCAATTTTTTAAGTTATTGTTATCGGCTTTGAGTAAAGCAATACAAGCATTTTTATGTTGAGGATGATTTTGATCAATAATATGTTTAGCCGCCACTAACATATAATAACTCTTTTCTACCTTAAATATATAAGGATCACGCCAAGCATGAGCGGTTCTATCTCCCGGGTTTTGTGTTCTCGTAAAAAATTTAAAATCTGGATCAATGAACTGAGGAGAAAGACTAAACTGATCATCTATAGTCCATTGTTTTAAATGATTAGATTGAGCGAATTTAATCGTTTGAGCGGCGAAATAATCCCCTTTTGTTTGACGTTCAGTATAGAACATCCAGTAATTATTTGGATTAATATTAATCGTGCAACCTGTCCAAATCGATTGATTTTTACGACAGTTAATAATATTTTGATGTTGTATTTTAAAGCTTTTAAAATCCGAAGTTATTGCGTAGGTTAACTGAGAATAAAGATGATGAGTTTCTGTGTATTTATATTGCCAATCAGCCGCCAGTAAATAAACATGATAGAGTTGTTTATCGGGTTCGTAGAGATACCAAAAATCCCAGGTAAATTGGTCTTTGATCATAGAGGATTTATATACATTTGGCTGTAAAACCCAATTGATTCAGTCGGGGGCGCATGGCTGTGCGCCCTGATTTGTTAGCAATGCACCCTAATTTTTAGGTAAATATTCGAGATCATAATCAGGTTATAAAATGCGCTCAAGCACACCAACTAAAACCAAATTTACTGATAGTTACTTGCCCAATCTTTCGCCCAAGCAAGCGTTTGATTCACCTGTTTTTGATCAGCACCTTCACAATAAAGCCGTAAAACAGGTTCCGTTCCACTAAAGCGAATTAATAGCCAACGATCATCAGCCAACCGGAATTTATAACCATCCACCGTTAAACAATCTTTAACCGCTTGTCCAGCAATTTCTTTAGGCGGATTATGATCTAATTGTTCCACCAAACGCGATCGTACATCCATACTCGCCAAAGGTAAATCAATCCGATCATACACCGAAGAAAACCCAACTTTTTCTTGAAGGCGGCGATAAGTTTGGCTGAGATCTTCTCCCGACTGAACAATTGCTTCTAACAAGAACAAAGCTGATAGTAAAGCATCCCGTTCAGGAATATGAACCCCATAACCAACCCCACCAGATTCTTCACCCCCAACTAACACTTGAGCCGACAACATCCGATCCGCGATATACTTATAACCAATCGGTGTTTCATACAAAGATAAATCGTACAATTTGGCAATTCGAGGAATCAAATCCGATCCGCTTACCGTTTTAACAATTTCACCACCAAAACCCCGACGAGTTCCTAGATGTTCAATTAAAATTGGAATCAAAATTTGAGAACTGAGGAAATTGCCTTCTCCATCAACCGCAGCAATTCGATCGCTATCTCCATCAAACACAAACCCCACCGCTAAACTATCTTCAGAACGTTTATGGGTTTTAATTTGACGGAACAATTCAGGGATATATTTCGGCAAAGGTTCCGGCGCACCCCCATCAAATAAAGGATCACGATTGCTGTTAATTTCTCTGACAGAGTCGCCTAAAATCCGAGCCAAACCGCCTGTCGCCGAACCGTGCATCACATCAACAAAAACAGTCAATTTCCCCTGATTAATTGCCGTTTTAATCGCCTCAATATCAACCTTTGATTGTAGCGTTTCGCAGTAAGCAGGCCAAGGATCAAAAGACTCTAATGTTCCAGGCGTTTCTGCTTTGAGTTGAGGTAGATTGAGTCGAGCTTCTATTTAGTTCTGTAACGTCCGGGCCAACCGACCCTCCAAAAGCACCCTTAACTTTTAGACCTAAATACTTACCCGGATTATGACTTGCCGTCATCACCACGGCCCCTAAAGCCTGTTGTTGGTGAGCGACCAAACTGTAAGCAGGAGTCGGCGCGTAGGTTTGACTGAGTTTAACATCATATCCGGCCGCTTGAATGGCGATCGCTGCCACTTGAGCAAATTCTTCAGCCAAAAAGCGTCGATCATATCCTACAAATATCGTGCGGGCTTCAGCGTTATGACCATAGATTTCTTCTAACACTTGAGCAGCTAGAGGAGCCACTAAAGCGACACGTTCAAAGGTAAAATCATCAGCAATGACACCTCGCCAGCCATCCGTGCCAAACTTAATCGGTTTAGACATATCTTAGGATTGAAATTTTTTTCAGGGTACAATGGAATGTGTTTCAGCGATCGCGGAATGTTAATAGATAACAACCCCGCCCCCCCTCAGATTAAACTCACGCCCCTAATATTTTGGGAAGGGGAAATCGAATTTCGATCTGCTTTTGCCAGCCAATTCTAATAATCATGACTCTTTTTTCGATTATCTCACATCTCTACCCCAGAGCAAGGAAACCTGTTGCTGACTATTTCCTTTCTAATTGATATAAAACAAGAGACGCGCATTGCACGTCCCGATAATGGAATTAAAATTGATTGCCGGTATTTCCTTTCCCAGTGCTAGAACCTTAGAAACTGGGTTGGTGACGAATTAAGTTGAGAAATTCTTCACGGGTTTTCTGCTCTTCCTGGAAAACGCCAAGCATAGCACTGGTCACCGTCCAAGACCCTGGTTTCTGCACCCCTCGCATGACCATACACATATGGCTGGCTTCGATCACCACCGCGACCCCTTGAGGATCGAGAACCCCTTGTACTGCTTCGGCAATTTGGCGAGTGAGGCGTTCTTGAACTTGTAAGCGACGGGCATACATTTCGACAATTCGAGCCAACTTACTGAGTCCGATCACTTTTTGGTTGGGAATATAAGCAACATGAGCTTTCCCCATAAACGGCAGCATATGGTGTTCGCACATACTAAAAACCGTGATGTCACGAACTAACACCATTTCTTCGTGACCTTCATCAAAAATCGCCTCATTTACGAGGTCTTCTAAAGATTGATTGTAGCCACTGGTGAGGAAGCGCATGGCTTCAGCAACCCGTTTAGGCGTTTTTAGCAAGCCTTCCCGTTCGGGATCTTCTCCAACACCCAGCAGCATTGTCCGCACCGCTTCCATCATTTGATCATCTGAGACTTCAGTGAGGGGTTGCTTTTGAATAGGATGATCATTCAAAGCAGAAGTTGTGCGATCGGGTCGGCTGAGAATGGGACTCGAACCATTTGCGGGTTTAGAACCGTTTCCATTGGAAGCAATAGTCATAGCAAGTCCGTAAACGATAGAAAAAAGAGTGAACAATTGAGCATTGAGACATTGATGCTAGAGAGCAACAAGCGGTATCAATCACCCTAGTGGTGAGAGTTTGGAGTTGATTACTCGATCAAAATGCTCCCCCATGCGGCATGAGTGTTAGTTCTTCAATGACCGCTTGTTGAGGCAACATGACGACGTGTAAAATCGACTCAGCGACAATTTCTGGTGTCAACATCGTGGCGCGATCAAAGTCAGCTTGAACGGTTTCTGTATCCCAAAGCGGAGTATTCACCGCACCCGGACAAATCGCTGTTACCCGGATACCATAAGCGCGTTCTTCAGCAGCTAAAGCTTTTGATAACGCCATCAAGCCAAACTTACTGACACAGTAAGCTCCCCAATTGGGAAAAACTTGCTGTCCGGCAATGGAGACAACATTGACAATTGTTCCACTGGCTCTCTCGCGCATTCCCGGCAAAACCCCTTGCACACACTGAAATACACTGGTGAGGTTCAGGTCTAATACCTGTTGCCACTCCGTTAGGGGTGTACTGACTAAAGGACTGGTGTAGCCCATTCCTGCATTGTTGACGAGAATATCGATAGGACCGAAAGCAGCAGCAATCGTGTCGATTTGCTCATGCACTTGCTCAACTTTAGCGAGGTCTAAAGCATAGGCATTCGCTTCTACCCCAGAAGCCCGAGCTTGTTGGGCAATGGTTTCCAGGGTGTCGTGAGATCGACTCACTAAGGCGACATGAATTCCAGCTTTAGCAAAGGCAAGAGCTGTTGCTTTACCTATCCCACTACTTGCCCCTGTAATTAAGGCACGTCGTTCGATGGGAGAAGTCATTGACGGTTTGAGTAGTCTCCGATTGGACTCAATGAATTTGACATCTCTCCGGTTGGAAAACACGGAGATTTTGAGAGTGGACGTTAATCAATGTATGATTGATACATTTTTTGCACGTCTGGCTCATGGGTTAAATGGATGTGGCTCGGTCATTATGCTTTAAAGACCAAGGCTCAAGTTTGAGCAACGGTTACACACGAGGCTCCGTTGTCTCTCGGGGCAGGTTCCCCAATAGTCACGGGACGACCAAACCTTTTAAGGGTTCTCACCGCTAAAAGGCAAAATAATCTGTGACCTGAGCTGTATCTTTAACTTTTGTGACACGCGCTCATCTCTAAAACAGTTGTAGTTGGGTTGTTAGCCTGATGAATAGAAACTCACTGCTGCAACTTCCGTTCGTTACAGGCAAGCTTTTCCCAATCCATCACCTTTGATCCTCTGCTGAAAAACAGGGGGTCTGACGGTGGAAATGCTGTAGCAAATCTATCCTGGACAAATCTGATCAATCTGTAAAGATTTGTTACTTAGCTATTATACCATCTTCTAGGTTTATCCAAAATCTCGATGAGATTGATCGCACAACAGAGATTAAATCAAGGATGAAGCAGAAGGGATCAGCAAGATCTGTATAACTTTTGCGGATACAGACGCTGAAAAAACGCACTGAGTATGATCACTTCGACCTTCGCTCAACCTGAAAAACAGTTAAAATTCTCAACAATGGCGTTAAGCGAGTTCTTCAGCAAAAATCCCCATCTGTCGGAATTTTTGATAACGCATTTCTCGCCGTTGCTGGTTGCTCAGACTCATCAATTCCTCTAAACATTCCAACAAGGCTTGTTTGAGTTGTTCAGCTGCTTTAATCGGGTTAGCGTGAGCGCCGCCCTCCGGTTCGGGAACGATACGATCAATAATTCCTAATTCTTTTAAGTCTGTCGCCGTAATTTTTAGGGCTTGTGCGGCTTGAGCCGCTTTGGAGGCATCTTTCCACAAAATTGCAGCACAGGCTTCAGGAGAAGCCACTGTATACACCGAATGCTCCAACATTAACAACCGTTCACCAACCCCAATTCCTAACGCTCCTCCAGAACCCCCTTCTCCAATGACGGTACAAATAATCGGTACATCCAGGCGAAACATTTCTCGCAAGTTGTAGGCGATCGCTTCTCCTTGACCGAGTTTTTCTGCATCTACACCTGCCCAAGCTCCTGGTGTATCAATAAAGGTGATGATCGGCATTCCAAAATGGTTGGCGTGTTCCATCAACCGCATGGCTTTACGGTAGCCTCCGGGTGCTGCCATACCGAAGTTTCGCGCGACATTATCTTTGGTATCGCGGCCTTTTTGATGACCCAAAATCACGACGGGTTGTCCGGCTAACCGTCCAATTCCACCAACTAACGCCGGATCATCGGAACCCGAGCGATCGCCATGCAGTTCGATCCATTCCTCGCTCATGGCTTGAATGTAATCTAAGGTACTTGGACGACGAGGATGACGAGCGAGTTGCAGTCGTTGGGAGGGAGAGAGGGTGCTGAAAATCTCTTGTCGCAGTTGAGTCGCACGGGCTTCTAACTGATGAATTTGATCGGAGACATCAACGCTATTTTCCTCTGCTAACTGGCGAATCTGGTCAATGCGAGATTCCAGTTCGGCTAGAGGCTTTTCAAAGTCAAGTAGGATGGTTTTGCGGTTTGGACTTGCCACACTCAGAGTTTTGATCGCATGGGGTACATAACTTCTATTGTATCGAAAAACGGGACATTTTTAGTCACTTGGGTTCTTCGGATTTCCTCCCGGCTGTGAATGTTAATATTTTCATCGGTCTGAATCTCTTTCTGATTTTATCGCTTTTCTCTGAAGTTGAATCTTGAATTTTTATCAGGACATGGACTCCCCAAGGTAAAAAGTAACTGTTCGACACGGTTGCTTTTGCAATTCTATGCTAGTATGGTCAGCGTAAATTAATCGCGATAGATCTAAACTTGATAGTCTTCGAGTTCAAAGCAAAAGGTAAAAATAGTCAGTATCAAGCAATTGATGAGGCAATCCGAACCTATCAGTTCATCCGCAATAAATGCTTGAGGCATTGGATGGATAATATTAGGGTGGGGAAGTATGACCTCAACAAGCAATTGCTTGATATTGGCGAAACAATATACCTTTGCAAACAAGCTCAACTCTCAAGCGAGACAGTCTGCGGCAGAATGTGCGTGGAGTGCGATTAGTCGATTTTACGACAACTGCAAGAAAAAAACCCCCGGAAAGAAGCGGTGCGACCTCGCGGCTTCGCAAGCCGCTAGAGGAAGCGCACCAAGAAAAGGGTTTCCCAGGTTCAAAAAAAACGCTCGTTCTGTTGAGTACAAGTCTTCCGGCTGGAAGCTTTCGGAAAACAGAAAAGCAATTACCTTTACCGATAAAAACGGAATCGGTAAGCTGAAGCTAAAGGGAACTTATGACCTTAATTTTTACCAACTCAAAGATATTAAGCGAGTTCGGTTGGTCAGGAGAGCAGACGGGTACTACGTGCAGTTTGCCATTTCAGTTGATGTGCGAATTGAAACTGAACCAACGGGAAAAGCGATAGGATTAGATGTTGGGATTAAATATTTTTTGGCTGATAGCTTCGGAAATACTGTTGAAAATCCCCAATTCTATCGTTCATCTGAAAAACAATTAAATCGTGCTAATCGCAAAAAATCCAAAAAGTACGTTCGAGGAGTCAAACCGCAGTCTAAAAATTACCACAAGGCAAGATGTCGGTATGCCCGAAAACATTTAAGAGTAAGCAGGCAGCGTAAAGAGTATTGCAAGCGAGTTGCATACTGCGTAATCCAATCTAACGATTTGGTTGCCTAGGTCGCCTTAAATGTTAAAGGTATGGTCAAAAATCGACATTTAGCCAAATCAATTTCAGATGTGGGTTGGTCTATTTTTCGTCATTGGTTAGAATATTTTGCAATAAAATATGGGAAGCTAACAATACCAGTATCTCCCCATAATACCTCTCAAAACTGCTCTAACTGTGGCAAGAAAGTCGTCAAATCTCTGTCAACAATAACACATATTTGTCCTCACTGCGGATATACAGAAGACAGGGATGTTAATGCGGCTAAAAACATTCTGAAAAAGGCTCTAAGTACGGTCGGGCAGACCGGATCTTTAAAGCTTGGGGAGTTTCCGCCTCTTTTTATGTTGGAGCAATCCTGCATTGGAAAGCGTGAACTGTGAACCAAGAATCTCCGTCATTTATGGCGGGGAGTGTCAAGATTGAGTTAAATTAAGTTCATGTTTTGATTAACTTGACTCAGAATTTAATTTTTGAGCAACTTATTCCAAAGACACAAAGAAAAACACCAATATTTGAGAAACTGATCAATTCAGAGGAAATAGAGCATTTATTTGGGGGAGATCAATTTTTGGTAAAAAGTTAGTAACTGTTGGGCTAAGGCTTTATTGGTATAACTTCTCAAAGCCCGTTCATAACCTTGCTGGGCTAAATCTTCAGTTCGTTGGGGATTTTCGATTAACTGACGTAGACTTTCGCCCAATGCTTCGGCTTTTCCTTCAGGAAAAATTAACCCGGCTTCCCCAATCACATGAGGAATTTCACCGGAGTCTGAACCAATAACCGGAACTTTACAAGCCATTGCTTCAATTAAAACATGACCAAATTGTTCTTTCCAGCCAACTGCTGTGAGGGTTTTAAATTTGTAAGTGGTTTCGGAAGGTAAAACCAACACGTTCATGGCATTAATATAACGTTGTACCTCGTCGTGAGGAACACTTTCTACAAAAATCAATCTATCTTTAATGCCAAATTCTGCGGCTTTTTCGAGAATTTGTTGTTTTAATTCTCCCCGACCCAATAATAACGCTTTCCAAGATAATTCTTGTACTTTTGTCAAGGCTTCAACCAAAGTTAAAAGTCCTTTTTCTTCCACAAATCGTCCGACAAACCCCACAACAAATTCATCAGAATGAATTCCCAATTCTGCTTTTAATTCGGGTTGAGGATCGGGTTTAAATAGACTTTCATCGACACCTAGTTGAGGCATAACTTCCATCGCCCCCGTGTAACCCCGTTGTCGTAAAATATCTGAACCGTCTTGATTTCCCACTACAATTCCATCGGTATTTTTGAGGTTATAGGCTTCGATGAGGGAAATGGGAAATTTTAACGTGTAGGGAAGATTCCACCAAGTAAAAAAGACATTTTTAGCTTTCAGTCCTAAGAGTTTATTGCAGGTAATAAACTGAGAATAGGTAATGGCTTTGGCACCTTGTTCAACTTGGATAATATTTGGTTTAAAGTTTTGGAGAAGGGGAATTAAATCTAATCCAAAGGTAAGTAAGCCTTGATTGTTTTGACTGAAGTTAGAAACGGGAACGACTTTAAAAGATCCTTCATCTAAATATTCAGAATCAATAATTTTATTTTGAACGCCTCCCGGTTTCCAACGACGGGGAACAACAAGCGTTACTTCGATTTCCGGAGAGAGATGGGCTAAAGCCCGCCATTTTTCCCGGTTGAGATCTACGATATAAGTATGGCTAGCAACTAAAATTTTCATTGTTTAGCCTAAATTGAAGAATAAGGAGTAAAGTACAAGATAATTTTCAACCCTCAAAACCCTTTAAGTTTGGGCTAATTCATCTTGCTGAGTGTAAACTTGACCTTGATTCCAAAGGGATTTAATCTGAGTTCCAATGGCTTTAAAAAGTCCTAATGTGTAAAAGACAAATCGGGTTAAGACTTTCAGGGGAGAACCACTTTTATTACAGGGAGGATGTCCGAGAACATGACAATCAAATAGTTTGGCAAAAAAGCGCAAACATTGACCCAAGGTGAGGTTTTTTAACCCCATCAAAAAGTGATTGTGGTAGAAGGTAATTTGATATTGCATTGAACGGGTACTAATATCGTGACACCCTCCGACTTCTTCGCCTAAATGAACTAAATTCGCTTCAGGATCGTACCAAATAATATAGCCTGTTTTTCGCACTCGTAAACAAAAATCTGATTCTTCCCGAACAGCACTACCTTTAAACCGTTCATCAAAATGTAAACCATGTTGATCAAAAATTTCTCGCCGAAAAGACATATTACACCCTCGGGCGGAAATCACTTGTTGGGGTTTAACAGTGTGAACTAAATCAATATGATACCAAGCAATTCCCGGATCAGAAGCTTGGGGAGGTAATTCTTCGATCACTAAATCTCCTCCAGAATCTCCTAATTTCATGCGATCAAAAACTCGTCCAGCGACGGCACCAATATTTTTAGGGGTAGAGGTTCCGGCTGCGATATAATTACTGGCATGGGCTGTCAGAAAGCTTTCAGTCAGTTGAACGTCATCATCAATAAATAGGATAATGTCCCCGGTTGAACGTCGAACTGCGTAGTTACGGGCGCCGGGTAAACTTGCCCATTCTAGACGATACCATGTAATTTTACCGGTCTTAGCAAGTTCTTCTAAATAGGTTTGAGTTTCGCTTTGATGAGAATGAGTTTGATCGACGACTAAGACTTCAAACTGGGGATAGTCTTGTTTGAGAACATCAACTAAGGTTTCCCGCAAAGCTTCCTCGCGGTTATAGGTGGGAATAATGACAGAAATTTTAGGCCAGTCCATAGGTGATTTTCGCTAAAATCTAAACGAGTAATGAGGGGAAAAGGGGACTTAATTTAAACGGGGAGTTTGTTTATCAATATTGTACCCCCTCAATCTTCGATGCCCAAGTGAATTTCAGTTAAGTTACGTTACAGGTGATGGGATCTCAAAAGAAGTTGGGAGTTGGGAATCAGGGAAGATTGATCATTGATAATTTATCATTGTTGACGGGTTATGAATTAACCCCCTTGTTCTTCTTCCTCTTTGAGTCGTTTTAGTTCTTGTTTGTCGATGTCGGGAAGTCGATAAATCACCCCAACAAAATACCAATAATAAACGGCAACGGGATCGACATCTAGGGGATAATAGTAAGTGTTATAACTAATAATTAATACAAACACCCAAAACGAAGCCCCAAAGCTGCGAATATTTTTTTCTTTGAGGGAACGATAGGTTTTAAAGGTGGTAAAGGTGAGAGTTGTGACTAATCCTAAAAAGCCAATGGTTCCGACCGGACCGAGTTCATAAATGAGTTTAGGATAATAGGTTTCGATCAGTTTTGTTTCCCCAAAAATTCGGGTGGAATTGGTGGCCCGTCCGAGTCCGTTTCCAAAAATTCCTTCTTGTCGTCCTGTACTATGTTCAAACTGTTCAGCGATAAAGGCGGTTGGGGGGGAAGCTTCCCAACGAGAGACAAAACTATCAATCCGTTCTTGAATAATTTGGGGGTTAGCAATGACGGCAATTCCTAAGACTAAACCCAGTCCGGCAGCAATGGGAAGAAACCGTTTTAAGTTGGTAACTTGACCCGTTAAAACTAGAAGAATTACTGTTACTAAAGGAACTAAAGCGAGGGCAATTCGTTGACCTGAAATTGCTGAATTGACAAACACTAACGCCATCCCTCCTAAGCCCACCATTCGCCAGATTGGGGAAGGATCACTAAAGGCGGTTGCAAAGGTAAAAAAGGCATTAGCAATGAGGAACCAAGCCCATTGCCAAGGGGCGACAAAAGTACCGGGTAAACGGATCATGCTTTGTGAGGGACTAAAGACTAATGAACCGCCAACTAAGCATTTTGCATCGAGGGTTGCTTTAAATAAATCATCTCCGCTTAAATGGTCTGTTCCTTGACAACGCCCGGAAACCAGAAATTGATACTGCATCACTCCTAAAACACAACAAATAATTGCTAAAACTACGGTCATCCGGGTTAGAAAAAGTAAGGATTTTTGATCTTTGATTTGATAATAAGCGCAGGTCATTAATGGAACATACCCAAGAAAAACTTTGAGTCCAAGAATTCCCATTAAAATAGGTTTGTCATTGGGATAGGGTGGATCAAGTTGTTGTAAACCGTTAACTAAGATGAGTGTCAGTAGACAAAAACCCAGCAGAATAAAAAGTGGAGTTTTAACGGCTTTGTGAACAAGAAAGGGTTTATGTTGACGTTTTAATTCTTGAACAAGGGCAATGAGGGCAGGAAAATAAAAGCCATCTTTGGCCAGTTGAAAGAGTGCATTTCCCCCACCAATCCAGTAGGTTATCGTTCCTGAAAAAGGTAGATAGATCAGGAATGCCCACAGTCCTTGCATGGGGTATTTGTAGGACAATGTAGCAACTAGAATACCGCCACCACCTGCGATCGCCAGTTTCTCATCTTTGACAAAAAATAAAGCCACGCCAACCAGTACCGCTAAAACCCCAACCGAAGACACTAAGGACATTAGTTTTTTGATTTCTTTGGCGGTTTTTTGTTTGCGAATTTTGAGTTCTTTTTTACTGATTTTGGGTTGAGAACTTGCTTTTTTTTTCTTTGATTTATTGCGCTTAGATTTTTGTTTGACAACCATCTTTTGCTTACCCTAGCTGAGAAATAAATTCTATTTTATTACTTTTTAAAAAATTATCTGATGTTTATTTTTATTATTTTGATGCAGCAATCCCTGATCTCAAAATCAAGCTTTTGTTAATCAAAGCTAAGATAATTTTTCACTAATTAGCCATTATAACAATCTAATTCAAAATGTCCGGTATGTCAGACGGTCATGGCAAATAGCAATCGGATCGCCAGGAATTGAACATCTAATGATGCGATCGCTTCCGACGACCCGATTTAAAAATTTGAAATTTTAAAGTGAGTTTATTAGACGGCGAGATGGTGCTGAACGACGGAAACCAAGCGGTCGGCCCACAGATTAGCGAGTTCGTTGCGAATGGCTTCAACCATCACCCGAATTACAGGTTCAGTCCCCGATGCCCGTACTAAAATCCGGCCTTGATCGCCCATTTCGGTTTCTGCTTCTTGAATTGCATTGATCAGGGGTTCACACTGTTTCCAGTTGCGACGACGGTTAACGTCTTCTACTCGAACATTTCGCAATAATTGGGGATAGGTTTGGAAACTTTCGTCTACTAATGTTGCCAGAGTCACACCTGAACGCTTGACTAATGCAGCAATATGCAGGGCGGTTAATAAACCATCTCCTGTCATCGCATAATGATGGCAAAGAATATGACCCGATTGTTCGCCCCCTAACATCGCCCCGGTGCGTTTCATTTCAGCGTGAACGTGTTGGTCGCCAACGGCAGTCCGAGTCAACTGACCTCCCTTTTGTTGCCAAGCCCGTTCAAAGCCTAAGTTTGCCATCACGGTAGAAATAATCAAATTTTCGGGAAGTTGTCCGGCTTGGCTGAGGGTTTGACCCCAGAAGTAGAGAATGTAGTCGCCATCGACTGCCCGACCTTGACTATCAACGGCTAAAACTCTGTCTGCATCGCCATCAAAGGCAAAGCCCATATCTGCTTTTGTTTCTAAAACGGCTTGTTGTAGGCGTCCGAGATGGGTGGAACCGCAATTGACGTTAATCTGATGACCGTCGGGTTGGTCATGGAGACAAATGACTTCAGCGCCCATTTGCCGGAAGACTTTCGGCGCCAGATGAACCGCAGCACCCCAAGCTAAATCTAAAACAATTCGCATCCCTTCGAGGTTTAAAGTCGGAAGCAGGGGACGATGTAGAGATTGGGCGTAGTCCTCTACCAGTTCACAGCGATGGTGGTGTTGTCCACAGTTCCCGAAACTGACTGGAAAGTTTGCTTGTCCTCGCAGAGCGGCTTCTATTTGCTGCTGTACGTCTGAAGGGAGTTTTGTACCCTCTGAACCAAAAAATTTAATTCCGTTGTCTTCTGGAGGGTTGTGGCTGGCGGAAATCATCACGCCCCCGATGGCTTCACTGGTACTGGTGAGATAAGCAACGCCTGGAGTCGGACAGAGGCCTAAATACCAGACTTCAAGTCCTGCGGCTGTTAGACCTGCTGACAATGCCATTGCTAACATATTGCCAGAGTTTCTGCTATCCTGACCGAGAAGTACCGGGCCCCGATTATGGGTTTGTTGGCGAAGAACTTGTCCAGCCCAAAAGCCAACTTGTAGGGCTAGGGGAGCGCTCAAGAGTTCTCCGACTCGTCCTCGGATACCATCGGTGCCAAATAAGGGTGTAGCCGGGAGTTCGGTGATACTGCCAAAAAAGTTAATTGGAGATTGTCTCATAAATTGTGTTGGTTTAGCGGGCTGATGCAGTCCTCCATCTTGAGTTGGGGCGGATGCTACGACCATAATCAGTTCACTCCTCAAGGTACTCACACATTCATTGTGGAGGATACCATGTCCGGAACTGAAGATGAATACTGAATGGATTTTTACCAGGCTTCAGTGAGGGTATTCTCTAAAGATGCAAGTTGAATTTTACTTCAGAAGGTAGTGGATTTGTAAAGCTTGCCTTTATTGTATTCAGAACTGAGAAATTTAATTCAATTTTTTATTCATCGAGATAGAATACAAATTTGTAGTTTATGGGTGGCATCGGGAAGGATTGGCTACAACTAAAGTTTAGCTGTATTCCGGCTTGAGTATCCATTGATCAAGAGTCTAGATGACTCCTAATTATACAGAGTCTAACCCCCGATTATTGGTGTTTTATTTTAATTTTTAATCCAGGTGAAAATAATGAGTTCTCAATCTGATTTAAAGTCGTCGATGTCAGTATCTAAACAATCGTTCAAGCAGTTTCCCCACTGGATTTATTCTCTATTGATTGTGAGTTTGATCGTTAGTTGTGGCGTTTTTGCCTATTCTTCTGTTTTTAATGATTTTTTTCTGTCTGATGATTTTGTGCTAATTGCTTTATTTTCTGAGTTAGGGCCTTGGGGATTGTGGGTAAATCAGCAACATGGTCAATCGTTATTTTTTCGACCGGTTTTAAGTTTAATTAGTTTTATAGATTATCAAGTTTGGGGACTTAATCCTTTTGGGTATCATTTGACTAATTTTTTGCTACATTTGATGAATAGTTTATGGGTGGGACTGATTGCTTTTTTCTTGGGGAAATATCTAAAATTTCAGTCAAGGGATCAGCGATTGATTCCCTATTTAGCAGCGTTGATTTTTCTATTACTTCCTTGTCATACCGAGGTTGTTTCTTGGATTTCCGCTCGAACGGATGGAGTTGCGACATTTTTTGGTTTACTTTCTTTTGTATTTTATCTCAGCTATAAATATTATTTTCCCCCTCGATTATTGATTTTTTCAGCTTTGTCATTCTTTGCGGCTTTACTCTCCAAAGAATCAGTTGTTACTTATCCCGGTTTAATTATACTCTTTGAACTCTATGAATATTTTATTCTACAAAATAATCGTAATACTTTAGCCGGACGGTTTTCAATCTGTTCACTTTATATTTGGGTTTTAATTATTTACTTTTGTAGCCGTTTTTTAAAATTGGGTGAATTGGTTGGCGGATATGGAGAAGAAGTTCACTTAAGTTTTGATCTGGATAGAATCTTACAAAATTTGGTCATTTACCCGACTCGAACTTTTGTCACTCCTAGACTTGAATCAGATTTTACATTTTGGTTCATTGCATTTTTAGGGTTAGTTGTATTATTTCTGTTTAGTTTAATCGTTTGTTGGAAACGTCGTCCTCAGTTCTCTGAAGTTCCCCCGATTTTAGTTTTTTTGATTGGGTCTTTTTTCACTCTAGTTTTACCTGCAATTACGGTTTCTGTCTCTATGATTGATACTCAAGGAGAACGATATTTATATTTTGCTTCAGGATTTGCAGCGATTTTCTTGGCAATTATCTTGATTGTAATTTTACAAAATTTGGCGTTAATTTTAATTGTTTCGAGTGCAATATTACTGTATTTTGGCACGTCAGTCTATGATCTCAATCAAAACTGGAATACAGCAGCAAAAATCTCTGAAGATCTTTTAGTGAGTTTGCAGGAAATCCCTAAGAGTCAAGTAATTATTAATAGTTTACCGGATAACTATCATGGTGCTTATATCTATCGAACTGGACTAATTCAAGGTCTTTATTTATTTGATCCGAGTAATCAATTTGAGATTGAGTTTCACCGCAAAAAATTTAATCCCGCTTTTGAAAATGTCAAGTTCACCACCAATAATATTCAAATTGTGATGAATCATAGTTTAGTTGAAGCGAATGATAGTATCTTGGTGAATAATCCTGAAGTGGGGGTTTATCAATTTCAACTTTATAATCCTTTAGCCTCATTCTATGCCTGGAATAAAAATGATTTAGAGACAGAAAGCTACCAAGTCACAAATTTAGAATATCATCAATATGAACTGCGGTTTATCGATTTAACCAGAGTCGAAGATTTGGTGTTTTATTCGTCAGGTAAATTAGTTGACCAACTTTAAACCCCGCTAAACTGTTGTCACGCATTGAAATTTTTAATTAAGCGTAATAGAGAAGTGGAGAGATAGAAAGATCAATTGAAAGCTTTTCCACAATGGAGTCGATCTAAAATCTAGATGCACATTCGCTTAATAATGACCTTAATGATCTGATCAAACCCTATTTCTTCCAGAATAAATGAGATTACTGAATTTAATCTCAATATCTCAGGTTTCGCCACAATTCGGAATGAATGAGGTATCATTATTACAATTTGGCAAATTTTAAGTTTGGTGTGATGGAGCCGATTTACATTTTAGGTGGTGGGCCTGCGGGACTCGCAGCAGCATATAATTTGACCCAGCAAGGTCAACGAGTTGTCGTTGTTGAACGAGATACTCAAGTTGGTGGACTGGCGAAAAGCTTTGAATATAAAGGATTTATTCTTGACTACGGGCCGCATCGATTTTATACCAAACTGGCTCCGGTTTTGAAGCTGTGGAATCAGGTTTTAAAAGAGGAACAAGTCACTGTTAATCGCCTCACTCGCATTTATTATGGAGGGAAATATTTTAGTTATCCCCTCAAAGCTAAACAGGTTTTATTCGCTCTGGGTTGGTTGGAAAACTTACGAATTATTAGTTCTTATTTTGCGGCTCGTTTGTTTCCCAAGAAGAATCCAAATAACTTTGCAGAATGGGTAATTGATAAGTTTGGGCGGCGACTATTTGAGATTTTCTTTCAAGGATATACTGAAAAACTTTGGGGAATTCCTTGTAATCAGATTAGTGCAGATTGGGCGGCTCAAAGAATTAAAGGTTTATCTTTTATTAAAGCAGCTCGGAATGCAATTTTCGGCAATGATGGCAAAGTTAAAACACTAATTTATCAATTTCAATTTCCCCGTTTAGGTTCCGGTCAACTTTATGAAAAAATCGTCGATTATCTCCAGGAAAACAATCAAACTGTTTTATTAAATACTGAAGTGGTTCGAGTTCATCACGATAATTTTAAAGTGACTCACGTTACTCTCAAAAATCGTCAAACTCAAGAACAGAAAACCGTTCCTTGTGGTAATGTTATTTCTTCAATTCCGATTACTCACTTAATGCAGCAAATCGAATCTTCTCCTCCGGTAGAAGTCATTCAAGCTGCAAACTCTCTCAAATTTCGCAATACAATCTTAGTGTATGTGATTGTAGAATCCGGTAATTTATTTCCTGATAATTGGCTGTATATTAATGATCCTAGAGTTCAGTTAGGGCGAGTCACAAACTTTGCCAATTGGTCGCCCGAGATGCTTCCCAACTCTCAGCAAACCCCCCTTTGTTGTGAATATTGGTGTAACTTTGAGGATGATTTATGGCAATGTCCAGAAGATGAACTGCGGATTAAAGCAGAAGCAGAACTCCGAAAAATAGGGTTATTAAAACAAGAAAAAGTTGTTGATGGTTTTGTCGTCCGTTTACCTCGAACTTATCCAATTTATGCAGGAAACTACAAAGAAGCGTTGGGCGAAATTAAAGCTTATCTACAATCTTTTAAAAACCTACAATTAATTGGTCGCTATGGTGCATTTAAGTATAACAATCAAGACCATAGTTTATTAATGGGAATTCTCGCGGCTGAGAATGTTCTAACACCGAATAAACATGATCTTTGGGCGGTGAATAGTGATAGCGAATACGTCGAAGAAGCCAACGCAGAAGCCGCCACAACAGTTGCTAAAAAAACTGGGGTTTATCGGCGTCGAAAATTGGTTCAAATTCTACAACAATTTGGCGGTTATCTGTTTACAGGAGGAACTGCAACTCTAGTTGATGTTCTTGTGTTTTCGCTCTTAACTCAAGCAGGCTTATGGTATGTTTATGCTTTAGGGATTAGTTGGTTTTTTGGATTGAGTACCAACTTTTGGCTGAGTCGTCGCTTCGTTTTTGGAATTTATTGGAATAATTGGTGGATTCAATATGCAGTTTTTACTTCCGTTGCATTGAATAGTTTGTTAGCAAATTTAGGACTATTACAACTGTTAATTAATGAAGCGGATTGGAATCCAACTCTCGCTCGTTTAGTCAGCTCTGCTTGTGTAGCGATGATTAGTTTTACAGGTCATAAACTGTATTCTTTTTCTCAACCACAATCGGCTTCTAAGCTTTCAGAAATTGAGACTTAAACTCTAACTTAACTGCTAATGTTTAATCGTGAAAATAGTTCTAAGCCGCGTTTAGATTGGGTTATTTGTCTCACCCTACTGAGTTGGGTTGTTTTAGTTCCAATTGTGAATCAAATTCAGATTCCACTGGGAAATAAAACCGATGTCATTTCACTGGCTTACTTGGAAAATATTAGCCCTTATACAGACTATTTGAAATATTTGATTCTTTTGTTAGTTCCACCTCTTGTAGCGGTTATAAGTTTAAAGATTAAGGGGAAAACACTTGAATCTATTTTTCAGACTATTTTATCTTTTGTTAAAGATCAACGAGTGTGGGTTGTCACAGCAGGAATATTATTAACAGCTTGGGTAATTAATATTCCCTTCGATCAATTTAAGATTAAAGAGACTTTAATTGATTCTTTTCACGAAGGAGAGTATCTAGGATTTTTACCCAATTTTCTTCAGTTAGAAAAACCTTTTATTAATACTGTTTTAATTCATGGTTGGGGAATGGATGTTCTACCGACTTGGTTAGCAACTTTGTTCACTTTTAATGATAATGGTATTGCTCTAACTCGTTTATTTGTTAACATTGAAAATGTAATTACAAGTTTAGGATATTTCTGGATTTTCTGGGAACTAACCGGAGCTACAAAACTTAAAAAATCCCGTTTACCCATTTTTTTAGCATCCTGTTTATTATTTTGTATTTTAGATGGAATTTTGTTTAAATTTGATGGACGACGAGGAACTTTTTTCATGCTTCAGTTGGCTCTTACTCTGAGATGTTTTAGAGTCATTGATATTAAACCGAAACAAGCACAACTGTTAGGAATTATCTTAGGTGCATCAGTTTCGGCGAGTTTTTTATATGTTTATGACCGCGCAATTTACTTTTTAGCGGTTTATGTTTTTAGTCTGGTTTTGAGCTTGTTTTTAGATAAAAAAACGGCTAAAACTTGGATTTTTAGTTCTTTAACAGGTGTGATTCTTTCTCTAATTTTAATCACAGCACTTTTAGGAATTGAACAGGTTTTAGCGATTGGTTCGCACGTTCTCTACTGGGGAAAATACGGTCGATATATCTCTTTTATTCCTTTACCTCCTCTAGAGATGACTTTCATCTCACAGAACTTTTGGTTAGCGATGCTAATTCAAACTTTTGTGTTGGTTTATTTATTGTTGGATTTTATGACAGAAAATTCAAAATTTCGTCCTTTTGTTCAGAGAAATTATTTACTTATATTACTGCTTTCTGCGTCGGTTGTTTATATGCGAATTACCCTTGATCGTAGTGATTTAGGTCATGCTTATCATGGTACAATTGCAACTGTTTTTTTACTGGCTTATTTGAGTTATATTGGCTTTCGTCAATATTTACAACCGCAGTTAGAACACCTTAAACTTAATTCTATTCATCAAATTCTAATTGTTATTTTAGTTTTCAGCTTAATTCGTTCTGAACCTGGATTTAATTTACAAACAGCTATCAATAAAATTGTCAAATTACCTAGTCGATTATCTTTTACTGATGCTCAAATTCTGAAACAGGATTACTTAGAAGCTTTAACGGTAATGAAACCAGAAGTCGATCAACAATCTTGCTTTTTCAACCTCACTTCTGAAGGATTATGGTATTATTTATTTAACAAACCCTCTTGCTCAAAATATGGCTATGTTCTCTACTCTAAGCCTGTCGAAGCTCAAAAAGTAGTCGTTCAAGAGTTAGAAAAAACTCAACCAAATATTATCTTACTCACCAATGAAATGTGGTTTGAAAATCCTTGGGATGGCGTGTTAAAATCTGACTCTGCGGCTTTGATTTATCAGAATGTTTTACACCAGTATCGACCTTATAAGTTAGTTCAGTCTCATTGGTTTTGGAAACGTAGTAATCGCCTTTTGAGTTTTATTGAAACTAATCCTCAAACCAACTTTCAAAATGGATTTGTAGAAGTTATACCCCCTGAAGTCATTTACAGAAATGATGTTATAGAAATGAGTGGATGGGCGGTTTTACCAGAAAAGCAAAAACCCGCAGATGCAGTTTATCTCAGCTATGGCGATCAAAATCAGCTTATTACAGTGGGAAAAGTGAATCAAAATCGTTCAGATGTAGCTGAAGTTTTATCGGTATTTGAGTATAGTCAATCGGGTTGGTTTATTCGAGTTCCCACGACAGTTTTACCTCTAGGAAATACGGTATTAAAAGTTTGGGCGTATGATGCAGAAACCGAAACATTAACCCAAATTGGATCGGAAATTCCTGTAGAAGTAACTCAAGCCATGCGACTGTAAAATAAAATTAAACTCTATAAATCTTAGAGATAATACTCAATAATCTGAGTGGTTCTTTTTCCGGTTTTTTCCCATTGAAACTCTTTCGCTCTCGCTAATCCTAAATGGCGAAGATCTGATCGCATTTTAGTATCATTTGCTAAAGTTTTCATTGCTTCTGTAATTTCATTTACCTCTAAAGGATTGATATATAACGCCGCATTTCCAGCAACTTCCGGTAAAGAAGCAAGGTTAGAAGTAATCACAGGAGTTCCACAAGCCATCGCTTCAAGAACTGGAAAACCAAACCCCTCCCAAAGACTTGGAAAAACCAGTGCTATAGCTTGATTAATGACTTTTGTAAACTCTTTTGGTGAGACATAATCTAAGAATTTTACCTGTTGATTTAATCCTAATTCTGCGACTTGTACTTTTAGATTTGGAGTATAGGTTTTATCAGTTGGTCCCGCGAACCACAACTCATAATTAGAACGATCAGGTAATTGAGAAAATGCAGTAATTAATCGGTGCAAATTCTTATAAGCATCATGGCGACCAATATAGAGAAAATAATTGCTTATGGGTAAATCAAGAAATTGAAATTTTTCAGGATTATATCCTAAAGCAATAGGTGTTATTTTAGTTTCAGGAATTTTAAAAAACTGCACTAAATCTTGAGCCGTCGATTGAGAATTACAAACAATATGTTCAGCTTGAGATAATACCATTGGAATGTAGTATTTAAAGTAAGCAGTTAGGCGAGAACCCCGTCTTGGAAACCTGAGAGGAATTAAGTCATGGGCCATGACAATCGAACGACAGGAAGAATATAATGGAGCTTCTGGGAGTGGTGAAAAGACGAGATTTCCTTTGAGTTTACGGTAAATAGAAGGAAGTTTAAATTGAGTCCAAAGTAAACGGCGAAAATGTCCTTTTGTTCCCTGAGCAGGTGTCATATTACTGGGAACGGGATAACAGGAGTAACCCGGTTTAGATTCTGCTACTAATAGAGTTGGATTGAGTCGTTTGAGTTGGGGTAAAATCTGACTCGCATAGATAGAAATACCTGTGGCTTCAGGAATAAGAACAGAAAGGTTGATTAGCAGTGAATTAGACATTAATACTCAGTACGATGAGGATAATCTTATCAATCAATTTTTAGTTTTTAAATAAGATTTAAAGTTTATTTCTTACACAAAAAACACCGAATAAATAGGGGCATAAAAGATAGCCCCTAACTCGATCAATTTGACTGATCAACAGAGAAAACTATAAGAGTCAGCTACATGATTTTGACAATGTAAAATATTTACAGTCTGTTTTGTGAGCCTATTTTTACCGATGAACTATGCCTCTGTTTTTCCGCCATAACCTCCTTCTTCTGGAAAACGAGTAATATCATCTTCTCCCAAATATTCCCCATTTTGTACTTCAATCATTACTAAGGGAATTACTCCCGGATTTTCAAGTCTATGGGGAGTATTCATCGGAACATAGGTGGATTGTTTAGGAATCAGAGTTGTGTGTTCACCCCCACAAATCACCTTAGCAGTACCCGCAACAACAATCCAATGTTCACTGCGATGATAGTGCATTTGGGTACTAATATGATATCCCGGATTCACAATAATCCGATTAATCCGATAGCGATCGCCCTCTTCCAAAACTGTCACCTGACCCCAAGGGGGTGTACGAGTTTGAGAAGTGTCAGTTTTCGTCGGTGTCTCCGTTTTTACGGATGTGTCAGTATTATCTTTTGTCATAATCCTTGTCGAGAATTAGAAATCTTACAGCTATTATAGGTTCTAGCACTAACAAACATAAGGTGTAAATATTCTGATGAAAAAATGGATAGTTTGTCTGTTAGCAACTAGCTCCTATTTTAGTTTATCCGTTCCTGTGTTCGCTTGGCCAACAGTGGAGGAAATAATTCACAGCCAAATTCTCAAAGCCTGTCAAACTCTCTCTCACGAGGAAGCTTTAAATCAAGTTTTGGGTGAATATGGGCCAGAAGCTCAAAAAAATTATCCAATGTGGCGAGAAATGACCGCAGAAGATTGTGCAAACGCCACGGTTCCTCCTGATCCTTCTGGTATTAAAGGTCAATGTTCGAGTGAATTTGCTTCCATTGGAGAAGAACTTGATACTTCACATTTAACTTGGAGAGAATGTTGGTTAGAAGTCACTTCTAATAAAGTTCTTTTTAAAACAACTTTTGATACAACTGCAATGATCGGAAATCAGATGTCTGAATCTCAGTTTTTAGTAAGCGAACAGCAATATAATTTTCCCGAAGCAATGCGAGATTATTGGGATGAATATGAAGCGCAAGGCTACTGTCAAATTAATCAGGAAGAAACCCTCTGTAGTTTACAACTCAATCATGGTCAATGGTTAAAAATTTTTAAACCGGATTTGAATTCCTATTCTGAGACTCCTCAACTAAATGACAAGCCACAAAATGTCCTGGATTAACCTCTCTAAATTCCGGTTCTTCTAGACGACAACGATCAACAACAAGCGGACAACGAGTGTTAAATCGACAACCTTTCGGGGGATTTATGGGGCTAGGAATATCATCTTTGAGAAGAATTCGTTCACGTTTAGCCTCAAGTTCAGGATCGGGAATGGGCACCGCAGAAAGTAAAGCTTGAGTATAGGGATGTAAGGGATTTTCATAAATATCAACTCGCTCTGCGAGTTCAACAATTTTACCCAAATACATCACAGCAATCCGCTTAGAAATATGTCGAACTACACTTAAATCATGGGCTATAAATAGATAAGTTAGTCCTAATGTTTTCTGCAAAGATTGCATTAAATTAATCACTTGAGCTTGAATCGAAACATCCAATGAAGCAATCGGTTCATCACAAACAATAAAATCAGGATTAACGGCTAAAGCCCTAGCAATACCAATTCGCTGTCGTTGACCTCCTGAAAATTCATGGGGATAACGGTTAATAAATTGAGGATTTAATCCTACTAATTCTAATAATTCTTCAACATGAGCGCGTATTTTTTTTGTAGCTAAGTTATGAACAATCAATGGTTCTGCAATGATTTTCCCTACCGTCATTCGAGGATTTAAGGAAGCATAGGGGTCTTGAAAAATAATTTGCATTCGCCGACGAATTTTCCGTATTTCTTCCGGTTCTAATGTAGTTAAATCTGTATCTTCAAAGTAAACTTTTCCGACCGTTGGACGAATCAGTTGTAAAATTGCCCGTCCGGTTGTACTTTTTCCGCAACCAGATTCTCCGACTAAACTTAAGGTTTCACCCCGTTTAATCTCAAAAGTTAACCCATCAACGGCTTTAATTGCACCGACTATTTTTTGAATAATAAGTCCTTGAAAAACAGGAAAATGTACCTGTAAATTTTGAATCGTGATTAATGTATCTTGTTTTGGATTTGTTTGAGGTGTATTAATATCAGTTTCAATCATTTTATTTTTTTTATTAATAAGATTATACTTCAGGCTTTACCCAACACGCCACTTCATGTCCATTTTCTATCATTTCTAATGGGGGATCTTCTTGAAAACAATGTTCGACAGCAAAACGACATCTCGGTGCAAATGGACAACCTTTTGGATAATGAGTTAAATCGGGAGGAACTCCTTCAATTGCAGGTAACTTTTCGGGAATCTTTCCTGTTAAACGCGGTAAACTTTCTAGTAATCCTATTGTATAAGGATGGCGAGGATTTTTATAGAGTTGATTAATAGAAGCTTGTTCAACAATTTGACCCGCATATAATACTAAAATTCTATCCGCTAATCCCGCCAATAATGCCAAATCATGGGTAATCCAAATCACCGCCATTTCTAGTTCTTTTTTTAACTGTTTAACTAACTCCACAACCTGGGCTTGAACCGTGACATCTAAAGCCGTTGTGGGTTCATCTGCAATTAATAATTTTGGATGACAAGCTAACCCCATCGCAATCATTACTCGTTGGCGCATTCCCCCTGAAAATTGATAGGGATAGTTTTTGATTCTGCCTTCAGCGTCGGGAATTCCGACTTTTTTTAACAATTCAATTGCTCTTAATTTTGACTCGTTTTTATTCAGTCCTAAATGAAGCTGAATTGACTCTGTAATTTGTTTTTCAATCCGGAGAACTGGATTAAGAGAAGTCATTGGATCTTGAAAAATAATCGAAATTTTATTGCCCCGAATTTTTCGTAAATTCTCTGAAGAAAGCGTTAGTATATTTTTGCCTTCAAACAATACTTTTCCGCCTGTTATTTTACCAGGAGGAGAAGGAATTAACCGTAAAATTGACAATACACTAATACTTTTACCCGAACCAGACTCGCCAACAATTCCCACCGTTTCCCCAGAATTGACTACATAAGAAATATTATTGACTGCACAGACAATTCCATCGGGAGTAAAAAAGCGAGTTTCTAAGTTCTGAACTTCTAATAGAGGCGACATTAAACTTTCAAATAAACGAACAAAAACAATTCACGTTTAACCTATATTTATTTCTTGTAGTATCTCTAAGCACTTCCCTATCCGAATAACCTGCTTTACACTCCGTAATATTCTTTTAAACTATATAGAGAGTAGTTTATACCATATTGCCACGATGTTGCTACAAGCTCAAGACCGCAAAAAACTTGATGAGACCGATGATTCCCAGTTTTACTCCTATCCTCGCTTTGTCACTCATGTCGATGAGGGGTTTATTGATCGCTTAACAAATCTTTACCGCGAACGTCTCAAACCGAATACTCGTATTCTGGATATGATGAGTAGTTGGGTGTCTCATCTTCCGGAGATGAAATTTGCTCACGTTGAGGGACATGGGATGAATGAAGAAGAATTGAAAAAAAATCCCCAACTCGATCATTATTTTGTACAGGATTTGAATGAAAACCCAAAGTTACCCTTAGATGATTGTGATTTTGATGCAGTTTTAAATTGCGTTTCGATCCAATATTTGCAGTATCCTGAAGCGATTTTTTATGAGATGTATCGCATTTTAAAACCCGGTGGGATTGCCATTGTTACCTTTTCTAACCGGATGTTTTATCAAAAAGCAATTACGGCTTGGCGAGACGGAACAGAAAAGAGTCGAGTTGAATTAGTCAAGGGATATTTTAACTCGGTCAAAGGGCAAAGTCTACCCGGATTTAGTATTCCTGAAGTGATTGCTGAACAGTCTTCAGTTCCGTCTGTTTTACAGATGTTGGGTTTAGGAGGTGGAGATCCGTTTTATGCAGTCATTGCTTATCGTCAAAACTAAATAATTTGAACCAGGGGAAAAGGAAATTAACCTCTAATTCCCCTTTTTTAGTTTAATTTAAAATGAGTCAATCCTATAACAATAAAAACATGATCAAACCTTATCAAAAAATACTCATTCAAGATTGTGGTGAACCGTTAGTTCCGATTTCTCTAGAACAGTTTGCGGTTGAATCTCCTCATGCTTATCAAAAATTAGGCGCACCTTATCATCTTTCAGGGGTTGATTCTCCCTATTATGTGCGTCAAGAGGTTCTCGAACGTTTAATTAATGCTCAAACTCAATTACAATCAAACTATCCGGGTTGGAATATCTTAATTTTTGATGCTTACCGCCCCGTTGAAGTTCAACAGTTTATGGTGGATTATACCTTGGCTGAAATCTTAAAAGCCAGAGAATTAAAGCCAGATTTAATCTCCTTAGAACAACACCAAGCAATCTTAGAAGAAGTGTATCAATTTTGGGCAGTTCCCAGTCTTGAACCTGCAACACCTCCTCCTCATAGTACAGGTGCAGCGATAGATGTTACGTTAGTCAATAATACCGGAAAAATAGTTGATATGGGTTCACCAATTGATGAAATTTCCCCCCGTTCTTATCCCAATCATTTTGCTACAAGTTCTCATTCCGAGGAACAAAAATATCATCAAAATCGCCAGATTTTAGCAGAAGTCATGATTTTAGCAGGATTTCAACAACATCAAAATGAATGGTGGCATTTTTCCTATGGCGATCAAATGTGGGCAGGGTTGACAAATCAGCAAGAAAATGGTAATAAATCTATAGCAAAATATGGACGATATTCCTTTATTAAGTCCGGGAGTTAAATCTAATGAAACGCTATCTGTTTCTGGGTGTAAGTTTTTCGTATATTTATCTCTTTTTGGCTGTTAGTATAGTTTTCGCTGAATCTTTAACTGTTCAAAAAAATTCTATTCAACTGGTTCAAACTTCAAGAAGTCTTGTAAGTTCAGGAACGTTCGTGAGTGGTGAACATGAAACAAAAGGAACTGCAAGCATTATTCGTGAAAATGATAAAAATTATCTCCAACTCGGTGAAGATTTCACGACTTTTGATATGGGGCCAGATTTAGTTGTAATTCTACATCGTTCAGAAGATGTAATTGGTTCAACTGAACCGCCAGCTTATGCTTTAAATGAAAAAGATTATGTCATTCTCGCCGATTTAAAAGAATTTAGCGGTACTCAACGCTACGAAATTCCAGATAATATTAACCTGGAAGATTATCCTTCAGCAGCAATTTGGTGTCGCCAGTTTAACGCCACATTTGGGGCTGCACGTTTATCTCGGTCTTAGATTGATTGTCACTAGATTTAGTCTAGCGCAAATTATGAATTTCCTCTTAGTATAAATCTTTTAAGGCTTGAATATAACGGGAAAAATAAGGATCAATAATCTCTATATGAGCAAAATATTTATGAAATATATATAGATAGAATTCAAGAGTAAATAAAACTCATACAAATTAATCTTGTCGATCCTAAACTGTAGGTGAATCGTATCAAGGAAATAGGAGGGGTTGAAGAAGACTCCGACTCCGTGACCTGAACCCACCTCAGCAAAGGGCCATCGGGGTTGGGCTGAGGGGACAGAACTTTAACCTTTTTGGATCAACAAGACTTAAAATTTTCTTCATAAAGTCTATCCAAGACTATTGTAGAAGCGAAGCCCTAGAATTTTGATCATCACTCGGACTCAATAAATTGATCAAATTTATCATTTTTCCCTGAATCCTTAAGATGGGTGTCGAAATAACCCACAGGGTTGCGAGATGAGAAACTTGTAGAAATCGACAACCCAGCGGACAATTTAGAACTTAACAAACACGGTAGAAATTATGGCAAATTTTAGTGATATCAAAGAACATTGGGCAAAAGACTGTATTGAAAAATTAGCGGATGATGAGATTATTAGCGGTTATGAAGACGGAACATTCAAACCTGATAATTCTGTAACTCGCGCAGAATTTGCCGCAATGTTAAACAAAGCATTTCCCGATCAACCCGACATTCGAGAAGGAATTGAGTTTGAAGATGTCGCTGATGATTACTGGGCTTATGAAGTCATTCAAAAAGCTTATCGTACAGGTTTTTTAAGCGGTTATCAGGATAAAACCTTTAAACCCACACAGAAAATTCCTCGGGTTCAAGCTTTAGTTGCACTCTCTAGCGGATTGAAACTCGATCTGATTCAACCCGTTGATTTTACCTTAGAAAAAACCTATCTTGATGACGATCAAATTCCGGATTATGCTAAACGGATGATCGCGGCGGCAACTGAAAACGGTTTAGTTGTTAATTATCCTGATGTCAACTTCCTTAAGCCCGAAGAATTTGCAACTCGCGGAGAAATTACAACCTTTTTATCGCAAGCCTTACTGACAGCAGAGGAAGAATCTTCTGTTCCCGAAGACTACTTGGTAAAAGCCGTAGAAATTGATGACCCTGCGGGAGAAATTAGAGGGGTTTGGCTGACAAATATTGACAGTGATGTTTTATTTTCTCCCACCTCGGTTGTAGAAGCGATTGACTCCTTATCCGAGTTGAACTTTAATACCCTTTATCCGGTTGTTTGGAATCGCGGTTATACCCAATTTCCCAGCCAAGTAATGAAGCGTGTTATTGACGTCGAACTCGACCCAGAACCGGGACTTGCCGAACGAGATGTACTTCAAGAAATTATCACTCAAGCGAAAGCAAAAAACATGAGTGTTATGCCTTGGTTTGAGTTTGGATTTATGGTTCCTCAAGATTCCCAAATCTTACAAAGTCGCCCCAATTGGATTACGAGCAATCAAGAGGGAATTCCCTTTGTAAAAGAAGACGATAAATTTCGCGTTTGGCTGAATCCCTTTAACCCCCAAGTTCAACAGTTTATCCTGGATTTAGTTATCGAAGTGGTCACCAAATATGACATTAATGGCATTCAATTTGACGATCACTTTGGCTTGCCTGTTGAGTTGGGTTATGATGAATTTACCACCCAACTTTATCAGCGAGAAAACGACGGTAAATTACCCCCAACTGACCCTAACGATCCCGACTGGGTGAAGTGGCGGGCTGATAAAATCACCGACTTTATGATGCGCCTTTTCTGGGTAGTAAAAGATTACAAACCTAACTGTATTATTTCCCTTTCACCCAATCCCAAATCCTACGCCTACGACAAGTATTTACAAGATTGGCCGAGTTGGGAACGCTACGGATTTGTAGAAGAATTAGTGCTGCAAGTTTATCGGGACGATCCCAAAGCCTTTAAAGCGGATTTAGAAGCATCAGAAGTTCTGGATGCTAAGGTTAATATTCCTGTCGCTGTGGGTATTTTAACCGGACTGAAAAATAAACCCGTTCAGCTTTCAGCGATTAAAGATCAAGTCGCTGAAAGTCGTCGCCGGAAATTCGCCGGAGTCTCTTTCTTCTTCTATGAAACTTTGAAATCTTTGGCGGCAACGGAAGACGGTGAAACCACTTTCTCTGCTCTATTTCCTGAGACGATTGAACGGCCTGAAATTATTGCCGCTTCTCTTCCCTCTGTGACCATTCCTGAGTTAAAATTAGAATAGGGTTTTTGAGTTCCCTAAATGATCAAAATTCGTCCCTATTTTGAAATAGATTGGGAAGCCGTTTGTCAAGTTCACGATCGAGCGCAACCTGGCGAATTTGCAGGGGTATGTGTTCCTCGTGGCTTGACTCCTTTGGCTGAGAATCCTTATCTCAACAAAATCTTTTATCCTTGTCGAAAGTTTGTCGCTTGTGATGGTGAGAAAGTTGTCGGTTTTGTGGCAGTTTATAAAAACCATATTAGCCTACTTTACATTGATCCAGATTACCAAAATCAAGGGGTTGGAAAGCGTTTGTTGAGGTTGGCTTTGAATATTATTGGATGTCCGGCCTGGACTGTTGTCATTGCAGCCAATCATCGAGCGCGTCGCTTTTATGCCAAAGCTGGATTTCAAGAAAACGGTTCATTTGACAGTTTAGTTTCCGGTTCGACTTGTCAGTTTATCCGCTTAGTTCGCTCAAATCTATAATAGATATTTGCAAGTTTTTACTGTTTTAAAATACAGCTTGCATCCAGAATAAACCATTCTTCTGCGGTGTAAATTGAACATTTACTAATGGTGTTTGCTAAAGCGGGAAATTCACCTGTTGTTTTCAAAAACTGATAAGCTTGTTTTCCTTCTTCAAATTCATTCATCCAATCGTTGAAAAAGAAATATTCAGGAACAAAAGCATACAGTTCAATCAAGAATAAATCAATCTCGTACTTCTGAATAAAGGCTTTGAGTTCTTCCAAATCCGGACTATAATGAGCCTGAATTAAATCAGTGGTTCGCTCATTCATTTGTCTATAATATCCCGTATGATAAGAAATCGTATATTCTCGACCTGCTAAAATTGAACGTTGAGCAAAAGTCGGCAGTTGATTCACTTCTCCAGATACCGATGCCACTAAAACATCTTTGGGTTGCTGCTGAAAGAATTCATAAAGTTCAGGTCGATCTGCTTGTTCATATTTTACCAGCGGAAAGAACGGGACAAAACTCGGATAAAACAGTAGAGAAATTGTCATCACTCCAATTAATCCCCCGGCAACAATCTTCTGAATTTTTCGGGGAAAAACTTCTTTTTTTTCTGATTTTGGCTGACGTTGAATCTCTATCCAATTCAACAAAGCATCGAGAATGATCGTAAACGCGACAATCGTAAGAACAGCAATTACAATTCTAAAACTAATTCCCGTATATCGACTGGGAAGATGCAGTTTAAACAGCAAAGCATGAGCCAACAGAAACATCACAACTGAGGAAACGAGCAACTGAAACATTACCCAAATTCCAGGCTTAATTCTATCGACTAAAGGAAAAGCGGAACGAAATAGGAATAAAACGGGAAATAACAACGCTAAACACTGAGTTGCAGGAGTAAATAACGACTTTGGAAACATCCCGCTGCGTCTACTATTAAACCAAAAATCAAACAGATTCTCCTCAAAAAAGGGATTGCGCCCATTCTCAAAAAACTCTAAAGATTGTAGGGCTTCTGCTCGATTCATAGCTGGCCCAAATTCGAGAGTTTGTAAGGCATAAATCAAGATCACAACAAACGCTACAGCCAAGCTAATTGCAAATATTTTTAAGTTTTTTGGGTTAGAAGAAAAACGTAATTTTCCTTCTTTCCAGGCAAATAAACGCAGAATTAAAATCCCCAATCCCACAAACACATATTGCGGATAAAATAACCCCGTTAAACCAATCGAAATCGCTACACCCCAAATATTACTTCTGATAACATAGTAGATAAACGCTAGAAAAATCGGATAAATAAACGCTCTTGGTGTTCCGGAAGCAACATCATCTTTCAACCAAATAATCTGATTCATCAACAACGCACCCACAAAACCCGCCAGAGGAACAGGCAAAATTTCTAGACTCATTCCAAAGGCAAAAGGTGTGCTAATAATCCCTAAAAATGAAGGGATAATTCGACAAAAAACGAGCGGATGAATGCCTAAAAACGTCGCAACAAAATAAACAAGTTTATACCCGCCAGGGGCAACAGATTGAAAATAATCAGCAATTAAGTCATTCGGAAATAACTCCGGATCAACATATCTTTGCATCCAGAAAATATGCTGACGCGCATCATCTTGAATGACACCTGAACCCTCAAAAGCACGATGTAACGCCATCCCGGCATAGATAACAGCAAATACCATGCTCAGACTAAACCAAAAAATCACTCTCGAACGAGGTGTTTTATCCAGCGGAGACGTTAAAAAAGCGTGTAGACGAGTCATTGACATAGACTTAGATTTGATGATAGTTTAATTGCCTGAACTTAAGACTTGAGAATACAGTTAGCATCGAGAATAATATATTCTTGAACCTGGAGAACAGTACACCGATCTGTTACACTCGAAAGGATGGGTTTTTGTCCCGTTTTGAGATTTTCTTCAATCTCGGCGCTCACGGTTGGACTTATTTTTTTAAGAGATTCCTCTTGTTGAACAAACTCTAAGGTTAGTGCATCTTCTTCGAGCATCCAAAAATCAACTTCATACTCTTGAATAAACTGTTTAACCTCCTCTATATTTGAACTATACTGTGCTTTGATTAACCCTTCTGCTCGTTGTTTCATCGGCTGATAATAGTTTTGGTGATAGGGCAAAAGGTATTCAGAACCCACTAAAATTGAACGCTGAGAAAAGGCGGGAATATTATTGGCTTCATCTGATAAAGACGCAATTCGCGTATCTTTGGGTTGAATGGCAAAGAATTCATACAGCAATGGAATTTTTCCCACAATATTATTGGTAATCGGGAAGCGACTCGTTAAGCTAGGATAGCATAAACCCAAAAATACTAACACTACTAAACCCAGTTTGAGGAAAATCTTATTCTGTTGTTCGTTAATTTTGCGGAGAATGACATCTAAAAGTAGTGTAATTGCAATTCCCCCCGCAATTGCCATAATTATTCTCAAGCTATGTTGGCTATATCGACTGGGATGATGTAACCGAAAAGCCAACAAATGAGCGAGTAAAAATAATCCCGTTGAGACGAATAATAATTCTGGTAAAATTAAAATAGAACGGGAAATTTTCTGAGTTAAGGAAAATTTTGACGAATATCTTAATAAAATCGGTAACAATATTCCGGCAAAAACTTGAGGGGGAATTGGAGATTTTCTAAACCATTCTTGGGGTAATAAACCCGAACGATCTCCTGTTAACCAAAAGTCTAACGGTTTATCTGTAAAAAAGGAAGCCCGCCCTCCCGGATAAAATTCTGGTAATGTTTTGGCTTGAGTGAGGCTGATGACTTCTCCCCACTGAGAAGAATTAATCAGATAAGGAAGTAAAATTAATCCCCCAACTCCCAACCCAGTGAATAGAATTAAATAGCTTTTTTTATTTATAGACTCAACAATTTTTTCACTCCAAATCGTATGTAAAATTAACACACCCACCGCAATTAAAACCCCTTGCGGGTAAAATCCTCCTAACACTGCGATCGCAATTCCCACACCGATAATAGATCGCCGCAATAGCAAGTATAAAAAAGCCAAAAATAACGGATAAAAAAACGCTCTGGGTGTCGCGGTAATTAAATCATCTTTTAACCAAAGATTTTGATTGAGAAGTAATGTACTGAGAAAACCTGCTATCGGAATCGGGAAAATTTCCCAACACACTCCAAAACAAAATCCCGTCGTAATTACCCCTAAAATGGTCGGTAATATTTGATTTAATAAAAGCGGACTTACCCCAAATTGTGAGAAAAGTTTATAAAAATTAGCATATCCGGGCGGCGCAAGCGACTGAAAATAATCAATAATCAGATCATTCGGAAAAAGTTCAGGATCTAAAAACTTAAGCATCCAAACAACGTGTGATCGCGCATCATCTTGTATAATATATTCTTGACCCCAACCCTTAAAAAATGCCCAAATTCCACACGCAATCGCCACAATTAAACTTAGACTAAACCATAGCCTAACTTGACGACTCGAAGACTTTTCTAAAGATAAATTCAGCAAGGTTTACCCAGATGTTAATTCAATGGATTTTATTCTATCGGACAGTGTACCCTAGTTTGGCACAAAAGAAAACAGACCGGTTTCCGGTCTGATTAACTAACCCTTAATTTTCCTGCCTCTAATTCGGTTTGTAGTTAGCCGCGTGTTTTGCCATCATCGCCGCAATATCAGGATTATAAATTCGCAAATAATTCCAATAGTTGCCAAACACAGACTTCACATAACCATAGGTTTCAGGATAGGGAATCTTCTCTGCAAACGCATCTGCATCTTGAAAACCAAATCGATCTAACCAACCCGAAACTGCATTAGGGCCAGCATTATAACTCGCCACGGCTAGTAACGAATTATTATTGTATTCCCGATGAGTAAAATCGAGATAATAGGTTCCTAAATTCACATTATCCTCGATATTTTCCAGGGAATAGTTTGTGAGTTGAATCTGTTGAGCAACTTCAGCACCCGTTTCCGGCATAACCTGCATTAAACCCGTTGCGCCAACCACTGATTTAATCCCCGGCATAAACCGAGACTCTTGACGAATTAAAGCTGTTACCAACACCGGATTTAATTGACGTTCCTCCGACCAATTTACAATCGTGTTTAAGTAAGGAAAAGGATACAAAGCTTGCCAATATTCCGGCGTTTTCTTTAACTCCAAATACTTCTGACGTTCCTCGGGTTCGTCGCGCATACTCAAACTAGACAACATCCAAAGTGCGTCTAAATTATCCCCCACACCCAAGCGCACTAAACCATCGGTATACTGTTCATAAACAGACGGTTGCATTCGGTTTTTAAACTCAGTTTGCCACAGTTTCCAAGCCTCTTGATGCTTACCGAGTTGATAAAGTTCTTGTAACGTCTCAGAACCCGCAGTCGGAAGCGGATGTGTCTCTGGATATTGAACATGAGGATTGAGCGGACGAACCGTGGTAAAATCCCCTACAGGCCAACCCAATTGTACAGCCGAGCGCCAAGCATAATAAGAATCGGGATAACGAGCTAACAAATATTCAAATGCTTTTTTAGCCTCTGCGGAATTGCCCGTTTGTTGCGCCCATTTTCCGATCCAAAAATTGGCTTCTGGGGCTAACTCACTATCAGGATTTTTAGTAGAAAGTTCCTTCGCCCATTTAGAAGCCTCTTTAATTTTTCCGGCTTTAGCAAAATCCTGAGCAAGTTTCCACCGCAATTGCGCCGCAGGTTCCGACTCACTATGCTGACTTAACAACATTTGTCGGGCTTGAGACGCCGACTGTTTTGATTGTAATTGATCGAGTAATTCCGCCTTATCATAAAGCGCCTCGGCACGATGAAACGGAAAACGAGCGATCGCTTGATCGAGATATTTTACCGCATCTTTGCGATCGCTTAACCGAGATAAACGAATTAACCCAAAACCCGCATCTTCTCCGCCTGGATCTGTTTGCTCGGGAAAGGTTTGAATCAGTTTTTCATAAGCTTTGCGAGACTCCGGGATTTTCCCATCTAGCCACAACCCTCGGGCGTGACGATAGAAATTGCGAGGCGTGGGAGAAGCCTTCGCATAAGCCAAAGCCCCCGTACCATAATCTTGTTTTTCCCAATATCCAAAGGCGAGTGCTTCCCAGTCTTCAGGGGTTAATTGACTGGCGTAGTTGAGGCGCAGCTTTTCTAAATAAGTCCCATAGTCTTTTAAGTAAATGCCATGTCGAGCGATAATTAATAAAAGGGGAAGTTGATTGGGATTTTCTTTTAAGCGAGTTTCGGCAATTTCCACAGTCCGAGGATGAGCCGGAAAATCGGCGATCGCTTGATCCCAATATTCGGGATTTTCTTTCCCCAATACATACAACGCCTCAGCGACAACGGGATCTTCAGGATAACCTTTGAGTAAAGCTTCCCAAGTTTGTTTCGCATTAGCCGTATCGCCCATCTGTTCATAAGCCTGCGCCCGTTTCAGAAGGATATGACTGGCTAAAAGTGGATAATCTTTTTCTAGTCCGTCTAAAAGCCCAATGGCTTGGGAGGGTTGGTTTTGTTGCAGAAAATCACTAGCGAGTAAATAACGCGCCCGACTGCGATCGGTAGAGGGTTTAGAAGTTTCAGCAATGTCTTTGAGTTCGTCTTGACGTTCGTCTGGGGACATCGACGCCAACAAAATCACCATCTCTGTCTCATCAGACTCCTGAATAGACACCTCGCGAGACGGCAAAAATCGTTGTAACTGCGTGATCGGGAAAAAGATACCAATTGCTAGGGCGACAGACGCAGCACCAAGCAAGAGGGCGAATTGAGTGATCCGTTGCTTAACCATGATGGAATTTGCTCTGTGGTCAATGTTCAGGGGTTAATCGTGATTTTATTAGAAGTTTGTTGTCAAAACGTTTGATTTGTTTTCTCAACAGAAGATTAACAAGAATTTTAATCCGTTTACCATTTACAATTTATTGAACGGGATTAATTTACTTGACATAATATCCATCGTAAAGACATTGGTGGGTTGGGAATGGGAAACACATCGCGACCCAAAGCCCAATGTTCAAACCAAGGCGTAGGCGGCCATGCTTTGGCGCTTAAATGAGTCCGTTCATATTCATACACCGACTCATCCGACAAAACCTGTAGGGGCAAACCCTGCATTGCTCCCTTTAACTCGGGGCGAGTCAGTAGATAAGACCATTGCACCTGAGACATTTCTCGCACCTTCTCATCGGGTTCATAGCCATCGGTAGCGACAAATGTGCTAAACAGCAGTAAGCCTCCCGGTTGAATGGCATCACACATCACTTTCAATAAAGTTCGCACTTGCTCAAGGGTACGAAAATGGGAAACCACTTCAGCAACAACTGCTAATTTATAATATTTTTGCGGGAGTTTCAGAGACGGGTTCAGAATATTGCTTTGAACCACCCGCACAGGTAGATTTTCGGCTTTTACCGTATTCGCGATAATTTGAGCAAATTCGGGGGTGAGTTCTACCGCATCCACCGGATGTCCTCGTTGAGCTAGAGGAACCGTATTGCGCCCCACTCCTGCACCCACGTCTAAAATTGGAGTCTGAGCCGCAGATCCCAGTTGAGAAGCGATCGCCATCAGTTTAGCATCTGGATGAGAACCAAACAATGGCCCTTCGCGAGTTGAAAGCCAACGTTGATATTTGTTTTCAATGGTGAGGACTTCTGTTGTTACTGTTAATCTTAGCCCCTGAGTCAGTCCATGTGTTGGATCGGGTGGCTCGTATTTGAAGACTAAACGAGCATGAGGTGAAGCGTTGTATCCTTCTGTCAGTTTCTTGTGAACAAGCTGACGCAAAGCCTGCATTTCGTTGGGTGTGAAATTTTGTCCCAACGCCACCAGTAAGCCGTGAAACTGTTCTACATATTGGTCTAAAAGTGCGGGTACACAAGGTAAAACAAGCTGTCCTCTCGCTGATGTGAGTCGCTTTACCTTCAGCAGAAGTGCGTCTTCTAAAACGGCTGGATCGCTCATCGTTATCGGCTGATTCGCTACCACGAGTTCTATATCCTCAATCTCATCAGGGTTCCCATGATGCTAATGTACCTCATTGACCCGCCATTCGGTGAACTCGTTCCACAACTGGGGTAAATATAGCGCTACTTGAATCGGGAACAGGGAACACCGGATCTGGGAACAGTAGACTGTGAAGGAGTTTTAGGATTTAGAAATGTCAAACAGGTATTCGCGTAGTGCTATATATAGCAGTGTGAAATGATTTGCAAAAATTTAATCTGTTCAAAGCCCCCAGTATTGGGGGTTTGGGGGCGATATCCTTTTTAAATGGTTTCTGATTGCTATAGCTAAGATATTGCGATCGCATTGCCAACTTAATTTAACACCTAGAGGGCGCAAGCATTACGCCCCTATATTTTTTACACTCGTTTATATCAAGTCATATAAACATCAATATACAGTTATTTATAAATAAAAATACTCAATATTTTTCTCAAAAAAAATCTCAAAGTTTTTCCGAAATTATCCCGACGATTTCTGTAGCTTGCTTATAGAAAAATAAAAACAAAACTCTACCCCAACAGGTTACACAATGGCTGCCTTACAAAATCAGGTTGACGCTCTGCTAAACTTAATCTCTAATGCTGGTATTGTTGTAGATACAGCAGCAGTTCAACGTTCTCTACACAAAGCCACTTCTCCCCGATTTGAAATCGTTTTTGCCGGAACCTTTAGTGCGGGTAAATCTACCTTAATTAATACGCTGTTAGAGCGTAAATTGCTTTTTGCTTCCGAAGGAGTTGCAACCGGAACTGTATGTTACGTTGAATATGCTCAAAAGCAAGATGACGAAGAAGCAGTTCTTTACTTCTTTAGCAAAACCGAAATTCAAAAACAAATTTCCGAACTTTGTGAGAAGCTAAACTTAGCAGACAGCGTAAACTTGGATGAACCTGATAGCATTCAAAACCTGCGAGAACAAGCCGAACAAAAACAGAATCGATCAACGCTAGACGGAAACTTAGCACAAGCAAAACAAGCCGAATTACTTCAACAGTTGCTTACGGGTTTTGAAAAGAACAAAGAAAATATTCAAAATGATCGGAAAAAAGCTATCAATTTAGAGGACGCAGAAAACTATGTTCGTTGGGAAAATGCAGCCGTTTTCAAGCAAATCAAATATTACTGTCACAATTCCTTACTAGAAAATGGAATTGTTATCGTAGACACTCCGGGGATAGATGCGCCTCTATTAATTCATGCTGAAATTGCCAAGAATAAAATCACTGATTCTGATACTTCCGCAGTGGTTTATGTTTTGCAAACAGCTTCAAAAGGAGCGCTAACAGAAGCGGAAATTGATCTCATTGAACACATTCGTAAGGCTCCCGGAGTAGGCGATCGCATTTTCTATGTATTCAATCGTATTGATGCGACATGGTACAACCGAAAACTTCATCAACTACTAGAAGATGTAATTCGTTCCGAGTTTCACCAAGAACAGCAAAAAGGACGAGTTTATAAAACCAGTGCAATGTTAGGGTTTTATGGTTCTTTGCGTCGAAAAAATTCTGAATTTGAAGTACCAGATGAATTTAAGAGCGAGTTTAATCGCTACTTTGGCACTCCCGAGAAAGTAGATCCTGATGTATTTCCTGCTACTCCTGAAATTAATGCTGCAAAAAATACAAAAGAAAAATTTCAAGCAATTATCAATGCTCATGGTAACAAATTACTGGATCAGTTAATTCAAGAAAGTGGAGTTGAAGGGTTTAAAGAAAAGCTGAACTATTATCTCATGCACAAACGTAAACCCGAACTCTTTCAAGCATTAGCAGAGGATCTTCAACCCATCTGTAATGAATTGATAAAACATTACTTTAACTTGAGAGATGAGTTGGAAAGTAAACCCGTTGATGTTGAGGAAATTAAACATGGAGAATTGAAAAAACTAGCCTTAGACTTACATCTAATTGGTAAAGATTTTTCCGAACATATTAAGGAACAACTCAATGAAGCTTTTGCGACGAACAATAACAATCGTTTAGAAAAAGATTATCGTAAACTTCAGAAAAATATGCTCAATGAGCTTGACCGTTTGATCGCTAACTTTTCCGTTGAAGAAACGCATCAATTAGCGTTAAGAAGCCATGAAGAAAATGTCGTTGTTCCGGTGATGGCGATTTTGTCAGAAGCGTTTTACTATCTCACCAATGGACTGAAAAAAGTTTTAACTGCATCTTCTCAACAATTGGTGAATAATTTCTTCAATCAATTAACTCACAATGTCTCCAGTGCTGAATATTACCAACGGCTAGAAAAATTGTTGGGGAATGATGCGGGAATTCATCAAAATCTCGATCAAGATTTGCGTCAAGAGGTAATTCATGCAATTACAAACGAAGCTCGAACCGAATGTGAACCCTATATCCGAGAAACCGCTTTATTTTACCAAGAAGGAACCGTTCCTCATTTTCAACTGCGACAAACGCTATATCAAGCTTGTCAAAGCACAGATTTTCAAGGAATGTTAACTGCTGAACCTGCTGTTCGACAACTTTTGGAAATTGATTTTAGCAAAAAAGTTAAGCACACCATTATGCACCGATTTCGGACTACGATTAATGAAACCATTAACTCTCATCTTTTACCCGGTGCAGATCATCTAGTAGGAGTCATTATTGCTCACCATGAACCTGCTCGTACTCAGCTAGAACAGAAAATAGAAAAGGATGCTGAACGTAAAATTAAAGAAATTCAACAGGAGAAAGACAAAGTAAAAGCCAATATTGGCACTTTTAATCAAGCTGTTGATAGCATTAATCAAGATTTACAGGATAACGGTTTTACAGAGTTTACTCTCCCTAACATTTAACCCCTGGTAGGGTGCATCAGATTATTAATTTCACGGTTTCACCATAAACCTTTTTGTCTGATGCACTTTATTTTCTTTTGGGCGCCAACCTCAGCGCCCCGACGAATTTATTAATCGCTTTCAACAACACAAACAATCTTACCAACCGCTCGCCCCGTTTCGCTGTAATTGTGGGCTTCAATAATATCAGAAAGGGGAAAAACCCGATCAATTACCGATTGAATTTTACCTGCTTCTATCCAATCCCGCAACGCATCTAAATCGCGACGATTGGGCTGTGCCAAAACTAATTTAGCAGATTTACCGGGAAACAACCAAGTTTGAGCAGAGGCGAGAATATTTTCAGGAGTGGGAAGGGTAGAAATATAAATTCCATCGGGTTTTAAAACCTTCTCACAGTTAGAAAAAATTTGTTTTCCCACTGCATCTAAAATAATGTCGTATTGAGTCCCTTGTTGGGTAAAATCAACTTGAGTGTAGTCAATGACAATATCGGCGCCTAACTGTTTTACCCGTTCTAAATTGGCGGTGCTACAAACTCCCGTAACTTCAGTTTCCATCGCTTTAGCAATTTGTACCGCGTAGGTTCCGACACCACCCGAAGCGCCATTAATTAATACTTTTTGTCCCGGTCGAATTTGACCCAAATCAAACAAAGATTGTAACGCAGTTAGGCCCGCAAGGGGAACCGCCGCTGCTTCTTCGTAAGTCATGGTTGAGGGTTTAAGGGCGGTAGAAATAGCTTTAACCGCAGCGTATTGGGCGCAAGCCCCGCCAGAAACCGGGTTAAGACTGGTGTAGACTTCATCCCCCGGTTGAAAGCCTGTAACTCGTTCCCCCACTTCTACGACAACCCCTGACAAGTCAGCGCCAATTTGTTTGGGGAAGTTGTAACCGGAGATTAATTGTAAATGTCCCTGTCGGATTTTCCAGTCAACGGGGTTTATACTGGTTGCGGAGATTTTAACTAATAATTCATCCGGTTTAATTTTGGGGGTGTCTATCTCTCGATATTCCAACACGTTGGCTGAACCATATTGATTAAAAATAACCGCTTTCATCTACCAATCCTCAGCTTGTTTTTGATTTTGAATCCTTGTTAGCTTAATGTATCGTGTATTTCTCTAGATGTCATCATTGTCCCACTCCTTTGAATACACAGAATGTCTGAAATGTCTTCTGGGTAAACGTCCCTTAAATGTGTGACTGGCTATTTTTAGGATTAGAAGTTAGATTCAATAGATATCGTGTAATGTAGGTTTTTCCCGGTTCTGAACAATTGCTGTGATTACCTGTTTGAGTTTAAGATCAAATTTTACGGAAGGTTTCGTTAAAGAGTTGAAAGATTAGATTATGTTAAGTAAAGGTTGAAAATGACTAAGATTGTTTTTGATACCTCCTACACTGTACAAGCTGGAGATACACTAAAAAGTATCGCTGAAAAAGAGTTTAGAAATCGCGATTGCTGGCGAGAAATTCGTCAACAAAACGGAACTCGTTTTATCTCCCCAGACTCTTTTGAACTGCAAGCAGGTCAAAGGGTTTATCTCCCGATTAAAATAGGTGAACGGTTGCATCCCACTTCTGGATATGGGCAAGGAGATGATTTTTTATCACCGGATGAGTTGAGTCCTTTATCGCCTCTTTTGAGCAAAGTTTATCAAGCTTTTATTCGCTATTCTCCCTCAAATTTAATTGTCGATCAAAAAATCCTTAAACCTCTGATTGAACATTTTTTGCAGGGGAAAGGTGGTATTTATCAACATGAAGTTGATTCACCTTTATCTCGGTTAGTTGAAGATTCACAACCTTTTAAACAAGTTTGGTATCAAATTATTCCTCAAGTTCAACAACAACTACAACTCCAAGCAAATGTTCACAACATTGATGTTCAGGCGCTGAAAGTTTCTATTCCTCATTTTGCGTTTAAACCGGGCAAAGCTGATTTAACGTTGTTTGCAACCATTGGAGGCATTCAAGGTGCAGATTTACTGCTCAAACGATTTACCCTGAATACAGATCATGATTACACTCTTGAGGTTTTCTGGGTGATTTATGATGATTTTGGAGTCGGGAAAGATGACCGCTATACACCCAGTTTATATGCCGCTTGGAATCTACAGCATCGAGGTGAAGCTCAAGCATTTGTTAATGAAATTATCCTCCATAAAACAATTACAGGGACTTTGAGTTTTTCCCCTGAAAAAGCTAGAGTTTATCAGAGTTTACAACATTAGTTTTAGACAAAAGTTAATTTAATGATGAAATAGGAAGAACTAAAGAAGGTGAAAACTTTTGATAATTCTACAATTAACGTCTAATTAATTACTCATTATTGATCGTTCAGAATCTTGTTTAGTCTGTTGATTGAATAGAAATGAACCCCTCCACTTGAATCACTTTAGACAGTTGTGTTATTCTGTTTAAAATCCGTCACTCCAGATTGATAATGCTTAATTTAGACATCGATCCAGCTTTGACTGTGTTTTTACTTTTTTTTCATTGTTTAATTGGGGGAATTGCTGCTTTAATTGCTAAACAAAAAGGGCGTCGCTTTAATCGATGGTTAATCTTGGGATTAATTGGCGGTACACCGATATTTTTGACCGCCCTCTGGATTAAACCTTTACCCCATAAAATTTAAGCAAAGCTGCAATTAAATCAGGCCATAGAGAGTTTTGTTTTTAAACCTCATCTATTTCTAAAAGGAGAAAACATTGATGAGTAAGACTGCAATTGTGAGAACGCAAGGAGATACTTTAAATGTTCGTTATCGTCCAAATGGTGAGATAGTTGATACTCTAGAAAACGGTACAAAAGTTACAGTCATAGGTTCTCCCGTTCCCGTCGGAAATTGGACTTGGGTAGCGATTGGCCAAAATCGTTGGGTGGCGATGGAGTTTCTCACCTTTGTTCCCCTTTCCGAACAGCCCTCCTCAACCGACTTTGGACTCAGTGGTGCAAAAGTCGTGACCACTCAAACATCCGAAATCATTGCCGGAGGGTTAAAAGTGTATCAAACTGAATTAATCGATACCACAGGTCAGGTGATTGATCGGATACGCTGTGTTTCAGGTCGGGTCGGTTTACAAGATCCCTCCGAAGTACCGGGATCTCAAACTCCGATTCCGTTTGGGGTATATACCTTTGATTATCCAGGTCATGTAGAATATGCTCCGGGCGAGTTTGGGGGGGTGTGGTCGCCTGTTACTCCGACCTTTGAGACAAACCGAGGCGGATTTGGGCTACACTATGATCCTTCTACCTTTGACAACAACTCCCAAACCGGAACAGCAGGCTGTTTGGCAACACCAACCCCCGCAGAACGAGATATAATGAGCAATTTTATTGTGCGCTACAAACCGATCTATCTGATTGTACAGAAAGGCCATTAACTCTCGCGAGAAAAGAATTGATCGGAGGATAAAGTTCTGTATTCTGTATAGGGAAAAGGGGGAGTTATTATGTTATTCTTAGCCAATGTGCTAGAACAGACAGAAAATGTCTCAAGCGCTTTCTTGTAGCCCCTCCAAACTAACAAACAGCTAAATCATTGAAAACATTTGTCCGACTCAAGGTCGTCGGAGAGGCGAGAATTGCTGTTTCTCCTGAGTCAGACAAATACAGACAAGTTCACTCCGTTCTGCGATGTTCTGTATTAAAGGTCTTATGAGTATTGAGAAAATTGTTGAGCAAGCTTTACAAGATGGTTACTTAACGCCTTCTATGGAGGCTGAAGTCGGACGCATTTGCAATACAGCATCCGAACTCTCCATCGAGGAGTACATGGCACTTGATCGCCTCATGGGAGCCTTGTTAACAGGTGAAGTGGTTGTTCTACCCCGTAAACAGTTTATCAACGTTATGGAGGAGTTGGTTCTCAGTGAAGCGATCGCTAGAATTGCCGATATTGAGGATAACAATGAACCATCGCTTGATGTCGGAGACATCGCTGCCTATGCACTCAACCGACTTCCTCCTCTCTATGCGACAACCGAAGAAGGCGCCCAATATCAGCGTTCAAGAGCCAGAGAAGACCTCTACGAGATGATTTCGGGTCAGGTCAAAGAGGCCATTAATCTAAATCTAGACCGAGTTGCACAAAACAAAACTGTATTCGGACAATCTTCCGGTAAAGGTGTCCTCGATAACATCAGTGACTTGCTCAAGACTTATGCTGAAAATTACGAACCATAATGCTTAAGATCCCCCGCCTTTTAAACTGGGGGATATAAGCTTCTGGCTCAATTGGTGAGACCGTTGATGTGCTTAGATTCTAGAAGCGGTAAAGCGCACACCGAAAAAGCAAGCGGGAATAATCGCAACTCTGACAGCTTAAACCCCCGCAGAAATTCTCAGCAAGCAGAAATTGAATCGTTCCATACAAGTCTATACGCGAGCGAGGACTTGTTAGAGCCAGGTGAGCATAGACATTTTCAGGAGTCAGAAGAAACCTCTTCCGGTGCCGACTCAGGAGTAGGACTAACGGCGGGTTTAGCAGCCCGTTGTTCTCGCCGTTTACGTTCGGCTTGAGTCATTTCGTCCATAACAATACGAGCTTGCTTCAATTTCTCTAAATTGCTGCGATAGAGTTCTAGATCCTTTTGTAATTTGTCCAGGGGTAAGTTTAATCCCGAAGCAAGTTGAGTCAGAGTTTGCTGGGTTGCTTCCTTGTCTTCCATTGCTTGAGGATCGGCTTGTTCAATCAGGGTGAATAAACCAATAGCCAAGATGCGACTATATTTGTACTTGGGAGTGGTGGCAATCTTTTGAAAAGAACCCTGCAAGTCGTTTTGAACTTCAGAGTTAGCCGCATCATCAACCCAAGAGACAATATCCTCAACAGAGAGAGTTTGAGCAAATTCCTGCAATCGCTGGGCTTCGGCTCGATAGCGTTGGGGATCATCCTGTAGAGCATTGATCAAAGCATTGAAAATAGACTCCTTATCAGATTCGGGTAGATATCCTTGCATAAAACGGTCGAAAGCAGTTACGACACCCAAAGCATAAATGGGATCATACTGGAAATCCACATTGACCGACAGTAGGTGCATCTCAACCATCAACTCCTCGATCACCCGACGGTAAACTGAATTGATCGGACGAGTGTGAATGCTATAGAAAGCGCGTTTGGTATCAGAAACGGTACGGATGTTGTTCACAAGCCATTCTTAAGAGGGACTTAAGATTATATTGTCTCTCTTGAAGACTCGTTTGCCAAGCGAGATCCCTCTAGCCAATCTGACCACATCAGGTTAGTCTGTATTATGGACTGCAAAATTTAAACTGCGGTAACAAAAAGTTAATCCCCCCTCTGAGGTCGGGGATGTGCGCTCTAATGCTGTGACGATTCCTTTTGTTACAGCTGAACGTTGAAAAAATAATAATTTCGAGGCAAAATTGCATGACTGCAACAACCGAACGTACTAAGTACGACATCAAAGATCCCTCTTTGGCAACTCAAGGAAAACAGCGCATTGACTGGGCTGGACGGGAAATGCCCGTTCTGCGGTTAATTCAAGAACGCTTTGCTAAAGAAAAGCCACTTGCGGGTATCCGCTTGGTTGCTTGCTGCCATGTCACTACAGAAACGGCTCATCTGGCGATCGCTCTCAAAGCAGCGGGTGCAGATGGGATTCTAATTGCGAGTAACCCCCTTTCCACTCAGGATGATGTTGCGGCTAGCTTAGTCGTCGATCACGGTATTCCTGTTTTTGCAATCAAGGGAGAAGATACAGAAACCTATTTGCGGCACGTTGAAACCGCTCTGGATCATCGCCCCAATATTATCATCGATGATGGAAGCGACGTTGTTGCCACTTTGGTGAAAAACCGTCAACATCAACTTTCTGATTTGATTGGTACTACCGAAGAAACCACCACAGGTATTGTTCGCTTAAGGGCGATGCTGAACGATGGGGTGTTGACTTTCCCGGCGATGAACGTTAATGACGCCGATACTAAGCATTTCTTTGATAACCGTTATGGTACGGGTCAATCTACCCTCGATGGTATTATTCGAGCCACCAATATTCTGCTCGCCGGAAAGAATATTGTTGTTGCGGGCTATGGCTGGTGTGGTAAAGGTTGCGCCCTCCGCGCTCGTGGCATGGGTGCTAACGTGATTGTCACCGAAGTTGACCCGGTACGCGCGATTGAAGCGGTAATGGATGGTTTCCGGGTGATGCCGATGGAACAAGCCGCAGCAATTGGTGATTTGTTTATCACGGTGACTGGAAACAAACACGTGATCCGTTCTGAACATTTTGATGTGATGAAGGATGGGGCGATGGTTTGTAATTCGGGTCACTTTGATATTGAAATTGACCTGAAGTCCTTGAAGGAAAAATCGACAGAAGTTAAAGAAGTTCGGAACTTCACTCAACAGTACAAGTTGCAAAGTGGTAAGTCTGTAATTGTACTCGGAGAAGGCCGACTGATTAACTTGGCGGCGGCTGAAGGTCATCCCAGTGCGGTGATGGATATGAGTTTTGCTAACCAAGCCCTCGCTTGCGAGTATTTGGTTAAGAATAAAGGCAAACTCGAACCCGGTATGTACTCGATTCCGGCTGATGTTGATCAGGAAATTGCCCGACTCAAACTGAAGGCAATGGGAATCAATCTTGATACCCTGACTCCTGAACAAATTGAGTACACCAACTCTTGGGCGTCTGGTACCTAATTGAATTTAGTGACCAGTCATCGGTGACAGGTGACAGGTGACAGGCGACGGGTTATAGAAAAAACTGTTTCCCGTTTCCTTGTCCCTGTTTCCTCGAAAATTGCCATCTGGGTTGCGTATTTTCTCTGAATTTTTACCTTCCCTTTCCCACTACCCGTGTCTAAACTCTCTGTTGAACTCCAGCGTTACTTCTTTAATGAAGAACGTAATCCCCAAGTGACCCTTGCTGATATTCTCGATATTGGCGGCGAACGGGTCTTTGGGTTTTTGTTTGTCTTGTTGGCTTTACCTTCGGCTTTACCTGTTCCTGCGCCAGGTTATTCGGTACCGTTTGGGATTTTGCTCTTAGTCTTAGCGGTTCAGTTGATTGTTGGGGCGAAGCAACCTTGGTTTCCTCAAGGATGGCTCAATCGTCCCATCGATCTCAAAACCGTGCAGGGTTTTTTGAAAGGGGGAATTCCCTGGTTACAAAAAATTGAATTGGTTTCTCGTCCCCGCTTAAGCTTTATTTGCACTAGCTTTCCGGGTCGGATTCTGATCGGATTAGCGATCGCGTTGATGTCTATCTCCATGATGATTCCGATTCCTGGAACCAATACTCTACCTGCGATTGGGATTTTTATTACCGGGTTTGGTCTACTCGATGATGATGGGGCGATTAGTTTAGGGGGATTGGTGGTTTGTGCGATCGGACTTACCCTTTCTACACTGATCCTGGTTTATGGTTATGAAGCGGTCAAAACCGGGATTAACTATCTTCGTCAGTCTTTTTAATTTGATTGGGGAGGGCGGCAAGTATACCGCCCTAATTGACCTCAGAATCTATACCCCACTTCAGCACTTAACACATGATAAATTGAGCATTGATGACGCTTTGTTCCAATGCTCCGTTCCGCCTACAAGTCAAAGCCTGAGAGAATTTCCAACTGATTCTAGGAGATAATATGAGAGGCAATTTTCCGGACTGAACCGATTAACGCCACTCCTGACTCAAGGTGGTCCAAGTTTGATCATCTACAACTCCATTGACTTCTAAACCTTTAGTCTCTTGATAGGCGATTACAGCCGCTTGGGTGCGACTTCCAAATACACCATCAACGGGGCCTGGATCGAAACCTTTGATCTCTAAACGGGTTTGCAGGGTTCTGACTAAAGATCCCTTAGTTCCTTTTGTTAATACTTCTTGTGCGACCGCTACGGGCTGAGGAGCAGTTGCTACGGGCTGAGGATCAGTTTCTAATAACTTCCAGGTTCCCCGATCTACAATCCCGTTAACTTCTAGTCCTCGGGCTTGTTGGAAGGCTCTGACGGCCTGTTCTGTACGGGAACCGAAGACACTATCAGCACGACCGGGATCAAAACCATGAACTTGTAGACGCTGTTGTAAGCCTGTTACCTGTGTGCCTCGTGTTCCCGGCTCAAGGGTATAACGTCGGATCGGTTGAGGCGAACCTTCATAAAAAGGCTCAGAAAACAGTCGGTCTTGACGGGGTTCTGCGGGAACAAACTCAGGAGAGCGTCTGACCGGGATTTGCAGTTCTTCACTAAAACTGAAATCTTTCCTGGGGAGATCGGGGTTTGTGCCGGACGTTGCCCGAGCAGTGGAATTAAACCCCAAAACAGCTACAATCAGTGAGCTGGCTAAGATAGCATTTCTGATAAACATGAGAAGTTATCCTGAACTTTATTGGCAGTTGATGTACAGAGCCGATACACATTATCTGAATTTTATCATCTACCTCCGATCAAAAAATCCGGTAAAAGATAGAAGATCTCTTTAAGTCTAATTGCAAAATCATGGTTGGGGTGTACCGGAAAGGACTCTTAATTACAAAACGTTAAAATCTATAATTTAATGTTGTAAAGATATCCGTATTTGTTCCGAATATAATTCATAAATGGCTCAAGACTCAACCCCTGACCTGTAACTCGTTCAAGAAGTTCGTCAGACGTATACTTTCGGCCATGTTGATAAATCTCAGATCTCAGCCAGTGATGCAAGTGGCGAAAGTTTCCCCGTTCGATCTGCACGGGAATTTCTGGGTCGCTGTCAATTAAGGCTTCATAAAATTGAGCGCTCATTAAGTTTCCTAACGTATACCCATGAAACATTCCCCCAATTAACCCGACAAACCAGTGAACATCTTGTAAAACGCCGTTGGTATCATTTGAGGGAATCAGACCCAAATCCTTCTGATATCGTTCGTTCCAGGCATCCCGTAGATCACCCACGGCTAAAGTGCCTTCTAACATTGCCAACTCCAGATCGAAGCGAATCATGGCGTGTAAGTTGTAGGTGACTTCATCGGCATCTGTGCGAATTAAGGAGGGTTGGACGGTATTGATCGCCCGATAAAATTGCTCTGCTGAAGTTTGTCCTAACTGACGAATAAATGTTCCTTGGAGTTGCGGATAAAACCACTCCCAAAACCCTCGACTCCGACCGATGAGATTTTCCCATAACCGTGACTGACTTTCATGGACACTAAAAGAAGTTCCTCTCGCCAGTGGTGTTGCTTCAAACTCGGGTGCAAGACCTTGTTCATACAAAGCATGACCCATTTCATGGATGCTACTAAATAAAGCTTGATCGAGGTGATGTTCATAAACTCGGGTGGTCATTCGGACATCACCAATCGAAAACTTGGTGGCAAAGGGATGTAAGGTTTTGTCTTGACGTCCTCGGTTAAAGTCATAACCCAACCGAAAAATGACGCCTTTGATAAAGCTGAGTTGCTCTTGTTCGGCAAAGAACTGATGCAGACAGGAATTATTAATCGGGGGGGAGTCCGCGATCGCTTTGATGAGGGGAATAAGCTGTTGTCGCAACTGCTGAAAAATGGGTTTGATCATGGCAACACTCATACCGTAGTCATTTTGCTCAATTAACGGATCAGCGATATGTTGACTATTGTTAAAAAAACTTGCCAGTTCGAGAGACAGATCTAAGGTTTTCTCTAAATAGGGTTGGACTTTGGCAAAATCATTCTCCGGGCGAGCCTTCGACCAGGCGCTATAAGAGGCTGCTTGATGCTGAGATAGCCTTGCCATGAATTCAGCCGGAACTCGAATTGCCCGTTGATAATCTCGGCGAGTAACGCGAATCAAACTTGCTGCTAGGGAATCGTAGGAAAGAGAAGCCTCAAAGGGATGTAAATCTTCTAGCAGTTGACCGAGAGCTGGATCTGTAAACTTTTGGTGAGCAATCTGTTTGAGGGTGGCAATTTGACGTCCTCTTGCTGTTGCCCCCCCAGCGGGCATATAGGTGGCTTGATCCCAATGTAGTAGGGAAACCACCGATTCAATATCGTTAATCTCACTCAAACGGTGTTTAAGTTTGATTAATTGAGGTTCCTGGTTCGGCAGTGGCATGATTGCGGTGTTTGTCGGATACACACTATATCATTTCTAGTGTGCCATTCGTTGTCGCTAATTCTGACAAGCTTTAATCAAATCAACTTAATCACGGATCAAGTCTTAATAGTTGACGGATTCATCACTTTTTCTAGAGTTTGTAATCTCTTTAACCCTAGTCTCCTAAGCCACCCCCAATCCAGCAACTTGACTGTTTATATCTTGGTGTACAATCTGATGGTATTTTCGTGTTCCGAAGTGATTGATATGTCAACAATGACTTATAACGAGACAGCAAATTCGGTAACAGGTGAAGCGGATGCCAAGGCAAGAACTCGCTTGCTTTTAACATTGTGGGCGCTAGGAGGAATTCAAGCCAAGGTTAAGAAAAGCGAACTCACCAGTAAGGTTAAGCAAAAACGCCAAGGTAAAAAAGTGGGTATTTATCAGGGGCTTTATGATGAACTCAAAACTGCTGGAGCAATCCAAATAGAAAAGGAAAATCAGGTGCCGATGGTTTCAATGACAGAAACCGGAAAACAAATGTTAATCGAAGCACTTAGAGATCCTGAATTTGAGTTTGAAGGTACAGTTGTAGCCGCCCGATTAGCAAATGCTCTCGTGGAATTGATTCGTCATATGGATCATGTTCCTCCTGCACCGAATTCCGAAGAAGTATCTGCGGAGGAAGAAAATTCTTCTTTATAAGAAGTCTAAAGGGATGTTCAAAATCATACCCTGAAAGCACACTCGACTCACTCATCCCCTATGATTAAGTCGTTTATCTGTTTGGTCAAGTTTGATGGGTTACGCTTTAAAATGTTGACTGCTATCAACTGAAAAAAGTCGATTGAATTCAATAGCCTATATTAAGGTCGTGTTTTCATTCTAATCAGGAATTTATTTACAGATTTCATCTTTTCTATCTGAAAGGAAGAATGAGGGTAAATAAGGGTTTAATCGACTAATAGAGTTCCGCTTCTCACGCATTTCCCTCTAGCATGAAAAACCCTCGATTTTGTCGTAAATTCTGGATTCGCTCTCTCCTTTTATTCACTTGGAATTTTAAATTTCTAGGGGTGCGTTAACCTAACGCACCTTGAAGTTATTTACCTGCTCTTAACCAATTCTTTCAACACTCCTCTTAAGATTCGCCAATCAGAATTTAGTTTTTGCGGCGATGAGATGAAACTTGATTGAACAAAAATCCTAAACCTAATGCACTCAACGCCAGTATTGACGTGGGTTCTGGAACTTTTGGAAATTGTGACTGTACAGTGGAGTAAGCCATGTCAGCAATAATTTCGTGAGTTGCTGTTGTTGGATGAATTAAATCCCAAAAGAGATATTCATCAGGATTGGGAAATTCTTCACAACCCACTTCTAGACAAGCCGCGACTGCATTTGACCAACTATCCGTACCATTAGTTAATCCAAACTCACCAGGATTTTGCAAAATGCTGTTAACCGTAGCATTAACATCAACTAAACCAATATTAACGCCTGTTAAGGATTGATTTAAGCCTTCTACTGCTGAATTTAATAAAAAATTATGAGCCGCAGTTAATTGATTTAAAGGTTCCTGGAAATCACTATTTAAAGCTAACGGAGTATTCCCTAAACTCGGTAAATTTAACAGTAATAAGTTCCGAGCGCCAACATCATACAGCGAGTGAACAGCCTTTGATATATTATTAACAGGTATTGTCGGATCACTCACGCCACCAAATATATAATCATTTGCACCCGCCCAAACTACATAAAGCGCATCGGGATTTGCCGATTGATTTTGTGCTAATAATGGTTCAATAAAATAATTGAGTTCTTGAGTTAATCCCGGAAACTCTATCGGAATATCAGGGCGGAGAATATTAATGATATTCAGATCACCCGATGTCGCCCCTCCAAAGGAATAATTTGTTCCATCTGAAGACTGAACCGGACTCGTAAAAGGAGTGGGATTTAAGCCAAATTTTGGACTCAAATATTCTGTCCAAACTGGCCCATTAGAAAAGCGTCCACCGAAGGATAAAGGATTTTCTGGAACCGCTCCATTTGTAGCTTCAAAAATATTACCCGGATCTGAAAGACTATCACTAAAAACAAAGATTTGATTAAAACGAGAATCCAGGCTAGCGGCTTGAACCGAAACAGTTCCTACAGTTAACACACTTAATAAAGAAGTGGTTAAGGCGATGTTATAAGAGTAGATGCGAGACATAGATGACACTCTGATTATTTCAAACAATCTTGATGTTAGATAATTTAACATCTATCTCCGTGAAATTACAGAGGATTATGTAAAACTTTTGATGTATCTATGTAAATTTTCGGTAAATGTCTAACTTTAGACAAGATGTTTCGTTGCACTCAACATGACAAGTTTAATTGTCATTCTGAACGTTGTGAATAATCTAATTGAGATGTTTCGTTAGACTCAACATGACAAGTTTAATTGTCATTCTGAACGTTGTGAATAATCTAAGTAAGATGGGAATTACCCACCCTACTCTTTACTCACTCAAAAATCAAGAATCTTTCAACGTTGAACGCATAGTTGGGAACATGATCACATCTCGAATACTTTGAGTATTAGTTAACAACATAATCACTCGATCTACACCAATTCCCATCCCGCCACAAGTTGGCATTCCTAACGATAACGCCTGAATAAAATCTTCATCCATTGGATGCGCTTCTTCATCCCCTGCATTTTTTTGGGCGAGTTGTTCTTCAAACCGTTTACGTTGATCAACCGGATCATTTAACTCCGAAAATCCGTTAGAATATTCGGTACCGTGAATAAATAATTCAAACCGTTCAACAAACCCGGGTTTAGAACGATGACGCTTGGCTAAAGGACTGACTTCCACGGGAAAATCAATAATAAATGTCGGTTCCATCAAAGTTGATTCTACCTTTTGATCAAACACCGCATACAACAAATAGCCTAACGTTTGAGTATGTAACTTTGAAGGTTTTAAACCCAATTTTTCTGCTTCTTTTATCGCTTCTCCCAACTCCAACGTGTCAAAATCTAAGCCTGTTTTTTCCCGCACTGCTTCTACCATTGTTTGCACTTTCCAATGCTTTCCGGTAAAACTGGGATAAATATCGCTGTAGTCATATTTCCGCTCTAGACTAATTTTATCATCGAGATAGTCTACTTCGCTAACATCACCTAATACATCTTTCGTCACAACACAGATTAAATCTTCTACCAACGTCATCAAGTCAAAATAATCAGCATAGGCTTGATACGCTTCAACGGATGTAAACTCAGGATTATGAGTGCTATCAATGCCTTCATTTCTAAACACTCGCCCAATTTCAAACACCCGTTCAAATCCCCCACAAACTGCCCGTTTTAAGAACAATTCGGTTGCAATTCGCAGATACAAATCAATATCTAAAGCATTGTGATGAGTAATAAATGGACGCGCCGCAGCACCGCCGTAAATCGCTTGTAAAACTGGAGTTTCGATTTCATCAAATTCTGCATTCCACAGATAGGTTCGCATACTTTTAATAATGCGACTACGAAGTTTAAACGTAGCAAAAGATTCAGGACTACTGACTAATCCTAACTCTCGATGACGCCGACAAATTTCGGGATCATTGACGCCATAATAGGAGTCAGGAAAGGGAATAGTTGCTTTTGAAAGCACGTCTAATCGTTGAACTTGTACAGAAAGTTCGCCTCGGTTTGTGCGACAACCTATTCCTTCAGCGCTGATAAAATCTCCGGTATCTAATAATTTTTTGATTTGATTAAAAGATAATCCACCCGATTCTCCCGTGACGAGTTTTTTCTCGATTTTGAGTTGAATGGTTCCCGACGTATCGGTTAACCCAATGAAGCCAATACTCCCACTATCGCGCTTGAAGGTGATGCGTCCACACACTTTGAGGGGGGCTTCGTTGGGGTCTGCAACGCCGTCTTGGAGTTCATTTTCGGGCTGGGAGAATAGATCTTTGATGGCTTGGGCGGTGTGCGATCGCGCAAAGGATTGACTGGGGTAGGGGTCTATTCCCAGCGATCGCAAGTCGTCTACTTTTCGAGAACGGACTTCTGCTTCGTTACGGGTTTCATTTTGAGCCATATTTAGGATTTCCTGTAGGAGTTCAAGTTTAATGTTCTATCATAACTTGTTACGAAACTATATTTTTTTAGATGGCGATCGCATTTAATTCTTAAGTTAATCTTAAAAACAAGCTGAGTGTACTCAGGATTTTTGTTGCTCAAAGTCGAGTGTGTGAGCATCTGACTCGCTGAAATTTTTGTCTAAAAAATTATCGGGAAAACGAAAGGCTTGCACTCGGATAATATTAGATTTTCTCAATTTTACCTAAATCTAACAATCTTTGTTGATATAAATCTGTTATTTTAAGTTGAATATTCAGTGAAAATTTTAAGGTTTGAAGTGTAACATCTGGGTTTATAATTCTAGAATAATTTGGAGAAAATAACATGGACGCTAAAGAACTGTTAGAGAAATATGCTCAAGGCGAACGAAACTTTAGAGGTGAACAACTCAGTGGCTTAGATCTTCAAGGACAGAATTTAGTTCAAGTAGACTTCAGTGGTGCTGATTTAGTTGGAACAAATTTATCTAAAGGAAAATTATCTTCGGCTATTCTACAAGGAGCAGACTTAAATAATGCGAATCTATCTAGTATAGTAGCTGATTCTATGAACTTGACAAATGCTTCTCTCAGAGGAGCAAATTTGAGTCAAGTAACAATGAGTTCTGCAATTTTAAATCAAGCTGATTTAAGGGACGCTAATTTAAGTCAAGCAAAATTAAGCAGCTCAAAGTTGATTGGTTCTTACCTAGAAGAAGCTAATTTAAGTAATGCTGAATTGGTTAGCGTTGATCTGAGTGGTGCTAATCTCAAGAAGGCATATCTGAGTGAAATTAATTTAAGTAGTGCTAATTTAACAGGAGTAAATTTAATCGAAGCGGATTTAAGCGGCGCTATTTTAACCGGTGCTAATTTAACTGATGCTGATTTAACAAAAGCAGACTTGAGCCGAGCTAATTTAAAAAATCTAATATTTAAAGGCATCAAGTTAAATTCTGCAAAACTTAGAGCCGTTAGTTTAAATGGGATGGATTTATCAGGCTTAAATTTAGTTAACTGTGATTTGACAGTGGCGACATTAGAAAATACAAAATTTAAAAATGCTTGTTTGCAAGGAGTGATTTTAGATCGAGCCAATTTACAAGGAGCGAATTTAATGAAAGCTGATTTGAGTGGTGCAAACTTTCATAAAGCAAACTTACTGAACGCCAAAACCTACGGATGGAATATTGAAAATGCTGATTTTACTCGTGCAATTATGCCAGATGGTGAAATCTTAAATTTTAACGATCTTCAGGTGATGTATAATCTACCAATTTATCATACTCGAAAAATTATTAATACAGACAAAGCCCCCGAACCGCCTAACTCTCGAAATCAAGCGGTTATTGTGAACGGGATGATATATGTAGCGGCACAAATTGGCATCGATCCGCGACTGAACAGCATTTTACACGAGGACGATATCGGCAAACAAACCGAACAAATTATGGCAAATTTAGAGATAATATTAGCCGAAGCGGGAGCAACTTGGGCGGACGTGGTGAAAACAACAATATTCTTAAAAAATATGGGTGATTTTGCAGGGATGAACGCTATTTATGCCAACTATTTCGATACTGAAACTGCTCCCATTTGTGCTTGCGTTGCAGTCGCTCAACTTCCCCAAAATGCCCTCGTTCAAATCGAATGTGTAGCGTTGAGTCGTTAGGTTAAGTGATTGGATTTGTTACCCCTCCCTAGCCCTCCCCTAAAAGGTTTCTGTGTATCCAGAAGTATTGAGTTGACTATTGCCCCCTAAATCCCCCAACTCTGGGGGACTTCTAGACTTGAGTTCCTCCCAATTTTGGGGGGGCAAAGGGGGGCAAAATATAGAATTTTAATGTTGAACTCAAGATGTGTATATATGGTAGCTTTCTCAAAGAGAGGTTGGGGAGAGGTTACAAATATTAATATAAAATAAAAAGGTAAGAAAATTTACAGTTTGGTTGTAAACTAAAACTCATTGGGTGATGGAGACACCGATAATGTATGCGACTGAACTTTTGGAACGATACACCAAAGGAGAACGAGATTTTGAAGGCGTTGAACTTGTAGGAGCCAGTTTAGATCGCCTCGATTTAAGTGATATCAACTTGAAAAATGCTGATCTTACTGACGCCAATCTCAATGAAACAAAGTTAATGCGAGCAAATCTTTCTCATGCTAACTTAACTTCTGCGAATTTACGGGGAGATTTACGTCAAGCTATTCTTTCCTATGCAACTTTAAATGAGGCTGATTTAGGACGAGCAAAACTACATGGAGTTGATTTAACCGGAGCAAATTTAACCGGGGCAAATTTAACCGGAGCGAGTCTAAATCATGCGAATTTAAAACAAGCAAACTTTCACAATGCAGACTTAGATGCGGTGAATTTAATTAGTGCCAATTTGAGAGGTGCAGACTTAAGTTCAGCGAGTTTAAGTTGGTATGATAAAGTTGTTGCGAATTTAAGTCGAGCGGATTTAACCGAGGCGAATTTATCAGAAGCTAACTTATGTGGTGCTAATCTACTGGAAACCAATTTAACCCGAGCGAACCTTAAAAAAGCAAACTTACAAGATGCCAATTTAATTCGGACAATTCTATTAGAATCTGATTTAAGTTTAGCAGAACTGAGTAACGCTCGGTTACAAGATGCCAACTTAGAAGGTGCCAAACTCCAACAAGCCAACTTAACCGGGATTAATTTGTCAAAATTAAATCTAGCGAGAGTAAATCTTAATCGTGCAAACCTCAAAAATGCCAATCTTCGAGAAACCTGTTTTGAGGGTGCAAACCTAAGAATTGTTAATCTTAATCAAGCGAATTTAATTCGTGCTAATCTGAGTAGAGCAAGTTTAATTGGAGCAGATTTAACCGATGCGAACCTCTACGGGGCGAACCTCGAAAATGCTGAATTTCTAGGGGCTGTGATGCCCGATGGAGAAATCTGTGAAATGGATACAAGCTTAACTCAACTTACCCAAATTAAAGCGATGACACGTCAAATTATTCGGACAGATAAAGCCCCTGCTCCTGTTGGCCCATACAATCAAGCCGTAATTGCGAATGGGATGGTCTTTGTCGCCGGGCAAATTTCTATCGATCCCACAACAAATCAAATTGTTCATCTCCAAGATGTGGCTAAACAAACCGAACAAATTATGGCTAACTTAGAAGCCGTTTTAAGCGCAGCAGGGGCGAGTTGGTCAGAGGTCGTCAAAACAACTATTTTCCTCAAAGATATGAATGATTTTGCCGCGATCAATAGCGTTTATGGACAGTATTTTGAAACCGAAAATGCACCTGCTCGGGCTTGTGTAGAAGTGTCGCGTTTACCCAAAGATGTGTTAGTCGAAATTGATTGTATTGCGATGTTAGAGAACAATTCATAATTGCAGAATGTCCGGAAATACTCCCAACCCACCCGAAACAACAAACAATCTCTAAATACAGATAAACTTCTATTATTCTGAGCGTAGCGAAGAATCTCCCCGAGACTTCATTAGATTCAGGATGACCGCAGAAAACATCTAAGTTTTTCCTGACCGTTAAGGTACAATCCTTGCACGTCTACGAGTATTTAGACCTTTCAACTGTAGAATTCAATTAATCTATTCAAGAGTGAAACCCGATGAATACACCGAAAATTTCTTCCGCTTTTTTCCCGGCTTTAGGGAGTAGTGATCCCAACTGTAAACAAGATGCGATTGTTATTTACAGAACCGAACGTCCCCCCGAAGAAATGCCTTCTCGGGGTGATGAACGACGTTTCCAAGTGATGCAACAAAACAGCCAACAAAATACAGACGTTGTTGCTCGAATGGCGACGAATTATCAAAATGCTACAGGTCAGTCATTACACGCGACAAAAGTGGGTTCTGGTGCATTACCTATCGCGGCAGTAGAAGTGACTCGTAATACCCTTGCCGCCCTCGCTGAACAACCCGAAATTGTTGCAGTTATCCCCAACCAAAAAATCAAACTAATTAAACCCCAACAAATCGAATATTCTGATTTGATGGCTCAAGAAGAAAAGCAAAAAATGACTTGGGGTTTGCAAGTTTTAGACATTGCCAAAATGTGGGAAACCACTAAAGGAAAAGGCGTTAAAGTTGCGGTATTAGATACAGGTGTTTATAGTGATCATCCGGCTCTAAAAGATCGAGTCAAAGACTTTATTATTGTAGACCCAAATGGACGACGAATTACAGCGACACCTTATTTTGACGCCGGACAACATGGAACTCATGTTTGTGGTACGGTTGCGGGCGGAAAAACAGATAAAGGAGTATCAATTGGGGTAGCCCCAGAAGCCGATTTGTTAGCGGGTGGTGTTTTAATTGGAGATGCGACTTTACAAACCTTAATTGAAGGGATGGCTTGGGCGATTGAAAAAGGCGCGAGTGTGATTAATATGTCGTTGGGTTTGACTTATTATGAACCCTTGTTTGCCGAAGTTTTTGATATGCTGATCAATCAGTTTGATGTGTTACCTGTTGTTGCTATTGGAAACGAAAATCACGGGAATACAAGTTCACCCGGAAGCGCTCATAATGCGTTTTCAATTGGGGCGTTAGAAAAGTCTCCTAATGATGAATTAGGAATTGCCTTTTTTAGTAGTGGGGCGAGTTTAGTTTTCCCAGAAGATTCGCCGAATAAATGGGTGACAAAACCCGATGTTTCTGCACCTGGAACTCAGGTTTATTCTTGTATTCCTCCGGTTCAACAACCCAATGGAATTTATCAATATACTTACATGGATGGAACTTCCATGGCGACGCCTCATGTAGCTGGTGTTGTGGCGTTGTTGATGTCAGCTTATCCGAAAGCGCCTTTGAGTGCAATTATTCAAGCCCTCAAAGAAACCGCCTATCATCCCGGTGGTGAAGAAATGCGCCCGGATAACCGTTGGGGTTGGGGTCGAATTCAACCTGTAAAAGCCTTAGAAGCGCTGAAATAATCTATACTCTGGCTACTTTATCCCCGATTTGAATTAAAAATTAATTCCCCCTCTCTAATCCCCCCTTGATCCCCCCTTAAAAAAGCAGGGCCGTGCGCGTTAAGGCCCTAAAACTTGATTTGTGGGGGGGTGGGGAGGTAGGGAGGTAGGGAGGAAAAAACTCCTCTCCCCATCACCCCCGGAACCCTTTCACCCCCAACGGGATAGCCACTCCCCTCAACGCGCTTGTTCCCGCGCACGGGGGTGGACTCACCATCAACCCCGGCAATTTTTAACTGAGAATGAAACAGCCCTGCCTTAAAAAAGGGGGTGGAGGGGTGAGGTCAATTTTTTTAACTTAAATCTATGATATTTCCTTTCCTTTGGTTGATTCAATTTTCTGAGTTACCGAATACAATGACAGGAGAAATTTATGTCCTCAATTCTATGAAAATTAGCTCGGAGTTTGCAGCCCGGTTATCTCGTATGAACTCAGGGGAAATGATTCGAGTGATTGTTTTTTTGAAAACAGAAACTCAGGGAACCAAAAAAACTCCCCAGGAAGTTCAACAAATTGCCGAAAATAAACTTGATAATATTCGCCCGATTTTGACAAAATATAAAGGGGAACTGATCGGCGAACGTCCGAATGTTTTGGGTTCTATTGCGATTAAAATTACCGTCGCTGGAGTTTATGCGTTGGCAGAGTCGGAGTCTGTGAAGATGATTGTAGAAGATCAGGCGATTTTTCCCCGTTAATTGTTAAGGTTTTAGTCTATCTCTCGCCAAAATTGAAGAAATATGCCACAATAACCTTTACTATCTTTAGGCAAAGTCTAGGGTTATTGTCAAGCATCCATGTCAACTCCCCGCATCCATCCTGATACTATAGAAGAAGTCAAGCAGAGGGCGGATATCTACGATGTCGTTTCTGAACGAGTTGTCCTCAAACGTCAAGGGAAAGATTTTGCGGGGTTGTGTCCATTTCACGAAGAAAAAAGCCCTAGTTTTACCGTCAGTACCAACAAACAGATGTATTACTGTTTTGGCTGTGGGGCGGGTGGAAATGCGATAAAATTCTTGATGGAGTTGGATAAATCTTCGTTTGCAGATGTTGTTTTAGACTTGGCGCGTCGTTATCAGGTTTCGGTGAAAACAGAGTCTCCCGAACAGCGTCAAGAGTTACAACAAAAGCTTTCTCTACGAGAACAACTTTATGAGATTTTAGCGATCGCAACCAGCTTTTATCAACACGCTTTATCTCAGTCTCAGGGCGTAGAAGCACTCGATTATTTAACTGCAAAAAGACGCTTAAATACAGAAACTATTCAACACTTTCAACTCGGTTACGCCCCCAAAGGTTGGGAAATGCTTTATGATTATTTAGTCGAACAAAAGCACTTTCCGGTTCATTTAGTCGAACAAGCGGGTTTGATTCTTCCTCGCAAAAAAGGGAATGGTTATTATGATCGATTTCGCGATCGCTTGATGATTCCGATTCATGATCTTCAAGGGCGAGTGATTGGGTTTGGCGGCAGAACGTTATCCGATGAACAACCGAAGTATTTGAACTCTCCAGAGACGGAGTTATTTGATAAAGGGAAAACATTATTTGGGTTAGACAAGGCAAAAACGGCAATTTCTAAGCAGGATAAAGCGGTTGTTGTTGAGGGGTATTTTGATGTGATTGCCCTCCATGCTGCGGGAATTGAAAATGTTGTGGCGGCGCTAGGAACGGCTTTAAGTATTACTCAAGTTCGTCAACTTTTAAGGTATAGCGAATCTAAACAAATTATCCTCAATTTTGATGCGGATACAGCCGGGGCAAAAGCTGCTGAACGGGCGATAGGAGAAATTGAAAATCTGGCGTATCAGGGCAGTGTACAACTGCGAATTTTGAATCTTAGTGAGGGAAAAGATGCCGATGAATTTTTATATAGTTCTTCGCCGGAAGATTATCAAAAATTATTAGAAAATGCGCCCCTCTGGATTGACTGGCAAATTAATCAGATGTTAGTCGGGCGAGATTTAACTAAAGTGGTACAAGCGCAACAAGTGGCGCAAAATATGGTAAGATTGTTGCAGAAAATTGAACAAGACATTCAGCGATCGCAATATATTCAGTCTTGTGCATCTATTTTAAGTCAAGGGGAAGTACGGTTAATTCCGTTTCTAGTCAAAACCCTACAAAAGCAGCTTCAAAAGTTGCGACGACGGGATGAATTTAAAGCAGAAGAATCTTCAGAGATCGAACTACCAGTTTTAGCTGAACAGAGTTTATTACCCGAAGCCGAGGCGTTACTGCTGCGAATTTATCTACACTGTTCACCCTATCGTCAGACGATTGTGGAAGCGTTAGAAATCGGAAATTTACAGTTTAGTTTTTCCCATCATCGTTTTTTGTGGCGAAATATTTTGGAAATAGAAGAAAATTCAGAAGGAGCAATTGAATCAATTGATTTAATTTCAAAATTACAAGATCATTTGTTAGAGTTTCCTGATCAGCAGCAACAAATCGATCATTTACTCTACTTAGATGATACCGCACAAGCTAACCTTCGACGGGCACCCTTGGAGATTCGGGCGGCAATTGCATCAATGGAGTTAACCCTGTGTCGAAAGCGTCGTAGTTTAGCCTTGCATATGTGGCAAAATACAGATCGGACTGAAAACCCGGAATTATTCAAAATGTACAATGAGGAGTTTCTAGCGGCGCATCAACGCATTGCAGAGTTAGAACCCCAACGGTATACAAAGTTCCACGACTTAGCAACCGTCCCTTTAGGAGAACTGGGTTAATTTAATTTTTCTTAATCTTCACAATCACAAGAACGAGTAACTTTTAGAAGTGTCATATCCAGGCGGATCGCCAACTCTAGACTGTGTGGTATGATTAAGTTAAAAGGAGCAAAAAAACTGCGGTTTTCAAGGGTTAATCTCATGTATTAATATTGTAGTGTTAATGTAGTGTTTTAGAGGGGTTGAACAGAAGTCAAGTCACAGATTATCCAGCAATATATAACGGGAACCCTAAATCCGATCTTAGGTCAATAGAAGGAAGAAACCCAGACCTTTGATGAATAAATTTTAATAATCCTCCGTCGCCTTGATCTGATTAAACCCATTCTTAAAACTTCCTCATATTTCCCTCGTTTTCCGGAAGTAAACTGCTCAGTCTAGAAATCTTGATTAAGACTGGAATTTATTTCCATCTTATTCAAGTTTTGAGAGAAATATTCTCGCCGTAAATATAATTTGACATCCGCCTTTCACTCCCTTTTTCTTTTTTTAAAATCAAGTTGATTTCTGTGTAATGTGAGAAGTCAGCTTCGGGGAAGTGTGAGCGAATGAAAACCTGAAAACCTAAAACTCTAAAAAGGAGCTTATCATGTCGTACAGAACACTATTTTGTTTAGGATTTACTACATTATTAGCAGCAAGTTTTATGCCGACAATGGCAGTTAGAGCAATAACAAAGCCAATAACTGATAATATTGTACCATCACACACCGTTAATTCTCAACACGGTCAAGTTTCTTTAGAAAAAGATAAATCAACGAGTTTGGTCTTTGCTAGTGAAGAAACAAAGTCAACTGGAGTTCCTCAAGGCTCATCTCGTCCACCGAGAGGATAAACTATCTAATCAACCCTTCGTGTGTGACATTTCTAAACCTTGTCAAGATATAATATTGATGCCATCCGCAATCAAAATTGACTCACCTGATTTTTCAGGTGCAGTTTTTTATTAGATGACTTAATAAGGAGTGATCTGTTCACAAAGTACCTGATCGGTTTGATCAACCGTCGAATTATATTTTAAATAATCATTAAATTGAATACAAATCTGTCGAAGCAAAAAATTAATACTGTTAAATTTGCTAGTATCTAACTTCCAGAAAATCACTCGATTTTGTTGATCCGTCGCGACCAAAGTTTGAGCATCGGGACTAAAACTCACCGAGAGTATAGGTGCTGAACCGACTCTCAAAGTCGAAATTAAATTTCCGTAGCGATCCCAGAGTTTTACCGTACCGTCACTACTGGCAGAAGCAATTATTTCACCATTCGGACTAAAACTCACCTCATAAATTTCCCCTGTATGTCCACCCACTGCTGTTCTCGTATTCAGCCTTTCCCAGGTTGTATTCTGACCTTTCCAAAAATCGAGAGATCGATCAGCCATCGCCGCCACAATTAATTGTTCATCCCCATGAGAAGGGCTAAAACTCACTGATGAAAATTTATTTCCATTTCCAATTAGTGTTTGTAGACGTTGACCGTCACGGTTCCACAGAATAATTGTATTATCATCACTCGCTGATGCAATCAACTGACTATCAGAACTAAAACTGAGATCGTTGATTTGTTTTTGATGTCCTTTGAGCGTCTGTAAAAGATTACCCCTATTATCCCAAAGTCTAACAATTCTATCCTCACTCGCCGTAGCAATTAGTGTTCCATCCGGACTAAATTTTACTGTCCAAACCGGAGCATTATGAGGTAAGTTTTTGATCACTTCACCCTGAAGATTCCAAAGTTTTACCGTTTTATCCTGACTCGCAGAAGCGATCATTTTACCATCTGGACTAAAACTAATATTATTCACAATATCTCTATGTGCTGAAAAGGGGAGTTGTTGACTCAAGGTATAAGGAAGCTGTTGTTTTACCCGGCGATTAACTTTCCATAAAATTACTTGATTTTTTGCACTTACAGAAGCAATAATCTCACCATCTGGACTAAAAATAGGACTGTAAACTTTTTTATCCGGTTGAAAAACTTCAGGAATACCATTCAAGTTCCATAGTCTTACGGTGCTATCTCGACTCGCAGAAACAAGCATTTTACTATCAGGAGTAAAACTGACCTGATTGACAGCATCTCGATGACCTCGAATCGTGGTTTTTAAGATTCCTTCCCGGCTCCAAAAAATCATCTTACCATTAATGTCGGCTGTCACAATACATTGACTATCCGGACTATAACTAATACTATAAACGGGGTGTTTATGTTCCTCTAAACTATTCAAAAGTTGACCTTGACGACCCCAGAGTTTAACCTTTTGATCTGCACTAGCAGATGCAATAGTCTGACTATCAGGACTAAAAGCAATACTCCAAATTTTTCCTTCGTGAGCTTTGAAGGTTTTTAGCAGTTGACCTTGACGGTTCCAAAAGATTAAAGTTCCATTTTCATCTGCGGAGACAATCAGTTCACCATCCGGACTAAAAAGGACACTAGAAACCGGACTTGTATGACCTTTTAAAGTAGTAATTAAAGCTCCTTCAAGCGTCCAAAGTTTGACTGTTTGATCGCGACTAGCTGAAGCAATCGTTTGACCATCCGGACTAAAACTGACCCACTGAACAACATCTTCATGTCCTCTAATTGTTTGGATTATAGTTCCATCTCGTGTCCAGAGTTTAATCGTTTTGTCTAAGCTTGCTGACGCTATCATTTGACTATTAGGACTGAAAGTAACATATAAAATTGGTGCATCGTGTCCTTCTATTTCCTTAATAAGTTGACCTGCCAAGTTCCAAAGTTTAATTTTTTTATCTTCTCCCGCAGAAGCAATGAGTTGACCATCGTTGCTCACACTCACTCCAATTGCATTCCCAAAATCTCCCTCTAATCGATTCCGTTCTTGGAGTAAATTTACCACAGCCCAAAGTTTGTGTAAGGTTTCTTTTTCCAAAGAAGATTCAGTAAAGCTTTCTCTGAAATATTTTGCTCCTCTTAAAATACTCAAAGAAGCTTCCAACTGATTATTATCAATTAAAAAAGCAGTATAGTTAAAGTTTGCAGTTTCAATATTTTGACTTCTGAGTTGAGCTTTTTGTTCTCTCACCGTGATGGTACTGAGGATTGCTGTAGCCGAAAGAATAACCATTGCTAAACTTACACCCAACGATAGAATCAACTGTTTTTTCTTCCGTTTAATATTTGCCTGTGCTTCTTCGAGTGTTTGTTGAAGAACTTGATTTAGTTCTTTTTCTACTTGCTCTCGTTTTTCTCGTTCATAATCCAGTTGAGCAATGATTTCAGCACTGCGTTGTTGACGAATAAAATAAACTAAATAGTCGTGAACTAACTGATAGCGTCCTACCGGAATCTCCGGAAATAAACAGACTAATCCAGAGGCGACAAATATCTTCAAAACGGTATCTAAATTATGAGTTTTTTGCTCCACATAGCGAGCAAATTCTCTCAGTTCTCGCAATAAATCAGAGCGAGTTTTTAAAGGACGAGTATTGTTCTCATCAGTCAACAAGTAAAGCACTAATTCTGCCAATTGTTTATTTTCAGATCCACATTCAGCAATAACTTCCTCTAAATATTTTTCGACAAGTCTTAGAGTAGGCCCCTCTTTTTGATATTGTTCTAGCGTGGTAATTTCCATGGCTTGGAGTTGGGCACCAACCACTTGTAACTCAATTGGACGAACTTCATTTGATTCTTGAGCTAAATCTTTTACTAATTCATCAATTAAAGTTGTTTCTGGCTTAATTTGAGTGGTTTCTGTTAATTGATTAATTACAGATTTGGCTTCATCGGGCGATAAATTTCCAATATGATAGAGAATACTTTTATCAAGAACATTATCATTTACTGTTTCAAAATATTTAAGGCGATTTGCTTCTAACAAATAGTGTAAGTAGTCTTGTCTCAAAGAAAGAACGACTTTTACAAAAGGAGTATCTAAGCAAAATTTAAGAAATTGATAAAACTGTTTTCGTTGATCAGGTTCTTTACAAACAAAGAAAAATTCTTCAAATTGATCAAAAATGATCACAATTAGCAAATTATTTTTGAGACTTTTTTGAAGAAAAGTTTTTATTTCGTCCAATGTTTGACAATTTTTTGAGTCAAATTGAATAGAAGTTAGAAGACTAAAAGTTTCAGATAAGGCTTGACTTAATGCTTGAACCCAATTTGTATAATATCGTTGTAAAACAGGTAAAACTCGACGTTCTTCTACAAAAATATTTTTGAGTTGAGGAATTAAACCTGCTTGGATAATCGAGCTTTTTCCAACCCCAGAATGTCCATGAATCACAATTAATTTTCGGTCATTTAAGCGAATACGTCTAACTAAACGTTCGAGATCTCGCACTCGTCCAGATGCAGCAATTTCAGGGTTAATTTTTTGATTTTTTTCAACAAAAGGTAAACCGGGATTTGTAATCGATTGACTGTGAACCAGACGACCCGCACCAATAAACGCTCTTAATCCAAATTGTTGTTGAATTTCTCGCCGTTTTTGTTTCGTTGTAAACGCATCCAAATATTGCAGACTTTGAAAGTATAACTCCCATAATTGATTTAAAGTATCAACATAAAATTCTGGATCATATTCAGGTTTAGCAATTTTTTGAGCGTGTTTTAAAGTTGTAATTGCTTCTTCAATTTCACCTAAATTTTTTTGGGCTTTGGCGAGTGAGAATAAATACCAAGGTTTATGAAAAGACTTTTCCCAAATTAAATACGTGACTTCTTCATGTAAAATGGTCGTCAGTCTTTCTTGGACTTCCTGATCAAAAATATTGAGGGATTTTTCCGCTAACTTTTTGGCTTTTTTCCAGTTTTCTTTAGCGAAAGCGACTTCAGAAAGAAAATGATAACCTCTTGCTTGTCGAAACGGATGTGAATAAACTTTATGTAAGCCAACCGCTTTTTTAGCAACATCTTCGAGTTCATCCCACTGTTTGAGACGATATAAAGCTAACGCTAACGCATTGATAAATTTTGAGGCTAAATCTGGACGATTATCTTGTTTAAATTTATGGAGAGATTGCTGATAATAATTCTTAGCTAATAAATGAGATTGCTCTTGTTCTGAATGATTTAAGAAGGCATGACTATGCCACCAAAAACCGAGATAAAATAAAATATACCCCCAACGTTCTAAATTATCCGTTTGTTCCCAGAGTGCTAAACTTTTTTCATAATGTATTCGAGCGGTTTCTGTGGAATTATCACTGATCCGACCTAATACAAATTCTAAGCTAGCCGCTAGTTCTATATCAAGTTGAATATTACGTTTCTGGATATCTTCTTGAGCCAGTTCAAGTTCATTTCTCAGGGGTGAACCTTTTCCTAACTTTAAGCTTGAATCTTCTAAAAAAATACTCGCTCCACTATCTGAAATCGTTTGAAAGACATCATCGGTTGTTTTTTTAAGAAACTTTAACAGTTCTTTTTCACGAATCACAAACTCAAACGTTGTTGCCCAACTATGAAAATCAGGAACCAACCGAATCATCATTTGTAAAAGATGATCATCAATCCAGATAATCAAAGGAAATTTAAACTGACTAAACTCCTCTCGAATTTGATTTGTTGCTTTGAGAACTTCTTCAATATTATTAACAGATTCCAAACCAAAAATCATCAAAGCATGAGGTTTTGTTTCACCTAGACAATTTTTTATATTGGTATAAAGAGTCTTAGTTTCTACCTCTAAAATAATTTCTTGAATTTCAACTAAACATTTTTTTCGTAAGCTCCGCATAACTTTTTGACGTAAGTCTCGATAGTTACAACAGACAAAAACCAAAGAAAACTCATTGGAAAAATAATTAATTATTCTTAATAATGTTTTAAAAGATCTGTTGTTTTTACCCCTATTTTCATCGTCCATAAATTATTGTACCTCTGATTTAATTAAATTTAATACTGCCCTAATATTCATCAATAATAATGAGTGTATTTCAGCCGATTTAACGTTAACAAAAACTAAACTTATTCTATAAACTTGTTAAGTTAATATCACAAATAGAACAATTTTGAGATCGTTAATCATCAGTTTATTACTTTTTTAATTTCCACCCTGAAGTTTGATTTAACTGCCAATTTGTAAATAAAATTCACAAACAAAAACAACTGTAACGATGCTACTAATGAGTCTAGCGTCGTCTCTCTATTCTAACTCGTTCTAAATCAGAGTTGCAACTCCATTCCCCTTTCAAAAGAGATCACGTTAAATCCCTAACCTTTTAAACCACTTCATCCAATTCTTCCGTAATCACTCGTCGTATAATTTCAGTGACTTCTGCTGCTATTCGTGCATCCAATCGGATAGACTCATCATCAAAATTTTCCATATCTTGAATAGGAATTACACCCCGTAACGTCATCGCAATTGAACGCCATTTTGCCGAATTTCCTGTTGCTTTGGGTAAAGGATCAACAAACTGTACAAAAGCCATATAAGTCGTCTCTATCGTTTGTCTTAATGAACTTGGCCCATGACCTAACTTAGAAAGAATCACTGGAAAACGAATCACATTTTCTAATCCCAACATCTCCAACGCCACATCAACAAATCGAGCCGTATCTTTACCCAATCCCTTAATAATAGGTTTAAGACTATTCCAATTGACTCCCGGAATTTGTAGACTGGGATCAAGATAATAATGCCAGCCAACCATAGAAATAATTCGAGTTAAATCATAAGCAGAAAGCAAATTTTCACCTTTGTCAGTCTCAGAAACTGCTTTTAATAAAACCTCTTTTCGTTGACAATCAACCAATTCAGGATTCATAATCCAAGGACTTTCACCATAATCCCCCTGAAACTCTAAGTCATAGTTTCCCGTAATATTCTGTAGCCATTTCTCTAGTTTTTCCCGAGTTTCAAACCGCTTAAACATCGCCGATAAAGCATTAGAACTTTCAATTTGTTTTTCATAGCTAACAATATCCTCAACAATGGCATCAAAACTAGCTTTCATACACTCATCTTCTGGATTTTGAATCTGCCAATTTTCCACCGCAGAACAGGGAAATTTAGAATTCACTTGACTCAATACATTTAAAACCGGAATAATCTTCGTCGAACTCCAAAATTGAGCTTTTCTAAGCGGATTTTTACCCATCCACAATGTTTGTAATTCTTCCTGTTCCCAACGCCCCAGACAAATACAAGCTTCGGTAATTTCTTCATGCAGAAATGAGAGTGAATCTGGATTAATTTCAGGAATTTTCCCCAGTTGAGGATAGGGGCGAAATGTCATAGATTTCTGAAGCAGATATGTCGGATAGCGATCAATTTCATTTCGATAGGGTGAGTTTTCAATTCCTCGATCCAAAAAAGCTAAATGATTGGCGTTAGCCCCCTGATTCAGTTCAGTTTGTAATAGTTTTTTAAAAACTTTGTCCCGGTTAATCGCCTGCTTCAGTAAATTTTGATTCATTGTAATAGGTTCTTTAGCATCCGACAAAATGCTAGAGACTGTGAGTTGATTTTCTTTGGCAATAATTCAGTCTATACCGTTGCTTTGTACAGATCAATAACTACCCGACGACCATTGAATCAATCAACGATTACAATTGTCCCATTCCTCTAATATCTTTAAATTTTCACCGCATCAGGAACGAACTCTAACCCGTTTATAAGGATCTTGTTTTCTCACCCAAGCGAGGAATTTTTGCATTTGCGGCTGACTTCGCAAAGCATCGAGAGAATTGAGTTCGTTAGCAAGGTGAGTATTATCAAACAAAGTGTGAATTTGACGATGACAAGCCGAACAAATATTGACCGTCGGGCCGGGATCAAGTTTCTTGCGCTTGGTTTTCTGACGAGGAACAAGGTGATGTACCGTTAATTTAGGTAAATCTCGTTGACAGAGTTCGCATCTCATTCGATTTTTAACTCCCAAAGTCTTTTGTAGTTTAGATAATTACGATTTTATTACAAAAAATTAGAAATAAAAAAACCCCATCAGGGGCGAATATTATTGAACAAAAGCGATCTGAGAATTTAGAGGATGTACAACAACAGAAAGAGTACAATCCAGATCACATCAACAAAGTGCCAGTAAATCTCTGCCGCTTCCGGGCCAAAGTGACTCTCGCTGGTGTAGTGACCGTCTTTGCGACCTCGAAACAGAACCCCTAAAATTAACAGCACTCCAAAGGTAACGTGCATTCCGTGAAATCCAGTTAACACATAAAAGGAACTGGCATACACATTTGTAGTCAAGCCAAATTCTAGATTACTGTATTCAAAAATCTGACCCGCGAGGAAAGCAACACCCATCAGAGCCGTGATGATATACCATGTTCTCAAACCCGCTTGATCATTTTTCTTGATGGCAGCGGTGCCTTTATTCATCACAAAACTGCTCGTAATCAGAATCAGGGTATTAATTCCAGGAAGTAAGAGTTCGCGTTCAATGCCATCGGGGGGCCAGACTGTCGATTCCCCTCTAAAAATCAGATAGGCAGAAAATAGCCCCATAAAAATCATACTCTCACCCACCAAGAACACGATCACGCCCAATAGACGGAGATCGGGATGTTCTTCATGGCCATGAGCAGACATTTCTTGGGCTTGATAACCCATAGCGGTTTTTGTGTTGTCAATCGTTGAACCTTGCATGAATCTCTACGACAAATTAGGGTACAAATCAAAAATCATCAGGGGGAGAGGTTAGGCGAGAATCGGTACTTCTGTTATGCCAATTTGACGAACGGACAACCGATCACTGTCCTAACCCTCATTCCTAGAAACTCTCCTGACGTTGAAGCGAAGTTTACTCATCCAACAACGAAGAAGACTTCGCTTCAGAGAGGGGAACACCGTCTTGTTTACTCCGAGTTGAACCATTCGTTGCTTTTAAGCGTTCACGAATCGCTAGAGTTTTCTTCATTCCATAGTCGTAGGGGCCTGTTCTGAGGACAGGTGTACCTACAAAGTTCTCAATCGGAGGAGGAGAAGTTGTCATCCATTCCAGAGTGAGTCCATCCCAAGGATTATCCGGGGCTAAGGGGCCTTTGAACCAACTCCAAATCGCATTAATCAAGAAAGGAATAGTGGAAACCGCTAATACCGCAGTCCCAATCGTGCAGATCATATTGACATCTGCATATTTGGGGTCATACATCGCCACCCGACGGGGCATTCCCTGTAAGCCCAGATAGTGCATCGGTAAGAAGGTTAACGTCGTCCCAATGAACGTCAAAATGAAGTGAACAATACCCAGGGGTTCATTCAGCATCCGTCCGACCATTTTGGGGAACCAATGATAAATTCCCGAATAGATCGCAAATACCGCCCCACCAAACAGAACATAGTGGAAGTGAGCAACTACAAAGTAGCTGTCGTGAACGTGAATATCAAAAGGAACAGATGCCAACATGATTCCCGCTACCCCAGCAATCACAAAGGTAGACAGGAAACCCATTGCAAATAGCATCGCACTGTTGAGGCGCAGTTTACCGCCCCAAATCGTTGCTAGCCAGCCAAACACCTTAATTCCGGTGGGAACCGCGATGATCATCGTGGCGATCATAAAGAACATCCGCAACCAACCGGGAGTTCCACTGGTGAACATATGGTGCGCCCAGACAATTAAGCCTAAGAAGCTAATCGCCAGACTGGAAAAGGCGATCGCATGATAACCAAAAATCGGCTTACGAGCATGAACTGGAATCACATCAGAGATCACCCCAAAGAAGGGCAGAACCATGATATAAACCGCCGGGTGCGAATAGAACCAGAATAAATGTTGGTAAACTACCGGATCACCTCCTCCGGCTGGGTTGAAGAAGTTCGTCCCCGCCAGTAAGTCAAACGATAGGAGTACCAACGCACCTGCCAGTACAGGAGTCGAGAGTAAGATTAAAGCGGAAACGGCGATCATCGCCCAGCACATCAAGGGCATATCATACAAGCCCATGCTCGGAATCCGCATTTTGAAAATGGTGATCACAAAATTGAGTCCACCCAAGATCGAAGCCGTTCCAGCCAGTAGAACGCTCATAATCCACAGTTCTTGGCCGATTTTACCCGACACCAAACTTAAAGGGGGATAAGCAGTCCAACCCGCTTGCGGGGCGTTTTGAATCACCAAACTCACCAACAGCAAGATTCCAGACGGGGGAACCAGCCAGAAGGCGACAGCGTTGAGTTTCGGAAACGCCATATCTTTCGCCCCAATCATTAAGGGGATCAGATAGTTGGCAAAACCTGCACCCGCAGGCACGATCCACAGGAAGATCATGATCGTTCCGTGCAGGGTGAACAGGCTGTTGTACATTTCTGGTGTCACGAAGTCCGGATCGGGGGTGGCGAGTTCCGTCCGAATTACCCCTGCCATCGCGCCTCCGATTAGGAAGAAGATAAAAGCGGTGACAATATACTGAATGCCAATGACTTTGTGATCGGTACTAAAACCAAAAAAGTCTCGCCAGTGTCTTTCCTGATGGGCATGAGATTCAGGAAGATTAGTGTTTACATCTAACTGTGCTTGTGTCATGGGAAAAGAAAAAAAAGATGAAAACGGATAAAAAGTGGTTGTAACGGATTACCTCTATAACTGGGCTGCAAAAATTTTTGCTTCCCCGCGATCACTTAATCCGTTTTTCGTCATCGGTATCGATTTCTAGCAGAAGTTGAGAATTCGACAATTCCAAAATCCGTTCTAGAGGGAAATTGAGTGATAATTTCAGGGTTTGACGTTGCAGGTAACGTCTGTCTGGGTGTGAGGTGTTAGGAGAGGTGAGTTAACACGCAAACCTAATTCACCTCTAACCTCAAAGGGGTTACTGGGGATGAACTTCTGTCTGGATTTGTGCCAGGAGTTCCTCATTGACACCCATTTCTTTTGCATAAGGGGCGAGAAACTCGCTGTTCGACATTTCCTCCGGCTTCACGGCTAAAGTTTCCGCTAAGTTCGGATTTTGAGCAACAGCATTTTCTTGAACCCAGGCTTGATAGTCTTCAGGAGTCTGAACAATCATCTGAGTTCTCATTGCGCCATGATAGCCTCCGCACAGTTCTGCACAGACAACCGCATAGGTTCCCACTTTTGTCGTTTTGAACCGTAGTTCTGTGGTCATACCGGGGATCGCATCTTGCTTCAGACGCAATTCGGGTAACCAGAAAGCGTGAATCACATCTTGGGCGGTGATGTTGAGTTGTACATCTTGATCGACGGGAACGTGCAGTTCACCCGCTATAACACCACTATCAGCGTAGTTGAATAGCCAGGCATATTGCAGCCCCGAAACATCAACGACAACATTTGCATTTTGACCCAGTTCATCGGGACGGGCGCCAATTCCCAAAGCAATTTGAGAGCGTTCGGCTGGGGGAGTTGCCCCATTTTCTCCCGGTAAAGGGGCGGCGATCGCGCTTCCTCGCATTTTGGCGTGCGCTTCCATCGAGTGTTGACCCGACACCATGGGGTCAAGTCCACCCATTGCGTTATAGATCTCGAAGCTATAAATCCCGACGGCTAACACGGTAACAGCGGGAATTGCTGTCCAGAGAATTTCTAGCGATAAGTTGCCATGAATCGGCGGCCCATCGCTGTGATCACCGGGACGACGGCGAAATTTAAAAAATGCAATGACTAGAACTCCCTGAACGAGCAGGGTTAAGCCAAAAGAAATCGTTAGCATTAGTTGAAATAAGCTATCGACACTTGAAGCTTCTGCTGATGCCGCAGCAGGCATAAGACCGTTATTTTGGCCGTACCAGAGGCTGATGAGCGTTATGGCGATCCCAAACAGCATGGTTAAGATTGAACCGGGAATGTTCACTGTGATACCTCCTTAGTTTGGCACTCCCTTGTTTTTATACACTAGAGATCTGCGATGCAATTTTGTCTAGTGAATGATGATTTTAGACCAGGGTGATGGGGAAATTGGGGATAACGAGAAGACAATTAATGGCAAAATCTGTTCAATTTTTAACCTAAAACCTCACTCTATAAGGTATAGCAGATCACCAAGACAAGCGGTCTTTCTTACTAATTCTTAGACTTTTCTTTAGGATTCCGCTGAGTCGGAATCACGAGCCAAAGTGATAATACAAACCTCATTGCTTTTCTGAATTCAAATTAACATTTTTCTTAAAAACATTTCGGGTGGGCTTTACATAACTTAACAAACAAATAAAATCCGAAAACTTTGTAAAAGTCTGCCCATCTGCCGATTGTGTCGCTAAGGTAGATCAGTAGAACCGAGAATCCAGACTAGAGATTTAATGATGAGTGATTAATCGATGGGGTATGAGGATAAAGACCAATGGCAAAATCAATCCGTTAACCTTAAGCATTCTCTAAGAAGTGGGGTTGTCAACAACACAAAGCTTAGAGACAAAAGCTCAACCATTCATTGTCAATTCAAACTATAGACAGAATTCATGGCTAATACTGTCCTTCACAACAGAAATATTTCTACTGACGTTCAGCCCGCCGATCGCATTCGTCGCCTGGTCTGGAAACTCTGTATTGCCACTTTAATTTTAATGGCGATCGGTAGTGCCACACGGGTAATGAATGCGGGTCTTGCTTGCCCGGACTGGCCCCTGTGTTACGGTCAATTGGTGCCAACGGCTCAAATGAATTTGCAGGTGTTTCTAGAGTGGTTTCACCGTCTAGATGCTGCCATCATCGGTTTCGGGGCGCTGACTCTGTGTGGCTTATCGATGTGGTATCGACAAGAGTTACCCAAATGGCTACCTTGGGCGTCTACCTTTGCCCTGAGTTTGATTGTATTTCAAGGCATTCTCGGTGGCTTAACAGTAACAGAACTCCTACGGTTTGATATCGTCACCGCTCATCTCGGAACAGCCCTATTATTCTTTACCACCTTGCTGATCATCGGCTGTTCTATGATGCCCTACAAAGGCACAGGCCAATGCGGGAAACTCCCTTGGGTAAGCTTAACCGCAGCAATTTTAGTTTATCTTCAAAGTTTGATCGGTGGATTGGTTGCCTCTCAATGGGCATTACACCAATGTTTTGGCGGCACTCAACTCTGTACCGTCATGAATAGCCACATTGCAGGGGTTGTTCCTCCGACCGTTGCCACCTTAATTGTTGTGTTTTTAGCATGGCGAACTTCAGCTTTGCATCCAATGCTACGAAACTTAGCGAACTGGGCTGGTATTTGTGTAATAGCTCAGATTGCAGTGGGAGTTGCCACCTTCCGCTTGCATCTGCAAGTTGAACCTCTAACTGTTACTCATCAAGTGATTGCAGCCACATTGCTCGGAATACTGATTGCTTTGACCGTTCTGGCCTTTCGCGATCGCAACAGCCATAAAACAAGCAATACGTTCATCCCTTCAGCCAAGTCCTAACTGAGAATTTGGAACTCGGAATGAAATTCACTCATTCCCCATCGAAGAACACGTCAAAAGAGAAAATCAATGCAAGAGATTATTAGCAACAGCAGCGCTCGCCGCCACGAAAACTTGATCCAAGTGGTTCAGAGCTACTACCAACTCACTAAGCCTAGAATTATTCTGCTCCTGCTAATCACGACAGCCGCAGGGATGTGGTTAGCCGCTAAAGGAGAAGTTGATCCCCTATTATTGGTGATTACTCTTGCTAGCGGTACTTTTGCCGCAGGTTCAGCTAACACCATCAACTGTATCTATGACAGCGACATTGACTACATCATGGAACGGACACGCTGGCGGCCGATTCCCTCTGGACGAGTCAAACCCCGTCATGCTTTATTCTTTGCGATCGCTCTAGCGGTTCTTTCCTTTTCCTTACTGACTGTATTTGCCAACCTATTGGCAGCGGTATTAGCAATGTTAGGCATTGCCTTCTATGTCGTGATCTACACCCATTGGTTAAAGCGCAATAGTGTTCAAAATATTGTCATTGGTGGTGCAGCCGGTGCCTTTCCTCCTTTAGTCGGTTGGGCGGCTGTTACCGGAGATTTAAGCTGGGCGGCTTGGCTTCTATTTCTGATCATCTTTTTGTGGACTCCCCCTCATTTCTGGGCGTTGGCAATTATGATTCGCGATGAATATAAAGAAGTCGGCGTTCCTATGTTACCTGTGATTGCCGGAGATGAACCCACTGCTAAACAAATCTGGGTTTACACTCTGATTATGATTCCCTTCACCTTAATGTTGGTTTATCCTTTACACACCAGTGGTATCGTTTACGCCGCGATCGCTTTGGGTTTAGGGGCTATTTTTGTTCAGAAAGCTTGGCAGTTGTTACAGTCTCCTGAAGATAAAAAAGTTGCTCGTTCTTTGTTTAAATATTCCATCTTGTACATGATGTTGCTTTGTACTGGAATGGTAATTGATAGTTTACCTGTAACTCATCACATCGTTACCGCTTTCGGCGATCATCTCCACAGTTGGATGGGTAGTGCCGTTGCCGTTGTTTCATCGATTTATCAGGGATAACTCTCAAAAGATAACAACTGAATAAAATCACTTTCAGGTAGGCATCGTTTGTCTACCTGTTTGCTTGATAAAAGGCAAATTTAAAAGAATAAAACTATTTCGCCAACTCAGAAATAACTTTTGCCAAACCCGCAACAACTCGTGCTAACTTCTCAAAATCAATTTGATCAGCAGTATCTTCTTCTGTATGGTAATTAGGGTAGCGATAAGGAGCCGTGTCCGTTATCATAATTCCTTGATATCCTTGTTGCCAAAAAGACCATTGATCTGACCAACCTACCCCCGGAATAGAACCCGGTAACGAAACTCCTTGAGAGGGAAACTGAACATGACGACGAAACGAACCCACCGTTTTTCGGACTAAATCACTAGAGTTGAGATTGCCAATAAAACTAATAAAATGACCCCGATTGGGATACAATAAACCAATTACAGGAAGGGGATATTTTTGACTGTCTTCGGCATCAGAGAAATATCCCATTGTTTCTAAACTGAACATCGCTACCACATTTTCATTATTTTTGTGTAACTGTTTAGCGTAGACTAAACTTCCCATATTTTCAGTCCATAAAAAAGGAGGTTCTTCATTGGTAAATTCAACAAAACGAATTGTGCGTTGAGTTGATTGATTAGCAAATATTCGTGCAAGTTCTAGAGTTGCTGCGGCACCAGTACCATTATCGTTAGCCCCCGGACTGGTAAAAGCCGAATCATAATGAGCGCCAATCACAATAATTTCATTCGGTTTTTCTGTTCCCAAATGTTCAGCTTCAAGATTATAAAATGACTTTTCTTGAATTTTATACTCTTGTATTTTCACCTCATAATCGGCTTGAGTCAAAGCCATCTCCAAAAAAGTTTTAGCCGCATTCAGTTGTTCATATTGACCAATATTGCGTACACCAATCTCACCAGCAAGTTTTTGAACATCCTGTTTAAGTGAGTTTTGAAGGGCTATTTCTTCAGGTTGTAAAGCTGGAAGTTGCCCATTATAACTTTGTTGAGGCATCCGAAACATGGTCAACCATGCCCAGACCCCTAGAAACAGCAAGACCATAAAAAGGATCGCTAAACGAATCAAGGCAGATCGGTTGACAATCTTGACTTGAAATCGACTCTGGCTTGAGGATTGACGCATTACGGATGTCTCTGATGCTGATTTGAAGTCCTCGATTACAAAGAAATTACTCAAATAAATACGTTGAGGAAAGCCCTAAGCGATAAGATAAAATTTGTCTTATCCTTAACCCCCAAAAACCAACTCATCATGTCTGACTTTGATACAGGTTTACCCAGTATTCGCCAAGTTCAAACCTATACTCAAGAGAAACAGCCTATCGAAATTAAGCTACTCACCAATGATATTCTAGTCGGCACCGTATTTTGGCAAGATCATCACTGCATCTGCCTCCAAGACGAACATCAACAACCGATACTCGTTTGGCGACAGGCGATCGCTTACATCAAACCTAAAATCTAAAGCGTTGCAGGTTGTTTCGTTTCCGAGGGATTGCTTTCGGTTTTTGTTGAAGATGCAACTGTTTTAGCATTCCCTGGAGTGATCATCGGAATCAGATCACAACGAACCTGATTGAGATTTTGGAAGCCACCACACAGCAATAAGTGATCACCCGCTTGTAAGTCCATGGTCGGATGAGGCCAACGTAAAAATTTACCTTGACGGCGTAAGGCTTGCACTTGAACACTGTAGCGTCGAAGTAAATCAATTTCTGCTAAGGTTTTCCCGATCGCAAGACTATTTTCCAGGATCACTAACCATTGACAAGATACACTATCAGACGGAAGTTTAACCTCTCCTTTTGCCAGTTGATCTAAAATAGCTAATGCTTCGGGTTCTCCGACAAGTAGCAACCGATCACCTTTTTCAAGGGAAGTATTACTATTGGGATAATCAACTTCTTCTCCATTAGATCGGCGAATTGCCATTACACTTACTCCACTGAGATGACGTAAATCGGTTTGTTGAATCGTCATTCCTTCTAAGGGAGAATCTTCGGGGAGAGTGTACCATTTACTATTCATATTTTGCGCCGCTTGTTGTAAGTTGCGAGAAATTTGTATAGGAGATTCTTCGGGACGCAGATCGAGGTAATGACTGTTCCGAATTTTCTGGGTTTGTTGTTGAATTTGATTGAGGGGTAATCCTATACTCACCAGCAAATGAGTTGATAATTCTAAACTGGCTTCAAATTCCGGTTGTACGACTTCTTTGGCTCCTAAATGGTACAACAGTTCAATATCTTTATCTCGGTATGCCATCACGGTAATATCGAGATCGGGTGAATATTCTAGCGATCGCTTTAAACACAATCGAGTATTCATCGGATCAGGAAGTGCAATTGCCATCGCACAGGCGCGATCAACTCCTGCTGCTGCTAATACATGAGAACTTGCGGCATTCCCATACAAATAGGGGATTTTAGCATGGCGTAACTCTTGAATTGTCCGTTCAGAATGATCAATAACTATCACGGGATAGTCATGATTAATCAAGATTTGTACTAAGTTTCGTCCAACTCGTCCATACCCACAAACAATCACATGATTTTGTTGAGGTAAATCGTCAGAAATTGCAATGGGTAAAGAGGTTTCTTCTAATAGTGCAAATAACCAAGGTACATTTTCCATCCAGTCTAATAGACGAGGAATCAGTTGTAAAACAAAAGGAGTAATCACTAAGGTTACGGCTGTTGTTCCTAAAATGAGCAGATAAACTCGACGAGAAACTAAGCCTAAATTTTGTCCGGCACTTGCGAGTACAAACGAAAATTCTCCAATCTGAGCGAGTCCTAATCCGACAATAATTGAGGTTTTAGTGGTATAGCCAAAACTCCGAACAATCGGAATAATAATTAGTGATTTTCCCAGCACAACCAGACAAACTAATCCTAAAATTAGTTCTAAATGTTGCCACAAGAAAACCGGATCAATTAACATTCCTACAGCGACAAAAAATAAAGCAGCAAAAATATCACGCAGAGGTTCAACATAAGTCAGGGTTTGATCGGCGTATTCCACCTCAGAAATCATTAAACCCGCCACAAATGCACCCATTTCAATTGAAAATCCTAAATGTTCGGTTAATAACGCAATTCCTAAACATAAAACAACCACACCCAATAAAAACAATTCGCGGCTTTCAGTTTGAGCCAAAAAACGCAATAATGAGGGGATAATCCAAATACCCGCAGCAACAGCACCAAGCGCAAATAATCCAATTAATATTAAACTACGCCCAACGGCTAAACCCAGGGCTTCGGCGGGTTGATCTAAAGCAGGTAGAACCGCTAACATTAAGCCTAAAGCTAAATCCTGCACCACCAACATTCCCAACATCACTTGACCATGAGGGGTGGTGGTTTCGTTCCGTTCCATCAAGCATTTGAGGACAACAGCCGTTGAGGAAAGGGATAAAATAGCCCCGAGAAAGATGCCTTGAACCGGAGAACTCACCCAACCCACACCCAGAGAAACAACGGTTGTCAGCAGCATAGTTAGGATAATTTGTAAACCCCCTCCCCCCAAACTGATCGCTTGGACTTTCTTGAGTTCGGCAAAGGAAAACTCTACACCGAGAGCGAATAGCAGAAACGCAACGCCAAACTGGGCAAGGGTTTCGACTTGTATTAATTCTTTGATTACACCCAGTCCCGAAGGGCCGATAACGATACCGCCGATCAGATAGCCCAAGAGGGCAGGTTGTTTCAGCAAAGAAGCGAGTAAACCTCCGGCTGTTGCGGCGGCGAGAACGATCACTAAATCAACAATTAATCTAAAGTCTTCTTGCACGGATTTTAAATAAAACGACAAAATGTAACAACGTGTTAATTAAATATTAGGGTACTTCTCAAAAATGGGAGTGCCATATAAACAGGGAACAGGTGACAGGGAAGATTGATCATTGATCATTGATCACTGGTGACTGTTCACGGGTGACTGTTCACTCAAAAGAGGTAAGATGAAAATCTTAGATGTATTCAAGTTTTCCCCTTCTCCAACAGGGGGTTTGAGAATATCCCGTTGGCTAAAAAGTTTGATGCTAGGTTTGATGACTGTCGGCTTGACCATGGCAATTCCGGCGAGCGCTTCTTTTCAAGTTCAGGTGAAGCCGTCTTCTCCCCAGTTAGGCGATACGGTTTCGGTGACTTTAAATGCAACCGGAAATACACCGAGTTCTAACCCGAGTGTTGTATTAAATGGTAAAACTTATCCGATGTTTCCTCTCAGTGGAAATCGTTATCGAGCGTTAATTCCGACAATACCGTTAGATCAGCCCGGAACTCGACAACTCCAAGTCAGTGATGGTACTCAACAGCAGAGTCTCACCGTACAAGTGCGCGATCGCAGTTTCCCTACCCAGTCTATTTGGCTGTCAGACGATAAGAACAGCATTCAGGGGACTGATTTTGAATTTGACCGAGTGGATGCCTTCAAAGCCTTGGTAACGCCGGAAAAATATTGGAATGGGCCGTTTATGCGACCGAGTAACGGTTATGTCAGTACCATTTATGGGGTTCGCCGCTATTACAACGGTGAATTTGCCGAGAATTATTATCACCGAGGGGTTGACTATGCAGCAGGTACGGGTTCGCCTGTGATTGCACCTGCCGCGGGTCGGATCGCGTTGGTGGGGTTAGAGTCCCAAGGTTTTGAACTACACGGGAATACGGTGGGGATCGATCATGGTCAAGGAGTTAGCAGTATTTTGATTCATCTGAGTCGGGTTGATGTCAAAGAAGGGGATATGGTGAAAGCTGGTCAAGTTATTGGTGGAGTGGGTTCAACGGGAATTTCTACCGGGCCGCATTTACACTGGGGGTTATATGTTCACGCTCAAGCGGTTGATCCGGTACCTTGGCGATATGAAGGGGTAGAGTAAACAGTTATCAGTGAACAGTAAAAAGACAAGAGGCAATCTTGTAAAAGGCAATCTTGTAAAAGGCAATCTTGTAAAAGGCAATCTTGTAAAAGGCAATCTTGTAAAAGGTAATTCTAAACTCCTGACTCCTGTCTCCCCCTGCACCCCACCTCCCCCTGCACCCCACCTCCCCCTGCACCCCACCTCCCCACCTCCCCCTGCACCCCACCTCCCCATAGGCATTTCAGACTTTTTTTGCGAAAGGGGTTGCACAAAAACCTAGTATGTGTGTTATGCTAGCTAGCGTTGAAGTAATAACAAACCGTGTAGGGAAAAAGGAGGTGATGCCCATGATTGAAAGTAGTAAACGCATGGGTCACCTGATTGGAAAATGCCGGCTGTGCGCCGGAGCTGACTATTAGAGTTAGGCTAGTTTCCCTCTGGAGCTACAGATGTTCTAGAAGGAGTGGCTGCTCTCAAGAGTTCTTCCGGCAGTCAGGTTCCAATTCAGATGACCCGCTAGACCGCTCTCATCCCCAAAATGCCAAAGCCTAGTGCTGAAGCTATTCCGGGTGGGAGCGGATAGTTATTTTAAGGGCAATCAACCTTAGTTGTTGAGTAGAACGAGATTCAAAATGGCCGAAGTATTGCAAGAAACTCAAGTCAAAGAAATGGCGTCTGAGGTTCCCGACTGGAAGGTTGAGGGAAAAGAATTGAAGCAGGTGATGAAGTTTAAGGATTTTGTCACAGCAATGGATTTTGTGAACAAGTTGATCGAACCCGCTGAAGCAGCAGGACATCATCCAGATATTGCCATTTCTTACAACACAGTAACGATTAGTTTAACTTCCCATGATGCGGGGGGTTTAACAGAAAAAGATTTTGCGATGGCGAAGCAAATTTCTAGTCTGAAGTAAATTTTAGGTTTCACAGGAAAGCTGAAACCCGCAGTTGATCGCCTTAGAGAAAGTTCGTTCTTGGGCTTTCTCTGATTGAGGTTAAACTCTAAGCAAATCGAGATATTCTCTACAAAATCTCTACATTTGGTCAAAAATAACGGATAATAGGAGGAGAGTAGTGTTGCAGTCTGAGCAACTCGATCTGATGTGATGACCGCTGTTCAGCATCTACGAACCCTATGATTTTTCAGAATCCAGAATATTTAAAAGAGTTAGCCGAACAAGCAGAATTAATTGAAAAGCTATTAGATATCGGCGCCGCTTTATCGAGTACCCAAAACTTGAGTACCCTACTCAATTTGATTTTAGCCAAGAGTCGGGAAATTACTTGTAGTGATGCGGGTAGTGTTTATTTGGTAGACTCCACCGACAATACTCCGAAGTTATTGTTTAAAGTCGCTCAAAATGTCTCCCTTCCTAACCTGTCGTTTCGAGAGTTTGCAATTCCCCTCACCGATAGGAGTTTAGCGGGTTATGTAGCGTTGACTGGGGAAAGCTTGAATATTCCCGATGCGTATCAGTTACCCCCCGACAAACCCTATCGCCTTGATAGCAGTTTTGATCGCGATATTAGCTACCTGACTCGTTCAGTATTGGTTCTTCCGATGCAAAACCGTCAGGGAGAAACGATGGGAGTGCTTCAGTTGATCAACCGCAAAGTTAGATCCGATGTGACGCTGGTGCCTGAAAATACGCTGGAAATGACTCAACCCTATGGAGAATGGGAAGAACAAATTTTGCGAAGTCTGGCTTCTCAGGCCGCAATTTCCATTGAACGCAATGCCCTTCAAGATAGTATTGAATCCCTTTTTGAAGGATTTGTCAAGGCTTCCGTGCAAGTGATTGAACAGCGAGATCCCTGCACTTTTGGTCATTCGGAACGAGTTGCACAGTTAACCGTCCGTTTAGCCGAAGAAATTAACACGACGACAAACGGTTCTTTGGCAGAAATTACCTTTAGCGATCGCCAAATTCAAGAAATCCGTTATGCTGCATTATTGCATGATTTTGGTAAAATTGGGGTTCCCGAAGCGATTTTAACTAAGTCTAAAAAGTTATATCCCCACCAGTTAGAAGTGATTCGTCAACGTTTTGCACTCGCCAGGCGAACTCTCGAATGGGAATGTACTCAAGCTAAATATGAACTGTTGCTGAAAAATAGCAATCAAAAATCGACAAAGACTGAAAATTTACCGCCTGATCAAATTGAACAGTTAGACGCGAACTTAAGCCAAGCAATTCAGCAGTTAAACGATTGTTGGAATATACTCTTAGAAGCAAATGAACCCCAAGCTACTGAGAAAAAACCCGTCGATAAACTGTCAAAATTAACTCAAATAGTGTATCGGGATATTGATGGAGAAACAAAACCTTTAATTACTCCCAAAGAAATGAATTTGCTGTTGGTTAAACAGGGGAATTTGACTCCAGAAGAACGGTTAGTTATCGAGTCTCATGTGACGCATACTTATAAGTTTCTAGAGAAAATTCCCTGGACAAAAGACCTAAAAGATGTTCCCACAATTGCCTATGGACACCATGAAAAACTTGATGGTACAGGCTATCCTTTAAATTTAAAACAGGCGGAAATTTCGATGCAGGCGCAGATGATGGCAATTGCGGATATTTATGATGCGCTAACAGCCGGAGACAAGCCTTATCAGCATGGTTTACCAACGATAACCGCTTTAAAAATCCTACGCAAAGAAGCCGCTCAAAATAAAGTTAATCCAGAGATTTTAGAACTATTTGAACAACGTCAGGTTTATCAAGTGATTGGACATAGTTTAGATGTGGTGATGAAATTGGCGTAAAAAACGGGTAGATAATAAAGCGATCAAATTGAGTTTAAATTATTGTCGTTCAGGGTGGAAAGATTGTGATGAAATAGAATAATTAGCTTTAAAAAATAAGGAGATTAGAATGACGCCGGAAATAAGAATTGGATGGTATCAAAACCCTGTATCATTTTGCAAATTAGCTCGATTTCTGCTAATATTCTGCTCATCTCCTGTATTTTTAGGCTTAAGTTCTAGTCGTATTTTAGCTGAATATTCAGAGACTTTAGAACAACTCCAACGTTACAGTCAAGAAGGACGCAAAAATACCTCAGCGAGTCAAGTGACTTCAGTTTCCCAACTGTCTGATGTTTACCCCACCGACTGGGCGTTTCAAGCGTTACAATCTTTAGTTGAACGGTTTGGCTGTATTGCAGGTTATCCTGATGGAACTTTTCGCGGAAATCGTTCGTTAACCCGCTATGAATTTGCAGGGGGTTTAAATGCTTGTTTGGAACGAATTAACGAGTTATTAAACGCCGCAGTTGAAGACAGTTTAACCGAAGATGAATTTATCGCCTTACAACGGTTACAAAATGAATTTGCAGCCGAATTAAGTTTACTTAGAGGTCAAGTTACAGACTTAGAAGACCGGACAGAAGTTTTAGTCGCTAATCAATTTTCAACGACAACAAAACTCACCGGAGAAGGTATTTTTGCGATTACTGATGCTTGGGGTGATGATATTGCCTTTCGAGGAACGGAAGAAAACCGCAATCAAACTGTTTTTCAGTATAGAGTTCGTCTCAATTTTAACACCAGTTTTACAGGTGAAGATTTACTCCTGACTCGCCTCCAAATGGGAAACGCCGAACCGTTTAATTTGGGATTTACTCGCCAGGGAACACAAACCTTTAATTTTCGTGGAGATACAGAAAGTCAAGTTGAATTAGAACGATTATATTATCAGTTTCCAATTAACAATCAACTGCAATTAACCTTAGCCGCAAAAGGAGTAACTTGGGATGATTTTGTCCCCACCGTTAACCCCTATTTAGATGATAGAGATGGTGGAAATGGGAGTTTAAGTACCTTTGGTCAACGCAACCCGATTTATCGCATTGGTGCGGGTCGCGGAATGGGTTTGCATTATCGCTTTAATGAACAGTTTTTAAACGGAATTTTTGGGTCTACTTCGGTTTCTGTGGGTTATCTGGCTGCAAATGCGGGAGATGCGAGTCAGGGAAATGGTTTGTTTAATGGAGATTATGCAACTTTAGCCCAAATTACCGTAACACCGAGAGAAAATTTACAGTTTGCTTTTACTTACAATCACGCCTATTCAACGCCGGGAAATTTTGGCTTTGATAATGGTTTAAGAAATGGTTTAGTTGTTGACCGAAATAGAGATAATATTGATGGAAATGCAATTAATGGTGTAACTGGGAGTGGAATTGCCAACTCTATTTTAGGCTTAAGCGAGGGAATTAATTCAGGTGGAATTGCAGCAGGAGTGGTGAGTAATTCTTATGGTTTACAAGCTTCATGGCGAATTAATCGTAAAATTGTTTTAAGCGGTTGGGGAGGATATACTGATGCGAGAGTGATTAATATTGGTGATGGGCAAATTTGGAATTTTGCGGTAACATTAGGGTTGCCAGACTTATTTAAAGAAGGAAGTTTAGGCGGAATTGTTATCGGTCGAGAACCCTATTTAAACGATATTGATGCGCCGGATGAATTAAAATTTGAGTTTCCCAACGACCAATCTTGGCATTTAGAAGCGTTTTATCGCTATCCGGTGAATGATAAAATTTCGATTACTCCGGGGATTATTTTTATTACAAATCCCAACCAAGATAGCCGCAATGATGATATCCTGATTGGGACGTTAAGAACAACATTTTCTTTTTAATCTGAGTTTCCTTTTATCCCTATAGCAAGGAACTCTCAAAGGTTATAATGATTGAATACTATTGTCTGTAGACTAATAGTCTCTGCATTGAGATGATTATACAATGGCAGATATTAATGAGGCTTTAGGTCAAGTTCTAGTCAAGTACAGAGCAATAGCAAAAATCTCGCAAGAGGAACTCGCTGACAGAGCAGGTATTCACCGCACTTACGTCAGTCAGATAGAGCGTGGCTTGAAATCACCTACTTTGTCTGTCCTATTTCAGATTGCAACATCTTTAAACACCACTGCCAGTGTGTTGATAGCTGAAGTTGAACAGACATTAAATGACATACATAACTAATCCGAGATTCAAGATTTTTTGTGGATTTGAGGTTAATGGGCAGCATATAGATTCTGCGTTGCATCAAACCAATGATTTTTTAGAAACTATCCCTTCAACCGTGTATAAAAATATTGATTACAAGACTACAAGTTCAATTGTTGGCTCTATGTTCTGCCAGGCTATAGCAGGAGTAACAGGCGCAATTGTCAATCCTATTGAAAAAGGACACCCTGATGTTATTCCTCCAGAAGGAGAATATGCATCAGAAGAAGAACTGCGTAATTATCCAGTAGGTCTTGAGATTAAATGTACAGTTGGGAATATTACCAAAGGAGCAAATTTGAGAGCTGGACAACCCAGAATCAACTCTTTAGAAGGAATCACTTGGCAAGCACATCATCAAGAAGTCGAAGAACTTTTAGGGCTGGTTTGGGATTTTGTCCAAAGTGAACATGACTTTAACTATCCAAAGGTGACGGGAGTTTTTTATGCTGACAATCTAACTACAGACGATTGGGGTAGTATAAGCGGTACAGTAGGTAGAAACACAAAAGTGACAGGTATGAAGGTGAGTGGAAAAGAAAAAATGGGACAGGGATGGGTCGCTTTGATTGATAATCCTCAGTACAAAAATCTCTATCAAAGAATTCTAAAGTTTTCTATCTAGAAGAAAGCTGAAAAAGTTCAAGCTGCTCACTAGCCTTGTGAGACCGATAATAAATAACTTCCTTGCTAGTCTTACCTGCCACTCCCTTTAATTCTAACAGTGGCTTAAAGGGTAAATAATCCCCTTGATGTCCTTCACAGAATATAATTTCTCCCTTCCTTACCCTTGCCCATGTTGCCAGTTTCTTGTAGTCGATCAGCTTACTACTATAGCGATAGCCTTTTCCAGTATCCTCTTTGTAGGGAGGATCAATAAACCAAGTAGCCTCTATGTCAGAAGCTAGAGTGTAATCACCACTAATAATACGCCAGTGCTTAATCTTAAATAAATTTTCTGACATATATCGTTTGCTAATCTCCCAATTTCTCGCAAGAACAGGAGTAACCTTAATAGTTTTATAGTGAAATGCCATTTTTGTGGCAGCATGGATGATGTGAAGAAACTCAGAACTTTTTTCACCAATCTCTAAATCAGGAAGATTTTTAATCTCAGATGGAGTAGCTTCATTGATTAGCCATTGCCAAATATCAGAAACACGCTCATCTCTCTCAATTAAGATGACGTTTCTCTTCCAGTGATCTCCGTACAGGGAGTAAGCTGCTGAACCTGCAAACGGTTCAATTATAGTCTCGAAATTAGGACACGGGTAGTGCTTCGCTATCTGTTTTTTTCTACCGTAGTAATAAAACATTCACTTTTATAGTATTTGAATACTATAGTATTAAATTTACGTGTAAGTGTCAAGTGATGTCTATTAGTGAGCTGTCTTTCTCACGTTGCTATGCTTAGTCCGTGTATCTAACACTGCGTTGGCGCGGACGAAACTTATAGCGTTTTCAAGTGATTTGTGAAAAATGGTTGATGAGAAACCGAGAGCTAGCACGCGAGACGCTTGCACTGCTGTTTACATTTCAAATGAAAACGCTATATTATGATAACACAGGTAACGTAAACCAAAAGGATGCACCAGAATTTTTGTTAGCAATAACGCCAATTTTTCCGCCGTGTGCGTTAATAATTTGCCGACACAAATACAAACCCAAACCTAATCCTTTGATTTTGCCAACGTTTTTCCCCCGTTTGTAGAGTTCAAAGAGTTCCTCGGCTTCTTCGGGTTTAACGCCAATTCCATCATCGGAAATGGTGTATTTTATCCATTGGGTATAATTCTTGCTTTTTGACTTTTTTTCTGAGATAATTTCCGCAGAAAGCGTTAACGTTAATCCGGGGGGATTGTATTTAATCGCATTGGAAATTAAGTTATCAAAAACTCGCCAAATTTGATGATAATCGGCTTGAACTGGGGGCAAACTTGAGGGAAGTTCAGTGTCTAGGATCACTCTATTTTTTTCAAAAACGGGTTGCCATTCTGCGATAATTTGTTGGGTGAAATCAACCAAATCTAAGGGTTGACAATTAACAGAAATCCCTTGTAAACTTGTATCACTGGTTTCGACTAAAGAGTTGAGAAGATTCAGTTGGCGATCGCAACTTTTCGCCATTTGTTCGATAATATTAGTATTAATGGTTAGTGTTGAGGGAGAGTCTGAAGATTTTTTAGCGAGTAAATTATTCAGAAGGATTAACATTCCGGTGACAGGATTTCTTAAATCGTGAGAAACTGCATGAATATAAACTCGTAAGGCTGATTCTACTTTCTTGCGTTCTTTAATTTCTTGTTGCAGTTTTTTGTTTTGGTCTAGAAGTTGTTTTTGCTGTTCTCGCAAGGTAATTTGAGTTCTCACCCGGACTAACACTTCTTGCATTTGAAAGGGTTTTGTGATATAGTCAACCCCACCGACATCAAACGCAAAAACTTTATCCATTGTATCGTTAAGCGCACTCAGAAAAATAATCGGAATCTCCCGAGTTGAGTCTATACTTTTGAGATGTTTGGCAATTTGATAACCGTTCATTTCCGGCATCAGAATATCGAGTAAAATCAAATCAGGAGATTGAGCTTCTATCGCTTTTAACGCTTGTTTCCCGTTGGTGGCTTTACGAACTTTGTAGCCTGTTTCTTCTAGCATCGAAGACAGCAGTCGTAAATTTTCAGGAGTATCATCCACAATTAAAATATCAGCTGGCTGCACCGAAGACTGAATCATATTTGTACCCTTGATTTTTGAGACTGGATCAATTCTGAAAACCTGAACAGGAAGAATGCTATTATTCAAGAATTGCCCTAATTTTCCCCGAAATCGGATTGAGGCAGACCTGAATCAAATTTTTCGGCATTGGCTATTGTAGCGAGAATAAAGCCAGGGGGAACAGATTTTTCTACAATAGTAAAGAAGTCCATCTATCTCGTATAAATCAATGTCAGGGCTATCTGTATCCTCTTTCGCCCAGCCCCAATCCCTTGAACAGTCCCTCAAGCACTTTTTTGGTTACGACTCCTTCCGTCCGGGACAACGAGAAATTATTGAACAAGCCCTCCAAAGGCGAGATTTGCTGATTGTTATGCCGACTGGGGGCGGAAAATCTTTGTGCTTTCAGTTACCAGCACTTTTAAAACCGGGGATAACAGTCGTTGTCTCCCCTCTGATTGCTTTGATGCAGGATCAAGTGATTGCGCTGGAGGATAATGGCATTGCAGCTACTTTTCTCAATAGTACACTTTTACCCGAGGAATTGCGATCGCGGGAAGCCGCAATTTTGAAAGGAAAAATAAAACTGGTTTATGTTGCCCCAGAGAGGCTTTTAGGCGAACGATTTTTATCTTTTTTAGATCTTGTCAAGACTCAAGTGGGAATCTCAGCTTTTGCCATTGATGAAGCCCATTGTGTTTCGGAATGGGGTCATGATTTTCGGCCAGAATATCGACAGTTAAAACAGTTACGACACCGTTATCCTCAGATTCCGATGATGGCATTAACAGCCACAGCAACTCCCCGAGTGCGAGAGGATATTATTGAACAGCTTGCTTTAAATCAACCTTTGATTCATATTGCGAGTTTTTTACGTCCCAATCTTTATTATGAAGTTCTTCCTAAACATACTCACAGTTTTAAGCAATTGTTGAAAATTATTCAGCAAGCGGGCGGTTCAGGAATTATTTACTGTCTAACTCGGAAACGAGTTGAATATTTAGCGTTTAAATTACGAGAAAAAGGGATTGCTTGTTTACCCTATCATGGCGGATTACCCGACGAAGAACGCCGCGAAAATCAAATTCGTTTTATTCGAGATGATGTCGAAGTCATGGTGGCAACAGTGGCGTTTGGGATGGGGATTAATAAGCCAGATGTTCGCTTTGTAGTTCATTATGATCTCTCCCGAACTTTAGAAAGTTATTATCAAGAAGCCGGACGAGCCGGACGAGATAATGATCCGGCAAAATGTATTCTATTTTGGTCAGGAAGTGATATTAAAACGATTGAATATTTAATCGCTCAAAAACCCCAGCCCGATGAACAACGAATGAGTCGTCACCAACTTCGACATATGATTGATTATGCCGAATCTACTGAATGTCGAAATCGAATTATTTTAGGTTATTTTGGGGAAAAATTTCCCGGCAATTGTGGGCAATGTGATAATTGTCGTGAAATTAAGCCAATAGAAGATTGGACGATAGAGGCGATGAAGTTTTTATCTTGTGTGGCTCGCTGTAAGGAACGGTATGGAATGAGCTATATTATTGATATTTTACGGGGTTCAAAAAGTCAGAAAATTTTTGCACGAGGACATGATAAACTTTCAACCTATGGGATCGGAAAAGATCACACCGTTGATGAGTGGAAAAGTTTAGGGCGATCGCTAATTCATCAAGGGTTGCTTGACCGGACAACAGATGGTTATGGTATCTTGAAACTAAATGCTTGTAGTTGGGAAGTGATGCAGCGTCAGCGACGAGTTGAAATTGTGATTGCTCAAAAACGGAATTTAGATATTCAAACCCGTTCACTGGCCGCAGAAGTTGAGATGTTATTTGATCATTTACGTCAACTTCGCAAGACGATTGCTGATGAACAATTGATTCCCCCCTATATGGTGTTTCCCGATTCTACACTACGAGCGATGGCACAACAACGTCCGGTAACATTAGAGGCTTTCTTAGAGATTTCAGGGGTTGGAAACCATAAGTTAAGTCGCTATGGAGAACGGTTTGTGAACGCTATTCGTAACTATTGTGAAGAACAAGGTCTTTCTGGGGGATTAACATCTCCCTAAAATTTATGATTTCCAATTTTAATTCATCAATAAATAGTCAAATGTATACTTTACAATTGCATCAGCAAGGGTTGAGTATTCAGGAGATCGCCCATCACCGAAATTTGTCTGAAAGCGTGGTGAGTGGGCATTTAATTAAGTTAATTGAAATGAGCCAATCTGTCGATATTAATCGTTTGGTTTCATTACCTCGCCAAAAAGCGATTACTGAAGCCATAGAAGCAGTTGGAGATACAGGACTTCAAATTATTTATGAGCATTTATGTGAGCAATATAGTTATGATGAAATTCGCTTAGTTAGAGCGGCTTTACGTCAGTATCGTATGGAATTTTAGCAGAATTAATTGAATACAAATCTAGATTTAAAATATTGCTGACTCTTGGTTCGACTTGATTTGGCCGACCTTCCCTAATAGAATGATCATATTAGGCTACCGTTCGGCAAAGGGAGCAAGATGAGCAATCGTCCGATTATTTTAGGTATTGTTGGGGATAGTGCAGCCGGAAAAACGACACTAACACGGGGTATTGCCCAGGTTGTGGGTCCAGAAAACGTGACTGTGATCTGTACAGATGACTATCATCGCTATGATCGTACACAACGAAAAGCATTAGGAGTGACCGCGCTGCATCCAGATGCAAACTATCTTGATGTTATGCAGCAGCATCTCACCCTGTTGCGGACAGGACAACCGATTCTTAAACCGATTTACAGTCATCACACGGGTACATTTGAACCCCCCGAGTATGTTAAGCCTAACCGCTTTGTGATTGTCGAGGGATTACTGGGATATTCAACTCGCGGCGCCCGGGATTGCTACGATGTACGGGTGTATCTCGCCCCGCCTGAGTCTCTGCGAACTCAGTGGAAAGTGAAACGCGATACCATGAAACGAAGCTACTCAGAAGAAGATGTATTAGCCGCCTTGCGTCAACGAGAACCCGACTCAGAGGCTTTTATTCGTCCCCAACGCAAATGGGCTGATGTGGTGGTGACGTTTTATCCACCCGATAATGAAGAAACTAACAGTTCTAATTTGAATGTGCGTTTGGTGTTGCGTCCGACAATTCCTCATCCCGATTTTACAGAGATTCTAGATCAAAATGATCGCTATCCCCTCTCGGCTGTCCGTTTAGGATTGGATCGAGATATGGGTAAGCCTGTGGATGTTTTAGAAATTGATAGTCATGCGACTCTCGAACAAGTAAATTCTTTGGAGATGATGTTATGTAATGAGTTTCCTCACTTGAAGGATTTTTGTAGTGTGGGAAATCAAGAACTGGGTAAACTGACTGGAACGACAGGAGAAATTCTGCAAAGTTATCCGTTGGCGATCACCCAATTATTGATTGCTTATCACATGATTAAGGCGACAAAAATGGTGCAGTAAATGCAGTTTGAGAGTGCAAATTCTCCGCAGTTAATGACAAAGATTTGATCCCAGATGGAATCATTAACGGGTCTTGAGGTGCCGGAATCATTTCGCCTCGAAGATCCAGCAGAGAGACTAATAATAGGTAAGCGATCGCTAAAATGATAGAAATTGCACCCGTGAGATAGGCAACGAGTTTGGAGCGTTCCATAGGGATTGTTTACATTTCATTAAGTTTTGTCTTCCTAAAATTAACAAATCCCTGACCATTTCTCAAGGGGGTTTAGCCTGCATTTATCGATGCTAACTCTAAAAATACTGTCCATTTGCGAAAAAACATACTGAAAGAGGGGGAAGTACCCCCTCTCTAAATATCTCCTCATCTGGGATATAATAGGATCACCTAGTATTCTAAGAAAAGGAGATGCGCCCTGATGGTAGAACACCCAAATCGATCAATTGGTTAAGCATTTCACCCTAAAATCGGGAATCTGTGGACAACTTTGGACACTACGGACAAGTTCAGATTGAATGCTTTTGACCAATTAAGGTGTGCGAGTCTATATTGATATTATTGCAGTTGGCTTTTGATTAATTCAAGAGGTCTATTGCAATTACCCACTTTTTCAAAAAGCTATCAATAATGTCAGGTAATAATAGAGGGCTAAACCCCCGAATTATCAGACTAAAAGTTCTGGCTTGTCCCTTTCCCCGTTGTTAAGGATGATCTCAATTTTGATCATATCTGCCATTAAGTGTTTTAATGGAGTACCTTATCCCTTTGAATAAACCTCGCCTACAGCTAACCGATGGGTTGCCAACCCAAGACTGTTGTACTTACTCCTGTTGATTCACTGCTCGCCTTCCCATAAAGGTCAAGACTATAACAAATTTTCCCCAGACTCTGGCGGATTTTGTCGCTCTTGTGCAGGATAAAGGGGTTGCAATTCAAGGGAAAGTCCTCAAGTACAAGACGAATAGAGTAAGTCCAGATGACAGCAAGAAGACCAAGGAGAGCCACTAACACCCTCGTTCGACGCCAAGCCACTCCCAAAGAGCGACAGCTTATTCACCTGTTAGCTAACTTGGGCTGTTCGTTGGTGAGATATGGGATGGAACACGCCAATACTAAGGGGATTATTTCAGCACCTGAACGCAAAAGTCTCGCCGAACATCACAACTTACGACTCCAACAAATTCGCCGCATTGAACGGAGTTTAGAACCCGTAGCAACGCTTAAACGAGTTTATTTTAGGAGTGAACTCAGTCCGCGTAATCTCAAATCTCTGAAGTTACTTTGGGTTGATGAAGACAACAAAAGCCGGGTTAAACGGGTTGCTCCTGAACTTGATGAAATCCTCAGTGAAGCTTTAGATCAAGGCGATACTCTCAAACAAATTTTTCACATCACAGAAGTTGGAGAACGACAGTTTGCTCTGACACTAGAGAAAGGAAAAGTTCCGCTTTGGGTTAAAGAATGGGAAGAATCTGAATATGAAATCGATTTCTTTCCGCCTTCTTTCTCCGCCTGGGCAAATATTGTGGACGATTAAGAGCATCAGCAGCATCTACCCCGGTAATATTATTCTGGGGTGATTATTTTTTTCTCGGTTCAGGATCATCAATCAGGTAGAATGGGCATTGCCCACCCTACAATTTCACTGTGAACTAACTCTTTTCTTCTGACTTCTTCGGTTTATAGGTCGAGGCAACGTGTAATTCTTTTAACTGTTTATCCTCTACCTTAGACGGTGCATTAGTTAACAAACAACGGGCTTGTTGAGTCTTCGGAAAGGCAATCACATCTCGAATGGATTCTTCTCCAGCCAACAACATCACTAACCGATCTAAACCATAAGCAATCCCTCCGTGGGGAGGGGTACCATATTCAAAAGCTTCTAATAAAAATCCAAACTTATTAAACGCTTCTTCAATCGATAATCCAATCGTTTCAAATACCTTTTCTTGGACATCTCGCTGATAAATTCGCAGACTTCCCCCGCCAATTTCATACCCATTTAAAACCAAGTCATAAGCCAAAGCCCGAGCCGTTTTTAAGTCCGCTAAATCATCTGGATGGGGTGCCGTAAACGGATGATGTAAGGCTTCTAAACGCTTTTCATCTGCATTCCATTCAAACATCGGAAAATCAGTCACCCACAGAAAATTGGTCTGATCTTTAGCAATTAATCCCAATTCTTCCCCAACCACTAACCGCAAACGATCTAACGTTTTATTAACTGTGTTTGTTTCTCCCGCCCCAAATAACAACAGGAAACCCGGTTTAGCTTGAGTTCGTTTGAGGATTTCTTGCTTTTGGTCTTCACTCAAGTTATCTTTAATCGCCCCAATAGTATCGAGTTTTCCGCCTTCTTTGACCCGAATATAAGCCAAGCCTTTCGCCCCGGCTTCACTGGCTTCTTTAAATAAATCACCACCGGGCTTAATTCTCACATTAGAAAAAGCTTCATTTCCACCCGGAATCGGTAATATTTTGACAATTCCGCCCGATAGAACCGCTCCTGAAAAGACCTTAAACCCACAGTCTTTAACAAGATCAGAAACATCAACTAATTCTAAACCAAATCGGGTGTCTGGCTTATCACTCCCATACCGATCTAAGGCTTCAGCATAGGTTAAACGGGGAAAAGGAAGGGGTAAATCTATCTCTTTAACTGCTTTAAAAATATGAGCCACTAACGCTTCATTTAAAGCTAGAATTTCCTCTTGAGACATGAAACTCATTTCCATATCCAATTGAGTAAATTCCGGTTGACGATCCGCCCGTAAATCTTCATCTCGAAAACAATGAGCAATCTGATAATATCGATCCATTCCCGATACCATCAACAATTGTTTAAATAATTGCGGGGACTGCGGTAAAGCAAACCATTCTCCGGGGTTAACCCGACTCGGGAGAACATAGTCTCTGGCCCCTTCTGGGGTGGAACGAGTCAGAATTGGGGTTTCAATCTCGATAAAGTGTTCTTGATCTTCGAGGAAACGACGCATTGCTTTGACCACCCCATGACGGAGTTGAAGGTTGCGAGTCATGCGATCGCGCCTGATGTCTAAATAGCGATATCTTAAGCGTAATTCTTCTTTAACAGATTCGGGTTCTGCGGTGGAAATTTGAAAGGGAAGTGGTTTTCCCAGGGCGTTGAGAAGTTCAATTTGATCGGCATAGATTTCGACTTCTCCGGTGGCGAGTTTGGTGTTGAGGGACTCATCTGGACGTTGAGAGACTCGACCCGTGATTTTCACCACATATTCATTTCGCATCGTTTCCGCGATGTTGTAGGAGTCTGGAGTGCGTTGAGGATCGCTGACAATTTGAACGATACCCATGCGATCGCGCAAATCCAGAAAGATCACTCCGCCATGATCTCGACGACGATCCACCCATCCGCAGAGAGTGACGGTTTTTCCGATATCGGTACTTCTGAGTTGTCCACAGTAATGGGTTCGCATGGCTATCGATTTTTCGATCTGGATTCACATACAAGATTAGCAAAATACCAGTATATAATAGGTGAGCAAAATTGCTAACTTAATTTTATTTTTATTTTTCGAGGGTCAGTCACAAGTCTGCATTAGTCTTTGAGGACGGACGCAACTCTGTTAGATGTAGATATAGTGTTAAAAGTGTGTGACGCTGTTCTCTCAAAAGATTGTCCATTATTTACGATTAACGGTTATGACTCACTATCAACAATTAATTCGAGTTTCTACCACTCCTAAGTCTCTCGTCCGAGTCACCCATCAAGTTGAGGATATTGTCTCCAAATCTGGCATTAAAACTGGTTTGTGTAGTGTGTTTTTGCGCCATACTTCAGCTAGTTTGATTATCCAAGAAAATGCTGATCCAGATGTATTAGTAGATCTAGAAAATTTCTTATCAAAATTAGTTCCTGAAGGCAATCATTATATTCACGATGCTGAAGGGCCTGATGATATGCCCGCTCATATTCGTAGTGTTTTGACTCATACTTCTGAACAAATTCCGATTTCTCAAGGACGATTAGTATTAGGAACTTGGCAGGGTCTTTATGTTTGGGAACATCGCAATCATCGACATAATCGTGAACTGATTGTTCATCTTTCGGGAGATTCTTATTAATTGAATATCTGTAGGGGCGGGGATTTTCAGTCACCCATCACCCGTAAAAACAGTTTTAAAGGAACAAGGAACAGTCTTTACTTTTGCATGAGTGCCTTTTGCCTTCTTCCTGTTCCCTGATCCGTCGTTCCCTGTTCCCTCTTTCTTGTTAAGATTCTCGCCCAGGAGCCCATCGATCTCGCCATTTTACAATCCCTTCACTGGCAATCACCCAACGACGAGAAACTAAATTTTCCCGGAGAGGGGATTGTCCTTCTCGTAGCATGGTATACTTATAATTGATTAGTTTTCCGGCGCTTTCATTAAAAGGAATTTCTGCAAACCAAGTATTACTATTAATATATTCTAGAGGATAAGCTTTGCCAATATCCCAATTTCCGAGTTCTGGACAATCTCCGATAATCACAATACTTTCACCCGGAAGGGTTTGCACTCCATTCAACTGAACTCGGACAATGGTTTGGGCTTTGAGTCGTTCGCCGACATGAGAAAGGACAATAATTTGTTTAGAATCTAACTGAAGATTATGGATATGTCCATCGACTACTTCATATTTATTCGGTGACATTACATCGGTATGTTCTCCATCCGGTAAACCGGTTTCTACCGCTTCTAAAACAACATCTTCGCCTCGGTTCATGGCGACAAATACTCTAGAATCCCGATAGCGACGAGTGTAGCAATAAATATCAGGGGTAATATATTTTTGCCATTGACCTCCCATTGAAGCCGCAGGATTGAGTCGTCGCACCCCTGAAAGCAGTCGAATTTCACGATAGAGAGGGCTATCTTTATCCCATTTTTCCATCATCGGACGGTTATAAGGATCGTTATTTCCGTAAGGATTGTGATCGCCATTGGTATCATCGTGAAGATACTGTTCAGTCCCGTAATACAGACAGGGAATTCCTCGGGAAGTCATAATTAAGGCTACCGCCATATGCAAATAACCCGGATCAGAATTTAAGGTTTGAAAACGGTGCATATCATGGTTATCAATGAAGGTAATTAATTCGGTTGCACTGTCGTAATAATGATCTTTATCGAGAATATCTTTGATTAAATAAAACCCATCTTCTTCACAGTTTCCTAACGCCCGTCGAATTGCGATACAGAGTCCAAAATCTAGTATTGACATTCCAGAATTATTGGTAAATTCTACAGAAAGTCCGTCATCTGGGCTAGAATAAATCCATTCTCCTAAGATAAAAATATCGGGTCTATAGGTCGTAATATCCGCAATAAATTCTTGCCAAAACCAGATTGGCATATGCTTAACGGTATCGATTCGTAACGCATCAACCCCCCGATCTATCCATTGTTTAATCGCTGATTTGATATAAGTTCGATACTCGGTATTATTTTCATTAAATGAAGCCAGTCCTGCTAATTCACAGTTTTGAACTTGCCATTCATCTTCCCAGTCTGTGACTTCTCCGTAGTGATGATACCAGTGATTCGCGTCTTCATGGAAATCGGCGATTTTGACACCATCATCATAAAGGGCGCCTTTTTCTCCGGCGACATCAGGACTACTATGGTTACAAACGATATCTAGAATTAACTTCATACCTCGTTTGTCTAATTCTTCAATTAACCGATCAAATATAGTATCTTTTGTATCTTGAGTTTGGTTGAGTGAGGGGTTTTCATCAACACCAATAAAGCGAGGATTAATTCGTTTAAAGTCTTTTGTCCAATATCCATGAACGGCTGCACTTTCAAAGAATAATCCTTCGACTTGTTCAAACAAAGGGGTTAACCACAGGGCTGTTACGCCTAAATTTTTGAGATAATCTAACTTATCAATAACTCCTTGTAAATCTCCGCCCCAATACTTTCCCCAATCTTGTTTTTCGGGATCATAAAGTTCAGGATTAGGGCCTTCATTATTATCGGGATCTCCATCACAAAATCGATCTACAACAATAAAATAAATGGTTTCTTGACGAAATTCAATATCTCGGGTGTAGAGAAACTCCAAATCAATATCTTGTTCGGTTGGGGAGTCAATGGTTTCTTCTATTTTTTCAATCGCTTCGTCTTGGCTGATGCGGTCAATTTTTGACAGTTTTTGTGTGGGCAGTTGTGAACTCATAGTTGACAATACTTTAGATGGGTTTGAGGAAAATATGTGAGTTTTATAACTGGGTATTCTCCTAGACCCTGAATGATTATTTTTGTGAGAATACCTAAACTGAAGTGAAAAGTCAAGTCAGTCTTTGCGACTTTGAGCTAATATTAATCTATAATGATGTTTTCTACTTAAAAATAAAGTTATCCTCTCAATTTAACATTTTTAATACGTCAAAAAATCTATCTTTAGATAGATGTAAAATGTCACCTTAATTTGATTAGAGTTAAGAGACTTTTTGAATGGGGATTTGGACTTCACTATATTTGAGAGATTCGGGTGTCATGGGGGAGTTGTAAAATAATCGTCGAGGCGAATCAACTGCTTGATATTGAGGATTTTGTTGTAGCCAACTCTGAAGTTTCTGAAGATGAGTTTCGTAACTTTCCCAAGTATAAGCCCCTTGAATTCCAATACTGACCACCATCATCGCTTCAGTATCTAGGACTTGAACATCAGACTGAACCTGTTGAGGAGAAATTTGAGGACTTGAATACAAAAACGAAACCTCCGCCCGAGAAGCATCTTGATAACGGGCTTCTACAGGTGTGGTCATGGCAATATTATTACTGCTAATATGCTGAAATAAGGGGTTAAATGCTGCTTTGGTGGCTTGGGTTAAATCTCCGCTATGAGAATAGGTTACTCCCCGATAAGCCGGATAATATTTGATTTCAATTACACCTGCTTGAGTGGGTTCAGGAAATCCTTCCGGTAAAGAAGTCGGCATTGCTTGTACTCTATTTTCAAGAATCATATTTATAGTTTAGCAGCTTTATTGACTTTTTTCTCGGGTTTTGACAAGCCTCTGTTTTTCAATGGGAAAAATTGGACAAAAATCGGAGATCTGTTTGAGATCTGTTAACGTAATTTCTGGTTTATCACGATACATTACCGCTTTTCCACTCACATAAACATAACCTCGTCCTAAACCTGAATAACGTTTTTGAATGAGTTGAGCTAGGGGTGCATTTTTATCGTTTTTAGCTTCGGGAATCCACAATTTTAAGATATGATCTTTTGAACCTGTATGAATCAACGCCCCGCTTCCAATCCATTTGGTCACGCCATCTTGTAAATCACAAAAGATGGTAATCCATTCTTCTTTTGCTGCGGCGGCGATAATTTTAGGGTAATCTAAACGTACCGAAAGCACTCCCGCCCGAATTCCATTGAGGCGATAATCTTGAATAATTGAGTCTCGTAGTGTCCACCAAGACATTAATAATTCGTAGTTGCGGAAAGCCCCATTTTGATTGGTATGAGCGTTCCAAATAATCCGATGATAAGCTTGGGCTTCGGCTTCAGCTTCCATCATTTGTTGATGATAAAATATAGAACGACCATATTTAATAAAATACGGACTCCAACCTTCTCTAATCAACCAAGTATTATAGTTTTCACCGTCTTTATGAATATAGCAAATAATCCGACCGTGACTATCTCGGTATTTTTCTAGACAGACTTCAACGGGTTCGTCCCCATCAAATTCTACATCAACCTGCGTCAGTTCACCATCAGAATTCGTAAAGTATTGGATTGCCATTTCTGAAGATGCAATTCCCGCATTTGTAACGGGTTTTGTTCCACAGGGAAACGATTCTTCGGTGTCAACACAGTGCAGCCTCAAAAATTCTCGTTTACCATTCAACAATACTTTGAGGGTATCTCCATCAACAACTTTCGTAACTTGTAAGTCTTTAATCCAAGTTCCCACTGTTCTTTAAATACAAAAATTCTAGGTTTAAGTGATGGCTATGATATCATAATTTTAATCTGAACCCTGCAACGGAAATGCAAAGTTTTGTCACTTTAAGGAAAACTGGCTCATGTTGGGAATTTGAGAGTGAGGAAGCGTTAGAAGATTTTCTGTTTTCTCATCTCGATCAAATACTGGGTTGGACGGTTATCCAACGTCAATATATTGTTAATAATCAACGTTGTGATCTTTTGGCTACAGACAAAACCGGACGCTTGGTGGTGATTGAGTTAAAAAATGTTGAAGATAGAGGCATTGTTCAGCAGCTGACTCGATATTACCATGCTTTGCTTGAAGACAAGCCCTTTGGCGATCGCATTGATTATGACAAACCTGTGAATTTGGTGGCGATCGCACCCAGTTTTCACCGAGATAATTTAATTGATCGCCAATATCATCATCTCAAATTTGAGTTTTTTCAGTTTTCTATTGTTCAAGAGGATAACAAGTTTTATCTCATTTTGAAAGATATTGATAGCCAGAAAACTTCACAAATTCAAATTTTTTATGAGGATGCGAGAGAAAGTAATCTTCCCAGTCAACCTCAAAGACTTCGGAAGTTTATGACGGATTTTCCACCGAGTAAAAAAGAGACAATTTTGAGAATAAGAGAGAAGATTCTCAGCTTTGATTCTAGTATACAAGAGTTTTCAAGTGTAGGAAGTATTAAATATGGAAATGGTACTGCTAAAAATAGTAAATATTGTGCTGAGTTTCTTTTAGATAAAAAGTATTCTCTGGTGTTGTTTTTGTGGATACCGTTTAAAGGCGGTGAAAGTAGCCGTATTGGACGGGCGAGAATTTGGAGTGATTGGAATGAACAGGCGTTAATTGAGGGTTATATTGCGAGTGGGATAGGGCTGCAAATTAATAAAAGGAAAAAAGCGATAATGGATTTAAATGGCACAATAAGAGTGGGGAGAGAGTGGAAGAAGCTTCAATTAGAAGATCCAACTCAATTTAGATATAACTTTTCACCGATCAAGAGTAAAACAATGGCAAAATATAGATCGGCAGTTTGGAATACTTTTAAAAGTTTACAAAATCGAAAACCTTTAACTTATGAAGATGTCAAGTTATTAGAAGATTATTCAAAATTCTCTGAAGAAGACACAGGAAAAGGAATAAAGATAATACCTTCACCTTATAAAAGTTTAGACTTCTTAATTGACTTAGCCTTAGAAAAATGGCTAGAACGAGTTTAACTTTTAATTTCGCGCTATTATAGGATAAAAGATTAGGAGTTAAAAATATGAATTGGCAGGAATTACGGAAAGAAGCTGATAATTTACCCGTGTATGAACGTTTGTTATTGGTTGAAGCCATTATTCGTTCACTTTCTAATGAACTTCGACCAAAAGAACCCATACCCGATGAAGTCTGGGAACGTTTGCGAGGAGGACTCAAAACAGATGAACCTTCACCAACAAAAGGAGGATTAACAGAATTAATCGGAATTCTAAAAACAGATAATCCACCCCCGACAGATGAAGAAATTGAGGCGATTTTGGATGAAAGACTTGAGGAAAAATATCTCCAATGAGAGTTTTAATTGATACGAATATTTTTTTAGATGCTTTTCTTGATAGAAAGCCTTTTTCGGATGATGCTCGTACTTTGTTTGAGTTGATAGAATCAGGGGAAGTTCAAGGTTATGTTTCAGCAACAACTGTAACTGATATATTCTATATTTCCAAAAAAGCGAAAGGTACGTCAATTGCTAAACAAGCTGTTCAAAGAATTCTCACTTCCTTGGAAATATGTCCAGTTAACCGTAAAATTCTAGAAGCTGCTATTGCATCAAATTCCGATGATTTTGAGGATGCGGTGCAGTTAGCTTGTGCAGTTTCCGAAAGTTTGGATGCTATTGTAACTCGGAATATGCAGGGATTTTTAGATGCTGCTGTTGAGATTTTAACCGCAGGTGAATTGTTAACTCATTTATCTTCTCAAACCGATCAATAGACATTTTTCGGCGCAACGCTGACCCGCCTATAAGTTCTGTTAAAATGATAGATGAGCAAGAACAATAGCAATTCTATCATCTAGGCCCGACAAAAGTTCCATCGGGGTTACAAGAAGGATCGGCAACTAACGGAGCATACATATATCCTACCGTACCGCTACCATCTTCTAAACGAACTTTTGACCATTGGTTTCTGTTTCCTTCTATAAAAGTCAAAGGAGTTCCATTACGAACTTGACGAATAACAGATCCATTGGGAGACTCTCGCAAATTCACATAAGTATCTTTCGAGTCCATCGCATAATCTCTTGTACTTCGCCACAATAATTCCTTTTTCATAAATCCGGTAATATCATCAAAGCGACTATCAAAAGTCACTTTATACCAGCCATTTTGTTCACCCGTTACAGAAGTTTTAGACCCGTTAGGAATTCCTCGAATAACATTACCATTCGGTGCGGTTCTCACATTAACAAAAGTATCATTGCGATCGTAAATCACAAAAGTATTACATTGTTGTTGACCCAAAGCCGGAGTTGCAGTTAAGGTCGCCATCAAAACAAGAGGAATGAATTTAAAAAGTTTCATGGCATTTTTTAGAAATCAAATTATTTTGACCTCTCCCTAACCCTCTCCTACGAGGCGAGGGGAGAATGAATAACCTCTCCCCCAACCCCTCTCCTACCTCTCCCCAGCCCTCTCCTACAAGGAGAGGGGGAAAATCGTGTCCCGAAGGGACTATTTATTAGTAGGAGAGGGAAAAGGTGTCCCTCGCGGGACTGTTGATCAATAGCGAGGGGAGAAGAAATTGGCCTTCTGCTTTTAGGGGGAGGTTGGTGGGGGTAAAACTCTATGCACCGCCCCGCAATTTTTCTAACACGGTGCGATCTTGTAAGGTCGAAGTATCGCCACTAATTTCTTGACCTGCTGCCAAATTTCGCAACAGACGCCGCATAATTTTACCTGATCGGGTTTTTGGTAAATCATCCGTAAACCGAATTTCACTCGGACGGGCGATCGCCCCAATTTCATTAACGACGTGTTGTTTCAACTCCTTGCTTAACGCTTCACTGGGTTGATGTTCCCCTTCTAAGGTCACAAAAGCAACAATATCCTCACCTTTAACCTCATCCGGCTTACCAACCACTGCGGCTTCTGCAACCATGGGATGAGAAACCAACGCCGACTCAATCTCCATCGTACCCAGACGGTGGCCAGAAACATTAATCACATCATCCACCCGACCCATCACCCAGAAATAGCCGTCTTCATCTTTGTGAGCGCCATCTCCAGCAAAATAGATATATTCACCGTTTTTGGGTCGAATATGTTCCCAATACGTCTGTTTGAAGCGTTCAGGATCTTTATACACCGTCCGCATCATTCCCGGCCAGGGATGTTTGACCACCAAATATCCGCCACTTTGGTTCGTAACCGCTTCACCCTCAGCATCGACAATATCAGCAATAATTCCGGGAAAGGGTAACGTTGCTGAACCCGGTTTGGTTGGTGTCGCCCCCGGTAACGGTGTAATCATAAACCCACCCGTTTCGGTTTGCCACCAGGTATCGACAATCGGACAACGATTCCCGCCTATCACCCGATGATACCAGATCCAAGCTTCTGGGTTAATCGGTTCGCCCACAGTTCCTAATAGTCGCAACGAAGATAAATCACGGGCGTTGGGATGATGTTCACCCATCTTCATTAAAGCGCGAATGGCAGTTGGGGCAGTATAAAAAATATTCACGCCGTATTTTTCCACCACATCCCACAAACAGCCAGGGTTCGATGGCCGGGGAACCCCTTCATACATTAACGTGGTAGCCCCATTCGATAACGGCCCGTAGACAATATAACTATGACCCGTGATCCAGCCCACATCGGCCGTACACCAGTAAATATCGGTTTCTTGGAGATCAAACGCCCATTTTAGGGTAACGTGGCTGTAGAGGTTATAACCGCCTGTAGTGTGAACAACCCCTTTGGGTTTTCCGGTGGTGCCGCTGGTGTAGAGGATGAATAGCATATCTTCACTATCCATCGGTTCAGCCGGACATTTACCGGAAGCGCCTTGTTGGAGATCATGCCACCAATGATCTCGTCCGGGTTCCATGTGGATATTTTGGGCGGTGCGTTTGACGACTAAGACGTTATCCACGCTGGATGCACCTGTTTGTAAGGCTTTATCGACTTGTTCTTTTAAGGGGACAATCGCATCTTTTCGCCATCCCCCGTCTGCGGTAATAACGAGTTTGGCTTCGGCGTCTTCTAAACGATCTTTTAACGCTTCTGCACTAAATCCCCCAAAAACCACCGTATGGGCGGCGCCAATTCTGGCACAGGCGAGCATGGCGATCGCGGCTTCCGGTATCATGGGCATATAGATTCCCACGCAATCGCCTTTTTTGACGCCCAGTTGTTTGATCACGTTCGCCATCTGACAGACTTCTCGATGCAGTTCCCCATAGGTGAGGGTACGAGAGTCTCCGGGTTCACCTTCCCAAATTAAAGCAGCTTTGTTGCGGCGCGGTGTGGTTAAATGGCGATCGAGGCAGTTGTAGGAGATATTGATTTTACCGCCGACAAACCATTTGGCAAAGGGCGGTTGCCAGTCTAAGACTTGATTCCATTTCTCAAACCAGTCTAGTTCTTTTTCGGCGAGTTCTGCCCAAAATCCTTCGGGGTCGGCTTGGGCTTTTTCGTAGAGTTGTTTATACTCGTCTAAGCTTTTAATGTGAGCATTTTGGGAAAATTCCGCTCCCGGATGAAAGAGGCGTTTTTCCTGTAATATCGATTCAATCGTGGGTTGTGACATTTTTAATAATTGTAACTATGGTTACGGTTCCTATTCTAATGTCTGCCTATAAGGGAACACAATACGCGATCGTTTGATAATTTTCTCTAGATCGTTGAATCAATCGAGTTGATCTTACCGTAAAATCAGAACAAAATCGGTTATGGAGTGTGATTCTGCCCGTTAGAGAGATTTTTTCTGATCCCGTTCAAACTGGGTAAAAAAAGGTTATGAATTATGAATCGATTACCTGAAAGTGAGGACGATTGACGCTCCCTCGCTAAAAGCGAAGGATTCTCAGTTCTTTGAGCGAACTTACCAAAGCTAAGTCTCCTTATCTTTGACAGAGGTTCTTCTCTCCCTGAGCGTTAATTCCTGTCCGCCCGACAGTATTTGTATTGCCAAAGCTTTGATATTTCTTGCTGCGTTTTCATCTAATCACGAGAATTGTTCCGCAACTACAAACATGAGTCCTAACTGATAGAGATTTTTTGACTCTTTGACCACAATTTGAGCAGTCTTGGGAAGTGTAGTTAGGAGCAACAGCTACCACAAGTTCCCAAAGAGTCGAGCAAAATATTCTAACCATTCTCGGGCATTGAGTCCAGCCTGCGTCCGATATAGACTTTGCTAAACAGTGGTTTTTCACTAGATTTTTTACACTCAAATCCTCGTAAGCTATCAAATCATTAGATTGACATACGCACCGTGCTAACTTCACAGCATGGTCTTTACGCTGCCTTGAAATCTTTAAGTGTTTTCTTCCTAGCTTGATGCGATTCTTGTGATATCTCTTCGACTGCGGTTGACCTCTCTTGTGTTTTCTAGAAAGTTTTTTTTGTAGGCGTTTTCAGGCCTTCTCATCTTTTCTTAGATACCTTGGGTTTTCTATTTGATTACCTTCAGAATCCGTGTAGAAGTGATTTAGCCCGACATCTAACCCTAACTCTTTACCTGTGAATTCGACAGATTCTTTCCGCTCAATCTCAATACAAAACTGAGCATAGTAACCATCGGCTCGACAAACTAATCTAATACGCTTAATTTGTTTGCTTTGGTAGCAGTTTAAGTCTCTTGAGCCTACAAGTTTAAGTTTACCTATCCCAGTTTTATCTGTAATAGTCAGGATTTTTCTGTTTTCAGAAACCCGCCACCCACTGGTTTTGTATTCGACAGAGCGACTAAATTTTTTGAACTTTGGATATCCCTTTTTACCTGGAATTCTTTTCTTGCAGTTTTCATAAAATCGACTAATGCTGGCCCAAGCTCTTTCAGCCATTGACTGCCGTTCGCGAAGCGTGTGCGAAGCACGTAGCCATCGAGTTTAACTTAGCTACAAAAGGTAGTTCCGGATTATCAGCTAAGACTTGGCAATACTTATTAAGAGAGAAAATCGATTAACATGATCTTCTCTAGGTGCATCCATCCAGTATCTTAAACATTTATTACGGATGAATTGTCCTATGCGTATTGCTTCGTCTATTGCCAACAACTGATGCTTATGCGCTTTAATCTTAAATTCGTAGACTAGCATTTATCGACCTTTTAAATACTGCTAAACTCATTATATTTATTTAACTGTACAAATGTCAACTACAAAATTGCCTAACTACAATAACAGTTGTAGAGCTGTATACAATCTCACTGTACATCTAGTTTTTGTGACAAAGTACCGACGCAAGGTATTTAGTGAAATCATGATATGTAGATTGAGTGAGGTATTTAGCTCTGTTGCTCAAAAATGGGATTCTAAGATTATTGAATTCAATGGGGAGTCTGACCATGTTCATTTGTTACTTAGTTACCCTCCTCACAAGTTATTGAGCAATAAGATTGCTAATTTAAAAGCCACAGCATCTAAGACACTGTGGCGTGAATTTGAATCAGAGCTAGCTAAAATTTATAGAAAACGGGTTCTCTGGACAGGTTCTTATTTTGTTGCCAGTTGTGGTGGTGTTACGATTGAGCAACTTAAAATCTACGTTCAAAATCAAGATTGTCCGGATTCATCCCATCACTAAAAGTGAGGGTCTTCTCCGAACATTAAGATAAGATTGTCTTTATTCCTAATTTGGAGTGAAGCCCCAACTTCAGCACAGTCAGTTAGGGGACTTCACCCCTCTAAACCCTAAAAAAACAGATTAATTTGAGGCAACAGCGATCGCAGATCAATTTCTAGAATTTGAGTTTACTCTCAATACTGGTCAATACTGTAACGGGTTTGTCTTGTCGATTAGCTCAATAAGTGCTTTTCTTTTGAAGATACAGCAGAAGCTTTCATGGGTTTGAATTTAGTATACTCTAACTTTCTTTGTATTGGTTGTCTATATTTTTTGGAGGGTTGAATTAGTTTGGAGGTTTCATTTAATATTGCAAATACAACGATGCCAACCAGAACTAGAGCAACAGCGACCATATAGATCAATGTAGCTGTAATCAGATAAATTTTTCGGAAGATGCTTTGACAATTCACAAGTTTTTCCTAAAAAAAGGTCAATATCAGTTCAAAAGGCTCCATAATTTGTGATTGCTTTCCCCCCAGTGTATAAACTTTAACCCTCTAGCCCAACCAAAGTCAGTGAAGATTTATAAAGTTTATACTGAAAATGGTAGTCTAGCTAGAATATATGCAGCAACACTTTTAGTCTGTTTTAACAGAAGCTTTACAATATTGGCAATAACAATCCCTTTTATCTTTATATCTGGGGGGGTTATGTAAAGCGATCAACAAAATTTTGAGTTGAATTGAAGGGGTCTAGGATGAGGATTAGATGATCAATTTCTGTAAGCTTTACCTGTACACCATCAATCGAGAAAAGTCAACTTTAACCCCCGTCCAGATAGCAGTAAAAGCTGATAATCAGCAAGCTAGATGGAATCATCGGTAATTTTACTGAATGATTGCCCCCCAGAATAACATCCAATACTTAAATATTTGCTACATACGATTGGATTGATAGGGTGATGGGGAGATAGGGAGATAGGGAGATAGGGAGAAAAAAGATATGTAGCATCGGTGCTTCGGTATTTGATATAACATTTCAGCAATTCTTTAAACATCATAAAAATCGGGTAAGCACTGCCTACCCTAGTAATCGTTTTTAGTTTTTCAACCCTTAACAAGTCCTTGGCGATCGCCAAAATTTAACCTTAATTCAGTATACTGATGAGATGATCGCCGACCCGCAGGGCATTCGCAATCACCGTTAAAGCAGGCATCACACCCGAACCAGAGGGGAAGAAACTACTATCAACGACATACAAATTCTCAACATCGTGAGTCCGACAATTGGAGTTCAAAACAGAAGTATTCGGGTCTTCACCAAACCGACAAGTTCCGCACTGATTTGCCATCACTTGAACCGGAACTTCACCCCGAGGATAAACATTCGCCCGTTGTTTGTCAATAGATTTCAACACCTCTAGCCAGCGATAAACAAGACGGTCATGGGCTTCTGCATTATTAGAAGTATAATCAAGATAAAGCTTATTTTCCGACACCCGTACTCTGTTATTGGCATCGGGTAACGTCTCTGTTTGCGCCCACCAGCCAATAGAACGCATGGCTAACTGTTTTAATCCAGACTGGGGTATTGCTTTCGTCAACACAGAAAAAATCGGGGGAGACTCTGCAAAAATCACATCTTGTAACAATCCACCTGTATTGTAAATGTGACCCATGGGATAGGAAAAATTCTCATCCCCCCAATAGAAATCATTCACCGCAACAGACCGAGGAAACTGACCCGAATTCGGGGCGGCATCCAATTGGACAATTGCCGTCATTTGGTGTTTCATTAAATTCCGGCCCACCTGGTCAGAACGATTGGCGAGTCCTGTTGGGTATTTTTCATTGGCAGACCGCAACAATAATACGGCTGAATTAATCGCGCCACAAGCCAGGACGATAATATCCGCAAAAATCAAACAGGATTGTCCGTTAATTTCTACTTCTACAGCTTTAACTTCGGTTCCCGAAGCATTCGTCAGTAAGCGAACCGCCTTTGCACCAGTTTTCAGCGTCACATTCGGATGTTTGAGGGCCAAATCAATCCCATAAACCTGAGAATCACTTGTGGGGTCATCTTCTTGGCGCGTCCATCCCATCGGTAGAGAAGTCGGATGTAGACCTTTTTGGGCAACAGCATCAACCAGCTTTTGAATACAAGGTTCGTGACTAATCGCGGGATAAGGATAGTCTGCACTGTGAGGCGGTTCTGTGGGGTCGTTTGTGACTTGACCATGAACCTGATAAAGCTGTTCGGCTTCTGTGTAATAGGGTTCAAAGTCATTATATTTTACAGGCCATTCGGGAGAGATGCCTTCTTGGTGTTTGACTTCTTCAAAATCCCGTTCACGCATTCTGAGTAATGCAGCGCCGTAAATCTTGGTATTGCCACCGACTGCATAGTTCATTAAGGGAGAAAAAGATTCACCCTCCGGGTCGTACCAGCGTTCAGGCGCACGATATCGAGCTTTTTTGAAAATATCAACTTCGGCTCTATTCTGCTCCTCTAAAGGCATGAAATCACCCCGTTCAAGGATGAGAATTTTCTTTCCTGTCGGTGCAAGTTTTTGAGCTAAAGTGCCGCCACCTGCACCTGTACCAATGATAATAACGTCGTAGTGTTGGTCGTCGATAATCATAGGAGTAATCCGTAATTTCAGTTATTAGGGTTTAGGGCTTAGTATCAGTATTCACTTTCTTCTGGTCAGGGCAATTTTATAGATTGCCCCTACTGTTCCCTGTTTGCTTATTGCCAGATGTAGATGAGGAGAAATAAGACAATCCAAATCACATCAACAAAGTGCCAAAATAACGAAGTTGCTTCAAAACCGAAATGACCTTTATCATAGTTACCGGGATAGAAAGACCGTCCTAACATAATCCCTTGTAACAAAACGCCTGTTAAAACGTGTAAGCCGTGAAAACCCGTTAACAGGTAAAACATTCCGCCATAAACACCACTGGTAAAGCCAAATTCTAAGGCACTCCATTCAATCGCTTGTCCGGCTAAAAAGTAACTTCCCATCGCCATTGTTGCAAAAAGAAACAAACGAAACAAACTTAAATTATGGCGTTTGAGGGCGAGTTCAGCAAAGTAAATGACAAAACTACTGGAAACCAGAACGACAGTATTAATTGCAGGTTCTCTAACTTCTAACCCCTCAACTCCAGCGGGTAGCCAGTCTACTGTCGTTGTTTTGTAGGCGATATAAGCCGCAAAGAAACTCAAGAAAATAATACTTTCTGACAGTAGGAACACCACAAAGCCAAACATACTATTGGCTTCTTCGTCGTGAACGTGTTCACCCACTGCCTCGTGCAAATATTCTTCTAGCTGTTGAGAAGTTAAGGAACTATTCGTTGTCATAATTCTTTCTCCGTAGAGGCCTATGGTATATGCCCTTGTTGTTTATTGGTCGTATGTGGACAGTTAACAGTTCGACAGTAACCCGTCAGCAATTCTCAACATTCACGGGTTACTGTCACAATTCCCCTACTCAACGGGTTCAGGGGCAGGTGAGGGTAATTTCACATTGGGGTCATTAGCGGTTAACGGTTCAGACTTCCCATAACCGTAGGGTTCATTAATCACAATGGGGATAGATTCAAAGTTCTCAACCGGAGGTGGAGAAGGGACTAACCATTCTAAACCTATCGCCTGCCAAGGGTTAGCAGGAGCGGGTTTACCTTGCGTCCATGAACTGACCATATTGAGAATAAACGGCAAGGTTGACATCCCCAACAAAAACCCCCCCAAACTGGCAATCACGTTCCAGAAGGTATATTCAGGGTCGTAGGAAGACACCCGACGCAGCATTCCATTTAAGCCTAACGGGTGCATCGGTAAAAAGTTGAGGTTTGTACCGATAAACGTTAACCAGAAATGCAACTGACCCAAACCTTCGTAATACATCCGCCCGGTCATTTTCGGGAACCAGTGATAGATGCCAGCATATAGCCCCATCGTCACGGTACCAAACAGAACGTAATGGAAATGACCCACCACGAAGTAAGTATTGTTGACGTGAATATCGACGGGAACTGAGGACAACATAATGCCTGTAATTCCCGCAAACACAAACATCACCAGCGCCCCTAAAGCAAACAGCATCGGTGTATTCAGACGCAGTTTACCGCCCCAGATGGTTGCCACCCAAGCAAACACTTTAATTCCGGTCGGTACTGAAACACACATGGTTGACAGCATGAAAATCAACCGCATCCAACCGGGAGTTCCACTGGCATACATATGATGCACCCAAACCAAACCGCTAACCCCGGCGATAATCATCGAGGAAACGGCGACGACTTTATAGCCAAATAAGGGCTTACGAGAATAAACGGGGAAAATCTCGGAAAAAATACCAAAGACAGGCAGAATAATCACATAAACCGCCGGGTGAGAATAGAACCAAAACAGGTGTTGGAAGATAATCGGATTTCCACCATCTGCGGGGTCAAAAAAGCTGGTACCAACCGTTACATCAAACAGCAACATTACCGCCCCGGCCGTTAAGGCAGGCAGTCCAAAAAGTTGAATAATTTGTGCCGCCCAGACCGTCCAAACATAGGCAGGCATCCGAAAATAGGTCATTCCCGGCGCCCGCATTTTGACAATGGTGGTGACAATATTCAAAGCACCCATAATCGAGGAAACCCCGGAAATGGCAACGGCAAGAATCCAAACCGCCTGACCATTCAGCCAAAATCCTAACGGAACTTGGGTACTCACGGGGGGATAAGACCACCAACCTGATTGTGCTGAACCCGAAGGCAGGAAGAAACTTGCCATTGTCAGAATCCCGACAACTGGAATCATCCAAAATGCGGCCGCATTCAGCCTCGGAAACGCCATATCTCGCGCCCCAATCATAATCGGAACGAGATAGTTTGCCATCCCGGCTAAGGCGGGAAACGTCCACAAAAACAGCATGATGGTGCCGTGCATTGTGAACATTCCGTTATAGAAGCTGCGTTCGATTAAATCGGATTCAGGGGTCATTAATTCACCCCGAATAATCATGGCTAAGATGCCGCCAATTAAAAAGAAGAAAAACGACGTCACCAGGTATTGAATGCCAATCACCTTATGGTCGGTACTAAAGCTAAAGTAGGTTTTCCAAGTGGTTACTGTTTCTGCGTGCGAATGACCCGCAGCAGGTTTATTTTCGAGGGGGGTACTACTCATTGATGAATTTTCCTAATGTATATTCTTTCCGTTAACAGTTATCAGTTGTCAGTTCTTTTGCTTGTCACCTGTTGACTGTATTTAGTTGTGATAGTTAACGAGAGGGGCTGGGGCGGGTTTAATCGTCGGCCAACCGACTTTAATGGCTTCGTTTTTTTCTTCGGCGTATTCAGCAGCGGCTTGGTTGGGGGCTGCTGTGGGGGGTTGACTTGCCGCATTTGCTAACCATTGTTGATAGGTGTCAAGAGATTCCACCACTACGTTTGCTGTCATTGTGGCGAAATAGGTACCGCTAAATTGAGAATCAGTCAGTTGATAAGTCCCCTCACGAATGGGGGTAAATTCAAAGTTGATGGTCTTGCTGGGGATGATATCTTGTTTGAGACGAAATGCTGGAATGTAAAATCCGTGGAGAACGTCTTCTGATTTTAATGCCAGTCGAACTCTTTTATGGGTGGGTAAGTGAAGTTCGGTACTGGTGATGTTGTCTTCCGGATAACGAAATACCCAAGCCCATTGTTTACCAATCACTTCGATATCTTCTATGGGTTCCCCCGTTGAGGCTACGGGCGCGGCATAGGCGGCTTCCACCCCGACTGGCATATGCAAATGAACCACTTCCATCGGCCCTTTGATTGCCATTTTTTGGTAGACTTGGTAGCTATATCCGGCAATCCAAAACACCAATAAAATTGGAATTGCAGTCCAAATTATTTCTAAGGTGACATTCCCTTCAATATGAGGGCCGTCGCTCATGTCATATTTAGCTGCCCGATGGAAAATAACGGAATAGATAATGGTTCCAGTGACTCCCAAAAAGATGAAGGCACCGAGAGTCACTAAGAAACTAAATAAATCATCGACCAGGATAGATTCTGCTGCCGCTTGGGGGGGTAGCCAGGAATAGGAAAGTTTTCCAATTCCTATACTAATAACGGCTAAAACAATCGCAATTACCGTTAAAATTAACCACTTGCGAGTCGAATTTTGAGGGGTTGACCCTCCTGTTAAATCACCAGACATAGGAATAAACCTCTTTTACAGTTAACAGTAACCAGCGACCAGTTTTTACAGTTAGCAGTTAGCAGTTATCAGTGTTGACAGTGATTAAAATTTTCGGTTCACGGGTCACTCTATGCACGAACTAAGCCTCGCCGTCAACTGCTGCTGAGTCTCCAGTTTGCGCTGTTCACTATTGACTGAAAAACTGTTTCCTGTAACCTGTTCCCTGTTTACTGAATTTATCGCAGCACAATATTCGGATTTTCACCCATTCTTAAGAGTTGGTCAGCGGTGTTGTGAACTCCGAATTCAGCCGCCAGTTGCGCCCCTAATGTTCCGTGAACAAACATCACCAATAAGATAGCGACTCCTGCCATCAAATAACTCCACTGGACTTGGCGGGTTCTGTCTTTGCGCCAGTAAAACCGTTGAAACCCTCGCCAAATTGTCATTCCAACCATGAAAGCAAACAGGAAGACACCCCCAACACCATGCCACAGCATGGTTTCCATTGCTTGCATTCCCCAAGCACTTTTAACATCAGTATAGGGATTTGCAAGCATGATTTCATAAAAGCCTGCTGCGACGGTGAAGATGGTAATAATGGCGGATGCTAGCATATTGTACCAACCGACATCAAAAAAGCTCGCCCGGGCTGCCGGAATCGCTAAAAATTTGAAGACGGGTTTTTCAAACGGATACAAAACTCCAACAAAATCAAAGGCGATCGCAATAATGAATAAACCTAAGGTAAGATGCACTAAGTTAGGGTGAATGGGAATCGCATAGGGTAAGCCGTTTGCTCCTAGCGATTGTAATTGGTTCATTAGTTCAGCATCCATTATAGAATACCCTCCTTAATCGCTTCAACAACGGGAACTGTATGGAGTCCGTATACCCAAACAAGTTCATCGCCGAGATAGACCTGGAAGCCGACTAACAGACATAGCGACAGTCCAAGTGCTAGATAAGATATTGGTAACTTTTGGGGATTTTTCAGGCGAATAACATACCGCCAACCTGTAATCGCAGCAAGAATTCCCGCTAACGACCAGCCAATTAATGTATGTAAATTGAGAGTCTGTTCGACTGCGTTGTACGGTAAGGCTAACCCGGCTTCCGCCTGACCAAAAATAATGGCGATAAAGATAGAAATTGTAGCGAAAAACAGATTCCACCAACTCACTTCATACAGACGTGTATTGCGTGTGAAATAGCCAATCACATCGCACAAAACAGCAAACAATACCATTGCAATCACAAAATGCACAACGATGGGGTGCATCGTGTCGGGATAGGGTAAATTGTGATCGTTCAATGAGGTAAATAGAGACTCGAACATGGTATTCTCCTCGGCATCCGTACTAAACCTCGGTCACACCTCACAAGTAAAGGCTTGCAATAATGTATCGAGACACAACTAATGCTTGAATATTTCTATTACAAATTTTTAAGGACAATCTGGACTTTTGACAGTATCAAGGTTAACATTCTGAAATATTGACAGACTGTCAGTATTTTGATGAGATTAGAATTGATCAACTGTAACAATTTAAACAGAAGCTGCTATCCTCTGACTTAATGGGGTTTTTGACGACTTCTCCTCAGTTTACAGAGACAATCAGCTCTCTAATCTTACCGCAAAAGTTTTTTATTTTCACGAAAAGTATCAAACTGCCTCATTCTTAATTTTTTCTTCAACAGTTTCAGACTTACGCCTCCCCGAATCAGGGAGACACGAACCCCCGAGACACCAAGAGCGCATCTTTGTCTCTTAATGTCTCTATCGCTACTGATTTTTCTGGTTTCCTGTTCTCCCGTATCCGACGATTCTATTCACCGTAATGGGCGTTGGTGACTTTTCCTCGAAACACAAAATACTGGTAAATATTGTAAAACAACATCACCGGAATTAAAGCCCCGATAAAAATCAGCATAAACACCAACGAACTTGGGTCAGCCGCCGCCTCATAAATGGTGATTTGAGTGGGGATAATATAGGGGAAAACAACCAAACCCAGGCCGAAAAATGTCAACACAAACAACAAAATTGTCCAAATAAACGGCGTTCTCTCGGCTTCATTGTTCAGGCTGCGAATTAACTGCCAAATCAAGACCACAGCTAACACGGGAATCACCGCAAAAAGATAAACCAACGGCTTAGAAAACAAGCGTTCGCGGGCAAAATCTGAGAAAATTGGAGTACCAATGGTAATAATAACCGCACCCACTAAAGTCGTCACCGCAGACAATTTAGCGGTTGCATAATGGATATTTTGCAGTTCTCCTTCTGTTTTCCAAATCAGATAAGTTGAACCAATCAAAACATACCCTTGAATTAAAGTTAATGTGATTAACATTGTTTGCCAAGTTAACCAATCAAAATGACCGCCAATAAAATGACCCGCAGCATCAACTTTAATCCCTTCTAACACCCCGCCCAAAGCAAATCCTTGACCCATAGCTGCTAGAAAACTTCCCACTCCAAAAGACACATTCCAGATAAACTTGTTGCGGGCTTGTTCACGAAACTCAAACGCCACCCCTCGAAAAATAAAGCCAAAAATCATTAAAAAAATCGGGATATAAAGGGCGTTGAGAATTGTACCATAAGCCAGGGGAAACGCTCCAAATAAAGCCCCTCCCATCAACACCAACCAAGTCTCGTTCGCATCCCAAATATTGCTCAAACTCGTCATCAAAATGCCCCGACGTTCTTCGCTAGAAGACGTGAGAGATAAAATTCCCACCCCCAAGTCAAAGCCATCTAACATCACATAAAGCAATAGAAACAGGGCTAAGATTCCAAACCAAATTTGAGGCAAGAAATAGGTTAAAGTTTCCATTTCCTCTCCTTTATTGTTGGGCTTCTACAGGACGTTCATCCGGAATAAACTCCCCCGGTTTTGTATCAACAGCAGGTTGTTCTTCACCCGGAAGCGGAAGATCAAAATCAGGCCCTTTTCTAATAATTCTACTTCCGAAATAAAACGCCGCAAATAATAGAACGGCATAAACGCTGGCAAAACTAATGAGCGTTGTTAATACATCTCCGGGTGGTAAATTAGAAACGGCATCTGTGGTGCGAATATAGTTATAAACCGTCCAGGGTTGACGTCCGACACAACGCACTGTCCAGCCACATTCTACGGCAATATATCCCAACGGCGCGGCTAAAATCCAGCCCCACATTAACCAAGATTGTTGAGTAATATTTTCAGCCGAAAATTGACCCCGTAGCCATTGAATGATACTCACGAACATTAACCCCGCAAAGTAAAACCCAATCGCAATCATTATCCGGAAACTGTAATAAATTAGTCCCAACAAATGAGGACGATTTTCTGGAGTCCATTCTTTTAACCCTTGAACAGGTTCAGAGAGTTCTTTTTTGAATTCTAAAATGTAGCCCAAAGCATTCGGAACTTTGACTTCCCAATCATTTTGCTGCGTTTTTTCATTGGGAATGGCGAGCATACTCCAGTCAGCAGCAACCCCGGCAGGAATCGTTTCCCATTGGGCTTCCATTGCCGCTAATTTTGTCGGTTGATAACGATAAACCTGTTCGCCGCTGAGGTGTCCGACGTAGAGTTGTAATGGGGCAATTAAAATCGCCGCAGCCAAGACAATTTTTAACGAAGTGGCAAAGAAAGCTTCATGGCGTTTTTTGAGAATGTACCAAGCACTAATTCCCCCAATTACAAATAGTGTAGTTTCCCAAGTTGCTAACACCATGTGCATCACACTATTGGGCATATAGGGGTTGAAAATCGCTTGAAAATAGTCTTGGACAATAAACTTCCCGTCTACAAATTCTCCTCCGGCTGGAGTTTGTAACCAAGAGTTGGCAACTAATATCCAAAAACTGGATAAATTTGCCCCAAATGCGACAAGAATTGTTGCCATATAGTGAATGTAGGGATTAACCCGTTGCCAACCAAACACCATAATGCCTAAAAAAGCGGCTTCTAGCATAAATGCCATAGATGCTTCAAAGCCGATAATACTTCCAAAGAAGTTACCAATTGCCTCCGAAAGCGGTGCCCAATTGGTTCCGAATTGAAACTCCATCGGAATTCCACTGGCTACCCCAATCCCAAAGTTGAGAATGTAGAGTTTTGACCAAAAGCGGGCGTGATAGTAGTATTGCGGATTGCGGGTTTTCAGCCAAAAACCTTCTACGATAACGAGGTAAACTCCCATTCCTGTAGTGAGGATAGGCCACAGCATATGGAAGGTCGCAGTTAACGCAAACTGCATTCGTGAAAGTACAAGTGTGTCGGACAAAAATTGCATAATGACTTTCGTGCATTAGTACCGAATCTGATGTTAGGCCAAGTAGAACTTGGTTTATTTGTGAAGTTTCGTGAAACAGATAGCAAGATTGGTCAAAAACAAGCCATGAATGGTTACATTCTTGCCATTAACTCTATGACTTACTGTCCTCGGTGACTTTAGTTTTTCTTCAGATTTTGAGTGGATTGATTTTAGTTGAATTGCTGAAAAACTTTCCATAAAGGCACTTGAGGAAACTGTATCCGCACAATTGCGAGTATTTTAAACTTGAAGTTTATGTGTAGAGTCTTGCTGTTTATTTTGATGGGTTTCTCTGAAGTGAAGGGTGAGTTTGCAGCAGTCTCCATTAACGACTTATCCAACAACAGGAATAATTTTGGGGTTTTAAGTTTAATTAAAATTAAATTGTGTGTTTGAATGACTTGAGGGGGTTTGATTTAATTGCCAAAAGACAACAGGTTTAATTAAAATGTGTTTAGAGATGGGATTTGAGAACTCCATTTAGATAAGCTTCAAGTTAAAATCAGCCAAATATTCTATTCAATAGAAACGACTTAAACAAAATTAGATCGTGCGTCAGAAGTTGATTGTCAAAGCCGACTTAATCTTCTCAAACGGGGTCAGGGGCGAGTCAGAACCTATCCTCTGTGAATGAATTTCTAGTCAGACTCGTTCGTAGATCCGGATTCTGTGCCACAATTAACTTAAACGCTCTGTTGTGTTACAGCACAGTCTATGTCTAGTGCAATAGTGATCAATGACTAGGTTCTGCGACACTAAGCTTGATTTTGACAAGGTTACATCAATTGGATAATGAGTGAGAAAAGCACCATAAGTTAATTTAAAATATACCTATAGACTCTCAATCTCATTCTTATTTTTTTCATCAAAAACCTCTGTTTTTCCTCAAAGAATCATTTTCTTAACTTGGAAAAATGTGAATTTAAAATCAGAACCTTATTCCCATTGACTGCTGTTGAATTTGATAAAACCGATTGTTTTAGACGCTAAACCCTCCTATGCAAATGATTGGTCAACTTTTAGATAGACGGTATCGCATTGTTCAAATACTCAGTTCAGGGGCATTTGGACAAACTTATCTTGCGGCTGATACTCGTCGCCCAGGTCATCCTCAATGTGTGGTTAAACAGCTTCGTCCTCCGAATAATAATTCTAAAATTCTGAAAACGGCGTTACGATTATTTGAAAAAGAAGCAGAAATTTTAGAAAAGTTAGGACGACATAATCAAATCCCTCTGCTTTTAGCCTACTTTAAAGAACAAAGTAATTTTTACTTGGTGGAAGAATATATCGAAGGACATTCTCTTAGTAAAGAACTGGTTCCGGGTACTCCTTGGCCAGAAGAAAGAGTAATCAAGTTATTAGAAGAAATATTAGAAATTCTTCTCTTTGTTCATGAACAAGGGGTAATTCATCGAGATGTTAATCCGTCTAATATTATTCGTCGTCGTTCGGATAAAAAATTAGTTTTAATTGACTTTGGTTCAGTCAAAGAAGTGAGTCATCAATTCTTAAATGGGAACAATCAATCCATGCGGACGATTGCGACTGGAACCCCGTCTTATATGCCGATTGAACAGTTTCAAGGGAATCCTCAATATAATAGTGATCTGTATGCCGTGGGAATGATTGCTATTCAAGCCATTACCGGGTTAGAAGCTTCAGATTTACCCAAACTTCAAGATCCAAATCTCTCTAACCCAGATGATATAACCTGGCGAAATCGCGCTCGGGTGAGTGCAGGTTTAGCGAAAATTATTGATAAAATGGTACATCATTATCATGGAAAACGTTATCTAGCTTGTAATGATGTAATCTCAGATTTAAGGAAAATAACCGGACGATCTGATTTTACCTATATTCCGAATTCGGCTTCTTTAAATCCCGATAAAAGGATAACCAATTGGGGAAAAATTGTAGGATTAACGGCAACGGGATTAGTCGGATTATTAGTAGTTTTTGGATTAATTAAAGCTTTTAATCGTCCTGATCCGGTTAAAGCAAAAGTGGCTTTTTCTCAAGGGGTAGAAAAGCTAGAAAAAGGAAATCCTCAAGCCGCAGTGAGAACCCTAACTCAAGCGATCAACTATAATCCAGACAATCCTGAAGCCTACCATCAACGGGGAAATGCCTACTATGATCTCGAACAATATCAAAACGCGATCGAAGATTATACTCAAGCCATTCAACTCAATCCTAACTACACTAATGCTTATTTTAATCGCGGATTAGCCCGTTATGATGCTCAAGATTTATCAGGCGCGATCGCAGACTATTCTAAAGTCATCGAGTTAGAACCTAGTGATGTTGATGCTTATTATAAGCGAGGACTCGCTCACTATTCCCTCGAAAATTATCAAAAGGCGATCGAAGACTATAGCGAAGTCATTCGGATACAATCGGATCATCCCCTGGCTTATCGTTCCCGAGGAATAGCCCGAGTCAATTCAGGGGATTTGCAAAGCGGATTAGCCGATTATACCGAGGCTATTCGACTGGATTCTAAAAATTTTTTAGCCTACTATGATCGGGGTCGAACACGCTTTCATTTAGGAGATTATCAAGGCGCCCTTGCCGATTATGATCGGGTAATTGAACTGCAACCTGATAACAGTTCTGTTTACGGAAATCGCTGTAGTACCCAAATTAATTTAAGCAAACATCAAGCCGCTATCGATGATTGTACCAAAGCGATCCAACTCGAACCGAACGCTGTGGCTTATAATAATCGCTGTGTTGCTTATTTGAATATATCCGAACTTGAAAACGCTTTAGCCGACTGTACCAAAGCCATTGAACTGACACCAACTGATCACAAAGCTTATAGTAATCGGGGTATGGTTCAAGTTGCCCAACAAGACTTTCAAGCAGCAATCGCAGACTATACAAAAGCGATTGAACTCAACCCAAATGATGCTCAATCTTACAGCAATCGCGCTGTTGCTTACTATGAACTTCAAGATTATAATCAGGCGATCGCGGATTATGTTCAAGCCATTCGTCTCAAACCCGATTATCCCAATGCCTTCTACGGACGAGGAATTGTGCGAGTGGCTTTAGGGGATAAAAGCGGTGCAATTAATGATTTTCGTACCGCCGGACAACTTTATTTAGAACAGGGATTAACTGGAGGATATCGAGATGCTCAATATCAAATTCAACAGTTAAAATAAACGGATCAACTGGGAGATTGATCACAAATCCTGATCCGGATAGTTCTGAGCATCAGAAGTGAAAAACTTCCCAAAACAACAAACCTGAAATCACCAGTAAACTGATTCCGGCTGCCCGTTCGAGGGTTTTGGGTTCAATACGACTGGCTAACCATCGCCCGACTAATACCCCCAGTAAACTGGTCAGAATAAGGGCGCTTCCGGCACCGGCAAAAACAACCCAAGGCTGATGAGATTCTGCTGTCATTAACAGCGTTGTTAATTGAGTTTTATCACCAATTTCCGCGAGAAAAATTGTTACAAAAGTAGAGGCAAAAATTGCCCAAGCATTTTTAGGTTTGCGGGGCTGAGTAGGTTGAGAAATCGGAGAGTCTTGAACTAGAGATGATGTTGGTTCTGTTGTTTCCTTGACCGGGAGTTCAGGAGAACTCTCGTTAGAGAAGTTTGAGGGTTGGTTAGACGAAGGGAATAACTCAGAAGATGGTGTCACAGTTTATCAAAAAATAGTCTGTTCTACTGATTCAATCATAATCTTTTCAGATTTGCCCCAAAGATGCAAGCCTATCGGTTCAAGAGGTGATATTTTCAGGTTCTTCACACCCATCCCACCTGATCATTATACTGCTTCATTTCAGTTGAGTCAGCCCCATAAACCCCTTCAATTTGCTGCTGACAACAATCAATCGCAAAGTCGTTCAACTCTGGAGGTTCTATCCCGAACATTTCTGTAAACACTTCCGGTTGAACTCGACAGAAGCGAGGACGGTTAGAGTAGATGCTACATTCTCGGTTTTGGTGGTTGTAGTGAATGCACCATCCATCTTCTCCGACTAAACTCAAATACAATTCTAACTCCTCTGAGCCGAGATATTCATCTAATTCTGGACGTTCTGAGGGTTCGAGATAACAGCAAGCCCCACAGTTTTTAACACATTGCCAAGTTGCCATAATAATTGATTAAAATTAAGGATGTTTTCAACGTTTAATGTTCGGAGTCGGTTGATTTTTTTTGTTTTTTAGCGGCTTCTTTTAAATTAGGATCAGGAGGATTAGGCCGCTTCAGATTTTGATTTTCATCGGGGGGCGAGGGATTTTGGGTAGAGGATTCTGAGACTATTTCTTCGGCAGAATCTTCGGATTGAACGATTTCGGATTCTTCAGAAGCAGATATCATTTGTTCAAAGGGACTGGCTGAAGAAATATCCGGTTCAACAGTGACTGTAATTTCTTGAAATTCGTCTTCGGATGGTGTTTCTAATCCCGGTGCAGAATCGATTTCTGTTAGATCTATTGCTTCTATTTCCGCTACTGCTGAGGTTTCTGATTGTTCAGTTGGGGGAGTGACATCTTCTTGAGCAACAACGGTTTCTAGAGTTGGCGTTTCTTCAGTTTCCGGTTCAACTTGGGCTGCTTCTGTTTGATTTTCTTGTGAAGTTTTGACAGGGGAAACAGGAGAAGAAGGTGGGTTTTTACGCCGATTAAATAAACCTGTAATCGAGCGAAATACTCGTGATAATCGTTTAGGCTGAGATGCAGGGGGTGATGGGGTTTGGGGTTGAGAAATTGTTTCTGTTTCTTCTTCTGTTTCTTTTTCTATTTCTTCGTCTACTTCGTCTTCCCATTCAATTTTTGTTGCTGAAATAGGTTCAGTTTCGGGTTTATCAATGACAGGTTCATCTTCCGATTCAATTGCTGTTTCAGAAGTCAATTCTGGTTCGGCAGACGGTGAAACGTCTTCAATAACTTCAGGAATTTCTGAGGGAATTTCTGAGGAAACTGGAATTTGGGGTTCCGTTGTAACGGTTTCAGGTGGAGATTCAACACCAACAGGCTCGGGGGTTGCTGGCGGTGCAACGGGGAGAGCGCCATCTTGGTCAAAATTGTCAACTTTGGGGACGGGGATAACCTGGGGTTCCTGGGCTTTAACGGCAAATAAACCCTCGACTTGTTCTTGCAGTTTTGCGGGAACAGGGGTTTTTTGTGATATCGGAGTGACGACTCGTCGCAAATACAGAGTTTGTAAGCCAAACCAACCGAGTAAAGCGACACTCGCGATTTGACCCAGGAGGACAGCTCCCGTGATACGTCCGGCACAGACCCACAAAATCAGTGCATAAAAAAATCCCACGCCACTCCAGAAGAAGTCATTTTTGCGATGAACTTCTGGAAAAAAGAAAGCGGCCATGTAAACGGCGAAGCTCCCCAAACCAACAGCAATCGCCAGAATATGTGCCAGCATTGTATCCTCCAGCCTATCGACAAATCTCTACTGATATATTTTACAAGGCAGAGGTCGCTCCCGTGATCGGTTTATTGAAATAATTGGTTGAAACTCGAATTGATCAGATATTATCCCTTTTGTTTGCTCTGAAATCCCCTAAATTGGCGAGGGGTGTGACCTGCATCACAATCAATGCGTTAATTAGGTCATCTTGAATATTGTGTTAAATCATTTAGAATTTTAGTCAGATTTTGTATTATCTTTGCATACACCAAAGTTCGGTGCAGTAGAATTTTTTTTTGGAGGAGTTGATTATGTTTGAAAAACTACTGCTAGCGGCTATCCTCACACTTTCTCTTTATCTGAATGCAAAGATTGAGTGGTCTAATCCGGTTAATCTCTTACAATTGCGAGTACAAGCCCCTCAAGTGGAACTGTTGAGAATTGTGATGTTTCAAAACTTTAACATTCGGTAAACATTCGTTAAACTTATTGGATGTTGCGGATGGGTGCATAAACACCTGCTGCAATTACTAATAAAGTGCAGATTGACTGACATCTGCATTATTTTTAGTGTTCATACAGAAGCCTGATTTATTTGTTTAAGAAAACTCTCATATAACGTTCATCGGTAGCTTACAGTCTAGGGTTAGTCTGGGAATAGAACAAAGTCTAAACTTTTTGGATTCGCAGGAGTGTAAGAATGGTTTCTATGAGCTGGAAAAAAACTCGGACTTTCCCCCGAACACAGACCCATCAAAATGTTGTTCATTTTTTAAGTGATTGGCAATGGGTTAAGCAAATTAAGCAAGCCTTATCTGAGAATCGTTTTTGTTTATATCTACAAGAAATTACTCCACTAACAACATTAGATTATCGTCGATTTTCTGAAGTGTTACTTCGTTTGAGAACAGAGAATAATCAACTCATTTCACCTGCTCGTTTTCTAGGGATTGCAGAACATTATAATCTCAGTTCACAAATTGAGCAACGGGTAATTACGACTTTATTTGAACAGTTAGCCCAAGCTCCTACTCATATTTTAGAGAACCATCGCTTTTCAATCAACTTATCCCCTGCTTACTTAAGAGATGAGCGCTTGTTTGAGTATATTCATGGTCAAGTGAGTGAGTTTGAACTGTCTCCTGATCTAATCTGCTTTGAAATTTCAGAGCGTTTAGCACTGGAAAACTTAAGGCTGGCTTCTGATGTCATTACTGATTTACAAACTCGTGGTTATTGTTGTGCTTTAGACAATTGTGGCAGCAATATGTCCTCTTTTCATTATCTTAAATATCTTCCTGTTGATTATTTAAAGATTTCCGAACGCTTTATCAAAAATATGGGTCAAGATATTACAGATAAAGCAATTGTAGAACTGATTAATTATCTGGGTCAGAGAATGGGGTTACAGGTGATTGCTAAAGGAGTTGAAAATGAAGAAATTTTTAATGAAGTAAAAGCATTAGGTTTGGATTATGCTCAAGGTTATTATCTTTGTCAGCCCAATAAAATGAACTTAAATCGATTATTTTAGAAAGGATAATGCGATAAGTCTATATTGCTTCAAACCATTAAAAAGCTCAGTTTTTTTAATTAAGTTGTAATTTTTTATAGCCTTTTAAAGCTTAATAAAATAGTGGGTAGGTTTTATTTTCCCAAAATATCAATTTAATATAAAAGGATTAATCATGTCTAAACTCTTGTTATTCAAGCCGAAATGGTTTCCTCGTCGCTGGTTTTATCCTGTACTCTCTATCTGTACTGCATTAACATTTTGGATCAATTCACTTCCTGCTGTACAAGCGATTCCGATTGAGAAAATCATTTTTCATGGTGTAAGAATTCTTCAGCTTTCTACGATTTCTGATCGTCAGGAAGTTGCACTCGGAAAACAGATTAATGATCGCATGGTAGGTCGTGAATTTAAACTATATCCGAGTCCAGCTTTAACTCAGTATATTGATTTAATTGGTCAGCGATTAGTTAAAGCGAGTGAACGTTCAGACATTCCGTATACTTTTCAAGTGGTTAATGATGATAAAGTGAATGCTTTTGCGACTATGGGCGGCTTTGTCTATATTCATAAAGGGTTAATTTTAGCAGCAGATAATGAAGCAGAACTAGCGAGTGTTATTGCTCACGAAATTTCTCATATTGTCGGAGAACATTCTCTCAAACAAATGCGTCAAATTGCGATTGCTCAAGGAGTGGCTTCAGCCGCAGGATTAGATAATAATTTAGCTGTACAAATTGGGGTAGAATTGGCATTAAGACGTCCGAAAAGTCGAGAGGCAGAGTATGAAGCAGATCGCTTAGGAATCATTACTTTAGGAAAGGCGGGATATGCTCAACAAGCCGCTTTAGATTTTATGGGAAAATTACTCGGAAGTGGTTCTCCACCCACGATTTTAAGCACTCATCCGGCGACTTCAGATCGAATTTATAACCTACAACAATACCTCGATCCTCGTTTAGCTGAAAGAGGAGTTGGGATGAATAGTGCGGCTTATCAGGAGGTTGTACAACGTCTGATGTAATTCCCAAAATCGTCAAGAAGATCTGAAAAGCTTCTTAACATAAAAAAATCAGCAAAAGAGGTCTTCTGTCCGCTACAATGGATTAGATTCATAAACGACTCTGGGTCGTAAAATAGAGGGGTTTTGAGTCTAACCTGAATATCGGATATCTTATGAACAGCGATTTTGCGAGCCAACAGAAGGGAAATATTTTAATTGTTGATGATTTACCGGATAACTTACGTCTTTTATCAGAGACATTAAGCGATCGCGGCTATGAAGTTCAGTGTGCGATTAATGGAAAACTTGCATTAATGGCTGTTCAAAATGCCCCTCCTGATTTGATTTTACTCGATATTAAAATGCCAGGACTTGATGGCTATGAAGTTTGTGCTGAACTCAAGTCTCAAGTCAATACATCAAATATTCCAGTGATTTTTTTGAGTGCTTTAGATGATGTTTTTGATAAGGTTAAAGCGTTTCGTGTGGGAGGAGTAGACTACATTACTAAACCCTTTCAAGTTGAAGAAGTGTTAGCGAGAGTCGAAAATCAACTCACGATTTGTCGGCTACAGAAACAACTACACGCCCAAAACTTAAAGCTCCATCAACTCAATCAAGACTTAGCTCATTCTAACCAAGAACTTGAACAATTTGCCTATATTGCTTCTCACGATTTACAACAACCGCTACAAACGATTACCGGGTTTGCTGAATTACTTCTATCTTTAAAATCAGAAATTATTTTAGAAGAAGAAGCCGACGAATATGTGACTCCGATTTTAGAAGAAGGAATTCGGATGCAGGGATTGATCAAAAATTTATTAGAATACAGTCGAGTGGGAACCAAACGTCAAGAACTGCAACCCATTGATTGTAATATAATTTTAGCAGAAACCTTAAAAAATATTCATCATTCGATTGAAAAAAGTCAGGCAATTATTACTCATCAAACCTTACCGACAGTCAAAGCTGATAAAATTCAACTCGGACAATTATTACAAAACTTGATTAGTAATGGGATTAAATATTGTCGTCCTGGTGTTATTCCTCAAGTCACGATTTCGGCGGAACAAAAACCCCAAGAATGGATCTTTATCATTCAAGATAATGGTATTGGCATAAAATCCGATTACTTTGAGCGAATTTTTCAAGTCTTTCAACGCTTACATACCGTTCAAGACTATCCAGGTACTGGAATCGGATTAGCGATTTGTAAGAAAATTGTTGAACGTCATGGCGGAAAAATCTGGGTTGAATCCGAGTTTGGTGTCGGAACAACTTTTTACTTTACCCTCCCTATTTAAGTAAACTTAAAAGTAACTATGAACTCAGAAAACTTAACTATTCAAACCCTGACTGAAAAACTCAAACAAACAGAAACCGCTCTTTTAGAAAGTGAAAATCGCTTTCGAGATTTGTTTCATTTAGCCCCAATTGGCATGGCAGAAGTGTCGCTAGATGGGCAGTTTTTAGAGGTCAATTCATCCTTTTGTGAGTTTATTGGATACAGTAAAAAAGAACTTATGCAACGGGGATTTAATCAGATTACACACCCCCATGATCGAGATGTGAGTATGGATTATTTTTCTCGATTGATTCAGGGAGAATTTAAGCAATATAACCTCGAAAAACGCTATCGCCACAAAGAAGGGCATTGGGTTTATGGAATTCTACACTGCTATCTGAGACTCGATCCAGTCGGAAATCCATTTTCGGTGATTACACAAGTTCAGGATATTACTGAATACAAAAAAATTGAAGAAGATCTCAAACAACAGAAAGAATATCTACGTTTGGTTTTAGATAATATTCCTCAACAAGTCTTTTGGAAAGATACTAATTTAGTCTTTAAAGGATGTAATAAAAAATGGGCTGAATACGCTCAGTTAGAAAGTGCAGAATCTGTGATTGGAAAAACGGACTATGATCTGTTTAAAAATTGGGAAGTTGCTGAATTTTATCGCCGTCAAGATCGCCGAGTTATGGCATCAAAAAAACCCGAGTTAAATGTGATTGCACCCAAACAAAAACTAACGACTGATGGTAGACAAATTTGGCTAGATATCAGTCGAGTCCCGATGTTAGATACTGATGGATATGTAATCGGGATTATTGGTGTTTTAGAAGATATTACCGAACAAAAAGAGATTGATGAAAAACTGCGACTGACTCAGTTTTCGATAGACAAATCAAGGGATTATGTGCTGTTTACTGATATCAATGCTCGTTTTTTTTATACCAATGAAGCGGCGACAAAAACCCTCGGATATTCTCGGGATGAATTTTTGCAAATGCAGGTGAAGGATATTGATCCAAATGCGTCTGAAAATCAATGGTCTATCTCTTGGGAAAATTTAAGACAACAAGGTTCATTTACCTTTGAATCTATTCATAAAATGAAGTCAGGTGAACATATTAGCGTCGAAATTACTTTAAGTTATTTAGAATATAATAATAAAGAATATGGTTGTGCTGTGGTGCGAGATATTAGCGAACGCAAACAGACTGAAATTGTCTTACAACAAGCCAAAGAAGCCGCAGAAACCGCCAACCGTTCTAAAAGTGAATTTTTAGCCCGAATGAGTCACGAACTTCGCACACCGTTAAATGCAATTTTGGGTTTTACTCAACTAATGAATCGTGATTTGAAACGGAAACAATCAGTTTTATTGCAAGATCATCAAGAACATTTAGAAATTATTGGTCGAAGTGGCGAACATTTATTAAATCTGATTAATGATGTCTTGGAAATGTCAAAAATTGAAGCGGGTCAGATTTCGCTCAATTCTATCCACTTTGACTTACTTAAATTGCTACATTCTCTGCGAGATATGTTAGAGTTAAAAGCTCAATCAAAAGGATTAGAATTACTATTTGAAATTGACTCAGATGTTCCTCAGCATATTCAAACCGATGAAAGTAAACTCCGTCAAGTTTTAATTAATTTATTGGGAAATGCGATTAAATTTACAGATACAGGCTGTATTATTTTACGGGCTAAAACTGTTAAAAATTCAAAAGCTAATCGGCTCATTTTTGAAGTTGAAGATACAGGATCAGGTATTTCTCCAGAAGAACTTCAATATGTTTTTCAACCCTTTATTCAAACGGAAACAGGACGAAAATCTCAACAAGGTACGGGTTTAGGTTTATCTATTAGCCAAAAATTTATCAAGCTTATGGGAGGGAAAATTACGGTTAGCAGTCAATTGGGTCAGGGAACTTGCTTTAGATTTAATATTAATTTTAAACCTGCTCATACTTCTCAAATTTCCTCAAAACCTGCGAGTAAACAAGTCATTGGATTAGCCGAAAATAAACCGAATTATCGAATTTTAGTAGTTGATGACAACTGGACTAATCGACAACTGGTGGTGAAATTGTTGAAACCGCTCGGATTTGAAGTTCAAGAAGCAGACAATGGTCAAGAAGCAATTTCAATCTGGGAAAAATGGCAACCCCATTTAATTTTTATGGATATGCGAATGCCTGTGATGGATGGGTATGAAGCGACTCAATATATTAAACAACATTTGCAGGGTCAAGCTACCGTGATTATTGCTTTAACGGCTAGTGTTTTTCAACAAGATAGAACGGTGATTTTATCCGCAGGTTGTGATGATTTTGTTCGCAAACCTTTTCGAGTTGAAGTGTTGTTTGAAAAAATCTCTAAACATTTAGGGGTAAAGTTTTTGTATGAAGAAACTCCCGATGTTGATGAATGTGGAAATACTCAACTTCCTCAAAAAATAGAAATAACTGACCCCTCTCAACTCACCTCTGAAGTGTTAGCTGCAATGCCTGAAGCCTGGATACAAGCCTTGCATCAAGCCGCGACTAAACTCAATAGTAAGTTAATCACTGAAGTTATCGCTCAAATTCCTGAAACTCATGCTTCTCTAGCCAAAATATTAACCCAATTAGTGAATGATTTTCGATATGATGTGATCATTGAATTGACTTCAAAAATCCAGAAATAATGTCAAATTCCATACAGTAATGTTTTGAGATTACGATTTTTTTCATTGTTAAATTCTCGAATAAATTTCAAGCCTATTTTCTCTGCAACACGGCGAGAGGCTGGATGATTTTTGGGCATATTAATATGAAGATGATCTAATTTTAAAACCGTAAAAGCATAGTCTTTGAGTGCTGTTGCAATTTCGGTTGCATATCCGTTTCCCCAATAGGGATAATGAATAATATAACCCAAATCGTTAACCCATTCATTGGCAACTTTTGATTTTAAAATTCCTGCATCTCCGATTATTGTTTCTGTATCTTTTAATAGAACTAAATAACGACCAAATCCGTTGAGTTTATAACTCTCTAAAGTGCGTTTTATCCAAGCTTCAACTTGGGATTGATTGAACGGTTGCGGCCAATAACTCATAGTTTTCGGTTCGGATAAAATGCTGAGAATCTTATCTAAATCATCCGGTTGATATTCTCTGAGAATAAGACGATGAGTTGGGATTTGCATAATTTTTTATCTCAATTTCATCTCAATTTTTGCACTAATATATCACCGTTTTTTCCGCCTGTAACTAAGGTTTGACTATCTGGAGTAAACGCCACGGGAGGATAAGCGGCTAGAGTTTTTAATAATCGTCCCAAGGGATGGCGAGCGCTAATATCCCACAGTTTCACGATACCTTCTCGACTCGCACTGGCTAATAATTTACCATTCGAGCTAATGGCAATTGAAAGGATTTCATCATCATGTCCCTTGAGTGTATGTAGAGTTTCTCCTGTGTAAAAGTTCCATAATTTGATGGTCTGATCACCGCTTCCACTGGCTAACATTTTTTGATCTGGACTAAATGCTAAACTATAAACTCGATCTGAATGTCCTACTAAAGTATAAAGACTTTTTAAGTGACCAAACTGCCAAATTTTAATCAATCCATCTGCACTACCACTGGCAAATAAACTATTTTGAGGATGAGGTTCATAATTATAATTATGATTTAAGGAGGCTAAATTTCTGTTATTTTGACCAAAGGTAACGCATAAAACTTGATCTGAATGTTCATCGAGTCGATAAAGTAATTCACCATTTCTTTGATTCCACAATTTTAAGGTTTTATCTTCACTTGCACTGGCAATAATACAACCATCAGGACTATAAGCAACAGCATAAACGGCACCACCACGATGACTATAGGGTGATCCCGAATGACTAAAAAACCGATCTGCCATGGTGCGATTTTTTAAATTCCAAGCGAGTATCGTTCGATCAAAACTTCCACTGACTAATCTATGACCATTCGGGTGAATTGCAACGGTATTTACGAGATCTCGATGGGCTAAAAATCGATGTAAAAGTTGTCCAGTTTTTAAGTTCCAAAGTCGGATACTACAATCTGCACTACCACTCACTAAAATATAACCTTTTGGGCCAATTGCTAGGGATCTAACGGGTGCAGAATGACCCTGTAAATGCTGGAGATTTTGACTCAGTTGACTGACGTTTTCTTCAGAATTATTATTTTTATTTCTTCCGGATTTAAAAGACAAAATTGAATGGGTTTGAGCGGGAGCATTAGGAATAAATTTGATCGATTGACTGGCGATTAAATTGGAAAAACTGGGATGATTTTCAGGTTGAGAGACTAAAGCTAATTCAATCCAGTTTTGTTTAAAGTTAGAGACGAGTTTTTCTGCCTCTATTTCGGTATTGCTAATAAATTTAAGTGTTGTTTCGTGTTGACAACATTCAGATAAAGTCGGGCTTGATTCTGTTAGTTTTTTCAAGACTTCTTCGGCCGATTGATAGCGATTTTGTACTAAGTCTTGTAGCAGTTTATCTAAGATTGTAGCGAGTTGATCGCTAATCGTGTTTCCGGTTTTCAGTAGATGAGATTGCCAAATTAATTCTCCGGTAAAACAGTCAAAGAGTTGATTGGGAGGAACTTGGGTTAATAGGTGAATACAAGTCACGCCTAAGCTGTAAAGATCGCTGGCGGGATAGGCTTTTCCACCGCGAATTTGTTCGAGAGGGGCGTAGCCAACTGTTCCGGTAATGGTGCCGGTTTGGGGTTGAAAAATATTCTGATTTTGTTTGGCAATCCCAAAATCAACTAAGACAAATTTTCGATCTTTTTGTCGTCGAATAATATTTTCCGGTTTGAGATCACGATGAATAATATGATGGTTGTGAAGAAAGGCTAAAATGGGAAGAATGTCAATTAAAAGTTCTTGAATTTTAGGTTCACTAAAAGGCCCTTGTTCTGCAAGTTCTTCGGCTAAATTTTGTCCAGGAATGTATTCTTCCACCAAATATAAACAGCCTTCTTGTTCAAAGGAAGCCAATAGAGAGGGAATGCGATCATGTTCTCCCAACTCTTGTAACCGTAAGGCTTCTTGATGAAATAATTCAATCGCTTTTTGTAGCTTAACTGTTTTGTATCCGTGAGAGGAAAATTGTTTGATAATGCAGGGTTTTTTTTGATTTCCCAGGTCAATACCTAAGAAGGTACGACTCATTCCACCTAAGCCAATTTCTTGCCTCGCCTGATACCGTTTTTGCAGGAGCAAAGTTGAACCACAGGTTTGACAAATGTCGATCTTGTGACCATTCTCAGGTTTATTGCAATCGGGGTTAAAGCAGTAGCTCATAAGCACAGCATGAGCAGTCTAACACTGAATTTGTGTCTTCTAGTATGAAGGGTATTGAGTGCAATCGAGAAAAATCTTAAGGATTATTTAGCGTTCTTTTGAGTTTCTCAGACACAAAAATCAACCCAGTTTAATGGTATAATATAATAAAAATCTAATGATAATTCAGAATCTCATCCAAATTCCACAGTTTAATGCTTTTATCCTCACTCCCACTGACCAAGGTTTTACCATCGGGACTAAAGGTAACGGTATTGACTGCCCCTGAATGTCCTGAAAGTAAATTGAGTAAATCTCCGGTGCCTAATTCCCGTAGCTTAATCAAACTGTCGTAGCCTCCACTGGCGAGAATATGACCATTCGGACTAATTTTAACGGAATTCACTGCATAGGAATGACCGGAGAGGGTTCGCAATAGCTTCTGAGTGCGAATTTGCCAAATTCTAATGGTTTCGTCTTTTCCCCCACTGACGAGGGTTTCACCATCTGGACTGACGGTTAAGGTCAAAACTCCGCCTGTATGTCCTTCCAGGGTGCCAATTAATTCCTCATTTTGCAATTTCCACAACCGAATGCTATTATCAGCACCATCACTTGCCAGGATATCCCCTTTGGGAGAGATACTAAAAGTCTTCACCGAACCCGCATGACCCGTTAGCGTCCCTTTCAGTTGTCCGGTTTCCACATCCCACAACCGCACCGTTTGACTATAACTACTGCTATGACTGATAATTGTTTTAGCATTGGGAACAATGGCAACGGGCATAAATCCAGAGTCGAGGCGAGAATAACCCGTTATCAAAGTTCGCAGCAGTTTACCGTTTTTCAGACTCCAAATTTTGATGGTTCCATCTCCGCCACCGGTCGCAAAAAATTCACCATCGGGACTGACGGCGACATTTTTCACCCCAAAGGGATGACCTCCCAAAGTGAGTAAACAGTCTCCGGTTTTGAAGTTCCAGACTTTAATCTTACCGTCTTCAGAGGCACTAATCAGGATTTTTCCATCCGGACTAACTGCGACCGATTTTACACCGTCGGCGTGACCACTTAAGGTAAGATTCTCCATTATCGTGAGGACTGTTTGCTGATGACTGCTTGTCTGAACCCTAACACAACAAGAATATTTGATAGCGTCAGGAAAATCTCTGCACCTCCATGTAACCAATCAATATTCGCCAAAGTGTCGTGATAGACCATTTTGGCATAGATGCCAGCCGGAATCGTAACTCCCACAAATACTAACGTGCCATAAAATCCAATTAATGCCAAGCGGGGTGTCTGTCCTGAACGAGTCAGAAACCACAAAAAACCTAAATAGGGAAATAAAGAAAGGGCAAAGAGGGTGTCTTTTGATAACATTGTTCTAGCTGCTGATGTTACTCTTTAACGGATCGAAAACTGCGCCAGATGTACCAAGCCGCAATACAGAGGGTAACATTCCCGAGTACCGTCATCGCCGCCTGAAGCGTGACCATCCACTCAAAGGAAGGGGGATTATCAAAATAATGCCAGGTACAAGCACACATGGCGCTGACAAGGGCGGGTAACATTGCCACCGAAAGTCCCCACCATGCTTTATTCTGAGTCACTTCACCATACCTCCAAATAAACCAAATTGCTGCCATCCACTCGAGAACACTGGAAACGTGAATGATCCAGGTGGGAATTGAAAGTGCGTGCATAATAGAATTTTAGCCAAGTTGACTGCCAATTTACTCTGCTATCAATGCTTCATTTATGGTAGTCTAACATCTAAATCTCAACTGCTGTTTTTTTTGGTTTCACCCCGATGGGTTACGGGTTTGGTGTTGAGAATTAACTTTGGGTTGAAAATCTCGTCGTCATAAATTTGAATATGGAAAGGGTCGTTTGTAGTGGGTATTATGGCAAAGGAAACGGTGGAGATGAGGCATTACTCGCATCCTTATTACAGATGTTACCCCCTTCTGTTGAACCCCTCGTACTGTCGGGAAACCCCACCCAAACCCAAGAGCGTTATCAGGTGGCGAGTTATGATCGCATGAATGCTTTGGAAGTGTTCCAGGTTCTGCGAGGGGCAGATGCTTTGATTTGGGGGGGTGGAAGTTTAATTCAGGATGTCACCAGCGCTATTAGCCCTTTTTATTATGGTGGATTAATGGGTTTGGCGCAACAAATGGGCTTGAAAACAATTGCTTGGGCGCAAGGTATCGGCCCTTTACAACGTTCGATCACCCGTAAATTAGCTCAACGTTGTTTTTCTAATTGTACCACGATTAGCGTTCGCGATCGCGCTTCGGCACAGTTATTATCAGACTGGCAAATTCCGTTTACAATTGCCCCTGATCCGGTTTGGGCATTGGACTCTCAGCCTGTTCCGGGTTTATGGGATTTACCCGCTCCTCGTGTTGCTTTAACGTTGCGTCCTCATCCCCAATTCACGCCTGAACGTTTAAGTCTTCTAACTCAAGCTTTAGTTTCGTTTCAAAAAGCAACCCAAGCTTTTATTTTACTCCTTCCCTTTCAACCCAGTCAAGATTTAGCGATCGCTAAATTATTTCATCGCGCCCTTCCCAATCATAGTCAAATTCTCACCTTAGAAGATCCACGTCAACTCAAGGGTGTTTTTCGGGGTGTAGAAATGGTAATTGGAATGCGATTTCATAGTTTAATTATGGCAGCCACACAAGAATGTCGATGTTTTGCCCTCAGTTATGATCCCAAAGTCACGCAGTTAATGGAAGAATTAGAATTTCCGGGATGGGAACTCTCCCAACTCCCCCAAGATGCAAATGCGATCTGTAAAACCTGGCTTGAATGTTATGCTAACGGCGATGCACTCTCAACCGCTAAAATAGAATTTCTCATCGAGCGATCGCAAATTCATCAAGAAGTTTTGTATTCCGCTTTTTTGTAGGGAAAAGGCAAGCTAGCAATAGGCAAGCTAGCAATAGGCAATCTTGCAATAGGTAGAAGGTAAAACCCAGAAAATAGAGGGATTAAAAATGTCAGAAATCAAAGACTTTCAAGACCTTATCATTTGGCAAAAAGGCATGGAGATTACTGAAAAGTGTTATTATCTTACTAAATCTTTCCCCAAAGAAGAACTCTATAGTATGGTTCAACAGATTAGAAAATCATCAGCATCCATCCCCGCCAATATTGCGGAAGGTTATGGAAGACGAAGCTCGGGAGATTATGCTAGATTCCTAAATATTGCTCAAGGTTCGATTAACGAACTGAAAACGCATCTTCTCTTATCTCAAAGGGTGGGGCTTTGCGAAGACAAAGATATTGAATCAATCATTTATTTGCTTCAAGAATAAACTCGGATGATTTATACTCTTGTTAACAAACTGAAGTTTTAAAAACTCTTTTCTCTTACTTTCTGCCTTTCCCCTTTCCCCTTTCCCCTTTTGCCTTAGTTTTAAAAACTCTTTTCTCTTACTTTCTGCCTTTTGCCTTTTGCCTTTTGCCTTTTGCCTTTTGCCTTTTTTTATTTGGAGGTGTAACCATTGGGAAGAGTTCGAGTTCGTGAACACGTTAATCCCTTAGCTCAAAAATATCAAGTTCCGATTGATCCGCCCGACTGGACGAAAATTTATGCTAAAGTTCATCAGCCTTTACATCTGGATCTCGGTTGTGGTCGAGGGCGGTTACTGTGGAATTTAGCACAAATCGAACCCAGTTGGAACTATCTCGGGCTTGAAATTCGAGAACCGTTAGTTGATGAAGCCAATCAATGGCGAGATGAACAAGGATTAACGAATTTACATTATTTATTTTGTAATGCTAATAATTCTTTAAAACCGATTCTCGACACTTTACCTGCGGGAATTTTTCAGCGAGTGAGTATTCAATTTCCTGATCCTTGGTTCAAACGACGTCATCAACGCCGCCGCATTGTTCAACCCGAGTTAGTGGCAGAAATTGCCGATTATCTTACACTTGGCGGTGAAGTCTTTATTCAGTCAGATGTCAAAGAAGTTGTTGAACAAATGTGCGATTTATTTTCTGAACATTCAGCGTTTCAACGTTTAGGCAAAGATTGGCTGTCTGAAAATCCCCTTCCCCTTCCCTCTGAACGAGAACGTTCGACTATCTCTCGGGGAGAACCTGTTTATCGTATTTTATTTGAACGGTGTTAACATGAAAAAGTTTTCGACTTTAATGACTGTATTTTTGTTCGCAGAAACCAGCTTTTTTTTAGGAATATCGACAGCTTTAGCCTTAAAGACTCTGGCATTATCGTCTCATTTAGAGTATCAAATTTCTCAAAATTTTGATTTACTCAACTTGGAAGGATTTGGAGAATTGAAAATTGGTTTAACCGCAGCCGAAGTCACGCAAATCTTGGGAGAAGTAGGAAGCAAAGGAGAGCAAAAGTTTTGGGGGGCGGATGGTTTGTATCATCAAAACTGGAATTATCCCCGACAAGGAATTACCTTAAATATGGCAGCCGAAACCGAAGAAGGTTCTGCTGTTGTGAGTTCTATTCGAGTTCAAGCCCCTTCTCAACTGCAAACCAAGCGAGGTGTTGGTATTGGGGATTATTCAGCAAAAGTTAAACAAGTATACGCCCCAGAAGAAGATGCAGCCGCACCAATTTCGTCTGATTATTTCGTTGCAGGTTCAGTGTATGGCGGGTTGATTTTTGAGTTTCAAAATAATCAAGTCAAGGAAATATTTTTAGGGGCGGTGGCGGAATAAAGTCGGATGATAACATTGTTTTGATCTGGAGAATCATCACCAAGATACCAAGACAGAAAAGATGGGATCTTAATTGTTTTTTGTGTCTTTAGGGTTGAGATTCTTGATCATTGTATATAAAGTTGACTATACATTAAGTAGAACATGAGCTATAGTATCTAGGTTCAGTTCTTTAAATCATCACTCAATTATGGCCGAAAGTTCTAAGCCAACCTTGACTATTTCTAACGTTAATCTAGTCCAAAAATACACGCCTTGGCTTTATTCCTTCTGGAAATTTTCTCGCCCTCATACAATTATTGGAACCAGTTTTAGTGTGTTGGGATTGACTCTTGTTGCCTGGAGTGATAAAATTAATGGAACATGGGAATATGGAGATATTGTATCCACTCTCCTCGTGAGTGTGATTTTAAGTTGGTTAGCTTGTGTGTGTGGCAATATTTATATTGTGGGACTCAACCAACTCGAAGACGTTGAAATAGACCGTATTAATAAGCCTCATTTACCCTTAGCATCCGGTGAATATTCGCCCTTTCAAGCCAAAGCAATCATCATCACCACCGGAATACTCGCGATTATTTTAGCCGCGTTACAAGGCAAATTTCTCTTAGCAACAGTCGGAATTAGCCTCACCCTGGGAACCGCTTATTCCTTACCACCGATTCGCCTCAAACGATTTCCGTTTTGGGCAGCGTTGTGTATTTTTACCGTGCGGGGTGTAATTGTCAACTTAGGGCTTTATTTGCATTTGAGTTGGGTTTTATCCGGAAGAATCACCGGAGAAATTCCCGATATCAGCCCCCCCATTTTAACATTAACGCTGTTTATTTTAGTCTTCACCTTTGCGATCGCCATTTTCAAAGATATTCCCGATATCGAAGGCGATCGCCAATATAAAATTACCACTTTTACCATCCGTTTAGGAACAGTTGCCGTTTTTAATTTATCCCGTTGGGTGTTAACAGTCTGTTATCTCGGGATCATCTTCTCGCCGATCTTTTTACAAAATTGGGTGAATTCGATCTTTTTAGTCAGTAGTCATGTTGTTATCTTAGCGTTATTGTGGTGGCAGAGTACAAAAGTTGATCTCGAAAAAAAAGAAGCCATTGCTGATTTTTATCAGTTTATTTGGAAGCTGTTTTTCTTGGAATATTTTCTGTTTCCCCTCGCTTGTTTATTCGGATAACGCTTTGACAGCGATCTCCCCCACTGTTTCAAGGTAGGGCTGTTTCTCCAGAAAAAAGCGCATCAATCAAACTGTGGATCACCGTTAGACGTGTAGAATTTCTCTGAGTTTTCAGCTTGCCAAAACTGAGTCACATCATGTCCTAATTCCTGCAACATTTTTCGCAGTAAAGGCAAACTCAAGCCAATAACATTGGTGTGACAGCCCTCTATTTTCTCAATAAACACCCCTCCTTTTCCTTCGATCGCAAAACATCCGGCACAATTTAGAGGTTCTTCTGTGGCGACATAAGCCTCTATTTCGGCATCACTAACTTCAGCAAAATAAACCGTTGTCACCCGAGAATAAACGATAGTTTTTTGTTGTCCGAAATCAATTAACGCATGACCTGTAAACAGTCTACCATAATGAGATCGCATAACTTTCCAACGGGCAATCGCTTCTGTTTTATTTTCAGGTTTTCCGTAGATTTCCCCATCTACTTCTAAAACCGAATCACAGCCTAAAATCAAAGCAGAGTTTGAATGAGGAATCGAATCTGATAATGTTGTTGTGAGTAGATTGGCTACCGCTTCCGCCTTACAACGAGCGAGAGTTTTGACTAATTCAGCCGGATTATTTAACTGAATTTGTGACTCATCAAAACCACTCGGACAAACTCTCGCTGGAATGCCAAGATTTTGTAATAAACGGCGACGGGCAGGGGAAGCAGAAGCTAAAATAAAGGTGATCTGATTTTCCGTTGCCATCTGCTGAAAACTTTTGATTCTAAATTTTATAAAGAGTTTAGACGTTCACAAGGAACGTCTGAGGAATCAAAAAATGTTTAAATTAATAGACATTAAAAGACTTAACCATTTGTTCGAGTTTATCGTGGGCTTTTTGCCAGCGTTTTTCTGTGGCTGAAACATTTAAAGTAAAGAGTTGATCTCGACTCACCGTAACACTCGCAAAATCATGGCGTTTTTGATTGGGAAGTGTCACCGCATATTCCAATAAATAGTAAGTTTGATCGCCCTTTTGACGAGATTCTGCGTTAATTAATTCTGCTTCCCGCCCTGATCCCGGAGGTGCGATCGCATTTTTACTCAGTTTGTATCCCACATCAGTCGCTGTCCCCAATTCATCAAGTGCTTTTTGATCGGGAATGGGACTAATAACAACACTGACATTTTCAGTTTGTTCGATCATATCGTGAAACACGACATCCGGCCCATCAGAAACATTCACCTGAACCCAACCGTTGGGGTAAAGAAACTCGTAGCCATCCCCAGTATCGACAAAAGAATTTAACCCGGCGGCACCGATTGAAACACAGCCACCGAGAGTAAGGCTGATAATGACAAAAAGTATAGCTGTAATTCGTTTCAACATTTGAGCATTTCCCAGTTTTGTCTCTCACCATTGTCTCACGAAGTCTGCTTGGGGTATAGAAAATTGGTGATTATTTGCTACAGAGGATTAATAGAGTTCAGAGGGAGATGAGGTTTAGGGGGAGATGGTGGAGAGAAATTCCTAGTCTTTTTTGTTGATTCTTTGGCAAAGTTTAGCATGATCGGGTTCAGGGGGTAACGTAATCAGTAACCCGACATTAAAAGGAGATTGATGTAAATTTAATTGAGATGAATTGTACAAATTTCTGACTCTCCCATCGGTATGATCATGATTTAATACTTAAGTTTCCGACTTAAAGTTCCATCTGGGATGGTCATTAGCATTTTTCAATGCCACGCTAGAATAGCATTAGCGTTGAAGACTAGAAATAAAGGGGTGTGGATATCCAAAACGTTTCAGCCGTTTGCATTGATATAACTTGAAAGAATCTTTAAGGAGAAGACAACAGTGTTACAGGGGTTAGAAAATCTTCTATCTGCCCATTCTTACATACCACACGGTCATTGTTACCTTTGGCAGACTCCTCTTGTGGGACTGCATTTGGTGAGTGATGCGCTGATCGCCATTGCTTATTTTTCGATTCCCGCGATGCTGATCTACTTTGTTCGTAAACGGAGTGATCTGCCTTTTTCCAGCGTTTTTGTCTTATTCAGTGCTTTTATCATTCTCTGCGGTATCGGGCATTTACTCGATATTTGGACGCTTTGGTATCCATATTATTGGATATCGGGGCTAGAACGGGCTTTGACGGCGTTTGTTTCTGTATACACCGCTTTACAATTAGTGGAATTATTACCGAAATTTCTCGCTTTGCGATCGCCTGAACAACTGGAAATCCTTAATATACAGTTAGAACAGGAAATTGCCGAACGACAACAAATTGATGAAACTCTGCAAAGTATCTTATCGGGAACCGCTTCAGTGACTGGGGAAGATTTTTTTCCAGCTTTGGTGGAGAACCTCGCCACCGCATTAAATGTTCCCTATGTGTTTGTCTGTGAGAAAGTTAATGAACCGAGACAGGGGTTGCGTAGCGTTGCATTTTGGTCTGGAGATCATCTAAGCAATAATTTTGAATACAACAACGAGACACCTTGCAATATTGTCATCAAAACTCAACAACTTTGTTACTATCCGAAAGATTTGCAACAGTTTTTCCCCAATAATTCATTACTCAAACAACTCAACGCCGACAGCTACATGGGTGTTCCTTTGTTTGATAACGATCAAAAGGTAATTGGTAACTTATCTATTCTTGATGTCAACCCCCTAAAGACAGATAAACGAACCCGAGCCATTATGTCTGTTTTTGCAGCACGTGCGGCGACTGAATTGCAACGCAAATGGGCAGAGGAAGACAAACGTCGTGCTTATGAACAGTTAGAATTTCGAGTAGAGGAACGAACCGCAGAACTGGTGGCCGCGAATACAACTCTTGAAACCGAAATTAGAGAAAGAATTGCAGTAGAAGCAGCGATCCAATTAATGGTACAACGAGAGAAGGCAACCACTCATATCATTTCTAAAATGCGTCAAACTCTAGATTTAGAAACTATTTTTCAGGTCACGACAGCAGAGCTACGTCAGGCAATTGCCTGTGATCGGGTATTGATTTATCGTTTTAATTCTGACTGGAGCGGAAATATCGTTTCCGAGTCGGTTGCTCCGGGTTGGAAGAGGTTATTTCATACCCAGGCAAATACCCCTGAACTGACTCAAATTACAGTCAATCAAGACAATTGTGCAGCGGCTAAATTTCAAGGTTCTGATGGACTCATTCAAGACACCTATCTACAAAACAATCAAGGCGGAATTGATCGTATAAAAAACAATTATTGCTGGGTTCCTGATATTTATCAAGCCGGATTTGACGCTTGTTATATAGGATTTTTAGAACAATTAAAAGCCCGATCCTATACAATTACACCGATATTTTGTGGTGATAAACTTTGGGGAATGTTAGGGGTTTATCAAAATAGCAATCCCCGCGCTTGGCAAGAAAAAGAAGTAAAGATTATTACCCAAATTAGTAATCAACTGGGGGTAGCAGTACAACAAGCCGAACTGTTTGCTCACACTCAACACCAAGCCGAAGAACTCAAACAAGCAAAAGAAACAGCGGATGCGGCGAATCAAGCCAAAAGTGAGTTTTTAGCCAATATGAGTCACGAACTCCGTACTCCTCTCAATGCTATTTTGGGCTTCACTCAACTGATGCAGCGAGATGCTTCTTTAAAAGCTGAACACCAACAATATATCAAGATTGTCAACAAAAGTGGTGAACATTTACTCGGGTTAATTAATGATGTATTAGAACTGTCTAAAATCGAAGCCGGACGCACCACCTTAAATGAAACAGAGTTTGATCTCTATCAGTTGCTCTGTTCCCTAGAAACCATGTTGAAACTTAAAGCTCAAGCCAAAAAATTATCTCTTAAATTTGAAATTGATTCTCAGATTCCTCCATTTATTAAAAACGATGAAAGTAAACTTCGTCAGGTTTTGATTAATCTTCTAGGGAATGCAATTAAGTTTACAAACAAAGGTCATGTTACCCTGCGAGTTAGGCATCATAAATCAGAACAGCTTAATACTCTGATTTTTGCGGTCGAAGATACAGGGCCAGGAATTTCCCCAGAAGAAATTCAGGATTTATTTAAGGCGTTTAAACAAACAAAAATTGGCCGAGAATCCCAAGAGGGTACGGGTTTAGGGTTGCGAATTTCACAGAATTTTGTGCAGATGATGGGCGGTAAAATCACCATTGAGAGTGAAGTCGGAAAAGGGAGTTGTTTTAGCTTTGTGCTTCCTATTTCTGTCGTTGAAACCACCCCAACCGTTCCATCTCCTGATATTAGTCAGGTCTCAGGTTTAGCACTGGGACAACCCAATTATCGGATTTTGATTGTGGAAGATCATCCAGTCAATCGTCTTTTATTATTGACTTTATTAAGTGAAATTGGTTTTGATGTCAAAGTCGCTGAACAGGGTCAAGAAGGGATTAAGATTTGGCAAGAGTGGCATCCAAATTTGATTTTTATGGATATGCAAATGCCCATTATGAATGGTTATGAAGCGACTCAAAAAATCAGGGAATTTGAGAAAGAATTCACACCAGATAGTCCTCATATCCCCATTATTGCAATTACCGCCAGTACCTTTTCTGAACAGCGAGATCAATGTTTAACTTTGGGTTGTGATGACTTTATCAGTAAGCCCTTTCAGCGAGAAGAACTGTTAGAAATATTAAGCCTTTATCTAGGGGCAGAATATTGTTATAATCAGACCGAAAAAGATCAGATAGAGTCTACGTCAGAGTCTACCCAAAATCAATCTGATCACCCGTTAAAAAGAACAGATTTTGCGATTATGTCCTCAGAATGGATTGATCAATTTTACCAGGCTGCTGCTCAAGGTAGTGATGATATCTGTTTAAATCTGATTAAGCAAATTCCCTCTGAACACTCGGTATTGATTCAAGAGTTAGCCGCTTTAGTGGAATCTTATCAATTTGACGAAATTATGTTATTAATTCATTCGTAAGCCTGGAGAACGTATTGAAGGAAAACTTATGCAATATTCAACTCAACTCAATCAAGATTTATTTCCATTAATTTCAAAAGAAGTATCTAATGAGATTAAGATGGGTGATGACAACCTTTTAGTCGAAATAACTGTTGATATTTTGATTGTGGATGATGTACCCGAAAATATTCGTCTGTTGTCCAGTATTTTGGCAGATCATGGATACCCAACTCGAAAAGCAACCAATGGTGTGATGGCATTGAGAGCCGTTAAAAGTATTGAACCGACTCTGATTTTACTTGATATTAGAATGCCAAAGATGAGTGGTTATGAAATCTGCAAACAACTTAAATCTAATCCTAAAACTGCTCATATTCCGATTATTTTCTTGAGTGCAACAAATGAGATTGAAGACAAAGCAAAGGCTTTTAAAGTTGGGGGGGCAGATTACATTACCAAGCCTTTTTATGTGGAAGAAGTCTTAGCTAGAATCACACATCAGATCAAAATTATTACCGCTCACAAAACTATTCTTCAACTCAAACAGCAAATAGAACAACAGGTTTAAAACTACATTTAAGCTACTTTATAACCTTCTCATTTCAAATTGTTTAAAGTGGTATTACATGATTCACTCACCGAACTTCCCAACCGAACTTTTTTGATCAAGCGACTCGAAGAAGTCTTAAAGCAACAGCAGATGTATCCCAATGCTAAATTTGCTTTATTTTATCTTGATTGTGATGGCTATAAAAATATTAATGATTCTTTTGGTTATGCTGTAGGTGATCAATTACTCATTTCAATTTGTCAACGCTTGAAATTGGCTATACGTCAAAATGATTTTATTGCCCGTTTAGGAGATGATGAGTTTGTGATTTTACTCCCTAATATTGAAAATTCTCATGTTCCGCTTAAAGTTGCAGAACGTATTTTTGAAAATTTTAGGACTAAATTTTTTATTCAAAACAGAGATTTTGTGATCTCATTTAGTTTGGGTATTCTCGTCGATTTATCACCCTATAAAACTGCGAATGATATTCTTAGAGATGCTGATAAAGCTCTGTTACAAGCGAAATATTTAGGAAAAGATCGATATCAAGTTTATAAGCCTTCCTGCTATTAGTCAAAGCTAAAAATTAGTCGTGATATCATTCAATACAACTACTTTTAATGCTTTAATAATTTGATTTTAACCCGATGTTAACAGCGGTATTAGATAGCCAACCGATGATTGATGATGAAACACGACAGCTTGTTTTAAAGATTTTTGCAGCGAGAGCCAGCGCCGAATTAGAACGTAAAATATTTATTTGAGAAACGTGGACAAATTAAAGTTAAAGGCTGGGGATAAATGACGACTTATTGGTTGAAAAAAAGTTGAAAGTTCAGATATTCTATTAAGACTTTATTATATTTTGAGCAAAAAATCTCAAAGCGTGATAAATCATTTCTATAGGTAGAGTCTAGCAAATTTAGCCTCAACTGCTCGTATTTTCTGCTCGTATCATAGACCACTGCTTACGAGGGAAAATTCAGCCTATGATTGAAAAAATTTGCAATAACTTGCAGTACACCCAAACTAAACAAGACTAATGAGAGAACTTGACACAGAAAAAACAATCAACCTGCTCAATACCATCATGGAATTTGAACTTGCAGGTGTTGTCCGCTACACACATTATTCTTTAATGGTAACAGGGCCAAATCGTTTGTCTATTGTACAATTTTTCCAAGCACAAGCTACAGAATCTCTACTTCATGCTCAACAAGCGGGAGAAATTCTTACCGGTTTAGAAGGACACCCGAGCCAAAAAATTGCTCCCATTGAGGAAACATTTCAGCATACAGTCAAAGATATTTTACAGGAAAGCCTCAGCCATGAGAAAAAAGCACTTTCACTCTATAAAGACTTGCTGGATGTTGTAGAAAATTCCAGTATTTATATCGAAGAATATGCTCGGACATTGATTGGTCAAGAAGAATTGCATAGCATAGAAATCAAAAAAATGTTACGAGACTTTGCCTAGTTTTTAGAGATTAATAGAGAAGGCGGTCGCTAATTTTATGAGTCATAATTATGACTCATTTCCCCTAAAAATTGGCGATCGCTGAAACTAGAGGTAGCTTGGCATGGCACAATAGTACAAATCAGCGCCCAACTGACCGCAGAGTTGCGGAAAAAGAATATTTTTGACGAATAGGCAACAGTTGGCTGTAAGCTGTTTGACAGCATTTGTAAGGATTCAAAATGGCAACGATTAACGACAACTACCTCAAACTCAAAGCAGGCTACCTCTTTCCTGAAATCGCCCGACGGGTGAATAGCTTTATCGAAGCAAATTCTGACGCCAAAATTATTAAACTCGGAATTGGCGATGTCACCGAACCTCTACCCGAAGCCTGTCGCACGGCGATGATTAAAGCGGTTGAAGAAATGGGCGATCGCAATACCTTTAAAGGTTATGGCCCCGAACAGGGTTATGCGTGGCTACGGGAAAAAATTGCTCAAGAGGATTTTCAAGCCAGAGGATGCGATATTGATGCGTCGGAAATCTTCATTTCTGATGGTTCTAAATGCGATACAGGCAACATTCTTGACATTTTTGGTAAAGATAATATCATTGCGGTTACTGACCCCGTATATCCGGTCTATGTCGATACAAATGTCATGGCGGGTCATACAGGTTCGGTCAATGAACGAGGTGAATTTGACGGTTTAGTTTATCTTCCGATCACCGCAGAAAATAACTTTACGGCAGAAATTCCTAGTCAAAAAGTTGATTTAATTTACTTGTGTTTTCCCAATAATCCTACAGGCGCAACAGCGACTAAAGACTATCTAAAAACTTGGGTTGATTACGCCAAAGCAAACGGCGCAATTATTTTCTTTGATGCGGCTTATGAAGCATTTATTACTGATTCCAGTTTACCTCATTCTATCTATGAAATAGACGGGGCGCGAGATTGTGCGATTGAGTTTCGATCTTTTTCTAAAAATGCCGGATTTACCGGAACTCGTTGTGCTTTAACAGTGGTTCCCAAAACCTTAACGGCGAAGGCATCTGATGGTTCAGATGTGGAGATTTGGAAGTTGTGGAACCGTCGTCAGTCTACGAAGTTTAACGGGGTTTCTTATGGGGTTCAACGGGGCGCAGAAGCCGTTTATAGCACTGAGGGAAAAGCACAAGTCAGGGCGTTAATTGACTTCTACATGGAAAATGCCACGATTATTTGTGAACAATTAAAAGCGGCTGGTTTATCTGTTTATGGTGGTGTTAATGCGCCCTATGTTTGGGTGAAAACACCTCATGGTTTATCGAGTTGGGATTTCTTTGATAAGTTGCTCCAAACTTGTAATGTTGTTGGCACACCGGGTTCTGGATTTGGGGCGGCAGGTGAAGGATATTTCCGTATTTCTGCTTTTAATAGCCGAGAAAATGTCAATGAGGCGATGAAACGAATTACGGAGAAGTTTAAGGTTTAGTATTAAGATTAGGTGGGCAATGCCCACCTCATTTTCAGACTGAAATAAAAACACCTTTTTGAAATTAAATCAATAATAAAAATGGTACAAATACAGACAAAAAAAATAACGCTAGATGAATTTATACAGTTAGAAGAAACTGAACCTGCAAGTGAGTATATTGATGGAGAGATTATTCAAAAACCAATGCCACAAGGAAAACATAGCACTATTCAAACCGAATTATCAACTGCAATTAATACTGTATTAAAACCACAAAAAATTGCTAGGGCTTTTTCAGAGTTGCGATGTACGTTTAGTCAAAGCTCAATAGTACCAGATATTTCTGTATTTATACAGAGTCGAATATCTCGTGATGAAAGAGGTGAAATCGCTAATATATTTCCATTAGCTCCAGATTGGATTATTGAAATCCTTTCACCTAATCAAAGTCAAACAAAAGTAACGAAAAAAATCTTAAATTGTTTTAAATTTGAAACTCAAATGGGCTGGTTAATTGACCCAGAAGAAAAAACAATATTTGTTTATCTTCCCACACAAGCACCCGCAGTCTTTGATGAACCCGAACAACTACTTCCAGTTCCTGAGTTTGCCCATGAACTACAACTCACGTTAGGTCAAGTCTTTGATTGGTTGTTAGAATAAAGATTGTTTTTCTCAATCCGTAGCGAGGTTGTCTTTCAAAAATCAGCTTCATATGACACAATAGATTAAGTAGCAACCGCAATTTTGATCAATGTCTTCAAATCCTGCTTCTCTCGATTTTCCCTTTAGGCGTTTGCGGAATGTACGAACTAAACTATTACGCCTTCATAAAGCACTGTTAGAATCTGAAAAAATTGAGTACGAAAAAGTTAATGGCCCAATTCGTTCTCGGGGAGAATTTTTTCAACTGGTGCTTGGAGACGAAATGTTTAGTTGGTTGCGTCCCTTTTCTCAATTAATCGCTCAAATTGATGAAGTGATGGCAGCGAAAGATGAGCCAGTTACTCTACAACAAGTCAATCACCTCTTAGAAGAAGCTCAAGTTTTGCTTCGCCCTTCAGAAAATGGAAATGTTCGAGAAAAACGCTATTTTGAAGCGATTCAACGCGATCCAGATATTGCGTTTATGCACGCTGAACTCTCTCAAATTCTCGCCTCTAAAAATTAATCTCTTGATGTCTTTATTCATTGTGAGTCTTGATCAGTTTGGGTTCAATTTGAATCAATATAGAGTCAGCCAACCCAAGCAAATGTTCAAGCAATGTATTGAGTTGGCTAGGATCATCTGAGTTCTTCGTTAATTCAATAAAAAATACTCTCGAACCCAGATAAACCGATCAGACAAACTATTGGAAACCAAACTGGATAATGGCTCCTAAAAATTCATAAAAGGTAACTTGTTCATCTCCATTTTGATCGGCTTGCTGTAAAAGAACTTTGAGTTCCTCTGTCTCCACAGGTAAATACAACTGATCAGCAATTTTTAATGCTTCCTGAAATGACAGTAAACCATCGCCATCTGTATCAAATTCTCGAAATTTTTTGAGAATATTATAATCTGGCTCTATTGCCATCAAAAATTCTTCAAACTCAATACAGCCATCTTGATTCGCATCAAGGTGTTTAAACTGCTTGATTAACTTTTCTTTCTCTTGCTCTAGCAGATATTGCAAATATTCCTCTAGCACGATTTTACCATCGTGATTGCTATCAATTTGAGCAAAGGATTGTTTGAGTTGTTCTAATTTCTCAGGAGAAAGTAGCTCTTTTGCCGCCTCTGATACCTCAAATCCAAAACCTTCAGAATTCATTCTTCCTATTTGTTCAACTGACTATTTCCTTACAGCTAAGGAGTTTATCACAAACATTCCTCAATTCCCTGAGTTAACCCAATATCATCTGCTTTGTGGGATTTCACTTTCCTTCTGACTCATAGGTTTGAGGGGGTTCGTCTAAGTTTCCCTTTCCTCAGTCATCTAGAAGCCAGGAGAACAACTATCCGACGGAAGACTATCCATTTAGACATCACCAGCACTTGTTGTGCGGTTAACCCGTCTCTTACATGACATTGGGGTGAGATTACTCTAGATGATCTTTGTATAAAGTTTGTAACATTTTTTCAAGTTGAGCTTCAGGACAATAATCAATTAACGAATCAAAAGCTTCTACTAATTTTGCAGCACCTTCTCCTAATGTTGGACTCATATCCCAAACATCCTGAACCCACTCAGAGGAAGACTCATCATAAAAAATTAAACGTTCAAGTTTTTGTTTTGCTTCTTGTTTTGAGATAGACATTGATTTTCTGTTAGCGATCACAATCCTACTTATTTTGGAAACCGTAAAGTTCAAACTGGAGTTTTATATTAATAGTTATCTTATCGCATCAAGGTTCAAAATACAAGAAAACTTAAAAAGTCTTTCAAAATTCATTCTTCTTCTTTGTTTCCGGGTGATTTAGGATGATCTTCTCCCCACTTTCCAGAAGATTCCGCAGCTCGTTTTGTCGGTTGGGGTTTTGTTCCATATTTTAGCAGTTCTAACTGTTGAGGTTGGGATTGATATTTATTCTGATCAACTGAATACTTGTTCTGACCTTTTCGCCGTTGTGATGTTCGTTCTTCGGCTGTATTTTCAGTCACAACTTCATACAAAATAGCCTGTTTATTGGCTTTACTTCCCTTTCGTAAAACACGCCCTAAACGTTGAATATATTCTCGTTGGGAAGCCGTTCCCGATAAAATAATTGCAATCCGAGCGTCAGGAACATCAACCCCTTCATTCAACACATGAGACGCCACTAAAGTTTTATATTCTCCTTGGCGAAACTTAGATAAGATTTGATGACGTTCTTTAACCGGAGTTTGATGAGTAATTGCTGGAATTAAAAAATCCTGAGAAATCCGATAAACAGTCGCATTATCCCCGGTAAAAATCAAGATTCGTTCTGGATAATGTTGAGAGAGTAAATTTGTCAATACTCGCAGTTTTCCCTCAGTACACAGTGCAATTTCTTTCGCTTGACGATGGGCTAACATCGCCCGTCTTCCCGTTGGAGAGCGCGAACTAATCATCACAAAATTTTTCCAGCCTTCTAAACTCCCCAATCTAATCTTATTGTCTTTAAGGAAATCATTTCTAATCTTAATTTGCTCCTGATAAACCTTCTGTTCTTGTGGAGAAAGGCGCACGAAAATCTGGACATTTTTATGTTCAGCCAATGCAACTCCGGCAAGTTGTTCCGGTGTTTTATGATAAACATTAGGCCCAATTAAATAATGTAAATCACTATGTTTTCCATCCGAACGATCTGGAGTTGCCGTTAAACCCAAACGATAAGGAGCAATTGCATATTCAGCAATAACCCGATAAAAATCCGTGGGTAAATGATGACATTCATCAAACACTAACAACCCATATTTATTCCCAATTGTCTCAGCATGAATCGTTGCACTATCATAAGTTGCCACTAAAATCGGGGTTTTATCTCGTGAACCTCCCCCTAATAAACCAATCTCCAAATCCGGAAAAGCCGCCTTTAAATGAGCATACCATTGGTGCATTAAATCCAAAGTCGGAACAACAATTAAAGTGCTGTTTGATGTCGCTTGCATTGCCATTTGAGCCAGATAAGTTTTTCCCGAAGCCGTTGGCAAAATTACCACTCCTTGACTTTGGGCTTGTTGCCATGCTGTTAAAGCTTCCTGTTGATGAGTATAGGGTTTCATCTCCACGCTCGGAACAAATTCCAAAGATTTAAAATCTTCCGCCTGATCAACAAAATTGACATTTTCAGCTTCTAATGATTTGATTAAAGAACGATAATAAATTGCCGGAATGCGAAATTTTTCTACCCGATCATCCCAAGTTGCAAAGTCAATCCAGGCTTTTCCTTTTGGAGGAGGATGCAAAATCAGGGTACCGCGATCAAAGGATAAAATTGGAGTGCGAGGCATAAGATTTATCGCTATCAGTGAAGGGTGGAAAGAATTGACCAACGGTCACAGCAGGCTCCGTCGTTTTACGGCGGAGTAATCTGTGACTTAAACATCTATTTTAATGATTAACACTAAATTTAACGATGTCTAACAATCAAAAGCAAATTTTCGGCTGGCTGATGTATGACTGGGCAAATTCTGCCTATATCACCACTGTTGTTGTTGCTGTATTACCCGCCTATTTCGCTGCTGTTGTCGTGCCGAAAGGGGGGATTTCCTTTGGTGGAACCCTTTATAGTGCAACCACAATTTGGGGATTTCTGATTAGTTTATCAGCTTTTATTGTTTTTTTAATTGCTCCGGTGATGGGAGCGATTTCAGACTTCTCAGCTTCTAAAAAGAAGTTTCTCATGGCATTTTGCTATAGTGGCAGTTTTGCGACTTGTTTATTATTCTTTTCACAAGCCGGGGATTTAGTTCAGACTATCATTTTACTTCTCATTGCTCAAGTCTGTTTTGTGAGTGCTAACATTTTTTATGATGCTTTCCTACCCAGTCTAGCTTCTGAAGATCAAATGGATTGGATTTCAGGGAAAGGATTTGCTTATGGTTATGTCGGAGGAGGGTTACAATTTGCCCTTTCACTCGGGTTAATTGCAGGACATCAAGCTTTAGGAATTTCTGCTGAACTGGCGGCTAGATTAGCAATTTTAATGGCGGGATTCTGGTGGGGTGGCTTTTCAATTTTTACCTTTTTGTATCTTAAAGAAGCCCCTACACTGGAGAGATTACCTGTAGAATATCGTCATCTTCCCTCTGGAATTGCTTATCTAAAAGTGGGACTGATTAGAACTGTTGTTACCCTGAGAAAACTGCAATATTTTAAACAGTTATTATCCTTTTTGATTGCCTATATGATTTATAATAATGGTATTCAAACTGTTGTTGTCATGGCAACAATTTATGGAACTGAAGAATTAAAATTCTCAACAAATGTTTTGATGATTACCTTGTTAGTCATTCAGTTTGTGAGTGTTGGAGGTGCATTGGCATTTAGTAAGTTAGCCGAGAAAATATCCGCTAAAAAAGCCTTAATGGTGAGTTTAGTGGGTTGGTCATTTGTGGTGATTTATGCTTACTTTTTGACCACCCCAACTGAATATTTTATCTTAGGGGGAATTGTCGGATTAGTTCAAGGCGGATCTCAATCTCTGAGTCGATCTTTTTATGGTTCAATTATTCCCGTTCACGCTGCGGCTGAATTTTATGGATTTTACTCAGTTTTTAATAAAGGATCAGCAATTATTGGGCCATTAGTTTTTGCTTTAATTCGTCAAATTACAGGAACCGCCCGCACTTCTATTCTCTCCTTAATTATTTTCTTTATTCTGGGTTTAATCATTTTAGCAGGTGTTAATGTCGAACAAGCCAAAGCCGCAAAAGCAGCCAGTCCTTTAAATTAAGTAAATTTAGAGTTTATCTTTGAAAAGAAGTGTGACAATTACTGATAATTTGGAAATTTTAGGTTAGGATTTAAACTTAAAACCTCTCATCTTTTGTTTCTCAGTTCAAGTTACCCCATTTTCTGCTGTGAAACCCGATCAACTTGACCTCAAAATGGCGAGTCAATTTGCCCAGTTTGCTTTGGGATGTGTCTTGCGAGAATATCCACACGTTCAATTATATTGGCTAGACAATGGTGAAGATTTTATTCCTCATCGCCAACTCACTCCGGCATTTTATGGCTGTTTAGACTGGCATTCAGCCGTTCATAATCATTGGATGCTTGTGCGGTTAATCCATTTATTTCCTCATGCTTCATTTAATCAGACAGCCCGAGAAGCAATTGCCCAAAATATTACCTCTGAACAGATTAACACCGAAGTTAACCATTTACAATCTCAGCCTCGGTTTGAATGTCCTTACGGTTTAGTATGGCTTTTACAACTCACCAGTGAATTAAGAGAATGGCAAGATATTCAAGGCAAAAAATGGCTGGAAATTCTCCAACCCTTAGAAACCGTTGCTGTCCAAAATCTACAAAAATGGTGGCAAAATTTATCCTATCCTAACCGTACAGGTAGCCACGCTCAAACAGCATTTGCTTTCGGTTTAATTTGGGATTGGGCAAGCGCTCATCACCCCACTTTAATCCCAGAAATTGAGCAAAAAATCCGTCAATTTTATCTCAATGATTGTAATCATCCTCTACATTTAGAACCCTGGGGATATGATTTTCTCTCACCAACATTAGCCGAAGCCGACTTAATGCGACGCCTTCTTTCTCCGGATGCTTTTGCCACTTGGTTAACTCAGTTTTTACCTAAACTTCCCACTGAAAAACAAACCGATTGGTTGCCGCCTCTTTCTGTAGAAAATCCCCACGATTATGCCCAATCTCATTTTGATGGTTTAAACTTAAGTCGGGCTTGGATGTTAGAAGGTATTATTTCAAAATTACCAAGTTCTGATGCTCGTATACCCGCCCTAGAAGCCGTTGCTTGGGTGCATCGAGAAATCGGTTTAAATTTAGTCTCTGCGGTTGACTACAGTGGGAGTCATTGGTTAGGCAGTTTTGCGATTTACCTGACGACAAAGCGAGGATTACCAATGCACAATCATTAAGATTTTCTCAGAATTCTGAAACTGAAGTCTGATTGCAGAATTCTAATTTAATAACTTTTCTTTCTCTATCTAATTTTATGACTGAGTTAAGACAAAATTTGATTACAAGAGATTGGGTGATTATTGCCACTGAACGAGCAAAACGTCCCCATGAATTTACTCAAAATGAAATCCCCACTCTGAAAATTCCTGTGTATCGTTCAGATTGTCCGTTTTGTTTGGGTAACGAACATCTAACCGGAACCCCTGAATCTTTGCGACTTTGTGAAGGCGTAGGAAGTGATTGGAAAGTACGAGTTGTGGGTAATAAATATCCTGCTTTATCTCAAACTGGAGAACGAATTAGAAATATTGACGGTATTTTTCGCTCCTTATCGGGTGTCGGTTGTCACGAAGTCATTATTGAACATTCTCGCCATGATTTAACCACCGCTTTAATGAGTATTGAAGACATTTCAAGTATTCTCCGAGTTTACCGGAAAAGATACTCAGATTTACGTCAAGATTCTCGAATTGAAACCATTGTAATTTTTAAAAATCATGGACGAGGAGCAGGTACATCTCTGGAACATCCTCACTCCCAAATTGCTGCTTTACCTATTGTACCTTATCAATGGCGCGATCGCACTCAAGAAGCAATTCGCTATTACGATGATACTGGAGAATGTATTTTTTGTCATACCTTACAAGAGGAACTAAACACCCAAGAACGGATTGTTTTCGAGAGTCAATATTTTGTCGCCTTTATTCCCTATGCGGCTCTTTCTCCCTTTCATATTTGGATTTTTCCCCGTCGTCATTCTTCCTCTTTTGATGAGATTACGAATGGAGAAATTACCGATTTATCTCGAACTCTCAAAGTCGTTTTAGCAAAACTTTATTATGGGTTACAAAATCCAGATTACAACTATACAATTCGCTCTATTCCAACTTCTGATAAGTATGCAGAATATTTTCATTGGTATATTGCTGTTGTGCCACGAGTTTCGCTATCAGCCGGGTTTGAGTTAGGCAGTGGAATGTATATTAATACCGCTTTACCTGAAGAAAGTGCAGAATTTTTGCGAAACGTTACGATTCCCCATGATGAAAATTCTGATGATGATGATTTTAATAATGATAATTTAGTTTATCTGCGACATTAACTCCTTCAAAAATATGTAAGTAAATCATTCATTCCTCACAATAAAGGCGGGTTTATTTAGATTTTTTGTAAAAACATTTTGGTAAACCCGCCCCCGTGAAATCGTTAACTCTCTACAGAAAACGCAGCCGTTGATTCAGGTAACTGAACTTTTGTTCCACCCAAACCACAATATCCATTCGGATTTTTTGCCAAGTATTGCTGATGATAACTTTCAGCAAAATACAACTCAGGAGCTTCGATAATCTCAGTTGTAATTTCTCCATATCCTGACTTAGAAAGCTCCTGCTGATAGGCATCCCGTGAGGCTTCCGCAGCGCTTCGTTGCTTGTCAGAATAGACATAAATTCCAGAGCGATACTGAGTTCCGACATCATTGCCTTGACGCATTCCTTGAGTCGGATTATGGCTTTCCCAGAACACTTTCAGCAACTTTTCAAAACTGATCACATTCGGATCATAAACCACCAACACCACCTCATTATGACCCGTTAAACCTGTACAAACCTCTTGGTAAGTTGGGTTAGGCGTGGCTCCTGCTGCATAACCGACAGCCGTGATATAAATCCCCGGTTGCTGCCAAAATTTGCGTTCAGCACCCCAAAAGCAACCCATCCCAAACATTGCCTTTTCCATGTTTTCGGGATAGGGAGGTTGTAGAGGGTTGCCATTGACGAAGTGATTCTCCGGTACTGGCATCGGTTGCGAACGTCCGGGTAGAGCATCTTCTGGCTTCGGCATCGCCACTTTTTTGTTAAATCCAAATAGTCCCATAAGTTTTAATTCAGTATTTGCATGACTACTTAATCTTACTTAACATTGTATAGAAAATCGCAGCCCTGATCATCCGTCAATGGTAAAGTGGGCAAAATTCATCAAACTGGGTGAGTAAGCTGTTAATATTCTGTTTTGTGGGAAGAAAACGAGATTGTTTGAGAAAATATCAATAATAGAGCTTTACTGTGTAGTATAAATTTAACAAAAATATGTCTGAAGATTCAGTAAATATTTTGATCATTGATGATCATCTTAATAATCTCCGAATGCTATCAACTTTACTCAGCCAGAGAGGATATCAAGTTAGAAAAGCCCGGAGCGGATCGATTGCATTAGAAACTGTTAAAGTTAGTTTACCCGATCTCATTCTTTTAGATATCAAAATGCCTGACATGAGCGGCTATGAAGTTTGTCGTCAACTCAAGGCCAACCCCGAAACTTGTGAAATTCCTGTGATTTTTATTAGTGCGCTTGAAACCACTTTTGATAAAGTAAAAAGCTTTCAAGTCGGAGGAAATGACTACATTACTAAACCTTTTCAAGTGGATGAAGTGCTAGCACGAGTAAAAAATCAATTGACAATTAAGCGACAAAAACAACTTTTAATCAAACAAAATCAACAACTTAAACAAGAAATTCGCGATCGCCAAAAAGCAGAAGCAGAAATTCAGTTCTTATTAAAAATGACTCAAGCGGTCAGTGAAGCCTGGGATTTTGAAACCGCTTTGGAAGTCACTTTGGCTGAAGTTTGTCAGGCGATTAATTGGGACTATGGAGAGGCTTGGATTCCTAAAGATTCTGTCATCGTTTACAAAGCTAGTCAAATTCATTGTTGTACAGATGGGTTAATTCAAGAATTTCAAAAGTATAGTATGAAGTTAGAGTTTGCTTCCAATGTAGGATTAGTTGGGCGGGTATGGTTCTCTCAAAACTCTGAGTGGATTGAGGATATTTCCTTAGAATCTGAGGAAATATTTGTTCGCTTTCAAATGGCTAAAAAAATAGGATTAAAAGCAGCTTTTGCAGTACCCATGATGTTTGGTAACAATTTTTTAGCCGTGTTGGTCTTTTTTAAAAAAGAGGCAATATTAGCCAATCCTCATGTGATCAAACTGGTGAGTGGAGTGGCGGCGCAACTGGGGGCTTTAGTTCTACAGAAAAAAGCAGAAGAAGCCTTACGAACTGCTTACATAGAATTAGAACGTTTAGCTAAAATTGATGGTCTGACTCAAATTGCTAATCGTCGTTATTTTGATGAATATTTGGAACGAGAATGGAAACGACTCGCTCGTGAAAAACAACCTTTATCTCTAATTTTATGTGATGTCGATTGTTTCAAACTTTATAATGATTTTTATGGACATCCAGCCGGCGATAATTGTTTAAAAGAAATTGCTCAAGCGATTTCCCGAGCAGCAAGGCGTCCGGCGGATTTAGTCGCTCGTTATGGTGGCGAAGAATTTGTGATTGTTTTACCCAATACTACATTAATTGGAGGTTTAAAAGTTGCAAATTTAATCCGCCAAGCAGTTAAAAAGCTCAAAATTCTTCATGCAAAATCTACTGTAGATTCTTTTGTAACCGTGAGTTTAGGAGTTTCCACTACCATTCCTCATTTAGAGCTTTCCCCCAAAACTTTAATTCGAGTTGCTGATGAAGCTCTTTATAAAGCTAAAAATAAAGGTCGTAATTGTGCAATTGCAACATCATTATAAAACGCTCTAAATCTTTAAAGATTAGGGAGATGATGAATAGTGATAATCGTCACCGGATTTAAAGGAGAAAATCGAGTTAAATTGCTAATCGGAACTGAACGGGATAACTGAACTTGTAACAACTGATAGCGCCAAGTAGGTTCAACTCTAATTCGTTCTTCTAACCAACTGAGGGCTAAATTCAAATGTTCTAATGTCGCCAAAGCTAAAACAATGACTCCTCCTGAAATTAGCCGCAGACTAGATAACCCTAAAATTTCCTCTAAGTTTCCTCCACTTCCGCCAATAAAAATCCGGTGAGGGGCGCGTAAACGATGCAAAATAGCAGGTGCTTCCCCATGAATTGAAATCACATTATGAGTTTTAAATCGTTCTCTATTCTGCTCAATTAATGCTGTTCCGGCGGCAGTTTTTTCCACCGAATATAGCGTAGAACTCGGAAATAAACGCGCAATTTCTATCGAAACTGAACCTGTTCCCGCCCCAATATCCCAAATAATTTGCTCCGGTTGTAATGCTAGTTCTCCTAATATTAACGTTCTCACTTCTCGTTTGGTCATTAGCCCAGGGCGATCGCTAAAACTACAAAACAAAGAGTCTGGTATTCCTAAAAACGGAACTTGAGATAAATCTAAACTCCGAGAAACACTAGACTCTCTTAACAACACAACCACATTTAATGGCGCAAATTTCTGAGTCGAAATAGCCGCAAATGACCAGTGTTGAACTCGCTCATCCGTCCCCCCCAAATTTTCACAAACCCAAAACTGATAAGCGGTTGCTAAATCCAGAGAAGATAGTAGACAAGCGATCGCATTTGGGGTATGATAAGTAGTATCTGTGAGAATGGCAATTTTTTCTGCTCCTTGTTGTAGGGCTTGAGTCAGTTGATCAAAAGAACGTCCATGTGTACTAATAATCTGAGCATCCTGCCAAGGAACTTTTACCCGATTAAATGCCAATTGAATTGAACTTATATGAGGATGAAAAGTTAATTTTTCCGGGGGAAATTTTGCTAATAATAACCGTCCTAACCCAAAGAATAGCGGATCACCAGATACCAACACAACGACAATCGGATCAATGTCTGGCGTATTTGTTTCAAAGGCTAGTAAATATTGCTGAATTTCAACTAAAGTTTCGGTTAAATCTTGTAGTATTATTCGAGATGCTCGATGATTAGGAAAATAACGAAGATGGCGATCACTTCCTACTAAAACTGTTGCTTGATCAACAATTTGTCGCACAGACTCGCTTAGTCCTGCTTCTCCATCCAAACCAATTCCAACCACCTGTATCGTCAATTTATCTCACTAGCCATCCGTTACCATATCCGTTAAAAAAGCATAAACCCAAAATCACCAAACATCAACCCATCCGTTAGAATATCCGTTTACAAAAAGCATAAATCCAAAAAACCTAGCATTAACCTATCCGTTACAAAACGCCAACACCATTAAAGCATTTAAAATCGCCGCAGCAACAGGAGATCCCCCTTTTCGCCCTTCTATTCTAATTTGGGGAATCGAAGTTTGAGCCAGTACCTTTTTTGATTCTACAACAGAAACAAACCCGACAGGAACACCAATAATTAACGACGGTTTAACCAAACCTTGACTCACCTGTGAACATAACGATAATAAAGCAGTTGGCGCGTTACCAATCACAAAAATTCCATCAGGAAATTCTTCTGCAACCTTTAAGAGTCCGGTTTCGGTGCGGGTTTTGCCGGGAAGGGGGTTTGAGACGTGTTCAATGGCGCAAATCAGGGGATTTTGAAAGGTTTTGGCGATCATTCCGGCAATTCCTTGCTTGACCATGCTGACATCTGTAATAATAGGCTTACGATTAGCTATGCTGGCAATTCCCTGCTCAATTGCACCTGGACTAAAACGAATCAGTTGGGCGAGTTCAAAGTCTGCGGTAGCGTGAATGGCTCGACGAACGATCGCATATTCGTTTGCTGTAAAGGAATGTTCGCCGATTTCACGATCAATGATTTCAAAGGATTTTTGAGTGATTGTTCCATCGAGTTGTTGAATCATAGTTCAGTCAAATCTTAAGTTATAAATTAAGTTAAATTGAGTGAGAGTTGCTGATAGTCGCTTTCTGGTTTAGATATTTTGAAGTGACTGTTTTCTACTGACTCAATCATACATTTTCCCACAAATTCCGCCAATTTAACCGGAACAGCATTTCCGATCATTTGTTCGAGATCGGTTTTAGAACCCTCAAAAATAAACGTTTCGGGGAAAGTCTGAATATAGCTTCTTTCTATTGTGGTTAACGGACGAATATTCGGAGTGATTTCTACCGGATCTTTGGGATGTTTTTTGTAGGTTTTCGGAATAGGACGGTTAACCCCCCTAACAGTTGGACTGGGTTCGTCAATGCTAAATATTCCTCGACGTTGATAACTTCTAGGATGTCTGTAATAATAGTTTAATCCCAATTTATCCCCCAAATAATCTCGAACCGTTGTTGGTTTTGAGGATAATTTTGATTCAAAATAACTCAAAAAACGATTATCTTTTCCGTGAAGTTCTCCCACCCAGAAAAACCGCTTTCTTTTTTGAGGAACCCCGCATAAACTCGCATCAAAAACCTTTTCAGTGAGTCCATAACCCGACTGTTTAAATAATACTTTTGCTTGAGTATATTGACGACTTTTTTTAAATAAGGCTACATTTTCAAGAATAAACCATTGGGGTTGAATTCTGGTAATAATATCAGTAAAGGCGAGAGTCAAATCACCCCGTCCTAAATTTTCATCTCGTTTTCCCGCACTGGAAAAATCTTGACAAGGAGGCCCGCCCACAATTATATTAGGGGTAAAAGGTTTGATTAAATTCACCGCAGTTTGAACATCTTGAAGGTCGCCAGAAAAAATGGGATGAGCGAAGTTTTTTTGATAAACTTTAATCGCACTTTCCCAATGATCAAAAGCGGCGACTATATTAAAGCCAGCCTGTTGTAAGCCGAGTGATAAACCTCCACACCCGGCAAATAAATCAACAACTCTCATCAGACTCAAATAGACAAACCTTCAAAACTCCAAAACAGGCCAACTTTCAGAGCGATAATAGTTCGTCATATCATCAAATTTGCGAAGTTCAGCCCGTTTGATGACGAGTTCTTGGGGTGAGTCTATCCATTGATGATTAAAATCCGACAAAACCGTATTGAGATGGTTCCGATCTAAATCCGATGGAATCGTCCCAAAATAGCCAAAGGTAATATGAGCAGTAAAATGATATTGCTGTTCAATACCCAAAGCCCTAAAACTCGGATTTTGATAAATAGCTCGCCGAAATTGTAAAATTTCCTCATAGGAAGCTTCATCTCGGGGTGCTAAACAAACACCAATAGCACGAGTCATCACAATCATTCCCAGAACTTGCCAACGAATCGGCTGATCGATTAAATTCGCTTTAAAAGCTGAAAAAGATTCAGCGATCGCCCCTTGTAACTTGTGTTCAAACTCAGGGTCTTGACAAGCATCCCGATAAGCATCATTCCAGATCAAATCAGCTAAAGTCAAGTGTAGACTATCGGGGGGAACCGGAACCCAAAACTGGGGATCTAATTTTTCCGCGAGTTGTTGCTGACAAGCTTGCAGATCGTCATAAAAACCGCGATTGTCTGGATCATCAGGAGCCGGAGGTGCAATGATGGTATAACCAGGAAACCGAACCGCTTGACGTCCGCCCTCGGGAAGTGGTTTATACTTGGGAGACTCCTGGATGTGATCTAACTGAGAATTATAAGTTTCTGGCAGCGTCATCCGCGCCACCCGATTCACGTAAACTTGGTAAGTATCGTCCAATCTTTTTCGCCTCTTGTTCAGAAACCGTCACCAATGCCAGTTTACCTCTACTGGGGAGATGATGAATTTTCTCTTGCCAAAGCTGTAGATGCTCTGCGCGAGTCCATTCTCGATCCTAGCTGGTCTACATTCAATTTTGACAAAATTCTACCCGATTCGGCAAATCCTGTTATTTCCGGCCTAAATCAGGCGATGACCCCGCCGTTTGGCATGGGAAACCGTTTTGTTTGGTTAGTCAATACATCGATCACTCAACAGTGTTCTGGGGAAGTCTTACAAGAATTAGAACGAACCCTTGCTGTCCTTCCAGAAACCACAACCCTGTTACTGACAACAACCAACAAACCCGATGGCCGACTAAAGTCTACCAAACTACTGCAACGTCACGCCACCGTTAAAGAATTTTCGCGAATTTCGCCTTGGAAAACCGATCAACTCGAACAGCGAGTCAAACAAGTCGCCGCCGAAGTCGGAGTCAGACTCACCTCACCCGGAGTTCAACTGTTAGCCGAAGCCGTGGGCAACGATACGCAACAACTCTACAACGAATTGGAAAAACTGAAACTCTATGCCGGAAACAACTCCGAAGCATTAAAACTCGAAGCGATCGCCACCTTAGTTCAGTCCAATACTCAAAACAGCCTCAAACTCGCCCAAGCAATTAAAGCCGGAAATACCGATCAGGCTTTAGAATTAATAGCAGCTTTGATCGATCACAACGAACCCTCACTCAAAATTGTGGCTACATTGGTGGGTCAATTTCGGACTTGGTTGTGGGTGAAATTGATGATTGATCGGCGAGTCAAAGATGAGCGAGAAATAGCCATTGCCGCAGAAATTGGTAATCCTAAGCGCATCTATTTTCTGCGTCAAGAGGTACAATCACTTTCAGTTCTACAACTCCAGTCCACCTTACCGCTATTGTTAGAGTTAGAAACCCAACTCAAACGCGGTGCTGATGAAATCTCAACCTTACAAACCCACGTAATCGCTCTGTGTACCCTATTTCAATCTCCAAGTAGAGGTTAGACACTGGGATCATTATGACATTTCCCACTCGGTTCGACCCTTTGAGTGTCTTGCCAAATCAGGTTACACAGCTTACAAAAACAGATAGTATCATTGAATTGCCAGTTACCCCAACACAGGGATAGCCATGCCAGACGAAAACCAACGCGACCTCCCTAAACAACTCGCTAAACAAGGTGATCCCAAAGCGATCGCCACGGCGATCAACCATTCCCTGAAACCGAAAGGCATTAGCGCCGATGTCATGCGGGAGAATGACTGTCTTCATGTCATGCTTGAAGGCGAACAAGTCCCCAATCATCAAAAAGCCTTAGTCAGCTTTATTGAGAACGGGATGAAAAAGCTGGACATTGACTCTGTACACACCGTCAAAATTTACGGACGAGAATTTGGGGATGATTTACCCGCTTGGGAAGATCAAATTATTCTCAAAGACTTTCCCGAAGAATCATTGGACTTTGAGGAAGAATTGATTCCTCCTGTACCACAGCTTGCAATTGATCAGGATGAGGAGGACTATTTGAACGAAGATGATATTCCTGAAGAAGTGCTTCCCGAAGATGTGATCGTTTCTGACGAGGAGGCTGAATACTATGATTTTGATGATGAAAGTATTGACGAAGAAGACATTGATGACAATATCGGGGTGAACTACAACCCGGAAGAAGACGACGACTTAGACGACGACTTAGAAGCAGAACCCCAACCAGTCCAGTCAGACAATAAGGGTAAAATACTGCTGTTTGTCGGACTGCTGATTTTGTTGGCGATCGCCGCCGTTGCCGGTTTACACTTGAGTGGGATTTATCCCCTTCCTTTTCTAAGTGGCGGAGATTCTGAGTCTGAAGAAGTCGAAACCTTAACCCCTGAAACTTCTGAACCCCCTCCCACCGCAGAAACCCCTGCTGCTGATCCGTGGGCGGAAGCGGTTCGGACTGCAATTAGTGCGGCAAACCTGGCTCAAACGGCTCAATCTCGAACTGAGTGGGAGAACGTCGCCAGCCAATGGAGACAAGCCTCGGAACTGATGGGACAGGTTCCCGAGTCGAGTGACAACTATCAAACCGCTCAACAAAAAGTTACGGAATACCAAGCCAACCGTGAAATTGCCCTTCAACGCGCCGCAGGTGCGCCCCAATAGGGACAAGTGAACCTCGAAACCCTACTTAAACTCAATCGTGTCATTCGGGTAATTGGTTTTGATGATGCTCCCTTTGAGCGCCATAGCGGTGAACCTGTCTCCATTGCAGGTGTCGTTTGTGGCGGAACTCGCTTTGAGGGGGTGGTTTGGGGACAAGTGCAACCGGATGGGTGGGATGCGACAGACACCCTTTGTCACTTACTGATTGGCGGTAAGTTTTTAGATCAGTTGCACCTGGTTTTAATTGATGGGATTGGTTTTGGAGGGTTTAATTTAATCGATTTACCGGAGTTGGCGAGTCGATTAGAAAGGCCTTGTGTTGCTGTGATGCGTCGTCCCCCCAATTTAAGCAAGATAGAACAGGCGCTACGACGTTTACCTGATGCAGACAAACGACTGCAAATTTTGCGCCGTGCGGGTCAAATTCATGCTTATCCGCCCTTTTTTTTTCAGGTTTGCGGTGAAGAACCGTTGGTGATCGCTCACGCTTTAGAGCGGTTGACAGATTGTGGTAAAGTTCCAGAAGCTCTGCGTTTGGCTCATTTAATTGGTGCGGCTGTGATCACAGGAGAAAGCGGCAGCCAAGCTTAATTGATAGAGACTCAACTGAGGTCAAAAACTTATCCTTTTTCGATAGGTAAATAATTCCGCACATATTGCCAGTGCTGATCTCCACAATGGGCTTTCAAAATATCTCGGGTTTTGACACCAATTACTAATTCTCCTTCAGGGGTATAAGAAAAGTCTTCGCCTGCTTGAATGCCGTTATTTGGGGTTTGGTTGAGAAGATTGAGAGTTTCGGCAACACAAGCTAGGGAATGATGTTCCTGTATCCAGTCGCAAGGGTCAGGAATATCATCGACAGGGGATTTGTACTCGTAGGTATTATTTTTTTGAGAAGATG